>NZ_JBITSH010000010.1:0-312487 GCF_044540535.1 Streptomyces sp. NPDC085937 | reverse complement strand
GCCGCCCCCCCCCTCCGCCCCCCCGGGTGGGGCGGGGGTTGGGGTGTTGTGTTTTCTCCCGGGGGGGGGGGGGGGGGGGGGGGGGCCCCCCCCCCCCCCCCCCCCCCCACCGCCGGACGCTGCGTACCGTCAAGGCGTGACTCCTCGGTACGGCCGGCCGTGGAGTCCCGCTTCTAGCGCGATGCCGGCCGCTCGGGCAGAGCGGCCGTCAGGTCGACCTCGACCAGTTGTCCGGCGAAGCCGAGCCGGGCGACTCCCAGCAGTGTGCTCGCCGTGGTGAACGCCGGTCCCAGGGCCGAACCGGTCAGTCGCCGCCACGCTCCACCGAGCACCGCGGCGTCGTCACTGACCACGTAGATCACCGAGCGGACGACGCGCTCCGGACCGGCGCCCACCGCGCTCAAGGCCGCGACGGCGTTGGCCACCACCTGGTCGATCTGGGCGTCCAGATCACCCGGTCCCACCAGCTCCCCTGAGCGGTCGAGGGGACACTGTCCCGCCAGGTACGCCGTCCGGCCCGCCTCCACGACGGTGATGTGGTGGTACCCCGGAGTCGTGTGCAGCTGGTCGGGATTGATACGCGTGATCTCGGCCGTCATACGCGCGAGTCTCCCGGATCGGCCGGCCGGGGCGCATCACCTTTTCGCTCGCTCGCCCCAACGCCAGGCACCAGACACGGCTGGCCGCACCGACCACGACGGCACACTGCCGGCCCCACCCCAGCACTGTCGCTCCGGGCACCGGCAGTGCCCCATCGGGCAGCCCACACTGGCCTCGCGCCCGGTGACCCGCCGGGACGGGCCCGGTTAGTGTCTGAGCCCGAGCCGATACGTCCCCCGGTGCCACGCCCCCGCCGTGGTGCCGTCGAGGAAATCCGTCGGCCGGTGACCAGGAACGGGGAAAAAGCGGCTGACTCCCGCGTGTCGGGGGCGACCGGGAACAGACCATGCACAACGAGCCCACGGACGACGGCACGGCACAGCCCGGCCCCACGACGCCGGCCACGCAGACGTCCAGCACGAGGACGAACAACACGGGAACGAGCAGCGCAGGGACGAACAGCACAGGGACGAGCAGCACGGGGACGAGCAGCCGTCCTCGTCGCGGACCCGGCCCTCTCACGCTGATCGTGCTGCCGGGAGTGGTGACGCTCTCCGGGGTCTTCGTCTTCCTCTCCTTGGCCGGCGTCTTCGACACGGCCGTGCCGCAGGATCAGGCGCCGCAGGGGTCGGAGTCGTCCGTCAGCAAGGTGGACGGTTCCTACGTCCCGTGGCTCCGTCGGGCCACCGCGGACTGCCCCGGCATCACCCCGGCGCTCCTTGCCGCGCACATCGACCAGTTGTCCGGGTGGCAGACGGACGGCGCGAGTCTGTCCGAGCAGGGTCTCGCCCGTTTCACGGCAGCCGACTGGAAGACCTGGGGCCGGGACGACGACGGCAACGGCACGTCCTCGCCACGCGACGCGATCGACGCGATCATGGCGCTGGGGCGGCGGGACTGCTCCTTGGCGGAGAAGATGACCGCACTGCGCACCAAGGGCACCATCAACGGGGACGTCGCCGACCTCGCCCTCGCTGCCTACGCGGCCGGAGCGGACGAGGTCACGAAGGCCGGCAAGGTCCCCGCTTCGGCCCGCGGCTTCGTCACCGAGGTACGGAAGCGACTTCCGCAGTACGACGCACTGGTCCAGCAGAACCCCGAGCAGGAGAGCGGCCAGGCGGCGGGCCCCCTGCTGCAACCGCCCGTCGCCACGCTCAACGTCACCTCACCGTTCGGTACGCGCCGGCACCCGCTGACCGGGGTCACCAAACTGCACACGGGCATCGACTTCGACGCGCCGCAGGGAGCCCAGGTCCACGCGGCCCGCGAGGGGCGGGTGGAGTTCGCCGGTATGACCCCGGCCTACGGCTACCGCGTGGTCGTCAATCACGGCACGATCGAGGGCAAACGGCTGGAGACCACGTACAGTCACCTGTCCGCCCTTCAGGTGACCACCGGCCAGAGCGTGACCACGGGACAGCCCGTGGGACTCGCCGGCTCGACGGGGCTGTCCACCGGTCCGCACCTGCACTTCGAGGTCCTCCTCGACGGCCAGTACATGGAACCGAGCGCCTGGCTGACGAGCGGCGGCTGAGCTCACCCGAGCCGGGCGCGTGCCCGGCAGACCAGCACAGGAGAAGCCGTAGCCGATCAGCGCCGAGGAGGCCGACCCCGCGCCCAGCACCATGAAGATCCGGCTTGTCGCATGTGGAACCGGTCCTCCCTCGGCGCCCCACTTCTCCATGCCTTCGACGAACCAGAAGGCAACCAGCGCCGCCACTTCGAGCCCTGACATCAGGACCGTCAGGCCAAGGTCCAGGACCCGCTTCACCATGTTCACCATGCTGAAGCGGAGGGACAGCGGCGCGCCTGAGTACGGGTGCTCAAGTGGAGCCGCCATCACACGCGGCACGCGACCATCAATGCCGTCAGGGACCGTCGAGGCCGACGACGTCGGTGCTGCACCGCGAGTTCTCCGGCATGACGGCATACAGTCAGCAGGGTTCAACCGGGGAGGGAAACTCGCACATGAAGAACTACGTCATCAGCCGCGTCGCCTACTGTGCCCGGGCAGAACCCATGCGCAGTCGAGTTGACCGATGCGCGCGACTGTTGCGGGGTGTATCCGCTTGTCAGTGTTGCCCGTTGCTGCCGTCCCGCGCGCCAGCCGTACGCGGCTTCGCCTCCGGGGCTTCTTCCGCGGTCGGCGCACCCGCCTTCTCCAGAACATGCCGTTGCTCGATACGTGCGACGACACGCTCACGCGCCAGTTTGCGGGCGGCACGGAGTTTGCCCTCGGCCGCGAACAACGGAATCCACAGCAGCCAGCCCCAGGCGCTGAAGGTGACCACTCCGGTGGTGACGAGCAGGCGGTTCACGCCGAGGGCCGCGACACACGTGATGACGTAGGCAGCGGTGCGGTGAGTCACCAGAAACCGCAGGGGAGCGTTCGCCCAGCCCTGCAACAGCTCGAGTGCCGCGGCCAGTTCCGCTTCCCGCACGTCCTCTCCCGCGGCCGCCGGAGAGACCGCGTCAGTGGCGCCGGCGCGGAGCGCACCAGCCACCCTCTCGCTCAGTTCGGCAGACTCCGCCTGCTGCAGTTCGACACGGCCCGCGGCTGCGACCAGGTCGTCCCAATATCCGCGGCCGACCCAGCCGAAGGCGTCGTCAACACGTTGGCGCTCCGGCGACCCGGCAGGGGCCAGTTCGTCGATGCGCGCCCGCAGCGTAGCCACCCGCCCCGCCCTGGCCGGATAGTCGAAGGCGTCCGCACGCAGGCACAGCTCCAGATAGCACACGAGCAGCCCCAGGTCGTCGGGGGCCAGTTCCAGACCACTCCGGTAGGCGCGCTCCGCCTCGGCATCGTGATCGTCCTCGTCCTCCGCGGCGTGCGCCTGGCCCAGCCATCGGAACAGCACCGCCGTCGGCCCCACCTGGTCGAGCCCTGCCTGTGCCGTCCGCCGCACGGCGGCGAAACCACCAGCCGCGTACAGCTCCGAGCACTGCTGCGCATACTGCTGCGCCATGTCCATGTCCCACCCCGGTTGTTCAGACCAGTACCTTCGACCGAAGCAAGATCCACGTCAAGATCCGTATGAGCGGCCGGCCACAGAGCATCGGCCGGAACCTCAGTACCGAAGGACGTGACGGCGGCGCTGCTGCCCGGAAGCGTCTGAGATCCTGCCCACCCCGACCACTACCGGGAGGCACCATGGCGATCACCATCCGACCGTTTCGCCCCGACGACGCTCCCCAGCTCGCCGACATCGTCCAGCGATGCCTGCGCGAGGTGGCCTGGGATACACCGACGTCCGTGAGAGTCAAACCGAGTTCGGCCTCAACCAAATCCTCCGCAAGCCCCTGCCGGCGGCCCCGACATCGCGCTCGTCGTAACCGTCACCACCGGTCAACCCGATGGGGGACGCTTCGGAACGAAGCCCCTACTTCACCCGAACGGCCTGCCGTGATGGCGGTGGTTGCACCGTCCGGCGACGGTGGTGTGGGCTTCGCCGTTCACGTAGGCCGAGCCCTTCCGGCCGAACCACAGGGAGCTTCGCCATGTCTGAACGCAACACCGTCATCCGCAGCCTGCATGACGTCGGTCTGGCCGCCTGGTTCGGGGGCTCGCTGATGGGGGCGGTGGGCCTCAACGGCGCGGCTCAGGACGAAGGGAGCACGGAGACGGGCCGGGACCGGATCTCCTCCTCGGGCTGGGCCAGGTGGACGCCGGTCAACGCCGCCGCGATCGGAGCGCACCTGTTCGGCGGTGGCGGGCTGCTCGCCGTGAACGCGCACCGAGTAGCCACCCAGCAAGGCGTGGGCGCCTCCACCGCGGCCAAGACCGTCGTGACCGCCGCGGCCCTGGCCGCGACCGCCTACGCCCGTGTTCTGGGCAAGAAGGTCGAGCTGGCCTCCTCCACCGACTTGTCCGACGCCCAACAGGCCGAGAAGCACCCGATCGATCTGGACAAGGCCCGGCGGCAGCTGGCTGCCGTCCAGTGGGCGGTACCGGCCCTGACCGGGTGCCTGGTCGTGCTGAACGCCCTGCACGGCGAACAGCAGCGCCCGGTCGAGCAGATCCCCGGCATGTGGGAGCGGGCCCGTTCCATGACCCACCTGATGCCGTAGCGCATGCGGTGGGAAGGGCAGGGCCGCAGCAGCGCCGGGGGCCCTGGCCCCCTGACGAGCACGACACGGCCGACGCCACAACGGCGCCGGCCCCGGGGCGGGAGCAGCCCGGCACGGGAGTGCCCACGCCGTTCAGCCCTGCTCCTCCCCGTCGAGCGACTCGAGGCCCGCCTCCCAGCGTTGCCGGCGCTCGTCCTCGGGCTGCTCCCACCAAGGGGTGCCCCGCTCGCCCAGCGCGATCTTCGCCCGGTTCACTCGGGCACGCGCCGCCCGCTCGCCCTGTTCGTCGCCCGCGGAGGTCGCGGAGCGCACCGCACGGCGTGCGGCCATGAGATGACGTCGGAGGCGAGCCGCGATCTCCTCGGGGACGGAGGGATCCGTCGCCCTCCATCTCCTCCCCCGGACGACGATGTGGTGCCCGTCGGGGGTCCGCTCCGGTGACTGGTGTGCGTCCACACCGTCGGACTGCCCGGTACCGCCCGGTCCCAACACGGCTCATGACCGTCGTCATGCCGAGGGACGCGTGGAGGTCAGTCGGTCACGGTCAGGACCAGCTTGCCCCGGGTGTGGCCGGACTCGCCGTGGGTGTGGGCCGCGGCGGCCTGGTCGAGCGGGAACGTCTTCTCCACCTCCACGGTGACCTCGCCCGCGTCGATCAGGCCCGCGATCGTCGTCAGCGCGTGGCCGTCCGGCTCGACCAGGAAGCCGGTGGACCGTACGCCCGCCGCCTCGGCGGCCGCCGCCAGGTCCGGGGAGACGCCGCCGGGGACGGCGATCAGCAGGCCGCCCGGGGCCAGGGTCTTCAGGGAGCGGGTGCTCGTCCGGTCCTGCCCGTCCCCGACCAGGTCGATGACCACGTCCACGTCGGCCGCGGCTTCTTCGAAGCGGGTGGTGGTGTAGTCGATCGTCTCGTCGGCGCCGAGGTCCTTCAGCCAGGCGTGGCGGGCCGCGCCGGCGGTCGCGATCACGTGCGCGCCCAGGTGCCGGGCGAACTGGACGGCGAAGTGGCCCACCCCTCCGGCGGCGGCCGTGATCAGCACGCGCCGGCCCGCC
This sequence comes from Streptomyces sp. NPDC085937, assembly GCF_044540535.1. NCBI lineage: Bacteria > Bacillati > Actinomycetota > Actinomycetes > Kitasatosporales > Streptomycetaceae > Streptomyces > Streptomyces sp. NPDC085937. The sequence goes on along the minus strand of NZ_JBITSH010000010.1, from coordinate 306,766 downwards.
CGCACGTCGGCGGTGTCGACCAGGATCTGCCAGGCGGTCAGTGCCGCCAGCGGTACGGCGGCCGCGTGCGCGTGGTCCACGGTGGCGGGCTTGCGGGCCCACTGGCGGGCCGGGGCCGTGACGTACTCGGCGTAGGCTCCGGCGGCGCGGGGGAACCACGGCATGCCGTACACCTCGTCGCCCGGCTTGAGCGTGGTGACGCCGAAGCCGACCTCCTCGACGACGCCGGAGACGTCCCAGCCCAGGATGAGCGGGAACGTCTGCAGGCCCGCCATGCCCTGTCCCTCGCGCGTCTTCCAGTCCACGGGGTTGATGCCGGCGGCGTGGACACGCACCAGCACCTCGGTCGGCAGCGGTGCGGGGCGGGACACCTCCTCGGGGGTCAGGACCTCCGGGCCGCCGAATTCCTTGATCGTGACGGCACGCATGGTGTGGCCGCTCATGGTTTCTCGCTCCTGTTCTTCCTGGTTGCGCTCGCTCGCCGGGCGGACCCGACGAGATCCACTCTGCCCTGCCGACTCGACCGCGGGTGAGTGGCCCAAGGGACACCCGTCGTACCATTCGGGCCATGACGCATCGTGTCGCCGTACTCGCCCTCGACGGAGTCCTGCCTCTGGATCTGGGGATCCCGGCCCGGGTGTTCAACGAAGCGCGCGCGCCGGACGGCAGCCGGCTCTACACGGTCGGGACCTGCTCGATCGGGGGGCGGCCGGTTCGTACGCACGAGGATTTCCAGATCGTCGTCGAGCACGACGAGTCGCTGCTGCGGACCGCCGACACGGTCGTGATCGCCACCCTGGAGCCCACTGCCGAGCTGCTCGCGACGGGGACGCTTCCCGGGGACGTCTCCACGCTTCTGAAGTCGATCGGGCCGCGGACCCGCATCGTGAGCCTGTGCACCTCGGCCTTTCTCCTCGCGGCGGCCGGGCTTCTCGACGGTCTGCGGGCCACCACGCACTGGACGCTGTGCGAGGCGTTCGCGGGGCTGTTCCCCGGCGTCGAGGTCGATCCGAACGTGCTGTTCGTCGACAACGGCCACATCCTCACGTCCGCCGGTGGCGCCGCGGGCATCGACCTGTGCCTTCACCTGGTCCGTCAGGACCACGGGGCGAGCGTCGCCGCGGCCGCCGCCCGACGGGTCGTCGCGGCACCCTGGCGCGAGGGCGGGCAGGCACAGTTCATCGAGCACGTGGTGCCGCCGGACGTCGACCGTTCCACCTCGGCGACCCGGGAGTGGGCGGTGCGGCGGCTGGCCGAACCGATCACCCTCGAGGACATGGCACGGCACGCCCACATGAGCGTGCGTACCTTCACCCGGCGGTTCCGGCAGGAGACGGGCGTCAGTCCGCTCAAGTGGCTGTCGCAGCGGCGACTGGCCCACGCGCGCCAGCTGCTGGAGTCCACGGATCTGCCCGTCGCCCGGATCGCCGGCGCCTGCGGATTCAGTGACCCGGTCGCCCTGCGCAGGCAGTTCCACACGTATGTGGGGCTCTCTCCGGCTGCCTACCGTCGGGCGCACGGCGCTCCGGGGACGGCCGCCGCCGTGCGGTGACCACGTCCAGGGCCGGCGAGCCCGTCCGCGGTGACCCTCGGCGTTGCGATTGTGTCGCGCCTCGCATCCTCCTCCGTACGGCGGGCACCCGGGGCGGGAACGTACAGGTCAGAGGGTGGAAGGGCGGACGCGATGGACAGGGACGAGGGGATCGCGGAGCTGCACCGCGTCGCCCGTGAGCGGTTCGGGTGGGACGATCTGGGCGCGGAACAGGCGGAGGCGATGCGGGCGCTGCTGGACGGCCGTGACGTGCTGGTCGTCATGCCCACCGGCTCCGGCAAGTCGGCGATCTATCAGGTGCCGACCGTCGTCCTGGGCGGCCCGACCGTCGTCGTGTCCCCGCTGATCGCCCTGCAGCGCGACCAGGTCACCGGGCTGCGGGACAGCGACGCCCCGGACGCGGTGGCCGTTAACTCCGCCCAGCCGCGCTCGGCGACCGACGAGGGCTGGCAGGCGGTCGAGGACGGCGATGCGCAGTACCTGTTCCTCTCCCCCGAGCAGCTGGCCAGGAAGGACGTCATGGAGCGGCTGAGGGAGCTGCGCCCCTCACTGTTCGTCGTCGACGAGGCCCACTGCGTGTCCGCCTGGGGCCACGACTTCCGTCCCGACTACCTCAACCTGGGCGAGGCCGCCGACCGGCTGGGCCGCCCGCCGGTCCTCGCCCTGACGGCGACAGCCGCCGCCCCGGTGCGGGAGGACATCGTCGAGCATCTGCACATGCGCGAGCCGCATGTCGTGACGACGGGCACGGACCGGCCGGAGATCCACCTGACCGTGCACACCTTCACGGACGACCCCTCCAAACGTGAGGCCGTCTCCCGTTGGGCGGCCGAGGCGCCCGCCCCGGGCATCCTCTACACCGCCACCCGCAAGGACGCCGAGGCGTACGCGGAACGCCTGCGGCAGGACGGTGTCGACGCCGAGGCGTACCACGCGGGGCTGAAGGCCACCGACCGCCGCCGGATCCAGGACGGGTTCATGACGGGTACGCCCGCCGTGGTCGTGGCCACCTCGGCGTTCGGCATGGGCATCGACAAGCCCGACGTACGTTTCGTCGCGCACGCGTCCGTCCCCGAGTCGCTCGACTCCTACTACCAGGAGGTCGGGCGTGCCGGCCGGGACGGGGAACCGGCCCACGCGGTGCTGTTCTACCGTCCCGAGGACCTGGGGCTGCAGAAGTTCCTCACGGCCCGGTCCCTGGACACCGACGCACTGCGCCGGATCATGACCACGCTGTCCGGTCAGGAAGCGCCGCAGAGCCGTAGCCGCTTGGCTCAGCTGTGCGGGCTGTCCCGGCGGAAGACCAGCGATCTGCTGAACCTCCTGGACGAGGCGGAAGCCGTGACCGTCGAGGGGAAGCGCCGCGCGGTGCGGGCGCTGCCCGGCCGCTCGGCGGACGAGGCCGCCGGAGCGGCGGAGGAGGTGTTCGAGCGGCGGCGCCGTATCGACCGGTCGCGCATCGAGATGATGCGCGGCTACGCGGAGACGCCGACCTGCCGTCGCCAGTACCTTCTCGGCTACTTCGGCGATCAGCTGGACACACCGTGCGCCCGCTGCGACGTCTGTGACCGCCAGGCCCAGGCTCCCACCCTCACGGCCACCGGGCGGGCGGACGCCGCTCCCCCGGCCGGGCATGACGGGCCGTATGAGCCCAACGACCGCGTGGAGCACGCGGACTGGGGTGCGGGCACGGTGATGCGCATGGAGGAGGACCGCGTCGTCGTACTCTTCGAGCAGGTCGGCTACAAGACGTTGTCGCTGACAGCCGTGGAGGAGGGCGACCTGCTGACCGAGGCCTGAGGGACCGGCGGCAACCGCGCCAGTACGGAGCCGGCCACAGGCAGCCTGGCGCGGGTCCCGTATCGCGCTTGCCTGGTCCGGGTCCCGTATCAGGCTGCCTGCCGCTCCCGCGTCGTACTCATGGCCGTGGACGGACACGCACCCAGCGTGGGCGTGCGTCGCTGCCGCGGCGTCCGGCCACCGAGGCGCAGCGCGGGCACACCCTCTGCACGCGGTCGGCCGCGCCGCCCGACTCCGGGATGATGTCGGGCCAGCTCACGTGCGAGAAGCGGGCGAGGCGCGAGCGGCTGAGGGACAGCCCGCAGACGGTTTCGTTGCGCCCCGGCTCCCACGCGTGGACCTCCCCCGCGGGCAGCCTGCGGCGGCCCTCCTCCTCGTCGGTCCACTGCCCGGAGGCGGCGACGGCGTACCGCTTGCCGCGCTTCACGGCGTGCGCCCGGGTTCGGTGGTGTTGTTCCCGGTCACTTCGGCACCGTCCTCACACTCGGCGGGTCTCTGCACGCGGTGGTCGCGCCGCGGAGAAGCGGGGGCCTGCCGCGTACGACGAGTGCCACGGAGCGGCGGTCCCATACACGGCGGGCCGTACTCCGCGGCCCGCGCCGAGGATCGGATCGCGCCGGCGAAGGACACCGCCGCCGCCCCGCGGCGACGCTTCGTCGCCGACGCGAGGAGCGCGCCGGGCCGGTCAGCCGCTACTCGCAGCCGACGCCGTCGCCGTCGCGGTCCAGGTGCCTGCCGTACCCGGGGTCGCCGCGGTGCACGGGAGCCGCGCCGGCGGCGCGTGCGGCGTCGCAGTTCTCGTAGTAGGCGCTGCCCCCGCCTCCTCCGCCGCCGCTGTAGTCGTCCTCCACGGGTTCCGCGGTGACGGTTTTGGTGACCTTCACCTTGACCTTGACCGACTCGGTGACCGTCTCCGTGACCGTCGGGGCGGGTTCCGGGTCGACGGAGGGTTCGGCGGTCACCGTCGCGGTGACGGTCGCCGTCGGTTGGGCCTTCGCCACCGCGGGCTTGGCGTCGCCGGCCGCGCTGCTGTCGTCGGCGCCGGCCCCCATGGCGCCGAGGGCGAAGGCGAAGCCGAGCGCGGGCAGCACGTAGCGCTTGCGTGCCCACTTCGGCGCTGTGCGGCCCGCCGGTGTGTACGGATTGGTCATGACGTCCCCCGGGATACTTGTTGAAGGACGAACTGTAGCGGTTGTGTGATGAAGATATGAACTCGCGTGGCACGCACCTCTGGAGCGAGCGTCGCTTCCGGTGACGCTCCGTCAGCAGTCCGCGGCGGGCAGGCGGTTCAGGCCGGTGTCGCACATGATCCGGTCGACGGTCTCCCGCAGGGTGCTGTCGGCGTCGATGACGGTCTCGACGCCGCCGGGCAGCAGATCGCGCGGGCGGTACCACTCGCGCAACTGGGCCTCATGCACCTCGTCAGCGATCGGCTTGGTGGCGTGGCGGGCGAGCGTCTCGGGGAAGGGCACGTCCAGGTAGTACGCGTGGGTCGGGCCGCCGTGGTCGGCGCACAGCCGGGTCAGCATGGTGCCGTAGCGGTCGGCGTGGAGGATGCCTTCGACGACGACGTGGAAGCCGGCGTCGAGCGCGTAACGGGCGGTGAGGTCGATCAGACCGATGTTGGCGGCGCCGGGGCGGTCGTGCTCGCGCAGCACGACCCGGCGGAGGTTGTCCTGGGCGACCAGGGCGAGACCCCGGCCGAAGCGGTCGCGCAGCCCTGCCGCGACGGACGACTTCCCCGATGCGCTGTTGCCGCGCAGGATGACCAGCCTGGTGCGTTCCGTGCCCGCCCTCATGCCGTCGACCGTAGGGGCGGGCGGAGACCGCGTACGGGCATTCTCGAAGTGATGACCGGAACGAGTTGCGCCGAGCGGGATATCGGCCCGGCACCGTCGTGGATCAGCGCAGTACCTCGTGGAAGAGGTGCGTCGACGTCGTCGCCGGGATCACGCTCCGTCGAGCCCCGGACCGTTGTCAGGGAGGGGGTCTGGACCGGTCACGTAGCCGTCGAGGGACGTCGAGATGTCAGCGATGATGCGGGTCATGTCCGTACTGACCCGCTTCGCGGCCCGAAGTCATCGGCGGCGGGTGGACGGTCACCGGTACAGGGCGACCGCGCCGCTCCACAGGGCGCCCGGGTTCAGGTGGTCGGGGAAGCGTTCCAGCATGGCGTGGAAGAAGCCGAGCGGGTCGTCGTGCCGGGCGAGGAGTTCGTCGGCGGCGTCGAGGTAGCGGCGGGTCTCGGTGATCGCGCGGTCGGCGTCGTCGTCGAGTTCCCTGTTCTTGTGGCCTGTGACGATCAGACGGGGCCGGAGGTCCTCGACGAGGGTGATGGCCTTGCGCCAGGCGTCGCGGCCGCCGTTCGCGGATTCGACGAGGTACTGGTGGACGCCGTTGTAGATGACGTCGCCGGCCACGACGAGGTCGAGGTCGGGCACGTGCAGGACGCCGGTCCCGTCCGTGTCGCTGTGGCCGACCTCGACGATGCGCAGCTCGTGCCCTTCGAGGGTGAGCCGGTTCCCGGGGACGGTGACGGCGGTGACGGGGGCGTCCGGGATCTGACCGGGGAAGAGCCGGTCCCACAGCTGCGGGCGCAGGGAGACGTTGCGGTGCATCTCCGCGATCGTGCCCTCGGCGGCGACGACCGTCGCACCGAAGCGTTCCGCCAGGAGGCCGGCGGTGAACCAGTGGTCGCCGTGGCCGTGGGTCGCGACGATGTGGGTCAGGTTCTTGCCGGTGGCTTCCACCCGGTCCGCCACCGCTTCCGCCTGGGCGGAGGTCAGCGGCGGGTCGACCAGGACCGCGTCCCGTTCCCCGTGGATCAGGGTGACGGACAGCGGGGAGAACATCCGGCGGTCGCCGTTGGGGACGGGCTCCGTGACGTTCTGCGGGATCGGGTCGGCGATGAAAACCTCGTAGGCGAGGGGGCCACTGGTGGGCATGGTGCTTCCTAACTGACTGGGCGGCAGCCGCCGTCACGGTCGGGCGACCGGCCGGCGGCGGCGAGGGCGGCGTAGTAGGCCGGTCCCCTGATGATCGAGACGGCGTCCTGGTCGACCGGCTCGCCGTCCGGGCCGCGGAACTCGAGGCGCACGGGACGCTCCCCGTCGACCGTGTAGACGACGCCCTGACCCATCTCCTGCGGGCGGTGCCGGTCGCCCCACGCGCTGAGCGCGGCCAGGATCGGCAGAACGTCGCAGCCGGCGTCCGTGAGGACGTACTCCTCGCGGCTGCGCTCGCCCTCCTGCTGATACGTCACGCGCTCCATGAGCCCGGCGCACACGAGGTCGTTCAGGCGCTGGCCGAGGGTCGCGTTGGGGATGCCGATGCGCTGGAACTCCGCGAAGCGGGTGCGGCCGAGGAAGGCCTCACGGAGCAGCAGGAGATTCCACTTCTGGCCCAGCACGCCGAGGGTCCGGGCGATCGAGCAGTGCTGGTTGGCCGGCAACGACATGGCATCCATGGCTCCATGAAAGCAGACTTCGGAAAGTGAAGCCAGGGCTGACACCAAAAAGTGAAGTGAGACTCGTCCGAGCCCCGCCGCGTCGTCCGGGGCGGGGAGGTTGTGAGGGTCCGGAACGCCGAAACACCGGTCCCGCGGATGCGGGACCGGTGCAGAGCGCTCGCCCCGCTCCGGAGCGCGGCTCCCCGGTCGCTCGCGCCGGTCCGACGGCCCGGGCGACCAGGGGGAAGCCGTCACCTCACGCGACGGCGGTGCCTTCGAGTTCGAACCCCGCAATGGCTCCTCACGACGCTGCGCGACCGCGCGAGGGCGGTGGCCGCCCGCTACCGCGCACCGGCCGGGACGTCCGGCCCGCCCGGTGCGGCCGACAGCCCGACTGAGGCCGGGCGGCGGGGCGAGGACGTCTCGGGCACCGGTGTGTGAGGAAGGGGTCAGGGGCGGTACACCTCGCCCGGTCGGGGCTTCGCCGGTGCCATGAGCTCGGGGACCGTCACGAACGTGTATCCCCGCTTCCGAAGCCGGTGGATGATGTCCGGCACGGCCGGGATGGTGCCCGCGTAGCGTTCGTGCAGCAGGATGATGCCGTCGCGCGCGGCCCCGTCGAGGACGCGCTTCTCTATCAGTGCGGTGTCCGTGGTCTCGTAGTCCTTGGCGGTGACGCTCCAGAGGATCTGGGCGAGCCCCAGGTCCTTCATGATCTTCTTGAGGTCGTCGTCGGTGGCGCCGCCCGGTGGCCGCATCAGGGTGGGGGCGTGCCCGGTGATCTTCTCGATGTCCCGCTGGACGGGGAGCATCTGGGCGCGCACCTCCTCGTCGGTGAGTTCCTTGAGGTTCTTGTGGGTCCAGGTGTGGTTGGCGATCTCGTGCCCCTCGCGGGCCATGCGGCGGACCGTCTCCGGGAAGGTGTCGGTGTGCTTCTTCCCCTGGAGGAAGAAGGTCGCGTGCACCTTCTCGCTCTTGAGGACGTCCAGGAGTTTCGGGGTGGGCCTGCTGGGTCCGCCGTCGAAGGTCAGCGCGATGCACTTGGCCTTGCGGCAGTCGACAGGTCCGGCGACCGCGGCGTCCTTCGGTGCCTGTGCGCGCGCTTCGGCCGGACTGATCACGTTGCTCAGGGTGGACCAGCCGGTCAGGGAGACCGTCACGGCCGCGGCGATCAGCAGGGCGGCGGCGGCCGTCAGAATGCGGGTCTTGGTCGATTTCACGGTGCGCCCGTCACCGTCCCTGGCCGGCCGGGGCGCCGGCGTGGCGGGCGGAACGGACGGCCAGGGCCAGGACGGCCCCTCCGAGGACCAGCAGCGCGAGGTGGCCCAGCCCGGATCCGTAGGGCAGGCGGCCGAACAGCCATCCGTCCAGGTGGGCCCAGGCACGGGTGGCGAGCCGCCAGGCGCCGGACAGGACCAGCAGTCCGCCGACGAGGGCGGCGACGGCCGGCACGGGACGCAGACGCGAAAGCATGGGAATTCTCTTTTCCAACGTGAATTGATCGTTTCGGTGATTACGTGACCACCACGCTAGAAATGCGCCCCGGTCGCCGGCTTCGGCATTTGGTCGACGACGCCTTGTGACGAAAGTAGGAGTACGGCAAGAAATCCTCAGCCGCACTCATACCAAAGTAGGGATCTGGCTCAGTGGCCCGCTCCCGTACCCTCCGGGGAATCTGACCTGCGCACCGATGTCGTACGCTGTGCCGGGTGAGATGGAGGAGCATGAGCAGGAACGGCCGTGACCGGCTCGTCGATCTACTGACGGTGATCGGCGCCGCGGCGCTTTCGGTCACCGTGTCCTATGCGCAGGCGAACGACTTGGCGGTTTATCCGCGATTTCCGTCGGGGACTGCCTTTGTCCAGGAATTCGGACGTCTTGTTTCGTTTCCTGCTTCCCTTGAAATCGGTGCGGCATCGGCTCTGCTGGTCGCGACGGCGGCCGGCGTACTGCTGTGGTGGCGGCGCCGTTGGCCGGTACCGGTCGCCGTGCTGCTGGTGCTCCTGTCGGTGGTGTGGCCGCTGATCCCGGCCGCCCTCGTCGCCCTGTGCACCGTGGCGGCGACGCGCCCGGTCCGGACGGTCGCCGCCGTCACCTCGCTGGCCCTGTTGCCCTGCGTCCTCTACCTCGTCGTGTACGCGCCCGGCTCGCGCACCCTGTCGACGGTGGTGACCGGTGCGGTGCTGGTGGGCGGGGCCGTCGGCTGGGGGCTGTTCCTGCGCGGACTGCGCGAGCGCACCGAGCAGGCCAGGACCGAGGCCGCCCTGCGCGCCGAGCATGCCCGGCAGCGCGAACGCGAGGCGATCGCCCACGAGATGCACGACACGCTGGCGCACCGGCTGTCCCTGCTGAGCGTGCACGCGGGCGCCCTGCAGGTGAACCCAGGGGCACCCACGGAACAGGTCCAGCAGGCCGCGGGCGTGATCCGGGACAGCGCCCACCAGGCGCTGGAGGAACTGCAGCAACTGCTCGGCGTGCTGCGCGCTCCCCCGGCCGACGCCTCCCGGTCGTCGGCGCCGCAGCCGGTCCTCGCCGACCTGATGCGCCTCGTGGAGGAGTCGCGTACCGCCGGGAGCGCGATCGACCTCGTCTTCGACTGCGCGCCCGCCGACACGGCCGCCGCCCCGCCCGCCATGGGACGCACCGCCTATCGGATCGTCCAGGAAGCCCTCACCAACGCCCGCAAGCACGCCCCCGGACAGCCCGTACGCCTCGTCGTGCGCGGCGCCCCGGGGGCCGGCCTGACCATCGAGGTGGCCAACCCCGTGACCCCCGGATCCACGTCCCCCGTCCCCGGCAGCGGGCTCGGCCTGGTCGGCCTCACGGAACGCGCCGCCCTGGCCGGCGGGGAACTCCGTCACGAACTGCGCCCCGACGGCGGCGACGGCGTGACGCATCACCTGCTGGCCCGTCTCCCCTGGCCGGCCGCATGATCCGGGTGCTGCTCGTCGACGACGACGCCCTGGTACGGGCCGGGCTGCGGATGATGCTGGCCTCCGCCGGCGACATCGAGGTGGTGGGCGAGGCCCAGGACGGCGATGAGGTCGTCGAACTGGTCGAGCGGTACGACCCCGACCTCGTACTGATGGACATCCGCATGCCGACCGTGGACGGTCTGGAGGCCACCCGCCTGCTGCGGGCCAGGCCCGGGGGGCGGCCGGAGATCCTCATGCTGACGACGTTCACCACGGACGACTACGTGCTGCGCGCCCTGCGGGCGGGCGCGGCCGGCTTCCTGCTGAAGCACACCCGGCCGGAGACGATCATCGACGCGGTGCGCCGCACCTCGGCCGGGGAGCCGGTGATGTCCCCGGAGGCCCTGCGGCACCTCGTCGACGCCGTCGCCCACCAGCCGCCCGCGCAGGACTCACCCGCCCCTCCCCCGGCGCACGACCCGGGCGGCGCCGACGACGCCCGGCGGCAGCTCGGGCTGCTCGGCGACCGGGAGCGGGAGGTCGCCCTCGCCGTCGCCGACGGCCGGACCAACGCGCAGATCGCGGCCGACCTCTACATGAGCGTCCCCACGGTCAAGTCGCACGTCTCCCACATCCTGACCAAGCTCGGGCTCAACAACCGGGTGCAGATCGCGCTGCTCGTCTATCGGTCGGGGAGCCTCTGAGGCGTCGGCGTCCGGGCGCGGGGAGGGCACCAGGTCCGATGAGCTGATCAACGGGATCGGTAGGAACACCCTGGTCGTCACAGGTGCGGCGCCGGACGTGTCACACATGGTCATCCGGCGGTTCCACCGGCACCAATAACGAAGATCGGAGCCTGCGGCACGTCCCTGACGGTTCCATGGATCACGGAACAGGCCCGACATCGTCGGGTCGTGGAAGACAGGTGACACACATGCGAGATGAGGCCGCCAAGCGGGTCGAGCTGGTCTTCTCCCTCTTCGACGCCAACGGCAACGGAGTCCTCGACTCCGACGACTTCGACCTGATGACGGGCCGTGTCCTGGAAGCGGCAGCTGCTTCGGACGACGGCGCGAAGGACGCCATCCGAGCCGCGTTCCGCCGCTACTGGACGACGCTGTCCACGGAACTGGACGCCAACGGCGACGGCGTCATCTCCGTGGAGGAGTTCCGTCCCTTCGTGCTCGACCCCGAGCGTTTCGGCCCCACGATCACCGAGTTCGCCGAGGCCCTCTCCGCACTCGGCGATCCCGACGGGGACGGTCTGATCGAGCGCCCCCTGTTCGTGTCGCTGATGAGGGCGATCGGCTTCGAGGAGGCGAACATCCACGCCCTCTTCGACGCCTTCGGCCCGGACGCCGACGACCGCGTCACCGTGGCCACGTGGGCCGCCGGCATCAAGGAGTACTACGCGCCGGACAGGGCGGGGATCCCGGGCGACCAACTGGTGACGGCCCGGGCCGTCTGACCGGACCGGATCACGGGCACCCACGCCGTTCGCGGCCTCGGCCCGCCCTCACCCCACCCGCGCACCGGGCCGCCCGCCCGGGGCGCGCGACGCCTGGGCACTTCCGTCGGCCGACGCGTGACCTGGTCGGCTGAACGGGTACCCGCCCCCGCATGATGAAGCACGCACTGTGGCAGGGGCTGGTCGCCGGTACCGCCGGTGCCGTCGTGATGACGCTCGGCGAGAAGCTGGAGCAGGCCGTCACGGGCCGGCCGGACTCCCATGTGCCGGCCCGCGTCCTGCAGCGCCTGACCTGCCTGCCGGAGCGGCCCGGCAGGCAGCCGCTCAAGGTCAACTGGGCCATGCACTTCGGTCAGGCCGCCCTCCTCGGCGTGCTGCGGTCGGTCATGGCCCAGGCCGGGCTGCGCGGACCGGTCGCCTCCGCCAAGTTCACCGTCGTCCGCCTCACCAACGACCAGATCCTGGAGAACGCGACCGGTGTCGGCGCGCCGCCGCAGACCTGGCCCCGCCGGGAACTCGCGGTGGACATCCTGCACAAGACCGTCTACGCGTTCGTCACCGGTGCCGTCGCCGACGCCCTGGCCGCGCGTGGCGGCCCCGGACCCGGACAGCGGCACGCGGCCCTCCGCCCCGGCCGCCACGCGGACGTCGGCCCGCTGCCGCGCGAGGACGCACCGGGGCGCTGACCCCCGATGACACGTGAGGCATTACAGGTGGTGCTGCCGGGAGCGGCCCCGCGCGGCGGACGGCCGCTCCCGCCGCGAGTGCGGGAGCGGCCGGCGGGTCACCAGCAGTGCGAGCTGACGTTGCCCACCTCGTTGCCCTTGAGCAGCCCGCCCCAGATGTACCTGTCGTCCGAGAGGTACACCCACTTGTTGTGGGTGTAGCCGTTGGCGGTGACCGTGCCGCCCTCGAGCCAGCATACGGCGGTGAGGTTCTGGTTCGCCGCGACGGTGTAGGCGATGCGGTACCCCGTCGACGGCCCGATCCGCACATTGCCCTGCACCCAGGTGGTGACCGTCTCGAACGCGGCACTCACGTTCGTCCGGTCGGTCTGCGACGCCTCCGCCGCGGCGGCCGGGGCGGTCATGCCCGCGGCGGCCATCACGCCCACCGCCGCGGCGATCACCGTCATGGTCAGCGGTCGTGCACTCGTCCTGCGCATCTTCCGATTCCCCCTGTCGAGTCCCGGGAGCCTCTGGGCGGGCCCCTGGTGTGGTCAGCGTCGCCCGCACGGGGCCACCGTTCAAGGCGATTCCCGGCGTGTTGCCGCGGCCGTCCCGCATGACGGCCGGAAACCGGGGTCATGGCGCGAGTTTGTGGGCGAACACCCAACGGTTCCCCTCCAGCGCGTCGTTGGGCTCAGGGAGGGGACCGCGTCCGTGCTGGCGGGTGAACTCGAAAGGCGTGTGCGTCGAGGTGGACCAGCCCTTCGCCGACAGGGCGCCCGCGGAGTCGGGCCGTGGCCCCTTGTCGAAGAGGTGGAGCAGGTCGATGCCGATGAGGTCCCGCGTCGCCGTGTAGGTCGCACTGTCCCGGTACGCCAGGAGGTCCTTCTCCAGCTTGGCCTCGAAGGCCAGCGCACTGCCTCCGGCGGCCAGCCGGTCCACCGTGTCGACGAGGTACGTCTCGGCCGGGCCGGGCAGGTAGAAGAGGAGCCCCTCGGCCAGCCAGACGCTCGGAGCGGCCGGGTCGAACCCGGCCGCGGTGAGCGCACCGGCCCAGTCCTCCCGCAGGTCGACCGGCACGGGGACGCGCTTCGCCTTCGGAGCCGCCGACAGGTCCGTGAGCACCCGTTCCTTGAACGCCAGCACCCCCGCCCTGTCGATCTCGAACACGACGGAGTCGGACGGCAGGTCCAGGCGGAAGGCTCGGGTGTCCAACCCGGCGCCCAGTAACACCACTTGGCGTGGGCCCGCACCGACCGACCCGAGAACGAAGTCGTCCAGCACCCTCGTCCGCAGGCCGAAGTAGCGGGCGAACCTCCCCCACAGCGGGTTGTCGTCCCCGTCCGCGACCTCCTCGATGCGCACCGGCCAGTGCGTGCAGGCAGGGGCCGCGCGCACGAAGTGTTCGGCGAAGGGGTCCTGGGCCAGACTGTCGTCACGGTGGGTTTCGACGGCCCGCGACGCGGCGACCAGGAGTGCGGTCAGGCCCACTCCTCCGTCCACGCCTTCCACGTCCGTGTGCTGGGGTGCCGTGCCTGCCATGCTGCCTCCGTCGGCGGGGGGATGGGGGGTGGAAAGGTCGAGGGCCGGGTGAGCGGGTGCCGCGGTCATCCGCTCGCCCTGTCCGGGAGCAGGACGGGTTTGACCACCCGGCCGGCGTCGCAGTCGCGTTCCGCCTCGTTGATGCCGGACAAGGGGTAGGTGCGGATCAGCTGGTCGAAGGGGAACCGCCCGGCCCGCCACAGTGAGATCAGCCGCGGGATCAACAGCGCGGGCACGGCGTCGCCTTCGCAGATGTGGCGCACGCTGCGGCCGCGGTCGAGGGTGCCCGGTTCGAGGGCGAGCGGGGTGTGGAGGCGTGCCACCAGTCCGAGGCTGCCGGTGGGACGCAGTGCGTGCAGCGCCTGGTTGATGAGCGGCGGTGAGGCCGTGGTGTCCAGCGCGTACCGGGCGCCGCCGTCGGTCAGTCGCCGGATGCGCTCGGGCAGGCCGGGTGAGGCGGCGGGCAGAGCGATCGCGCCGAACCGCTCGGCCGCCGCGAGCCGTTCGGGGTGCCGGTCGACGGCCACGGTCAGTACGCCGGCGGCGGTGGCCGCCATCACCGCGGTCAGGCCCACGGCTCCCGCGCCGAGGACGACGAGCGTGTCGCCGGGTCCCGCCTCGAAGGTGTTCAGCACGGCCCCGGCCCCGGTGAGGGAGCCGCAGCCGAGAGGGCCGAGCAGTTCGAGCGGCAGCGCGGGATCGACCCGTACGGCGTTGCGGGCCGGGACGAGGGCGTACTCGGCGAACGAGGACTGCCCGAACCAGCGGGGCGCCAGTGCGTTGCCGGAGGCGTCGGTGAGCCGCGCCGGTTTCTCCTCGCGTCCCCCGAAGAGGTTGAGGGACGCGAACGAGTCGCAGTAGGCGGGGGCCGCGCCGCGGCAGGTCGGGCAATGTCCGCAGGAGTCGAAGCTCAGCACGACATGGTCTCCGACGTCGATCCCCGTGTCCGGGCCGTCCCCCGTGCGGACCACGACCCCGGCGCCCTCGTGGCCGAGGACGGCGGGCACCGGGCTCCGGCCGGCGGACCGCCGGACGGCGAGATCGGTCCGGCACATGCCGGTGCCCGCGATCTCGACCAGGAGCTCACCGACGGCAGGCTCCGTGCGCAGCACCACCTCCTCCATCGTGAACGGGGCGTCGTAGGACCGCAGTACGGCTGCCTGGAACCTCATGCGTCACGCCTCCCGCGGGCGGTGGACGACGAACGGCTGGAGGTTGCCGTACAGCCCCCACGGCCCGCCCGCGACGCCGACGCCGCTGTCCTTGACGCCCGCGAAGGGCTGGGCCAGGGACAGCTCGGCGTGGTGGTTGACCCAGGCGGTGCCGCATTCGAGCCGCTCGGCCACCGCCTCGGCCCGGTCGAGGTCGGTGCCCCACACGGATCCGCCCAGTCCGAAGCCGGTGCCGTTGGCCGCGTCGACGGCTTCGTCGAGGTTCCGGTACGGCAGCACCGGCAGGACCGGTCCGAACTGCTCCCCGGTGACGACCGGGCTGTCGGGTGGCACGTCGGCGAGGACGGTGGGCGTGAAGAAGTAGCCCGGGCCGTCCTGCCGGTGGCCGCCGGCCGCGGCCCGGGCGCCGTCCGCCAGGGCCTGCTGGGTGAGGTGTTCGACGCGGGCCAGTTGGGCCGCGTTGTTGACCGGGCCCAGCTGGGTCGCCGGGTCGAGGCCGGGGCCGACGGCGACGGTCTTCGCCCGCTGGGCGAGGGCTTCGACGACGTCGGTGTGCAGCCGGGCGGGGACGTAGAGGCGTTTGACCGCCATGCAGACCTGTCCGCAGTTGCGGAACGCCGCCCAGAACAGCCGGTCGGCGATCCCCTCCACGTCGACGTCGTCCAGGAGGACGGCGGCGTCGTTGCCGCCCAGTTCGAGCGTGACCCGGGCGAGGGAGGCCGCCGCCGCCCGGGCGACCTCCCGCCCGGTGGACACCGAACCGGTGAAGGTGACATGGCGGATGCCCGGATGGGAGGCGAGACGACCGCCGAGGGGTTCGCGGCCGGTGACGACGGTCAGGACGTCCTCGGGCAGGACGGCGGCGAGGAGAGAGCCGAGCATCCTGGTGGCCAGCGGGGTGTACGGGGAGGGTTTGACGACCACCGTGTTGCCGGCCGCCAGAGCGGGCGCGAACTTCGCCGCCGCCAGTTGGAGGGGGAAGTTCCACGGCACGATCGCGGCGACGGGCCCGAGCGACCGCCACCGGACCTCGCTGTGGACCGGCCGGCCGTCGTCGATCGGCCGGGTTCTGGGGGTGAGGTCCGCGAAGTAGCGGAGGCGGGCCGCCGTACGGGTGACCTCCGCGGACGACTCGGACAGGGGCTTTCCCTGTTCCCGGGTGAGCAGGCGGGCGAGGTCGTCGCCGGCGGCCTCCACCGCGTCGGCCGCCGCGCGCAGCGCGGTGCTGCGCGCGGCGGGGTCAGCACGCCAGCCGCTCCAGGCCCGGTGGGCCCGGCCGATCACGGCGTCCAGGTCGTCCGGCCGCATGTCGGGAGCTTCGTCGAACGCTTCCCCGGTGGCCGGGTCGACGACCGCGAACCGGCCGGCCCCCGGTCCGGGGGTGCGTTCGGGCTCGGTGTCGGGGTTCGGCATGGCGGTGGTCAGCGCGCGGCGGGAAGGCTGACGGTTTGTTCCCGGTCGTGCCGGTCCATCTCCGCCCGGAAGGCGGCCACCAGGTGCGGCTGGATCCTGCCGGCGTTGCGGTCGCCGCCCTCGCAGACGGCTCCCCTGACCCCCACGATGTCCGTGCCGATGCGGGTCAGTTCCGCGAGGTCGTCCTGGCGGACGCTGCCGGCGAGGGCGGCGAGCCGGCCGGACGCGTGGGCCAGCCGGACGAACTCGGCGCAGACGTCCGGGGACACGTGGTCGAACAGTCGCGTCCCGTCCTTCACGGCGGTGTCCAGCATGGCCGCGTCGGCGCCGGAGCGGGCCGCGATGTCGGGCACCGCGAGCGGATTGACGCAGCCGACGCGGTGGGCGTCGGCGTAGCCCGAGGCGACGACGAGCGCGTCCGGGTTGTGCTCCTTCACCGCCCGTACGACGGCGCGCATGACCTCGATGCCCTGGTCAGGGGTGGTGCATCCGTAGAGGCCGACCTTGATGTAAGTGGCTCCGGAGACGACCGCGCCGAGTGCGGCCTGGGCCACCGTGCCGGGCTTGTACGGGACATCTCCCACGGTCGCGGACACCGGCTTGTCCTCCGGGACCGCTTCGCGGATCTCCCTGATGACCCAGGGGAAGTTCGCGCCGAGAGAGCCCTCGTCGGGCTTCTTGACGTCGACGATGTCGAGGTGCTCCGCCGCCTTGGCGCAGTCGAGCGCTTCCTCGACACCGTCCGGGGAGATGAGAAGCAACACCTGGCCTCCTTCGCCGCGGGTCCGGCCCGTCCGTGGACGGGGGCCGCGGATCGCCTGGTCCTTGTCTGGCGCACTCATCATTTCCGTCACCCTTCGCAGCCGAAAGGGCGCACGGAGTGCCCATTGGGTGATCAGGGCGGGGCGCTGCGCGCCGTGCACACCGGAGCGAACGGGCCCGCGCCGCGGTGCGTTGCGGCGAGCGCCCGCGCCTCGCCGCCCCCGTCCTCACTCGTCCGGACCGTGCGTGGTGCCCCGCCGAGGGGGCGCACGCAGTGACGTCACAGCCGTCCTTCGCCCCGAGGGTGGGGGGTGTCATCGCTCGACACCCTCGCCGTCCGCGCGCTCGGCCTGGTGCGGGACGGGAGGCCGCCGCCAAGGAGCTCGCAGCGCGCTGCCTGATGACGTCGAACGGCGCATGCCGCACCGATGAGTTCGCGCGGCGGGACCGGTCTGCACGGGCATGAAGACTCACACGCTTGAGACAGCCGGCGCCGACCTCGTCTACGACGTGCGGGGGCCGCTGCCGGCCGGTGACGGACGGCCGCCCTTGCTGATGGTCGGGCAGCCCATGGACGCCTCCGGCTTCGCCGCGCTCGCCGCGCGCTTCCCCGAGCGGACCGTGATCACCTACGACCCGCGCGGCCTCGGCCGCAGTGTCCGCAAGGACGGGCGGGTCGACCACACGCCGGAGACACAGGCCGAGGACCTGCACGCCGTCATCGAGGCGCTCGGGGCCGGGCCGGTCGAGGTGTTCGCCAGCAGCGGCGGGGCGATCACCGCGCTCGCGCTGGTGGAGAGGTATCCCTCGGACGTGACCACGCTGGTCGCGCACGAGCCGCCGCTCGTCACCCTCACCCCGGACGGCCCCGCGGCCGTGCGGGCGCGGGCGGCGGTCCGGGACGCGTACGAAATGCGGGGATGGGGGGCCGGGATGGCCGCGTTCGTGGCCATGACCTCGTGGCAAGGTGAGTTCACGGACGCGTACTTCGCGCAGCCCGAAGCCGATCCCGCGGCGTTCGGCATGCCCACCGAGGACGACGGCTCCCGTGACGATCCGCTGCTGTCCGACCGGTCGTGGGCGGTCAGCGGCTACCGGCCGGACGCCGAAGCGATCACCGCCGCGCCGGCCCGCGTGGTGATCGCGGTGGGTGAGGAGTCCGCGAACCTGCTGACGGCACGCACCTCCGTCGCGATGGCCGCACTGCTCGGGCAGAAGGTGGCCGTGTTCCCGAGCCATCACGGTGGCTTCTGCGACGGGGAGTTCGGCTACCCGGGGAAGCCCGACGAGTTCGCGCGTCGGCTGCGGGAGGTCCTCGACGGCGCCTCGTAGGCCGGGTGGCCCGGCCCGCGGGCGCGCGTCGACGACTCGATCGCGGCGCGGGAGTGCGGGTGCGGGGGCAGCGCGGTGATGCGCCTCCCGGCACCGGCTGTCACCCCACCCGCGCCTCCGTTGCCTGCGGCAGTTGCAGATGCTCGCCTTGGAACCGTGCCCGGAGTGAGCGGTCGTGGGTGACCAGGACGATCGCCCCCGGGTAGCCGGTCAGTGCCTCCTCCAGTTGCTCGACCAGCGCCGGTGACAGGTGGTTCGTCGGCTCGTCGAGCAGCAGGAGACCGGCGGGTTCCGCGACCAGGCGCGCCAGATCCACGCGGCGGCGCTGGCCGTACGACAACCCGCCCATGCGCGAGCCGAGTTCCACGGGGCGGAAGAGGCCGAGGGCGAGCAGGGCGTCGGCGTGTTCGTCGGCGGTGCCCGCGCGCCCCATCCCGAACGCCTCGGTCACCGTCAGGTCCGGTGGCCAGGGCGTCTCGTCCTGGCGCAGGTGGCCCACCCTGCCGGGCACCAGCACCGTGCCCTCGTCCGGTCGCAGCTCACCGGCGAGCAGCTTCAACAGGGTGGTTTTGCCGGCGCCGTTGGGGCCGGTGACGAGGAGCCTGCCGTTGCGGCCGAGGGTGAGGGACTCCAGACGCAGGCGGTCACCCGCGCGTACGTCCGACAGCTGGACGGCGGGCGCTTCCGCCACCGCGCTTGCCGTGTCCCCTCCCGGACCCTCCCCCGGCACCGCCACGCGTGGCGTGAAGGCCAGCGGGTCGGGCGGTGGGGTGACGGGGTGGGCGGTCAGCCGCTCGACCCGCTCGCGGGCGTTGCGGATGCGGGCCATCGCGCCGTGTGCCCGGCCGCGGGCCCGGAAGCCGCCGTGGCCGAAGTTGGCCAGCGGCGCCTTGCGCGGGATGACGCCGAGGCGGGCGGCGTGGCCGGTGGCCAGCCGCTCGTTGCGGGCCAGCTCGGAGCGCCATTCCTCGTACTCCTGCAGCCGGCGGCGGCGCTCCGCCGCTTTCGCCGTCCGGTAGCCGGTGTAGCCGTCGCCGTAGCGGGTGACCTTCCCCGCCTCGGCCTCCAGGACCGTGGTGGTCAGGCGCTCCAGGAACACGCGGTCGTGGGTGACGGCGAGCACCGTGCCGCGGTGGGCCCGCAGTTGGGCCTCCAGCCATTCGACCGCCCGGTCGTCCAGGTCGTTGGTCGGCTCGTCGAGGAGCAGCAGCTCCGGACGGCCGGCCAGGACCCCGGACAGGGCGAGACGGGAGCGCTCACCGCCGGAGAGGGTGCCGAGCCGGCGATCGCGGCGGAGCGCCGGCAGGCCGAGGTGGTGCAGCGCGATGTCCACCCGGTGGTCGGCGTCGTAGCCCTCCCGGGCCTCGTACCGGCGGAGCAGCGCGTCGTACGCGGCGAGTGCCGCCGGGTCCTCGACGTCCTGGAGCGCCTGCCCGGCCCGGTGCAGCTCGGCCTCCAGGGCCCGCAGGTCCGCGAGGGCCAGATCGACGGCGTCCTGGACGGTGGCGGTCGGGGGCAGGGGGAGAGTCTGGGGCAGGTAACCGACACCGCCGGCGGCGGCCACGGTCACTTCTCCGCTGTCCGGGCGCTCCTGACCTGCGGCGATTCTGAGAAGCGTGGACTTGCCCGCGCCGTTGTCGCCGATCAGTCCGGCCTTCTCACCCGGCTTCAGGGTGAAGGAGACGTCGTCGAGAACGGTGCGGCCGGGGTAGCCCTTGGTGACATGGCGAAGAGTGAGTTGTGGGGTGTGCACGATGGAGATCCCTCCTGGCGCAACGGGCTTCGGCCCGGGCCGGAACGGGGTGGACGTCTGCACGGCGGGGCGCGGCGACGGCGGAGCACTGCTCCACGCGGTCGGCACCGGTCAACTCACAGGGAACCCATGCGCAGGACACTACGGGACACGAGGCGATCTGACAAGACGATACGTCTCGGATCGCACAGGTAGTGTCACGTGCGGCTCCGCAGGTGGCGCGGACAGGGCGGCAACGTCGACCGGGCCGACGGTATGACCACCGCCCGACAGCAGCGGGCGCCGCGACCCCGGGCGGTCGATTCGACGATGTCGCGAGGCGAGCGGCCACACGCGGTTCGCGTGCCCCTCCCCCACCCTCCGAGCACTCAGGCGAGGATCTTCAACAGCCTCTCGGCGAGGACCTCGGCGGATGCCGGATTCTGTCCTGTGACCAGGTTCCGGTCCTCAACCATGTACGGCTCCCACACGGGCCCGCGGCTGTACTCCACACCGACCTTTTCCTTCAGGTCCGTCTCCAGCAGCCAGGTGGCCCGGGAAGCCAGCCCCACACCTTCCTCCTCCTCGTCGGAGAAGCCGGTGACCTTGTAGCCCTTGAACGGCGACACTCCGTGGATCCGGGTCGCCAGCATCGCGGCGGGGGCATGGCACACGATGAACAACGGTGCACCTGAGGCGAGTTGAGCGGTCAGCAGTCGGCCCGCGTCCGCGTCGAAGGCCAGATCGGACATGGGGCCATGACCACCCGGCAGATACACCGCGTCGTAGTCCTCCAGACGCACGTCCGAAAGCTTCAGCGGGCGACGCAGCACCTCGGCGTCACGAATGACGGCCTCGAGTTCCAAAGCCCCCTGCTCACCACCCGCCATCGACGGGCGGAGGCTCATCATGTCGACACTCGGGATCGCGCCGCCCGGTGTCGCCACCACCACGTCGTGCCCGGCGGACGTCACCGCTTTGTACGGTTTGGCAAACTCTTCTGCCCAGTAGCCCGTCGCATATCGCGTGCCGTCCTTCAGCACCCAGTACGCCGCACCGCTCACTACGAACAGGACCTTTGCCATCGGGCCGCCTCCGCTCGGGTCCTTCGAGGCGTTCACCACCCGTTTAGTCTAAATGGGTACGGAACCAGCTGCACCCGAGACCACCATCGTGCGGCCCCGCCGCCGGGACGGTCACGGGTGCGTACGGGGGACCGTCAGACGGCTCGCCCCAACAGGGACAGGAGCTGGACGGCCGGGTCGGTGCTGGTGGTGGGCACCGGAGGGGCGAGGATGCCCAGGCCTGCCATGCGCACCACGTTGGCGCGCGCGTAGGCCAGGCTGTGGTCGACCGCGACCGGGTCGAGCACCTCGTCCTGGCCGCTGCCGCGCGCCAGGTCCCACTCGTGGACGGTCAGGTCGACGAGGATCTGGTCCGCGTACACGGTCAGCGGGGCCTCACCGAAGGAGAAACGGACCGTGCCGGACAGGTCTGCGGCCTTCCACGCGGCGAGAGAACGCCCGGCGGCCTCGTCCCAGGCGCGCACGGGATCCCCGCCGACCACATCGCCGTCGTAGCGGTCGCCCACCTGCGCCAGGGTCTCACCGGCGAGCAGGTGCGGCACCCACAGGTGTTCGGCGACGAGGTGGTTGACCAGATCCCGGACCGTCCACTCGGTGCAGGGCGTCGCGTCGTTCCACCGATCGCCGTCGACCGCGTGCACGCGTGCTCCGAAACGGGCGACGGCGTCGGGAATCATCCGCAGGGATGGATGCGTCATGCGGATACGCTACGCGACGGTCTTCGTCGCCCCCGGCCCGGCCCGCAGCCGAATCGCCCTGCAGGCTGGTGTCGTCGGAGCCGGTGTGCCCGTCCGGGCCGCGTCCTCTCCTGCGCAGGAGCCGACCGGGCCGCGTCCCTGCCGCGAGGGTGCGCCGCACCTCGTCCGTATGAGCCGCCACCATCAGGGCGAAGGTGCCGGGGCCCCGCAGGCCCTGGCCTCCGGCGGTGGAAGCTCCGCCGAAGCGTTCCATGTCCCCAAGGACTGTCGGAACTCCGACACGGTGCCGACAGCCCTGACGCGTCGCTTCCACGGCTGCCACCCGGGCCACGGGGAAGCAGCGACTGCCCCGCGTCGGTCAGGGTGGGTGACCCGTGCGTGCGCGCCACCAGACGCACGTCCAGGCGCTTCTCCGGTTTCCTGATCTGCCCGCTTCTGGGTGATGGCCGCACGCCCGAAACGGCGCGCGGCGTCGGTCTCGTCGCCACGCGAGGTTTCGGTTGTCGTGCTCACGGGCGCACCACGGCGGACCCATCCAGCGACTCACGAACCGCCCAGTCGGTCGTCGTCCGATGCCGGAACTGGTCGTCAGTGGTGCTGTGGCAGGCCGGCGAGGAACTCCTGGAATTGGGGGACGTGGGCGCTGCTCAGCGGAGCACCATGGGCGAACCCAACGGTGGAAACGTGGTGGGGCAGACGCTGGAGACCGGCCGGACGGAGGTTCGGGTCAGCGGCCAGGGCGGCGGGGCCGAGGGCCAGCTTGCCCCGGTTGAACACCGCGTCGCCCACCAGGAGGGCGCTACTCGGTTCGTGGAACAGCACGATGTGGCCGGGCGAGTGCCCCGGGGTGTGGATGACCCGCAGCCCGCCCGAGCGGTCGACGACCTCGCCGTCGGTAACCGTTCCGTCCGCCGCGACCGGGGTCCAGTGGAAGGCGGGCAGTCGGTCGACGAAGCGGCCCAGTGCACCGCAGCGCCCTTCGGCGGGAACACGTCCGGCTTCGAGCCAGGGTCGGTCGGCGGCGTGGATGAGGATCTGGGCGCCGGTGTGGCGGCGTAGTTCCGCAGCGCCCTGGACGTGGTCGGGGTGGGCGTGGGTGAGCACGACACGGCGGATGTCCGAGGGCTTGCGACCCAGGGCGGCAACGGTGTCGAGCAGGGCGGCAGGTGCCTTTGCCCAGCCGACATCGACGAGGGTGAAGCCGTCGTCCCCGTCGACGAGGAAGGCGTTGTCGCGTTTGCTGGTGACGATGCGGGTGACGCCGGGGGCGATGCGGTCATGCATGGTATGGCTCCAGAGGGTGAGCAGCTGTGAGGGGTGGGCCGGCGACGGCTCGGTCGACGCCCGCGGCGGCCTTCTCAGGTTGACCGTGCGCAGCACGCCGGGTCGTGTGGCCTGAGTGACGGTGAGCAGGAGAGCGTCGCGGACCGCGGTGGGCTCGACCGGGGAGACGCCTGCACCGGTGCCCCGCAGAACTTGGTCGCGTGGGGCAGGGTGCTCCACCGTCTTCCCGAGCTCGCGCCACCGGGCTCAAGGGGTTGCCTGGGGTGGAATCGGGACGTAGCCCTCGCGGGCCAGCTTGGGCAGGATGCCGCCGGCCTTGAGGATGTCGAGCACCAGCGGCGGCAGAGCGCCCCGGTCAGGCGCACGCCCCGCTCCGGGTTCTCGACCCACCCTTCGGCGAAGTCCAGGCGCATCGTGGCGCCGTCCGTGAAGGCCGAGGTCACTCCGGGGACCGTCAGGGCGGGCAGTCCGTGGTTGATGCAGTTGCGCAGGAAAAGGGAGTTGAACTCCTCGGCCACCAGCGCCGCGACGCCCAGTTCGCGGAAGAGCGCGGCGACGGGGCGCGAGGAGCCGAGCCCGAAGTTACGGCCCGCGACGACGATGTCGCCGAGGACCACCTGGTCGGTCCAGCCGGGGCGGAGTTCGTAGAAGATGTGCCGTGCGGCCTCGGGAACGGGCAGTTTCATGGCGAAGGCGGGGTACATGGCGTCGGTGGTGACGGAATCGCCGACGACCCAGACCTTTCCGGTGAGTTGGGTGTCCATCAGTTCAGCTCCCCTCGCGGGTCGGTGACGCGGCCGGTGAGTGCGGAGGCGGCGACGGTGGCCGGGGAGGCCATGTAGATCTCTGCTTCGGGGCTGCCCATGCGGCCGGTGAAGTTGCGGGTGGAGGAGGTCAGGCAGACCTCGCCGGGGGCGAGCAGCCCCATGTGGTAGCCGAAGCACGCACCGCAGGTGGAGTTGGTGACCACGGCTCCGGCGTCGGCGAGGTCCTGGATGTAGCCGGCGCGCAGCGCGTCCTTGTAGACCTGCTGGGATGCCGGGGTGATCAGCAGGCGTACACCGGGGGCGACCTGGCGTCCGCGCACGATCTCTGCGGCGATGCGCAGGTCCTCGAGCTGACCGTTGGCGCAGGAGCCGATGAAACACTGGTTGACCGGCCGCTTCTCGATCGCCGATATCGGCAGCGAGTTGTCGCTGACGGTGCCGGGCCGGGCGACGTGAGGCTCGAGGGCGGACAGGTCGACGGTACGCACGGCCGCGTAACTGGCGTCGGGGTCGGCGTCGGCTGCGACGTAGCTGTCCGGCGGGGCACCGTGGTCGGCGAGGAAGGCACGGGCCAGGTCGTCGATGGGGAAGGTGGAGAAGTCGGCGGAGATCTCGGCGCCCTGGGTGGCGATGGTCCGCCGGTCGTTCATCGGGATCGAGGCGAGGCCGGGGCCGCCGTACTCCAGGTTGTGGTTGGTGGCGTCCCCGTACGTGCCCGCGATGTGCAGGAAGATGTCCTTGCCGGACACGGCGTCCGGCTTGGTGCCGGTGAACTCGTAGCGAACGGTCGGCGCGGCCTGGAACCACGTCCTTCCGGTGCACAGGATGGAGTACACCTCGGCCGGCCCCAGGCCCCGGGCGGCGGTGTTGTAGGCGCCGCCCGCGCAGGTGTGGGAGTCGGTACAGGCCAGAATCTCGCCTGGTCGGGCTAGCCCGTTCTCGGCGATCACCTGGTGACAGATGCCGTGCCGGCCCACGTCGTAGAACTTCTCGATGTCGAAGTCACGGGCGAAGGCACGGGCGTGGGTGCCGCCGATCGCGTCCTGGACGTTCGGCGCGGGCACCGCGTGGTCCATGACGACCGCGACCTTGTCCGGGTCGTTGATCTTCAAGGGCTGGACCCAGCCGGTGGCGAACTGCAGGTCGATCATGACGGTCATGTCGACGTCGCACACCACTGTCTGCCCCGGCCGGACCTCCTCGACTCCGGCCTTGCGGGCGAGGATCTTCTCGATCATGGTCATGGCCATCAGGAGACCTCCCTGGCGTCGTCGCGGTAGCGCTCGCCGATCGCGGACCACTCGCGCAGGCCGACGAGTTCGAACAGGCCCTGCGGGCCGACGGTGGTCCCGGGCGTGGTGCCCCCGAGGCGCCCCAGGGCCTCCAGTCCGTGCTGGACATACGGCGCGAGCAGTGCGCCGGGGTGGATGGCGATCCGGTAGCCGAGGGCGGCGAGCCGCTCCGGTGCGGTGTCGGGGGTCAGTCCGCCCTGGACCATATTGATGAGCAGGGGTGCCTCGATGGACGCGGCGATCTTCTCGATCTCCTCGAGGGACTCGGGGGCCTCGACGAAGAGGACGTCCGCGCCGGCGGCGGCATAGCGGTGGGCACGCTCGATGGCCGCGTCGATGCCGAGCGGGCCGCGGGCATCGGTCCGGGCGACGATCAACGCGTCCGTGCGGGCCTGCAGGGCGGCGTCCAGTTTGTCCGCGAAGGCGTCGGCGGAGATGAGTTCCTTGTCAGGCAGGTGGCCGCACTTCTTGGGGATCGCCTGGTCCTCGAGCTGGATGGCGGCGACACCGGCGCGTTCGTAGGCGCGCACCGTGCGCACCACGTTCATCGGGGCGCCGTATCCGGTGTCGGCGTCGGCGATCAGCGGCAGGTCGCCCAGTGCTTCCACGACGACGCGGGTGCGGTCGGTCATCTCGCTCTGGGTGAGCAGCCCGATGTCGGGCAGGCCGAATCCGGCGACCGCGACCCCGGCGCCGGTCAGGTAGGCGGCGTTGAAACCGGTACGAGCGACGAGAGATGCGCTCAGACCGTCGAACACGCCGGGTGCCAGGGTGAGTTGATGTTGATCGATCAAGGTTCGCAGCCGGGTGCCTGGGGTGGTGGTCATGGTGTCGTCGTTCCTTCACGTGCGGTGACGAGTCCTTCGGGATCTAGTCGAGGGCGCCGCGAACGGGAGCGGCCAGCAGGCCGATGAGATCGTCGAGGTGGTCGGTGTTCTCCAGGTCGAGGACGAGTCGCTCGATCTCGGCGGCGCGGGGGGTGTCGATGACCTGGGCGGTCAGGGCCCGGTACTTGTCGCGGATCTCGGCGTTGGTCAGCGGGTCGTCGGGGCCGCCGTGCGGCTGGTTGAGCGCACGTGTGAGCTGTTCGCCGCCCCGCAGGGTGAGGGTCACGCGGGTGTTGTAGCCGGGATCCGCCCAGTCGGGGTCCTGCGGGGTGTCGTCCAGGAACACCTCGGTGCGCTCGATCAGCTGCCAGACGGCGTCGGAGTCGATGCACGCGTCATGGAACTGCGCGGGGCTCACCTGCCCGTCGAGCAGGGCCACGGCGACCGCGTAGCCGATGTTCATCTGCGCGCCGATGGTGGTCAGCGGGCGCTCGGGCAGCCACCAGCCGTGGTGATAGATCGCGTCGGGCACCTGGATGCGGACGGACGCGATGTCGCCGGCCGCGAGGTTGTGCTCGGCCCTCAGGGAGAGGGCGGCGTCGATGGCCGGGTGCAGTCCGCCCATTGCCGCGTGGATCTTCACGGTGATGGCCTCGGTGTGCCAGGTGGAGCCCAGGTCCTTGGTGATCTGGGTGGCGTCCGGATCGTGGCCCTCGCCGAAGGTGGACAGGAAGCCGCCGTAGGGCCGCTCGAAGACCCGCTTGATGCCGGTGTATCCGGCCTGCGCCAGACCTGCGGCGTAGAAGCCGTTGCGGGCGGCCAGACCGTGGTGCATGCGCTTGGACATCGCCTCGTACTGGGCGGCCATCAGTCCGGCGGACTGGGTGGCGGCCAGCCCCAGGGCGTCCTCGAAGCCGGCGGCGTCCAGGCCGCGCAGCGCACCACAGGCGGCCGCCGCGGCGTGCGTGCCGAAGACGGAGCCGGAGTGCCAGCCGCGCGAGAGCATCTGCGGGCCGTGCAGGGCGAGGCCGACGCGCGGTCCGGTCTCGAAGCCGAGCAGGGCAGCGCGCAGGAAGTCCGCCCCGCGCACGTCGTCGCGTGCCACGGCCGTGGACAGCAGGGCGGGCAGCACCAGCGAGGCGCTGTGCAGCGGGGCGCGCGGGTAGTAGTCGTCCAGCTCGAAGCCCTGGATGAACGTGCCGTTCAGGACGGCGGCGGCCGGGCCGCTGGTGTCGCGTCCCCAGCCGATCACCGGGGTGCTTCCGGCGTCCTCCATGGCCAGGACGCCGTCAACGGCCCGGCGGGACCAAGGCAGCTGTGCGCCGATGAGGGCGCAGCCCAGGCCGTCGAGGATGAGGTGGGCGCCGCGCTCGCGCGTGGACGCCGGGATGTCGTTCAGAGTGGTGGCGGCCAGCCATTCGGACAGACGGCCCGTGGGGCCGTCGGGATCGGTGGGCCGGTGCGGGGCGGCGGACTTTTCAGTGGCCGTCGGTGTCGGTGCTGATGTGGACACCGCTCTCACCTCCAGTGATGCGCGGTAGTGGCAGGAGAAGCCGCCTCAACGGCTCATTACAATTTATAACATCTACTTCCCGCCTAGGATGGTCGAGTGGCACTGAGACGAACTTCTCTTCCCCGCACCGCCGAGGCCGCGGCCCTCGTCGAGCTGCGCGACGCGATCGTGCGCGGCGACCTGGCACCCGGCGCCCCGATCCGGCAGAGCGCCGCCGCGGAGCAGCTGGGGCTCAGCGTCATCCCGGTACGCGAGGCACTCAAGACACTCGCGGGCGAGGGCATCGTCACCTACGTGCCGCAGCGCGGCTACACCGTCACCGAACTCAGCCCGGCCGGCGTCCAGGGCATCTTCCGGGTCCGCGAGCTGCTGGAGGCCGAGGCCGAGCAGTGCGCCGCGGCCCGGCTGCGCGAACAGGACGTCGCCGCCATGCGCTCCGCTTTGATCGAACAGTCCGCCGCTGCGGAAGCAGCCGACGTGCTGGCCGTGATCGCCGCCAACCGGCGTTTTCACTTCTCCCTGCTCGACCGCTGCGACAACGAGTGGCTGCTCCGCTTCGTCACCCAGCTGTGGGAAGCCCTCGAACCGCACCGCGCCCTGTCCTACCGGCGGGCGGCAGCGGCAGGCGAGCACGAGCGGGCGCGGGCTGTGCTCGACGAGCACGAGGGCATCGTGAACGCCTTCGAGCAGAACGACGTGCCGCGCGCGCTGCGCCTGCTGACCGCGCACCGGGCAGGCGGGCAGGCGGACTTCCGCCGCCTGCTCGTACCGCCCGAGCACGACTGAGCCCGGCACCGGTCAGATTCCCTCCAGCGGTGCGGCGTTCGTCCGCGGCCCGAGCAGCGCGGGTGGGCATCAGCTCCGCGCCGTACGACCGCGAAACGGTCGCGTTGACGACGCCGGCCAGCGAAGTCAGCAGCCCCGCGGGCACGATCACCCATACGCTGGTGGCCAGCCCGAACACCGTTCCGGCCGCGGCCACCAGCAGTGACGTGACCACCACGAGAGTCCTGCGCTGGATCCGCTCGGCCATCCACATCAGCAGGACGCATCCCAGTGGGTAGCCGAGCGCGGTGAGCGCCGTGTACGACAGCGACTCGACCACGGTGAACCCCTTGTGCAGCAGGACCAGCGGGGCGATGGAGGAGAAACCGTAGAATCCGATCGGGCCCAGGGTCTCCATCACGCACAGCAAGGCGGTGCGGTGCCGCAACGCCGGACCCCACAAACGCAGGGCGTCCCGTGTGGGACCGGCGACGTGGCGAGCGACCGGAGCGGCGTCGTCGGGACGGTCTGGCACGGTGCCGGTCCGACCGCGGCTGGCGTCCGATTCGATCCGGGCAACAGCTTCAAGGGCTTGATCGGGGCGGTGCAGGGCCAGCCAGCGCGGGGACTCGGGCAGCCTGCGGCGCAGCAGCCAGACGCTGACCGCTCCCGCCCCGGCGAGCGTCATCAGCCACCTCCAAGCGTCCACCCCGGCGATCGAGGACGGCAGCTTCGCGGCCAGCACTCCTGCCACGGGAACGGCGAGCATCCCGAACGCGTAGGCCGAGGCGAGCATCCGGCCGCGCCGCGCCGCAGGCATCATCTCCGTCAAGTACGTGTCGACCAAGGCCAGTTCGGCGCCCAGGCCGACACCGAGCAGGACCCTCAGCACGATCAGGGACGTCGCACCCGGGGCGCAGGCCGCGGCCACCGACAGCACCGCGTAGCTGACCAGGTTGATCTGGAACATGCGGCGCCGGCCGTACCGGTCGGCCAGCCCGGACAGCAGCAGCGCTCCGACGAGTTCGCCCACGAAGGTCGCGCCGATCAGGAGCGACTTGTCCGTACTGCTCGCGGCCCAGCCCTCAGGCAGCAGCGGAATGAGCAGACTGCCCAGGGCCACTTCGAAGAAGTTGAAGAAGGAGCCCAGGCCCACCACGACAAGGACACGCCGGTGCCAGCGGCCGACGGGCAGCACATCTTTATGGTTCCACATACTGAGAACAGAAGTTCCATCCTTCAGAACAAGGTGATAGTCGTGGCAGGACGGACCGAGGGCGGGAACACCGCCCGTCGCGCGCTGCGCCTGCTGGAAGCGGTGGCCGCCTCCGGTGCGCCCGTCAGCCTCCAGAACCTCGCCGACTCCGCCGGCCTCACCAAGTCCACCGCCTACCGCCTGGTGCGCGTACTCCAGGAGGAGTCGTACCTGACACACCACGACTTGGGCGGCTACACCATCGGCAGCGCGCTGACGGCCCTGTCGGCAGCGGTGATGCCGCGGGCCGACCTTTATGCAGCCGCCCGTCCGGTCCTACGCGAGCTGGCCGAGCTGTCTCGGGAGACCGCTACCCTGCACGTTCGGGCCGGTGACGAAGCGGTCCTGGTCCTCGGTGCGGAAAGCGACTACGAGCTGCGCCGAACCGCCCGGCTCGGGTCGACCACCCCACTGCACCGCGGCGCCAGCGGCCGCGCCATTCTGGCCCACCTGCCACCTGACGAGATCACCGCGCCGTGCTCTCCCGCGCGGAGCAGGGTGACACCACGCAGGAGATGCTTGACGGCCTCGCGACGATCCGAAACCAGGGGTTCGCCCTTTCCACCGGAGCGAACCATCCGGGCCTGCGCGGCATCGCGGTCCCCGTCCTGAGTCCAGAAGGTCACCCCGTGGCGTCGGTGGCCGTCTCCGGTCCCACCGACCGCTGGACCGCTGAGCGGGCCATCGCCTTCACCGCCACGCTCACCGAACGCTGCGGGCCGCTCGTTCTCGTCAGCGCCTCCCCAGTACGCGTGTGAAGGATTCCGCAGAAAGCCGTGAACTGGCCGTCTCCGGTGCATGGCCGGGATGTGGAGCGCCAAGGGGATGTGGGCGGAGGGGTTCACGGAATTGCGGCCGGTCAGGCCGGTCAGCGGTGCGACACGGCGTTCCAACTGGCCAGCATCGGCAGGACGTGGGCGGTCGGAGAGTCGGGCTCGGCGGTGTAGACGACAAGACGCTGATCCGGTTCATGGGGCGCGCAGACGATTTCGATGTCGAAGGACAACGGCCCGGCGGTGGGGTGCTGGATACGTTTGCTCACCGACGCATAGTCGCGGACCCCGTGATCGTCCCACCATCCGGCGACGTCGCGGTCGGTGGCGCGCAGCTCGTCCACGAGCGCGGTGAGACGCTGGTCGTGCGGACGGCGGGCGATCTCACGGCGCATGGTGGCGACAGTGGCTGAGGCGAAGTCGGGCCAGTTGACGATCCGCTCACGGGCGATGGGCTCTTGGAACATGTAGCGGACGAATGATGCGCCTGGCTCCAGTGGGCTGCCCAGGATCTGTGGGAGCAAGGCGTTGCGGGCAAGAACCTCGCCGCGATGGCCGAGCAACAGCACCGGGACGTGGTGGAGGGTGTGCATGAGCCGCAGCAGCCCAGGATCGGGGCGCTGGACCGTACCTGAGGTCGCCGGCCGGTGCGGGGCGGTGGGCGCGGCCAGGTCACGGAGGTGAGCCCGCTCGACCTCGTCCAGGCGCAGGGCCCGGGCCAGCGCCTCGAGCACTCCTGCGGACACGTTCGCCTGGCGTCCCTGTTCGAGCCGGCTGTAGTAGTCCGGGCTCACGCCCGCCGCTACGGCCAGCTCGTCCCGGCGCAGTCCCGGCACCCGTCTCGCTCCGGGGAAGGGCTCGATGCCGGCCTGTGACGGGGTGAGACGGTCCCGGCGGGAGCGCAGAAACGCTCCGAGCGCGGCGCGGTCGCGTGGCATTCCTCCAGCGTAGCGGCCTACGGACACCCCCTGACTGGTCCTGCCGTAACCAGGTTCGTCCAGACCTCGCCCGGTGCCCGCGACCTCCGTAGAAAGGAACCCATGACTTCCCTTCACACCGGCGACAGCGCAGCCTCCACGCCGTTGATGCACCGCTGGATACTGCCGGCGGACGCGACCGATGCCGCCGACCTCGTCCTGGACGAGGCGCCCGTTCCCGTACCGGGCCCCGGCGAGGTCCGCGTGCGCGTCCGGGCGATCTCGATGAACTACCGCGACCACCTGATCCTCAAGGGGCCTTTCGGCCGGCTGCCGGGGAAGGATCTTATTCCGTTGTCGGACGTCGCCGGTGAGATAGACGCCGTCGGTCCGCAGGTCACGGGCTGGAATGTGGGTGACCGCGTCACCGACCTGCACGTGCTCGACTGGAGCGACGGCCCCCCGCCGGCCGCCATGGGCCTGGGACTGGGCGCGTTGCACGAGGACGGGGTGCTCGCCGAGTACGTCGTCCTTCCGGCCCGACGCGTCATGCGCGCACCCGCCAACCTCGACCACACCGAGGCAGCCACCCTGCCCGTGGCGGCCCTGACCGCTTGGAACGCCCTCTACGGAGACCACCCGATCACTGCTGACAGCACCGTACTGGTGATCGGCAGCGGCGGCGTCGCGCTCGCCACCCTGCAGTTCGCTCGCGCGGCCGGCGCCCAGGTCTACGCGAGTGTGCGGAACAACGCCGCGGGTGAGGCCCTGGTTCGCCTCGGCGCTGCCGGTTACGTCGACGGCCGGACCGGACAGGACTGGGGCGACGCGGTCTTCGCGCTGTCCGGAGGCGTGGACAAGGTGGTCGACAGCGTCGGCGTGTCCATCCTGCCCCAGGCACTGGCCGCCCTCGCGCCGGGCGGTGAGATCGCCACCCTCGGCCTGTTCGATGCGGCTGGGGGCCCGCTGGACGGATACGCCCTGCTCGGCAAGCAGGCTCGCCTCCGCGGCGTCGCAGTCGGCAGCGAGGCCATGCACCGCGATCTTGTGCGGTATGTGGAGACCCAGGACATCCACCCGGTGATCGACCGCCGGATCGACTTCCGCGACGCTCCAGCCGCGTACACGGCCCAGACCTCCGGCGGGTTGTTCGGCAAGATCGTGATCGAAGTCGGCTGAGCCTTCCGAGCCGACACGACAACCGGAGCCGAGCAGCCCACAGTCGGTGCGGGGGCGTCTCGACCGGACTCGGGAACCGGCCGCGTCACCCCCGCGCCGACGGACGTCAGCGATCCAGCAGATGTCGGTCGTTGGGCCTGCGAGGCTCGTGCGCTGAGCACTTCGGTTACGCGGGCGAACTCGGCCCGCGACACCTCTCGGAAGTGGCCGGCGGCCGTCAGCGACCTGGCCGACGGTGGGCCCGCAGGGCGACTTGCGGTGGCCGCGCCACCCGTACCGGAAGATCGGCGCACATCGAGCGAAGTCGCCGAACAACGCCGCCGTCCTCCACAGCGCCATCGATACGGGCCGAGGGCCCCCGCCGCTCCCGTCCTGCACGGCTCGAGCGTGGTGAGGAACGCCGGGTCGCGGCAGCGCGCTCCGCAGCAAACTCCGTGCGGTTTCGTCACCCGGCCTCCGCGTGAGGGAGAACGTTCGGTTTGACTCCGCACGGATGGCGGCGTCTAATCGGTGTACCGAACGTTCTCCCTCACACGAGCGTCGGGTCAGGTCCTTCCGGTCGCGACCCGCCGTTCCCTTATGACCGATAGGACACGTCATGCGTCTTCGTATCTCACGTCGCGTCGCCCTCGCCGCAGGCGCCCTCGCCCTCCTGGGCGCCGCCACGGCACCGGCCGTAGCAACGTCCAGCGGTGAGCGGACGGCCTTCCCGAAGCCGACCGTGGTCCTCGTCCACGGAGCCTGGGCGGACTCCTCCAGCTGGTCATCCGTGATGGAGCGCCTGCGCGCGGACGGCTATCCGGTGCGGGCCATCGCCAACCCTCTGCAGGGACTGACCAGCGACACCGCGTACGTCTCCAGCTACCTCGCCACCATCGACGGCCCGGTCGTCCTGGTCGGCCATTCCTACGGTGGTGCCGTGATCACCAACGCCGCGGCCTCGGACCCCGACGTCAAGGCTCTCGTCTACATCGCCGGCTTCATCCCCGCCAAGGGCGAGACGGTGGGCGACCTGGCCGCGAAGTCCTCGCCTCCGCTCCCCCTCGTCTCCACCGACGTCCCCGGCGGCACGGAGGTCTCGATCGACCCGGCCCACTTCCGGGAGGCCTTCGCCGGTGACGTCGACAGGACCACGGCCGCGAACCTCGCGGCCGCGCAGCGGCCCGCCAACACCAACGCGGTGACCGACGCCAGCGTCACCGAGGCCTACCGCAGCATCCCCTCCTGGAGCCTCATCACCCGTCAGGACAAGGCGATCGCCACCGACCTCCAGCGGTCCATGTCCAAGCGGGCCCACGCCCACACCGAGGAGGTCAACGCCTCCCACGCGGTGATGGTCAGCCGCCCCGGCGCCGTCACGAAGATCATCGAGGACGCTTCCCGCAGCACCCACTGACACCCTCACCCGGGCTCGGTGCCGGCACCGAGCCCGGGTGACGCGGGCAGAGGTTCCTTGTACTTCCCGCTCCCCCGACGAGGGACGGTTCGGTGAGCGTTGACGCGCCCCTCCCCCATCGACACCGGCAGGCGGCCTCACCCCGCGTGCGTCCACAACTGGTCGCCGCTCAAGAGTGCTTCACAGGGCCGACGGTGCCGCGCGCCCCGCGACCTACGGCCGACGGCGGCCGCCGCCCGTAGGCGCCTCCATCCGCAACTACCTCGCCCGCTCGCTGTATCTGCGGCGCAAGGAAGAGGTGAGCATGGGCGCCCCCCGCCACGAGACGCCCACCTGGGGGCAGAAGATCCAGCCCGGACCCGCCCTGAGCCTCGCCACGTTCACGCCCGGGTCGCCGCCTGAAGCAGTCGGCCTCCGTGCGGAGCAGCGGACCCAGGCCGGGAGCCGCCACCCCGTACCGGGTGACGTGCGGTTTCCGGCGCCATCCAGGGTGAGCCCGCCGGCGCCGAACACCGGCGAGGTCACGGATCCTCAGAAGGTCAGGCTCCAGCGCTGGAGATGACCCGGGTCCAGGTCGTACAGCCCCGGTGTGGCGTCGGTGACCCGAAGCGTCCAGGTACCGGTCTTCGTGACGGCGGAGGCGTCGACCGTGTACGTCTCGTGCAGTTCGGGCGTGAGCACCCAGGGTCCCCAGGGTTTGACCGGGACGACGGTGCCGTCGGGGGCGATCAGGTCGATCAGCATGGCGTTGCTGAACTCGTGGTCGAGGTCGACCGTGACCTTGAGGTCGCTCGGCGCCTTGCCCGGCTTCCCCTTGTAGACCAGCGGGGACTCGGCCACCCCCCACTGGGGGATCACGTACCTGGTGGGGTTGACGAAGAAGTGGCCTCCGGACTCGAGAGCGGTCCAGGTGAAGGAGAACGTCCGGGTGTCCCCGGCCGCGTCCGTGACAACGAGGGAGGACGGGTAGTCACCGGCCTTGCGGGGCGTGCCGGTGATCAGGCCGGTGGTGCGGTCGATCGACAGGCCCGGAGGC
Organism: Streptomyces sp. NPDC085937; assembly: GCF_044540535.1. Taxonomy (NCBI): domain Bacteria; kingdom Bacillati; phylum Actinomycetota; class Actinomycetes; order Kitasatosporales; family Streptomycetaceae; genus Streptomyces; species Streptomyces sp. NPDC085937. The sequence continues at coordinate 272,175 of NZ_JBITSH010000010.1, read as the reverse complement.
AGCTTTCGGGCGGAGTAGGTCAGCGGACCCGGACGCGTGCTGGACGCCCTGATCCGGCGGCTGACCGGCTGGCCGGTGGCCACCGGCTCGGTCGGCAGCGGGTCCGCGGCGATGTGGTTGACGAAACGGTTGCCGACGTTGACGCCCGCCCAGGCGTTGGCGACGGCCTCGTAGGCATCGCCCTGGGAGCCGTACAGGTCGGCCGCGGCCTGCAGCGTCGCGGTGCGGGCGCCCGCGTAGTCGGTGGTGCTGGTCATGTAGACCGTGAGGGCGCGGTACACCACCTCGGCGGCGTCGCTCCGCCCGATGCCCGCGACGGGCAGCTTGTCGTAGGTCGGGCTGTCGTAGTCCACACCGTTGATGGTCTTCTGCCCGCTGCCCTCGGCGAGCAGGTAGAAGAAGTGGTCACCTATCCCGGCCACCATGTGCGCTTCCTTCCACCTGGCTTCCGGCGTCCAGTAGTCCAGGGGCGCGTAACCGACCGCGCTGACGCCGGCCTTCGAGGGACGGTCCATGTATCGGATGGGCTTGCCGTCGCCGTGCAGGTCGTCCAGCTCGGCCACCATGTAGTCGGGCACGTCGTGGGGGTTGTCGGCGTAGAACTCGACGGCGGCAGCCATCATGTCGCTGATCGCTTCGTTGAGGCCCGGCGATTCACCGAAGTCGCCCAGCCCGGCCGTGGCGGAGGTGACTCCGTGCGTCATCTCGTGGGCGGCGATGTCCAGGGACGTCACCGGGTGCTGGCCGTCCGCGCCGTCGCCGTAGCTCATGCAGAAACAGCCGTCCTGCCAGTTGGCGTTGGCGAGAGGCACCCCTCGTGACTGCTCGTAGTGCACCCGGGAGGTGCTGCCGCGGCCGTCGTCGGCTATGCCGTTGCGGCCGAAGCGGTCCTTGAAGAAGTCCCACGTCATCCGCGCGCCGTACGCCGCGTCGACCGCCGCGGTCTGGGGGTCCGACGGCGTTCCGTCGCCCCACACGTCGTCGTCGTCGGTGACCAGGACCCCGCGTGAGTCGACGCTCGAGTCGAGCGTGCGGTGGCCACCGCGCTCGGCGTCGATCAGGGCGTAGGTGCCGTCCGCCTGAGGAGTGGAACCGATCGTGACGCGCCCGCTGTGGAGGCTGTTGCCCTGGGCCGACTTCACGTGTTCGGCGCTTTCCAGGACGGTACCGCTCGCGGCGTCAGTCACCACATGGCGCTCGCTGGGAGAGCCGTCCTGCTGCACGCCGGTGACGACCGTCTCCCAGGCCAGCTTCGGGCGGCCGTCCATCATCCAGACGACCCGGCGGGGGGCGTCGTGCGCGTCCGCCTCGCGGGTGCCCTCCGCCGAGGCCTTGCTCAGGGCCGACTTCCTCGCCGTGGCCGCGGGCACCTCGGCCGTGGTCGTCCCCAAGGTCAACTCGCCCTGGGCGGCATAGGTGACGGTCAGGGACCCGCCCTGCTGATGGACCACCAGGTCGCCACCTAGCACGGGCAGTCCGGCGTACGTGCGGTCGTAGCGGGTGTGCACCGTCCCGTCGGCGTCTTCGACGACGTTCTTCGGGATCAGTGTCTCGTGACTGCCGAGGCCCAGTGAACGGGCCGTGTCCGGCGCCGTGTCGGCCGCCTGGCCGAGCAACTGCCGGCGTCGGGCGGGCGACAGGGGGACGGCCCTGGCCCCTGGCCGGGCCGTCGCGTCGACCTGAGGGAGCGCTCCCACCCACCGGGGTTGCCCCGATGTGTCGCCAGGGGACGCGGCACCGGCGGAGGCGGGCAGCACGGAAACCGCCAGGGCCGCGGTGGTGATCACCACGGTCGCGGCCAGGCGGCGTCCGGGGCGGTGTGAACCTTGTGGGGACACAGTCCTGTTGCTGGAGGAACTCAATTCCGGGTCCTTCTGTTCGGCTGTCCACGGATGGTGACGGCCGCCGATGCGGGTGCTGGAGGCGGTGATGCCTCCGAGTGCGGGTTGCAGCGGAGTGATCGTTACAGGCGAAACAGCCGTCGCGAAGGGCCCTGTTGGATCATGAGCAGATCTTTACCTGGTCGACCCTGATTGATTCTGATCGATTTCGGGCGTTGTCACGAAGTTCCCCACCCCGCACGCCGCCGCTGGGGCGAGACCTGCCGGGTACGCCGGTCGACCCGAGAGCGCCGACGGACGTCGAGGCCGCGTACGACGCTCACGGCGTCAGCGACGAGACGGACGGTGTGCCTCTTCGGGCGTCTTACAGGTGGTTCGCATAGAAGCCGGCGAGTCGTTCGACGGCAGCGTCGACGTACGCGGGTTCGTCGTACATCTCGTAGTGGCCGGCGCCGTCGATCACCATGAGGTCGACGGGACGGGAGGCCGTCTTCCACAGTTGCATGCCCATGTCATAGGAGCCGGTGTTGCCGACGCGTCCGGCGAGGACGACCTGGAGCGGCTGGGTCATGAGCTGATCGGCCAGGTGGAAGGCGTCATAGCCCAGCAGGAGGGAGTCACTGCGCAGCAGACGCCGGTTCGTGGAGTGTTCGGCGCCGCCGCGCTCGGTGCGGTAGTAGGTGACGGCCTGAAGGGTGTCGATGTCGGTCAGGCCCGCTGCCGTGGCGTCCTCCAGGGTGTCGGGCAGCCAGTTCACCCGGGTCGTCTCGCCCGAGCGGGCCTCTGCGGTACGCGCGTCGGCGAGGCCGTCGAGTGCCGCCGCCGGGCCGTCGGGGGAGAAACCGCGGAACGCGGCGCCGATGTTGACGGGGACGACCGTGCCGACCGCTTTGATGCGATGGTCCGTGCGGGCCGTGTGCACGGCATAGCCCCCACCTGCGCAGATACCTAGGACGCCGATGCGTTGCGGGTCGATGCCGACGGCCGTGGTGAGCCCGTCGATGGCGTAGGAGATGTCCTCACCTCGCCGGTAAGGGTCTTCGAGGTCGCGGGGCTCGCCCTCGCTCCGGCCCTGATGGGCGGGGTCGAGGACGAGCGCCGCGATGCCGCGGGCGGCGAGACGGGAGGCGTAGTTGGCGCCGATCTGCTCCTTCACGCTGCTGCCTGGTGTGGAGAGCACCACGGCGGGCAGCGGTGCGCGGCCGTCGGCGTTGTCGGGCAGGTGGAGGTCGGCGGCCAGGTTGATGGGGCCGCGCGGAATGGTGAGGTGCTGGAGCATGGCCGGCTTCCTTCATGAGATCGTTGTTCCATAGAAGTCCAGTACAAGAAACATCTTGTACGAAGTGGAACTAGTACGAAACTGTATCATGTGGAACGGAGGACCTCATGCCGGTCGACGGGGCGCAGCTGTGGACGCTGAATCAGCGGCTGCTGGCAGTCGTGATGGATGCCTGCACGGAGGAGCTGGCCAAGCTCGGGCTGGAGACGAAGGAGTTCTTCGTCCTGACCGAGGTGGAGGCATCGCCGTACCCGGCCGAGATCGCGACCGCGCTGTTGCTGCCCAAGGCGAGCGTGACGGTCTACGTCCGTAACCTCGCCGCCAAGGGCTTCATCCGCCGCGAGATCGACGAGGCGGACCTGCGGCGTCACCGGCTCGTTCTGACCGACGAGGGCACGAAAGCACGCGATCGGGCACTCGCGGCCCTCGCGGCGGAGTACGACCGCAGGCTGGCGAGGATCACCCCCCAGGACCGCGTCGAACTGCAGCGCATCCTCAAGGCGATGCTCGATTCGCCCGCGATCACTTCTTCGCCCTCTTGACGCAGGTCGTGGAGGTCACCGGCACGGTCGACGAGAAGGTTCACGACAACGATCGAGCGGAAACAGCACAGCGGCCCGGTCGCAGCCGGGCCGCTGTCGGTTCCTGCGGTTCACGAGACCGTCGGCCGCCTGGAGTGCAGGACCAGGCCACTCGGTCGCGCATCAACGTCGGATTTCGCTCCGTGAAAGGGCCGAGGTGCGTCGCCCTGAGCTGCAGTGGCCGAAGCCCGGCACCTCGGGCTCCGGCCACTGCAGCTGCTACTTCAGCCCGAAGGCCCGGCTGATGGTCTGCGTGACACCGCCGCCGTTGCGTTGTCTGACGGTGACCCGGAGGGACACGTAGTCGGACCGGACGGGCGCGTGGAGCCGGGTCTGCCAGGCGCCGTCCGCCTTCTTCAGGACCTGCGGCCGCCACGTCGCGCCGTCGTCGTAGGAGACCTCCAGTGCGACCGAGGTGACGGCGTCCTCGGCGGCGTCGCTGCCGACGACAGCGGGCTTCACCGAGAGGACCGACGAGCGTTTCGCCCGCCCGGCCAGGTCCAGATCCGTGTCGTAGTCCAACTGGGCCAGCGGGATGGCCTCGTTCTCGGCCTGGCCGGACATGAAGGTCCACTCGGTGTGCGTGGTGGTGGAGTACGGAGTGAGCTCGGCGTTGCTCTTCGTGGTGGTGACCAGTCGGTACGGCAGCCGCTGCGGGGAGAGGTCGCCCACACCGAAGTCGGGGCGCGGCCCGTTCTGCGTCAGCAGTCTGTCGCCCTGGTAGAGCGCGAAGCTCCGGGACATCCACCGCGTGTCACCGCTGTGCGCGGATCCTCCGTCGCCGAAGGCCGCGATCTGCCCGCCCATCGCGTTGTCGACCCGGTGCGGGACCTCGAAGGTGAGCATGCGCGGCCGCGTGATCGGGCCGAACCAGTGTTCGCTCTGCACAGTGCGCGGCCGGTAGCCGGTGATGTCGGTGAAGGTCGACCAACCGTCGATCGACCCGTACTGCTGCCATCTGACATCGTTGCCGGCGGATACCCAGTCGGTACGGTGGCCCGGGGCGACCGGCTCCTTCGGGAACGGGGGAACGCGCGTCGCCCCGAAGACCGCGTAGGGGTAGGCGGCGGGCATGCGCTCGTAGGACGGGCTGTCCTCACGGCTCTCGATGATCTGCTTGCCGGGCGGCGGCGCGAAGGTGTTCTCGATGCGCGCCAGGCTGCCGGGGTCCGTCGCGGCGGACGGGTCGGCGGGGACTCCGCCCTGGTGATAGTCGGCCAGGTCGTACAGGTACTCGGGCGTGGAGTGTGCTTCGACCGTCAGCTTGGTCCGCTTCTTCCCCGCGGCCTTGACCGTCCTGATCAGTTCCTCGCCGTCGTCCTGGCTGATCGTGGCGACCGGCACGGGGCCGGTCGTCTTCCCGTCCGGTTCGCCGTACCAGCTGCTCTCGCGGCCGTACCCGTCGCCGACCACGAGGAGTGCCGCCGCCGACGCCGCGCCGGCCGCTGCCGCCTGTTCCGCCGGGGTCACGCTGCCGTTGCCGCGGACGATCACGGCCTTGCCCCGGGCCGACAGTCCGGCGTACTCACCCGGTGCGCCGTCACCGGCGTAGACCGCGTCCAAGCGCGTGCTGCCGTCGCCGAACGTCGCGGACCCGGGCTGCACCAGCAGCGTGTCGTCGAGGTCGTGCCGACCGTAGGTGATCTTCAACGGCGTCTGCTTGGCACGGATCCGGGTGGTGAAGACGAAACTGCCCTTGGTCGCCTTGGCCTTGGTCGGGAGGGCCCAGATGCTGTCGTAGGCGGGCGGGGGCATGAAGATCTCGTGCAGGGCCCGCTGGTCGTCGGGGGTGGGCCGGTCGGAGGTGAAGGAGCGGAAGACGTCGATCCTGCTGTGGGTGACGGACGTGGGTTTCGGCGTCGCCACCTTGACCTCGCGCAGCCGTGAGCCGTCCAGGTCGACGGTCGTGTCCGACGTCAGATCGAGTTCGGGCAGGGTGAGTATCGCGTAGCCGAGCGAGCGCGGGCCGTTGCGTCCCTCCACGTCCAGGGCGGAGACGATGGTGTAGGAGCCGGGCGCCCAGCGGCTGGTGAGGGTGCCGTCCTCGACCCACATGAGGGTGGACGTGCCGTCGGCTCCGGTGATCTCGACCTCCCCGCTGACCGGCTCGCCCGAACGGTCCTTCAGGTGGACCGTCAGCGTGTGCTTCTCGGACTCGACGGCCACGCCCACGGCGGTGTGCACGGCGCCTCCCGCGAAACGCGCGGTGACCTGGGCGGCGTACTGGCCGGGTGTCAGCTTTCGCGGATCCACCGCGAGCGCGACGGCCGAGGTGCCCCGCGCCGGGACCGTGACGCGGTCGGTCGCGAGGGTGAAGACTCCTGCGGGCGTGTCCCCGCGGTCCTGCGTGAGGTCCAGGGTGACGGGCCGGTCGGTGGTGTTGGTGTAGGTGATCCGCCGCTTGACCGTCTTCGGCTCCCGGTCCTTCGACCAGGGAACGAGTCCCGCGTCGACGGAGCCGCTCGCGACGACCTCGTCCTGCACATAGGCGGTGCCCGCGTCCAGCCGGCCGGTGCCGGCCTGGTAGGGGCTGTAGCCGGGAGTGAGGACGCTGGTGCCCATCAGGGCGTCCTTGATCCGCGGCCCCGTCCACGTCGGGTGCTTCTGGGCCAGGAGCACCGCCGCGCCGGCGACGTGCGGCGCCGCCATGGAAGTGCCGCTCTCCCGGCGGTAGTAGCCCTCTCCCCCGCTCATCTGCTGCGAACGCGCGGCCAGTACGTCCACCCCGGGCGCGGTGAGGTCGGGCTTGAGCCCGTCGTCGGTCATTCGCGGCCCGGCGCTGGAGAATTCCGCGAGGTGGTCGGAGGCGTCCACCGCGCCGACGGTGAGAGCGGCGTCCGCCGTTCCGGGGGCGCTGACGCTGTAGGGACTGTTGCCGCTGTTGCCCGCGGCGACGACGAAGAGTGCGCCCGTCTCCGCGCTGAGTCGGTTGACCGCCTGGCTCAGTGGGTCGTCCTGGGTGTGCCACGCCGCTGTGCCCAGGCTCATGTTGATCACCTTGGCGTGCTCGGTCCGCGCCGCCCACTCCATACCGGCGATGATCCCCGAGATCTGGCCGGACCCGCTGTCGCCCAGCACCTTGCCCACGACGAGGTCGGCGGCCGGGGCGACACCCGCTTCCTTGCCCTCGGAGGCGGCTCCCGTCCCGACGACGGTGGAGGCGGTGTGCGTCCCGTGCCCGTTGCGGTCGGTGACACCCTCGCCCTCGATGAAGCTGCGTGACGCCACGATGCGGTCGGCGAGATCCGGATGCGTGGTGTCAACCCCGGAGTCCAGCACCGCGACGCGGACACCCGCGCCCGTGCCGCCCGCTTCCCGGGCCCTGGGGACGCCGGTCTGGGCCGCCGACTCCGCGAGGTCCGCCTCGGCCTTGCCGTCGAGCCACACCTGGTCGATGTCGGCGGTGAAGGAAGGGCTCGTCCCGTCGCCGGGGCCGTTGGTGGTCCGGTTCGCCGACACGTCATGCCCGCCGCTTCCGGTCAGCGCGGACCAGAAGGCGGAGGCCGTCGAGCGACGGGCCTCCACAGCCTCACCGTTGACGGACGGAAGGCCGAGGGTCTTCTCCACACCGGGCAGTGAGGCGGCGGAGCGGGACTCCTCGACGGTGTCACGCCGGGCGGCGGACGGGCCCGCGGAGTGGGTGACGATCAACGGGAGCGCGCCCGCGTGGGCGTCGTCGTATCCCTGGGCCATCAGCTGAGTGATGTTGAAGAGCTGTTTGTCGAGCCGGCCGGTCGCGATGTGGGGCATGGCGGCGTCGGGGTACACGTAGGTGTCGCCGTGCTCGACGACGACCCGTACCGCTCCCCGCGCTCCCGGCACGCGCGCGATGTCGTCGACCGACACCGCGCCGTCCGGTCCCTGAGTGACCGTCACCTTGTCTCCGGTGATCAGCGTCACCGCGACCGGCTTGCGCGGCGCGGCATTCCGCTGGGCCGACGCAACCTGCGCAGCCGAGGCAACCTGTCCGGCGGGAGCGGGAGTTGCCTCGTGCGCTGCTGCGGGAGCGATCGAGGCGGCGAGCAGAGCGGCGGCCATCGAGGCCGCGGCTCTTCGGGTGTAGGGAAGCAAAACATTTCCTCCAGAGTCAATGATCGACTGCATCCGACCACCCTGGGATCGGAAATGTAAGCACTTGAATGATCTACCAGTTGGCTGTAATACGGGCGCCCGCCGATGAACCGTGTGCGAACGACGAGGTCCTTCGGGACCATCGCTCTCCGGGCCGCCATCCAGGCGGACTTGGCCATCACCGGGTTGCCGGGTCAGCCCGAGGGAGGGCACAGGGCCGGCACATGACCGGCGCCACAGGTCTGCGCCTCGCGCCGCACGCCACGTTCACGACCAGGCCGGCATTTCCGCGACCGCAGGGTACGACTCGGCACCATCGAGGCCCGCTACGGGCAAGGCGGCTCGAGTGCCTGGAACTCTGCGGCTGCCGGACCCGAACGCACCGGCCGACAGCGCCTGTCCCGAAACGGACGGGAACCGTCGTCCAGTTCCGGCTCCACGACAGGGCGGCGTCCCGTCCGCGCCTCACTCACCTTCGCAGCACCGTCGTGATCAGCCGCACCAGCCGGAGATGGGTTGCGCTCGGGCAGTGGTGACAGATCCGGAATCCCGCCACGGCTCGCGGGAGAACGTTCTGTCTTGACAGTCGGGAACCGGTCTTGTGATGATGACCAAGACGGAACGTTCGTTCCCCTTGAAGGAGGGCGACCGTACGGCGGCATACGCGTCGGCATCAGCGACGAAACCCCCTGTCGCGGCGGCGGTCGAGATGCGGGGGCCTCAAAAACCGCGGCGCCCACCTGCTCCGGGGCGACCACCCACCTCCCCCAGCCGACAGGGAACCGGAGTGCCCGTCAGACCCGGTGTGGATCATCGACCGGCCGCGTTCCCGCACGCCCCGATCGGTGCGACGCCCTCCCGGCCGGACCGCCCCCGGCGCAGGCCGGCGGTGGGAGTCCGGCCGCCCATGCTCGGCAGCAAAGGAAGAGGTCATATGCCCCCCATCGACAGCGAGCGTGTCGCCCGCCTCACAGACACCCTGCGACGGACCGTGCGGCCGGAACGGGTGGTCACCACGGGGCTGGACTACGACGCGGGCCGGAGTATCTGGAACGGCGCCGTGTCCGCCCGCCCCGGCGTCCTCGTCCGGTGCGCCGACCCGGCGGACGCCCAGGCGGCCGTACGGGCCGCGCGGACGCACGAGGTGCCGTTGACGGTGCGCGGCGGCGGTCATGACTGGGCCGGAAGGTCACTGAGCGACGGCGGCCTCACGATCGACCTCTCGGGGATACGCCGGGTCGTGGTCGACCCCGTGGCCGAGGTGGCCGAGGTGTCCGGAGGGGCCACGGCGGCCGATGTGGTGGCCGCCGCCGAGCCCTTCGGCCTGACGGCGGTGACCGGCTCGGCAGGGTCCGTGGGCATGGCCGGCCTGACCCTCGGCGGGGGGTACGGACCGCTCAGCGGCAGGTTCGGACTCGCCTTGGACAACCTGCTGTCCGCCGACGTCGTGCTGGCCGACGGTTCGGTCGTCACCGCCGGACCCGAACGGGAACCGGACCTCTTCTGGGCCCTGCGCGGTGGCGGTGGGAACTTCGGCCTGGTCACCTCGATGCGGGTACGTCTGCACCGTGTGCCCACCCTGCTGTCCGGCCAGGTGCTGTATCCGTGGGACCGGCGCGAGACCGTCCTGGCCGGGCTCTCGGCCGTCCTGGCCGAGAGCCCGGACGAACTCACCGTGCAGTCCGGCGTCCTGCCCGGACCCGACGGCAGCCCCACTCTGTTCCTCTCACCCACGTGGAGCGGCGAGGACGCCAAGGCGGGAGAAGCAGCGCTGGCGCGCCTGGACGCCCTCGGCCCACCCCTCGTCTCCCAGGTGGGACCGACCACCACCTCCGCCATGCTGGTCGGCATCGACGCGCTCTTCCCCTTCGGGCGGCACGTCGCTATCCGCTCCCGTTCCGTGCCGTCACTCACCTCGGCGGTGCGCGGCACGCTCGGTCTCGCGGGCGACACGCTGACCTCTGCCTACTCGGCCGTGTCGGTGCACAGCCTGCACGGAGCCGCCACGCGCGTCCCCGTGGCGGCCACCGCCTTCGGCAACCGTGATCCGCACCTGATGATCGAGATCATCGCCCTGTGGGACCCCGCCGACACCCACGCGACGGAACACCGCGCCTGGGCCGCAAAGGTGGCCGACGCGCTCGGCCCCGAAGCCCTTCCGGGCGGCTACCCCAACCTGCTGGGGCCGGACGAGACCGCACAGATCACACACGCCTACGGGTCGAACACCGCACGGCTGCTCGATGTGAAGCGCCGTTTCGATCCCGCCCACGTCTTCCGAGCCATCCCCCTGCCCCACCTCGCATGAGGGCCCTGCCCCTCGTCCCTCCCCCCACATCGAGACCAGGAAATCCATTGAATCCGCGACACCGGACGACTCGCTACGCCGCGACCCTCGGCCTGCTGCTGGCCGCCTCGGCCCTGACCGCCCCTCAGGCCACGGCCTCCGACACGCGAGCGTCCACCGGGCCCGTCAGCGGGGCGGTGGCCAAGCCGCTCGGCAAGCTCGGCCCTCTCACGGGGCTCGTCATCGAGCGCCTCCAGGTGAGTGACGACGTGGCGGCCTCCAAGTTCGGTACGGACTCGCCCATCGAGGACCCGGCGCGCGAGGCACGGGTGCTGGACGCGGTCCGAGAGCAGGCCGAGGCCGCCGGGGTGGACGCGGACGCGGCGGAGGCGTTCTTCCGTGACCAGATCACCGCGAGCAAAATCGTGCAGCGCGGACTGTTCGACCACTGGACCGCTCACCCCGACGAGGCTCCCACGACGCGTCCGGACCTCGGACCGATCCGCGGCAAGCTCGACCGGTTGACCACGGCCCTGCTCGCGGAACTCAAGAACACGGAACAGGTGCGCGACAAGCCCGTCGCCTGCGGGGTACAGCTGGCACTCGCCGGCGCGTCCGGAGCGACGGTCGAACACCTGGACCCGCTCCACCGGCAGGCGCTCAGTGCGGCGGTCGGCTCCGTGTGCCGTCCCGCCGGGCCGACCGGCCGGTAACGCCTCACGTCAGCCCCGGCACCGTCCCCGTGGAACGGAAGGCGGTGCGCCTCGCACAGGGGCGGAGGCGGCCACCCGAGGGAACCCGGCCGTTGGCGGCCGCGGCGATCAACAGCGGCCAGAACGGGGAGGATTCGCCCTGGCCCACGGGGCGGGAGAGCTACGAGCTCAGAGCACCCGCCCGGGGCTGCACGGGCCGGGGTCATGGTCCCCCCCTTGGCATGCCCGGACGTCTCCGCCCTCGGGCGGCCTCCGCCGCGACGGCCCCGGTGGCACTCGCCCCCGCAGCTCATGGCGCCGGCCGGACGCGGCCGTCCCCCGGGCGCATACGGTCGGGGTCCTCCGGACGGGCCGGGGCCGGGCGTGCGCGACGCACTGCCAGCGGCGTCCCGCCCACCGCCGGGGGTGTGGCCTCCCCTCAGCGACAGGCGGTCATCCGGCGACGGTCTTGCCGAGGAACTCCAGAACCTCTGCCGTGGTTCCGGTCTCAGCCAGGCGGGGAAAGATCTTCCCCACGCTGTTGCGGTGGGCGTCGGCGTCCACGTCCGTCACCGCGTCCGTGACGACCGTGACGTGGTAACCGTGCTCATGGGCGGCGCGGGCCGTCGACTCCACTCCGATGCTCGTGGCGGCTCCGGTCAGCACGATCTGCGTGACGTTCCGCCGCCGCAGCTGCAGGTCCAGGTCGGTGCCGTAGAAGGCACCCCAGTTTCGCTTGGTGACGGTGATGTCCTCCGGGTGACCGGCCAGCGCGTCGGACACCTGGTCCCAGCCCGCCGGCGGGCTCTGGACGTGCGGTGCGGCGTCCGTGCGCCCCGGCGTGCGGTCCGAACCGTCGGGCGCGGCCGTGACCCGGACCAGCACCACGGGCAGGCCTTTTGCGCGGAAGGCGTCCGCCAGTGTGACGGTGCGCTCCAGCACGTCGGGGGTGGCGTGCGGAGCGGCTGGCGCCGCCAGCACACCGTTCTGGAGGTCGATGACGACCAGGGCGGTCGTGGGGTCGAGTGCGGTGATGGGCATGGTGAGATACCTTTCTCAACCGGTTGGCGAAGGCGTGGGCGGTGCGGCGCGGGGATGAGACACCGGCGTACGGGGAGACGGCTCCCGGCGCGTGCCGTGGCCGCGCCGGCGGCACGCGTCACGGCGGCCGGCGGCCGGCCGGGGGTGGCCGCGGGGGGCGCGTCAGTCGAGAGCGGCCCGCACCTCGGGTGACAGCAGGTTCGTCAGTTCGGCGATGTCCTCGAGGTGATCGATACCGAGCACTGCCTGCTCGATCGCGGCCTGCCGCTCCGGGGTGACGAGCGCACGCGTCAGGTCGCGGTACTTCGTCGCGATGTCGGTGTTGCTCAGGTGGCGGTCGCCCGTGCCGCGCGGGTGGGCTACCTCGATGGTGCGGACGCTGCCGTCCTTGAGGGTGAGTGTGAGCCGGGTGGTCAGCCGCTCGTCGCGCGCGAGCCGGTCGAAGGCGGGGTCGTGGCGGACCTCGGTTCGTTCGATCAGACGCCAGACGTCGTCGCGATTGATCCGCTCGGCGGTGAACTGGTCGAGGAGAGCGGCGCCGTCGATGAGCGCGGTGGCCGCGGCGTAGGCGAGGTTCATCTGGGCGCCGATGGGCTCCAGGGGGCGAGCGGCCCGCCATCCGCCGTGGTGGTACGCGGCTTCGGACACGTCGACGCGGATGTGCTCGATGTCCTCGGCCGGGGCCGGCAGTCCGTGGCGCAGTTCGACGGCCGCGTCGATCGCGGCGTGCAGACCGCCCATGGCCGCGTACGCCTTGACGGCTATGCGCTCGGTCTCCCAGGTGCTGCCGAGCGTGCCGGCGATCTGGTCCGCGTCGGGGCTGTGTCCTTCACCGAAGGTGGAGAGGAAGCCGCCGTACTCGCGCTCGAAGACGCGCTTGATGCCGACGTACCCGGATGCGGCGAGCGCCGCGGCGGTCAAGCCGTTGCGGGCGGCGAAGCCGTGCTGCATCCGCTTGACCATGGACTCGAACTGCGCGGCCATCAGCCCGCCGGACTGGGTGCCGGCGATCCCGAGGGCGTCCTCGAAGCCGGCGGCGTCGAGACGGTACAGGGTGCCGGCCGCCGCGGCCGCCGCGTGAGTGCCGAACACGGGCCCCGAGTGCCAGCCGCGTGACAGCATCTCCCCGCCGTGCAGGGCCAGCCCGACCCGCGGCCCGGTCTCGTAGCCGAGGATCGCGCCGAGCAGGAGGCGGGCGCCCGGGACGATGCCGAGGCGGGGCACCGCGGCGAGCAGCGCGGGCAGGATGAGGGAGTTGCTGTGCAGCGGTGCGACGGGGTGGTAGTCGTCGAGTTCGAACCCCTGGATGAAGCTGGAGTTGAGCATCGCCGCCGATGGGGCGCTGGTCGTCCGGCCGCCCCAGCCGATGATCATGGCGTCCCCGGCGTCGTCCAGAGCCGTGACGCCTTCGACGCCGGCGCGCGAGACGGGGAGTTGTGCGCCGACCAGGGCGCAGGCGACGCCGTCGAGCAGAAGATGTTTGGCGCGCTCACGCACCGCTTCCGGGATGTCATCCAGGGTGGTGGTGGCCAGCCAGGTCGCCAGCATGCCGGTCGGCCCGGCGGGGTCGCTGGCCGGGGCGCCGGCGGTGAGGGCGGGGGTGCGGTCCTGAGAACTCATGGTGCCTCGGTTTCGGTGCTGTGGGACGTGGGGTGGCGAAGGGCCTCCAGGAGGGTGGGTGTGCCGGCGGCCTCGTAGGCGCTGATGACGTCGGCGCGCCTCAGGGGCGGGGCGACAGGGTCGAGCCCTACGGGAAACCGACGACGGGTGAGACCGTCGACGCCGAGGGGCGGGTCCGATGCGGACACCACACCGCGGGCACCGAAGTCCTGCGGGCCCGCAACGCGCGCTCCCGGGAGGGTCCGGTGTCGAAGTCCGAGGCGTGGCGGCCACGCATGGATGAGGTGATCGGGGAATCCGTGCGGGTGACAGTCCGGCGCCACCGGGCCGGGACCGTCTGGTCGGTGCCGACGTTGCCGCGGCCCGGAGGGGCCGCGGTTCGGGTGTACGGTCAGTGGCTGCACGGTGACCACTGGTCCAGGTCAGTCGGTGGGATCAGGCGGCCGGAGACAGCAGTGTCCGCGGCGGTCACCGGGGACACCACGCGGGTGCCGGCACCCCTGTCCTTCGGCCGGCGTCTTCACGAGCGTCTCCCCTCGTGGCGGCTGCAGACTTAATTGTAGGACGATGCCCGGGAGCAAGAATGTGGAGGACTCTCCCACGCGACGTCGTTAGGCCCCTGGGCCACGCCTGGTCGAGGCCGACCTCATGCGGCAGTTCGGGCGCGACGCTCCGCTCGCTGTCACGGCCACCCAGCGACGGCGTCGTCAGCTCCACGAGCCGCGTGAGGTTCTCGGGTCCGGGTGGGTCCGCACCTGCGCGGTGGTGCCTGAACGCCCTCACCGGCCTCCTCGCCCAAGCCGCCGGCACACCGGACGAAGACGCCGGCCGACATCGCGTCATGCTCCGCGACGGCGCCACGGCGGCGGCTGTCTCGTCGATCCTCACCTCATCGCCGAGACCTCCCCGGGCGGCGTCGAAGGCCTCCTGCGCACCCTCACCGCGCCGGAGGACAGTGCGCACCTGGCCACGCCGGCCCTCCGATGCCACGCGTCAGAGGTTCGTCGGCGGCGCATGCCACCGCTCCGTCAGGGGCGTCCCGGCTGCTCCGGTGCGGCCCCGAAGCGGTGACCGACCGGCTGGTCGCGGTGCGCCATCGGCCCGGTGCACACGCGGGCTTCGAGACAGGGCCTGACGTGTTCGCACCCGGTGGATCGCAGCACAACGGGAACGAGGGTCCATCTGACTCCGCGGGCGGACCGGTCCGCCCGCGCAGCCGGACAGCGGTCAGACGGTGAACCGGTGGATGCCCGAGCCGACCCGGAACACCTGGCAGCCGTCCTCATGGCGCAGCGGTGTCGCGCCCGTGTGCGTGACCCGGTCCGTGGCCGACGCCGGGACCCACACCTGCGCCGTGGTGTTCACGGGCACGGAGCACGTCAGCTCGAAGCGGCCGCGCCGGCGCCGCCACCACGTGGAGATCGGGCCGCGCACCGACCTCAGCGTCGCCCGGGCCTCGTCGACGCCACCGCCGGGACGGGGACGGACGACGACTTCGCGGTAGCCCGGCCGGCCCGGGGAGATGCCCGCGATGTGGGTGTACATCCACTCCCCCACCGAGCCGTAGGCGTAGTGGTTGAAGGAGTTCATGCCCGGATCCTGGAAGGTACCGTCGGGACGGAGGGAGTCCCAGCGCTCCCACATCGTGGTCGCGCCCCGGTCGATCTGGTAGCCCCAGCTCGGGAAGGTCCGCCGGGTGAGCAGCCGGTAGGCCACGTCGGTGTGTCCGGTGTCGGTGAGGACGGGGAGCAGCCGGGGCGTGCCGAGGAACCCGGTCGACAGGTGCCAGTCGCGGGCCTCGATGAGGGCCACGAGGCGGTCGGCCGCCGGGCCCCGCAACGCCTCCGGCACCAGCCGCATGGACAGGGCGAGGACGTACGCGGTCTGCGTGTCGCCCTTCACCCTGCCCGCGGCGTCGACGTACGCCCGCCGGAACGCTTCCCGCACCCGCCCGAACAGGTCGTCGTAGGGCGCCGGGTCCCGGCCGAGCTCGCGTGCCATCCGCGCCGCGAGGTCCGCGACGTGTGCGAAGTAGGCGGTGGCGATGACGTCCTTCGGTGTCTCGTCGTCGACGTTCAGCCAGTCGCCGAACCCGTCCGCCGGCCGCAGCAGGCCGTCGCTGTGCTTCTCCAGGTAGCCCAGCCAGGCCACCACGGACAGCCAGGCGTCCTCGACGACGCGCAGGTCCCCGTACGCCTGGTAGAGGGCCCACGGGACGGTGACGCCGGCGTCGCCCCAGCCGGCGGCTCCGTCGCCGAGGCGCCCGACGTCGGGTGCCACGTGCGTGAAGGAGCCTTCCGCCGTCTGCGCGTCGCGCAGGTCCGTCAGCCACTTCGTCAGGAAGCGCGCCGACTCCATGGTGTAGGCGGCGGTGGGCGCGAACACGTTGATGTCGCCGGTCCAGCCGAGACGTTCGTCCCGGGCCGGGGTGTCGGTCGGGACGGAGAGGAAGTTCCCCCGCTGCCCCCAGGTGATGTTGCTGTGCAGCTGGTCGAGCATCGGCGAGTCGGTCTCGAAGGTGAGCGTGGCCGACGCGTCGGTGTGCATGACGCGTCCGGTGACCGCTCGCGCGGTCGGGGTGCCGGGGAAGCCGGTGACCTCGACGTAGCGGAAGCCGTGGAAGGTGAAGCGGGGTTCGAACGTCTCGGTGCCGCCGCCCTTGAGGACGTACGTGTCGGTCGCCTTCGCGGTGCGGAGGTTCGCCGTGTAGACGGTGCCGTCCGCGTCGAGTACCTCGGCGTGCCGCAGGCGCACCACGGTGCCCGCCTCGCCCTTGACGCGTAGCCGTACGGAACCGACCATGTTGCGGCCCAGGTCGAAGACGAACACGCCGGGCCGGGGCTCGGTGACACCGACCGGCGTCAGTTCCTGCGTCACCCGTACCGGGGCGTCGGCCTGGGAGACGACACGCTCGGGGAGTTCGCCGTCCGCCTCACCGGCGCGCGCCCACTCCCCGTCGTCGAAGCCCGGTGAGGTCCAGCCGGGAGTCTCCTTGCGGGCGTCGTACGTCTCGCCGTCCAGCAGGTCGGCCGCGACGATCGGCCCCGTCGCGGCGGACCAGTCCGTGTCGGACGTGACGCGCTGCGTGGTCCCGTCGGCGTAGTCGACCTCCAACTGGGCCAGCAGCGCAGGATGTTCACCGTACTGGTGCGGGCCGAACATGCCGACGTTGCCCGCGTACCAGCCCGGTGCGAGATGGACCCCGAGGGCGTTGCCGCCGCTACGGACCAACTCCGTGACGTCGTACGTCTGGTACTGCACGCGCGTGCGGTAGTCCGTCCACCCGGGGGCGAGTTGGTCGCGGCCGACCCGGGCCCCGTTGAGGTGCGCCTCGTACAGGCCGAGCGCGGTGACGTACAGCCTCGCCCGCCGCACCCTCCCGCGCCTCAGCGAGAACTCACGGCGCAGCCGGGTGACGGCGTGCGTGACGGGCGTGACCGTCCCCCACGGGCCGTCTCCCCAGGGTGCCGCCTCGCGGGCGGCAGCCCAGGCCGTGTCGTCGAAACCCGCGCCGCGCCAGTCCCCGGCGGGCTCCTGGTCGGTGACCTTCCAGGCGGCGTCCGTCACGATGCGCCGCTCGCCGGAGGCCGTGCGGACGACGAGGACGGCGAGCAGGCCGGCGGGTCCTTCGGTGCCGTTGACCGCCTCGACCGCGATCACGTTGCCGCCGGACCTCACCTGGTCGACGACGTCCACGACGGCGGGCTTGCGCCAGTCCTGGTTGTCCGTCGCCAGGTCGGTGCGGGCCACCTCGCGGCCGTTGACGTACGCCGCGTAGGCGTTGTCCGCGGTGATCACCAGTGTGGCCGAGGTGACGGCCTCGGGCAGGTCCGCGGTGCGGCGGAACCAGCGGGTGGCGGCCGGGGCGCTGCTCGCCGGGTCGCCCTCGGGGAACCAGATCCAGTGGCCGCCCTCGAAGGACGGTGCGTCGGTCAGCTCCGCGGGGGCGGAGATCCACCGTGCGGACCACTGATCGGTACCGAGCAGGCCGGTCTCCCACCAGTCCGGTTCGCTCCACCCGGAGGCCCTGCCCCGGCCGTCCCAGACCCGCACGGTCCAGAAGTACCGCGTCCTCGGCCGTAGTTCAGGGCCCCCGTACGGGACGAGGGCCGACTCGTCCGACGCCACCCGGCCGCTGTCCCAGACGTCCGGGTGGGTCAGGGCGGCGGCACTGGTGGCCACCCGCAGCTGGTAGGCGCTCTGCCGGAGCCCCGGCTCGTCCGAAACCAGAGGCCAGCTGAACCGCGGGCGGGGTTCGTCGAGGCCCAGAGGATGCCGGGCGTACTCGACGGTGGGGGCGGTGATCTTCACGGGTGCGGACCGGCCGCCCGCTCGGGCGGTGGTGGGGGGCGCGGCCTGGGCCGGCACGGCTCCGGCCGCGGCGGCCACCGCGGCCGCCGTGCTCGCCAGGACGTTTCTGCGACTGATCACTACGCCACCTCGCACGGTAGGATTGAATCGTTTCACATGGGGTGAGCGTGGCCACCGTAGAGGCGCGGGCGCGAGCGGTCAATGAGGGGCGCGCGTAAAAAGGCGTGAAGAATGAGGCCCGGAAGTGCCCATGTCGGTAAGGGTGTTCATGCGTGAGTCCCCTGAGTCCGAGCCGAGGGGCGCAGGCGGTGATTCCTCACAGCCGCATACCCGGACGTCGATTGAACGGTTTCAATCAGCGCACGGCCGTCGCTTGTCACCCGCTGCCCCACCCGACCCCTTTCAGCCATGTGCCTGGCGGCCCGGTGAGACACATCGCCAGGGGGTGTCGCAGACCGCGCGGGACACGGGTGGTTCCGGGTGACTCGAAACGCGCGATGCGGGAACCGGAACAGGAGTCACGACACAGGGGGTGACGCCGAGTACCCGCCCGCCCGGCACCCTCACCGGAGGAGATTCCACGATGACGCACGAAGACGACACCCAGCGGGCCGTACCCGACAAGCCGGGGATGCGTACGGACGGAGACGGCGTCACGCGCCGCCGGCCGCTGCGCAGGCGGCACGTCGAGGAGACCGTCGACATCGCGGTGCCGGTCCGGACGGCGTACAACCAGTGGACGCAGTTCAAGACCTTCCCGCGCTTCTCGGGCCTGGTGCGCGGCGTCGAGCAGGTCAGGCCGACCGTGACGGCCTGGACCCTCGGCCGCGGGCCGCTGCGCCACCGTTTCGCGGTCGAGATCGTGGAGCAGGACCCCGACGCCTACCTGGCCTGGCGCGGACTCGAACAGTACCCCTCCCACGAGGGCGAGGTCGAGTTCCGGCCGAACGGCTCGGGCGGCACCACGATCACCGTACGGATGCTCCTGGAACCGCGGGGAGTCGCGGGCATCCTGACCCGCTCGTCCCGGGCCACCGAGATGGCCGCCCGGCTGGTGCGCGGAGAACTGGTCAGCTTCAAGCGGTTCATCGAGGGACTGGGGCAGGAGGGCGGAGCCTGGCGCGGCACGATCCGCAACGGCCGTGTGCAGCACGACCGTCCGGAACCGCCCAGGAGCCGCGTCGCCCAGTGGCCCGTCGGCTGACCGCGTACCGGACACGGCAAGAGAAAGGCGAACCGATGCAGAACGCGCCCGGCGAGGAGCCGGAGACCACCCTCTCCGTGACACCGCCGAAGAAGTGGGCGGCCGGTGTCCCCGCGGTCGTGCACGCCCTGGAGTACTCGCTGGAGCAGACGTCCCCGCACAGGACGGGGGTGGACCTGCTGACGATGAACCAGGTCGGGGGCGTCGACTGTCCCGGCTGCGCGTGGGCGGATCCGGCCCCGGGCCGGCGTCATCGCAACGAGTACTGCGAGAACGGCGCCAAGCACATCAACGACGAGGCCACCACGCGCCGGATCACCGCCGACTTCTTCCGTGAGCACAGTGTCTCCGACCTCGCCGCCCGCTCCGACCTGTGGCTCAACCAGCAGGGACGGCTCACCGAGCCGATGATCAAGCGGCCCGGCTCCGACCACTACGAGCCCGTCGACTGGAACGAGGCCCTGGGCGTCCTCGCACGGGAGCTGCGGGAGCTGGCCTCCCCCGACGAGGCCGTCTTCTACACCTCCGGCCGTGCCGGCAACGAGGCCGCGTTCGTCCTGCAGCTCTTCGCCCGCGCCTTCGGCACCAACAACCTGCCGGACTGCAGCAACATGTGCCACGAGTCGAGCGGCTTCGCCCTGAGCGAGACCCTCGGCACCGGCAAGGGCACCGTCAGCCTCGACGACCTCCACCACGCCGATCTGATCTTCCTGGTCGGACAGAACCCGGGCACGAACCATCCGCGCCAGCTGTCCGCGCTGGAGGAGGCCAAGCGGCGCGGTGGCCGGATCGTGGCGGTCAACCCGCTGCCGGAAGCCGGGCTGCGGCGCTTCAAGAACCCGCAGAAGCCGAGCGGCGTCGTCGGCCGCGGCACCCAGATCGCCGACCGTTTCCTGCACATCAAGCCCGGCGGCGACCTCGCCCTGTTCCAGGCCCTGAACCGTCTGCTCCTGGAGGCCGAGGACGCCCGCCCCGGCACCGTGCTGGACCACGCCTTCATCGACGCGCACACCACCGGCTTCGAGGAGTTCGCCCGGCACGCCCGCACCGTCGACTGGGACGACGTGCACGCGGCGACCGGACTGACCCGCCAGGAGATCGAGGCAGTCCGCGACGAGGTGCTGCGGAGCGAACGGGTCGTCGTGTGCTGGGCGATGGGCATCACCCAGCACAAGCACGGCGTGCCCACCATCCGGGAGATCGTCAACTTCCTGATGCTCCGTGGCAACCTGGGGCGGGCCGGCACCGGCGCGTGCCCGGTGCGCGGCCACAGCAATGTGCAGGGCGACCGGACGATGGGCATCTGGGAGCAGATGCCGGACTCCTTCCTCGACGCCCTGCGGGAGGGATTCGGCTTCGACCCGCCCCGCGCGCACGGGCTGGACTCCGTGAAATCGATCAAGGCGATGCGTGAGGGCCAGGTCAAGGTCTTCCTCGCGCTCGCCGGGAACTTCGTCCGCGCCGCCCCGGACAGCGAGGTCACCGAGGCCGCGATGCGTTCGTGCCGGCTGACCGCCCACATCTCCACCAAGCTCAACCGCTCGCACACCGTGTGCGGCGACACGGCGCTGATCCTTCCGACCCTGGGGCGGACCGAGCGGGACGTCCAGGCCGACGGCGAGCAGTTCGTCACCGTCGAGAACTCCATGAGCGAGGTGCACACCTCCCAGGGGCGGCTCGAACCGGCGTCCCCGCTGCTGCTCAGCGAAGTGGCGATCCTGTGCCGGCTCGCCCGGCTCACCCTGGACGGCAAGCCGGACATCCCCTGGGAGAACTTCGAGGGCGACTACAACACCATCCGTGACCGCATCTCCCGCGTCGTACCGGGTTTCCACGAGTTCAACGCGCGGGTGACCCGTCCCGGCGGCTTCCAGCTGCCCAACCCGGTCAACGAGGGGGTCTTCAACAACGCGGTCGGCAAGGCCCTGTTCACCCGCAACGAGCGCGTCGTCCCCCGGGCGCCCGAGGGTCACCTGCTGCTGCAGACGCTACGTTCGCACGACCAGTGGAACACCGTCCCCTACACGAACAACGACCGCTACCGCGGCATCCACGGCAGCCGTCACGTCGTGCTGGTCAACCCGGCCGACCTGAGTGAACTGGGGCTGTCCCAGGGCGACCGCGTCGACCTGGTGAGCGTCTGGGCGGACGGCACCGAGCGCCGGGCCGAGAACTTCCAGGTGGTGCCCTACCCGGCCGCGAAGGGCTCGGCCGCGGCCTACTACCCGGAGACGAACGTCCTGGTCCCGCTGGACAGCGTCGCCGACATCAGCAACCAGCCGACGTCGAAGGGCATCGTCGTCCGGCTCGAACCGGCCTCCGGCGGAACCCGCCCGGCATCCGCCTGACGCGCCTCCCTCACACCGGTGACCCGCGCGCCGGCCCTCCCCCTCGCCGGGCGGCTCGCGCCGACACACGTGGGCGAGCCGCCCGGCGGTGCGCTTGGGCCCGACGAGGGCGAGGCCGTCACCGGTCGGGGAGCGGGGCGTACAGGCGGCGCACGGCGAGGGCGGCGATGTCGTCGTCGAGATGTCCGCGCGCGTAGTGGAGCAGGTCCCTGTGCAGCCCGTCCAGCAGCTGGCGGGGCGGCGTCCGGCGGTGCAGCCGCGCCCAGTCCGCCAACGGGAAGAACCTGCCGGCGCCGTCACGGGTCTCCGTCACGCCGTCGGTGCAGAGCAGCATCTGGTCGCCCGGCAGGAAGGGGACGGTGTCCACGTGGTAGTGGTGCCCGAGGAGAGCCGCGAGGTTGAGGGGCGTCGAGGTCAGTGTGGGCTCCAGGACCTGGACGTCCCCTTCCCCCCGCAGGAAGACCGGGGGCGGATGCCCGCAGTTCAGGATGTTGACGTGTCCGGCGTCGTAAGGAATCTCGGCGAGCAGGGCCGTCGCGAAGTGCTCCGCCTGATCGTCGGCGGGGACACTGGCGCTGTAGCGGGAGATGGTGGTCTGGAGCCGGCGGACCAGCGCCCTGAGGTCCGGCTGGTCGTACGCGTTCTCACGGAAGCAGTTGATCACCGCGGAGGCCGCTCCGACCGCGGACAGGCCCTTGCCCCGCACGTCCCCGATGAGCAGACGGATGCCGTACGGCGTGTCCGCGGCCTCGTAGAAGTCGCCGCCGATCCGTGCCTGCTCCTGGGCCGCCAGATAGATCGACTCGATCTCGATGCTGTGCACCCGGTGCGGCAGCGGCCGCAGCAGCACCTTCTGGGCCGCGTCCGCGACGAGCCGGACCTGGAACAGGGTCTCCTCCCTCTGAAGTCGCAGATGGCTCGCGTACGCGGCCGCCGCGGTGACCGCACCGATCGCGGCGGCCGTGTACGGCGTCCCCAGGTCGGGGTAGAAGAAGCTGAGGCTGATCATGACCAGCAGGCAGAACACCCCCAGCAGGACCGTCGGGAGCACGGGCCACAGTGCGGCGGCGAGGGCGGGTGCCGCGGTGAGCAGGCGGCTGAAGGCGATCTCCCTCGGCGTGGAGGCCGCGAGGGCGGTGATGACGAGGGTGACGAGCACTGGCGACAGCAGCACGGCGTCCCGCTGGCCGGCCTGAGGACGATGACGGCGCCGGGGCTTTCCTGAGCGGATCACAAACGGATCTTATCCGGACATCACGGACGCCAGATCCGTGGGCCGGGGCTGCGGGCCGCACGGACTGCCTGTGCGCGGCCTCGCGGAGCGGCCGGATTCTTTCCGGCCCTGTCAGCGGCCGGACTCGTTCCGGCCCTGTCAGGAAGTGCCGGTCCCGGCGCGGGGCCGCCGGGACCGGCACGCGCCGGCCGCTCAGCCGCGGAGTGTCGCCACCGGGCTGTTGTAGGCCTGCGCGGTCAGGACCGGGGTCCTCGACGCGCACGCCTCGGCCGGCCAGGACAGGCGGACGGTACGGGACTCGCCGGGCAGCAGCCACAGGTAGTTGTCGCTGTACAGGGTCGGCAGCACCCGTCGGCCCCCGGCCTCCTCCAGCAGGGACAGCCGGACCATGGCGGCCACCGCCGCTCCCGCGTTGTGGACCGTCGCCGTCAGCGCGTGGCGTTCCCCCGCACGCGAGATCTTGGTGATCCCTCCGGTCAGCTTCACCTGCCTGGTCCTGTTCAGGTCACGCATGGATGCGGGGTCGCGGTAGCGCCAGTACGTGTTCCGCGACACCTCCGTGCCCCCGGCGTCCGTCAGCGTGAGCCGGAGGAGGTGGAGGTCGGGGAGACCGTCCGGCCATGCCGCGGTGAAGGCCTGGGCGGTGGCCGCCCGGGCGATGTCGAGCCGGGCCCGTCGGGTCGCGCCGAGCCGCCGGCCGGCCAGGTCGAACAGCTCGGCGGTGACGGTGGCGCCGCGCAGGTCGGCCGAGGTGTGGTTCACGGCGACGACCTGCCACTTCACCGGGTCTGCCTGGACGTGCAGGGGTTCGCAGGCCGTGCGGGCGCCGTAGTAGGTGCCGTTGACGTCGAAGTCGTAGTCGTAGGTCTGCCAGACCGTGCTGTGCCAGGCGGGGTGGGACATCCACAGCATCAGTCCGGAGGCGTTGTCCCAGAGGTTGGCGTTCCACGCCTCGAACATGGCGCGGGTGTTCTCGTAGTTGACGAACTGGGCCTTGCGGGCGAAGTCGTCGAGGTCCCCGGCCTCGCCGAGGCGTGCTTCGACCGCCGCCTTGTAGTGCTGCGGTGCCTGGTTCCCCCGCTCGCTCCAGTCGTGGTGGTACCAGGCGCCGCCGATCGGCCACTCCGGTTCGTCGCCGGTCATGGCGCGGATGCTCGCGGCGGTGGAGACGACGGGCATGCCGATCTCGGTGTGGAAGCCGAAGTCCTTGCTGCCGTACGTCATCGGGTCGAAGTACTTCTCCGGCTCCACCCAGCCGTAGGGGCCGCCGCCGGTGACGATTCCTCCGGCCGAGTTGTTCTGGTAGAGCAGGCCGGGTGCCTGGTCCTGGACGGCCTCCCGCATGCCCTTGTCGATGACGGCGGGAGGGTTGCCTTCGTTGGCGCCGCACCAGACGGCCACGCAGGGGTGGATCCGGTAGCGCAGAACGGTGTCGCGGGCGAGCGACACGAACGCGTCACGGTCCGGCGGGTCCATGCCCCACGCGTTGGGGAAGTCGTTCCACACCAGGATGCCGTGGCGGTCGCAGGCGGCGAAGAACTCCTCACGGTCGCTGCTGCCGACCCAGTTGCGGATCATGGTGAAGTTCATGTCGCGGTGCATGCGCACGGCCGCGTCCATGCGCTCCGCCGGCATGCGGCGCAGCAGTTCGTCCCAGCCCCAGTTGCCGCCGCGGGCCAGCACCCGCACGCCGTTGACGCTGATGATCAGCGGGTCGGGGGTGTTGGACACGGACGTGACGTCGGTCCAGTCGTCACCGTCGTCGGACACCTGGACGACGTAGGTCTTCGGGTAGGCGGTCTCCCAGAGGACGGCGACGCGGTCGAAGGCGCGCGGGGATCCGAGGTCGACCTGGATCCACTGGTGGTCCTCGTACGCGGACGACCAGCGGGTGTTCGGATCGCCGTCGGTGGCGTGGGAGGCGGGGTTGTCGTGCTCCTCGGTGGAGGCGGTGGCCGTCCGGCGCAGGGCGAGGTCGGTGCCGGGGTCGTCGGTGTCGACGACGCTCAGGCTCCACAGGGAGTTGCCCCAGCTGCTGTTGCGCAGACCGCACTGCAGGCGGACGTAGCGCGCGGTCGTGCGCTCGAAATCCTCGATCCGGAGGCTGGCGTTGCCGCCTGTGAAGGGCAGCGGTACGGCCCCGCTGTCGACGGACTTCACGTCGGTCCAGTCCGAGCCGTCGGCCGACACCTGGACCACGAAGGTCTTGGCGTAGGCCTGCTCCCAGGTGAGGTCGACCCGGTCGAAGGACTGGACCGAGCCGAGGTCGACGCGTATCCACTGGTCGTCCTCGAACTTCGAGGACCAGCGGGTGGTGTCGTCGCCGTCGGTGACGTTGGCGGGGCCGTGGTCGTCCTGGTCGGTGCTGGAAGCCTCCGCGGCCGCGTGCAGGGCCAGGTCGATTCCGGGCCTGGCGCTGTCGCCGACGGAGAGGGACCACAGGGAGCTGCCCCAGGAGGTGGCCCGGGTCAGGCATCTGACGCGGACGTGGCGGGCCTGCTGCCGTTCGAATGTCACGGTCTGCGTGACGGCGTCGCCGGACGCGGTGAACGGCAGCGGTACGGCGTACTCGTAGCCGAACTGGCGGATGCCGAACTTCGTGGTGCGGCGGTCGCTCTCCCGGCCGTCGGCGGACGCCGTCAGCGTCAGGTCGTGCAGGTGGGGTTCGCCCAGCCCGTTGGGCCACCACAGCTTGGGGTCGTGCAGTTTCAACTGCGCGAACGCGTGGGGGGCGAAGACGACGTCGACGCTCCGGCCGGCCTTCACGGTGACGGTCCTGGAGACGCGCACCCCGTCGAAGGACGCGGTGACCGTGGTGCGCAGGTCGGCGGTGCCGGCGTTGCGGACCGGGACGACCACGGTCACCTCGGCGACCGACACGTCCGGCAGTTTCGGCAGGGAGGTGTCCACGCGCGGGTCGCCGAGGACGGCGTGCCCGGTCGACCGGAGCCGGACGTGGTTCCAGATGCCGGCCGCGCGGTCACGCACGGCGGGCATCCAGTCCCAGCCGGAGGAGGCGAGGTACGTCGGTGAGTTGAGGTTCATCTGCTGTGCGCCGGCGTCGACCCATGCCTCGCCCGCGGGGCCCTTGTCACCGGGGCTTCCGGGGACCGGCATGGGTGAGATCCGTACGGCGAGCGCGTTGTCGCCGTGCTCGGCGACGTGCCCGGTGACGTCGAGGGATGCACGGGCGAACGGGTGGACCAGCTCGCCGACCTGTTGGCCGTTGAGCCAGACGTCGGCCTTGTGGTTGATGCCGTCGAACTCCAGCCAGACGTGCCGTCCGGCTCCCGTGCGCAGCCCTCGCGGCAGCGCGAAGTCCCGCTTGTACCACCAGGCGTGGCGCGACAGGGCCTCGGGGATGTGCAGGTTGTTCAGGCCCGCCACGGGGTCGGGCAGCTTGCCCTGCTCCACGAGGGAGCCGAGCACGGTGCCGGGGACGGTGGCGGGCAGCCAGTCGCCGGTGTCCACGGAGGTCGTCGACAGGCGGGCGCCGTCCGCCCCGGCCCAGTCGTCCAGGGTGAGCCGCCAGCCGGACTCCACGGGGACGGTCCCGTCGTCGGCGACGGCCAGCTTCGGCGGCTTGCCCGGACGGGTCCCCCAGTCGGTCCAGCCGGTCACCGCGGGGCGACGGCCCTCGGCGGTGCCGTACACCTCGAAGCCGTTGAGCCCCAGGGGCAGGGGGCTGGAACGTTTCCGGGACGTCAGGCGCACCCAGCGGGCGCGGGCGGGGCGCGCGAGCTGGATGTCCACCACGCCGCCGGTGCCCTGAGTGGTGCTGTACACCGCTGTCCAGGACGTGTTGTCGAGAGAGGTCTCCACCACGAAGACCAGGGAGTAGCTCGACTGGATCTCGTCGCCGGTCGTGCCGCTGTGCACATTGCCTTCGACGGGCGGCGTGTACACCGGGTCGGAGGCGTCGGCCTCGAAGGTGAGACGGATCCGCGTGACCTCGCCGGCCGCCTGGAGGTCGACGGCGATCCACTGCGGATCGCCGCCCTCGGCACGCCATCCGCTGCCCTTGACGCCCGGGGACGTGAGGCGGTCGACGACGAACGACCCGGGCGTGGCGGCGTAGGCCGTGGAGGACGCCGTGACGGGGCGGTAGCGGGCCAGCTCCCCGCCGGACCGCGGGCCGGCGGGGGCGGCAGCGGCGGGTGACGCGGGCAGCGCGGCACCGAGGCCGAACCCGGCCAGCAGGGCGGGTCCCGTGGTGACTACGGCCCGTCGCGACGGCAGGCGCGACGGACCCGATCGATCGGTCATGTGTGTGACGTCCCCTCAGGAGCGCAGGGCGCGATGACCGGTTCCGCACCGTGGGGCGGGACCGGATGACAACGTTGCCAAAGGCTGGGTCCGCCGGGTGTCGCCTGTCAACCCTCCGGAAGGCAACGATGCCGCTTGCGGCAAAGGTGACCTGCGATCAGATGCCAACGCAGCGCGCACGGCAGTCGGTTCATGCGGGCCGGACGCGGCACACCTAGGTTTCACAAGCTCCTGTTTCTTTCATTGACAGCGGAAAATAATGCCCCTAAGTTCCCGGCCATGCAGTCGACTTCACCTTCGACGTCTCCTCCCGAGGCCTTCCCGGCACAGACTCCGGCCGTCGCGGACATCTTCACCACGGTGCTCTCGCACGGTCCCCTGACCCGTTCCGAGGTGGCCGAACGCACCGGTCTGTCCGCGGCGGCGGTGACCAAGGCGGTGCGCCCGCTGATCGCCGCCGGGTATCTCGCGGAGGACGCCGTCGACGCCCGCCGGGCCCTGGGACGGCCGGCCAACCCGGTACGGGTCGACCCGGGGCGGGCGCTGTTCGTCGGGATCAAGGCGACCGGTGACGAACTCATCGGCGTCCTGACCGACCTGTGCTGCCGGATCCGTGTGGCCCGGCATCTGCCGCTGACGGACCCGGACCCGCGGTCGGTGCTCGCCCGCATCGCCGAGCTCGTGCGGGAGTTGCGCACCGAGGCCGAGGGTTTCGGTGTGCCGGTGCTCGGTCTCGGTCTCGCCGTCTCCGGTGACGTGGACCGTGTCGAAGGCACCGTCCGCTACTCGCCGTTCCTGGGGTGGCGTGACGTGGCCCTCGGTGAACTCGCGCGCGCCGTCTCCGGCTTGCCGGTCACCGTGGAGAACGACGTGCGTGCCCTGACCGTCGCCGAGCAGTGGTTCGGCGCCGGCGTGGGGCTGTCCGACTTCGCGCTGGTCACCGTCGGCGCGGGCATCGGCTGCGGACTCGTCGTGCACGGGAAGGTGGTGGCCGGGGCGCACGGGGTGGCCGGCGAGATCGGCCACATCGCCATCGATCCGGCAGGGCCGGTGTGCCGGTGCGGCAACCGGGGGTGCGTGGAGGCGATCGCGGCCGATCAGGCCATCGTCGACCGCATCACCGGGACGACCGGGGTCGCGGTCACCGACGCCGCCCACGCCGTGGACCTCGCACGCCGGGGGCTTCCGGGAGCACGGGAGGTCTACGCCGCCGCGGGTGAGGCGATCGGCCGCGGAATCGCCACCGTGGCCAACCTGTTCGGACCCCAGCGGGTGATCATCTCCGGGGAGGGGCTGGCGGCGTACGACCTCTTCGCCGACCAGATCCGGGGCGCCTTCGCCGCGTACGCGTTCGGTTCGGCCGCACGGTGCGACGTGCGGACCCGTGCGCTGCCGTTCGAGGAGTGGGCGCGCGGAGCGGCGGCCACCGCCATCCAGAGCTTCATCAGATCCGACATCCACCGGCAGCGCTCCCACGGCGCTGCCGCGCGTGCCTAGCACGCACGAGCACGAGGAGCGAGCCATGACGCAGCACAGCAGCGTTCCCCTGGCCGGGCGGGGCCCCGGTCGGCGCAGCGTGGTCGGCGGGCTGTTCGGCCTGTCCGCGGCCGCCCTGGCCGCGCCCGTCCTCTCCGCCTGCGGCGGCGGCCCGGGGGCCGACCCGAAGACGGTCACGTTCGGCTCGAACGGCGCCGACGCCACACCGAAGAAGGCCTACGAGGCCGTCACCAAGGCCTTCTCCCAGGACTCCGGCCTGACGGTGAAGACCAACACGGTGGACCACGACACCTTCCAGAACAGCATCACCAGCTACCTCCAGGGCACCCCGGACGACGTCTTCACGTGGTTCGCCGGCTACCGCATGCAGTACTTCGCCAAGAAGGGCCTCGCGAGCCCGGTCGACGACGTCTGGGACGTCATCGGCGCCGGCTTCAGCGACGCCGCCAAGCAGCTGTCGCGCGGCCACGACGGCAAGTACTACTTCGTCCCGCTCTACAACTATCCCTGGGCGGTCTTCTACCGTAAGAGCCTCTTCCGGGAGCGCGGATACGAAGTCCCGCACACCTGGGACGAGTTCATCGCGCTGGCCAAGCGGATGAAGAACGACGGCCTCTCCCCCGTCTCCTCCGGCTACGGCGGCGGAGACAGTTGGTCCGTCCTGGGCGCCTTCGACTACCTCGACCTGCGCGCCAACGGCTACGACTTCCACATGCAGCTGATGCGCGGTGAGGTCTCCTGGACCGACCGGCGGGCGCTGCGCGTCCTCGGCCTGTGGCGCGAGCTGACGCCGTACTACCAGTCCGGCGGCGCGGGCCGCCCCTGGCAGGACGCCGCGCAGTCGCTCATCGACAAGAAGTCCGGCATGGCGGTCATCGGCCTGTTCGTCGGCCAGCAGATCACCGACGAGGCGATACGCGCCGACATCGACTTCTTCGCCTTCCCCGAGATCGACGGCGCCCACGGCCAGGACGCCGTGGAGGCACCCACCGACGGCTTCATGCTGAGCCGGAAACCGAAGAACGCGGACGCGGCGAAGAAGTTCCTCGAGTTCCTGGGCGGCGCCCGGGCCGAGGAGCTGTACATGGGCGTCGACCCGAGCAACCTGGCCGCCAACGAGCAGGCCGACACCAGCGCGTACAACGCCCTGCAGACCAAGTCGGCCGCGCTCGTCAACTCCGCCAGGCACATCAGTCAGTTCGCCGACCGGGACAGCGACCCCGGCTTCATCGGCACCGTCGTCCTGCCCGGGCTCGTGGAGTGGCTCGGCCACCCCGACGACGGCTCCTCCGTCCTCAAGAAGATCGAGTCCCAGCGCTCACGCTTCTTCACCGCCTGACCGGGACCGGAAAGGCCTGCGCACCGTGTCCTCCGTGACCTCTCCCGGGCGGCTCAGCCGCGGCGACCGACTTTTCCTGACGCTCGTCGTCGGACTGCCCCTGCTCGCCCTGCTCGTCCTCGTCTGGTTCCCCGCCTTCGCCTCGATCGCCCTGTCGTTCACCACCTGGGACGGCATCGACCTGTCCGGCATCCACGGGACCGGCGTCGAGAACTACACGCAGATCTTCACCAACTATCCGCCGTTCTGGCCGGCCGCGCGGCACAACGTGATCTGGCTGCTGTTCACGGCGCTGCTCCCGACCCCCTTCGGCATCTTCCTCGCGTACCAGCTCGACAAGAAGATCCGCTTCACCCGCGTCTACCAGACCGCGATCTTCCTTCCGATGGTGCTGTCCCTCGCCGTGGTCGGCTTCATCTGGGAGATCGTCTACAACCCCGACACCGGCCTGCTCAACAGCGTCCTCGGGGCCGTCGGGGCCGGTCACCACATCGACTGGCTCGGCGACCCCGACCTCAACCTGTGGGCCGTCCTCGTCGCCTCGGGCTGGCGGCACACCGGCTACATCATGATCCTCTACCTGGCCGGGCTGAAGAGCGTCGACCCCGCCCTGCGGGAGGCCGCCGCCCTCGATGGCGCCAACGGACGCCAGACCTTCCTGAGGGTGGTCTTCCCGGCGCTCAAGCCGGTCAACATCATCATCCTCGTCGTCACGGTGATGGAGTCCCTGCGCGCCTTCGACATCGTCTACGTCCTCGGCGGCGGCACCGGCAGCAAACCCGGCATGGAACTGCTCTCCCTGCTGATCACCGACAACATCACCGGCGAGGCCGGACACATCGGTTACGGCTCCGCGCTCGCGGTGATCCTCCTGCTCGTGTCGCTCGCGGCGATCGGAACCTTCCTCGTGCAGTCCTTCCGGAAGGAGGACCGGTGACCACCACCGTCGAACAGCGCTCCTCCCCCACCCGGACCGGACCCGGCCGGCCGCCGCAGAACGGTCCCGGGCGCCCGCCCCGCGCCGTCGGCCGGCACCTGATGCTGGGCGGGATCGCCCTGCTGTGGCTCGTGCCGCTGCTGTGGGCCGTCTACACCTCGCTGCGGTCCTACGAGGACACCGCGAGCAACGGCTACTTCTCCCTGCCGCGCAGCTTCGGCCTGGACAACTTCACGGACGCCTGGACCCGGTCCGGCATGCCGCACTTCTTCTGGAACTCCGTCCTCATCACCGTCCCCGCCGTGCTCGGCACGCTGCTGTTCTCGGCGGCCGTCGCGTTCTTCGTCTCCCGTTTCGGCTTCCGCTTCAACGTCGCCCTGCTGATGCTCTTCACCGCGGGCAACCTGCTGCCCGCCCAGGTGCTCATCACCCCGTTGTACCGGCTGTACCTGCTGATCCCGCTGCCGTGGTGGATGAGCGACTCCCTGCTGCTGTACGACTCGCTGTGGGGCATCATCGCGATCCACATCGCGTACCAGTGCGGGTTCTGCACCTTCGTCCTCAGCAACTACATGAAGACGATCCCCAAGGAGATCACCGAGGCCGCGCAGGTCGACGGCGCCCCCGTGTGGCGGCAGTTCTTCCAGATCGTCCTGCCTTTGTGCCGGCCGGCCTTCGCCGCACTGGCCACGCTGGAGTCGATCTGGATCTACAACGACTTCTTCTGGCCCCTCGTCCTGGTCGACACCGGTGACAAGCGGCCCATCACCTCCGCGCTCGCCAACCTCCAGGGCGCCTACTTCACCAACCCCAATCTGATCGCGGCCGGCGCCCTCATGACCGCGATCCCCACGCTGCTGGTCTACTTCGCGCTCCAGCGCCAGTTCATCAGCGGGCTCACCATCGGCTCGAGCAAGGGCTGAGCCGCCCTCGCACCCCCTCGCCGCACCGAGACAACAGGAGGCACGGCCCATGCCGTCATCCCCGAACACTCCCCTGCCCGTACGCGCGCTGAGAGCCGCCGTCGTGCTGGCCCTCAGCGCCGCGGTGGCCACGGCCGTACCGGCCGCGCAGGCCACGCCGCAGACCGTCACGGCCCCGGTGGCGACTGCCGCTCCCCTGGCGGCCAGGCCCTACATGGGCTGGACCAGTTGGACCATGCAGTCGTCCAAGTACCCGGGACTCAACCCCAGGGGCGACTACAGCTACCTCACCGAGGCGAACGTCCTCAAGCAGGCCGACGCCATGGCGGCCAAGCTCAAGCCGTACGGCTACGAGTACGTCAACATCGACGCCGGCTGGTGGATGGACTGGTCGTGGACGCCGCGGTACGACGCGTACGGCCGGCAGAAGGCGGATCCCGAGCGCTTCCCCGGCGGGATGAAGGCCGTCGCCGACCACATCCACTCCAAGGGTCTGAAGGCCGGCATCTACCTCCCCGTGGGCCTGGAGAAGGCGGCCTACGGCGACGGCACCACGCCGGTCTGGAACGCCGAGGGCTGCACCACCGCCGACATCGTGTACCCCGACCTGCGCACCACCAACGGCTGGGACAGCGCCTACAAGATCGACTTCTCCGACCCCTGCGCCCAGAAGTACGTCGACTCCCAGGCGCGGATGTTCGCCGGCTGGGGCTACGACTTCCTGAAGCTCGACGGCGTCGGCCCCGGCTCCTTCAAGAGCGGCGAGAACTACGACAACGTCGCCGACGTGGCCGCCTGGCAGAAGGCCATCGCCACCGCCGGCCGTCCGATCCACCTGGAGCTGTCCTGGTCCCTCGACCACGGACACGTCGAGGACTGGAAGAAGTACTCCAACGGCTGGCGCATCGACACCGACGTCGAGTGCTACTGCGACACCCTGGTCAGCTGGGAGAGCTCGGTCGACGACCGGTGGGCCGACGCACCGGCCTGGACCGCCCACGCCGGACCCGGCGGCTGGAACGACCTGGACTCCCTCAACGTCGGCAACGGCGAGATGGACGGCCTCACCAGAGCCGAGCGGCAGAGCTACGCCACCCTGTGGGCGATCGCCAAGTCGCCGCTGTACACCGGCGACGACCTCACCAGGCTGGACTCCTACGGGCTGTCGCTGCTCACCAACCGCGAGGTCATCGCGATCAACCAGTCGGGCGCGCCGCCCGCCGCACCCGTCACCGCGTCCGACCCGCAGCAGGTGTGGGCCGCGAAGAACCCCGACGGCACCTACACCGTGGCGCTGTTCAACCTGGCCGACGCGCCCGCCCCGGTCACGGCCCACTGGCCGGCCCTCGGCTTCAAGGGCAAGGCCGCGGTACGTGACGTCTGGGACGGCAAGAAGCTCGGCACCCACCGGGACGGGATCACCGAGGTCCTGCCCGCGCACGGCTCCCGGCTGTTCACGGTGACCCCGCACGGCGGCGGCCTCAAGTGGACCGCTCACGAGGCCGAGGCGGGCACCCTGAGCGGCAACGCCGCCACGGCCGACTGCTCCGTCTGCTCCGGCGGCCGCAAGGCCGGCAACCTCTACGGCGGCGGCAAGCTCACGATCGACGACGTGGTCGTGCACAAGGCAGGCACCTACCAGGTCAGGATCTCCTACATCAGCGGTGACGCCCGGTCCGCGTTGGTGTCCGCCAACGGCGGCCGCGCCACCTCGCACACCTTCGCCTCCACGGGTGACTGGTCCACGGTGAACAGCGTCCATGTGCCGGTGCAGCTGAGGGCCGGAGCGAACACGATCACCATCGACAGCGGAAGCGACGGCTACGCGCCGGACATCGACCGGATCGACGTGCAGAAGTAGCCCCGCGCTCAGCGCAGGAAACCCTCGTAGCGGTGCTGTTCGATCTGGCTGCTGATCTGTTTGACGGTTTCCAGGCCCACGCTCACGATGATCAGGATGCTGGTGCCCGTGAGCTGATTGGCGCTGCCGAAATTTCCGAGCGCCACCGTCGGCACCAGAGCGATCAGTCCGAGGTAGAGCGATCCGGGCCAGGTGAGCCGGTTGAGAACATAGCCGAGATACTGCGCCGTGGCCTTTCCTGCCCGAATGCCCGGCACGAATCCCCCGGCCTGTTTGATGTTCCCGGCCACCTCGTCCGGATTGAACGTGATCGCCACGTAGAAGAAGGCGAAGAAGACGATGAGGACGAAGTAGACCGCCACGTAGACGGGGTGGTTGCCCTTGGTGAGGTTGTTGTTGATCCAGTCCGCCCACCCGGTGCCCGATCCGGCGAACTGTGCGACCAGCGCGGGAAGGTAGAGGAGCGACGAAGCGAAGATGACCGGGACGACGCCGGCCTGATTCACCTTCAACGGGATGTAGGTGGCCGTGCCGCCGTACGACTTCCGGCCGATCATGCGCTTCGCGTACTGCACCGGGATGCGACGCTGGGCCTGCTCCACGAAGACGACCAGGCCGACCATGACGAGCCCCACCAGCACGACCACGCCGAAGGCCAGCCATCCTCCGGCGAGTGTGCTCTCCTCCTTGACGGACCACAGCGCGCTCGGGAGCGTGGAGGCGATCGACAGAAAGATCAGCATGGACATGCCGTTGCCGACCCCGCGCTCGGTGATGAGCTCTCCGAACCACATGACGCACGCCGTGCCGGACGTGATGGTCAGGATCATGACCGCGGAGCGGAAGACCGAATCGTCCGGCACGATCTGCGCGGCGGCCGGACAGTTCGGGAACAGGGCCCCGCTGCGGGCGGTCGCGACGAGTCCCGTCGCCTGCAGGACGGCCAGCGCCAGGGTGAGGTAGCGGCTGTACTGGGTGATCTTCGCCTGACCGGACGGCCCTTCCTTCTTCAGCGCGTCGAGGCGCGGGATGACCACCGTCAGCAACTGGAGGATGATGCTCGCCGTGATGTAGGGCAGGATTCCCAGGGCGAAAACCGTGATCTGCAGAAGTGCCCCGCCGCTGAAGAGATTGACCAGCCCGAGGATGCCGCTCGAATCGGAGACGGAATCCACGCAACTCTGGACCGCCCTGTAGTCCACCCCCGGAATGGGGACGTGCGACCCGATCCGGAAGAGCACGATGATGCCGAGCGTGAAGGCCAGCTTCTTCCGCAGATCGGGCGTTTGGAACACACGCTTGAATGCGTTCAGCACGAGGCTTCCTTCAGTGCGGGCCGGCAGCGGGGCCAGTGGCTCGGGTGAGGCGTGTGGTTCACCGCGTCCGCCGTCGGCCCGACGCGCGGGACCGGCGGGCGCCGGTCACCGGCTCCTCGGACCCATGCTGCACGAACCGGCTCGGACCGGCAGGTCCTGCGGCTCTGGGTGAGTTACGGACGCGTCCGGCGAGGCCGGTCCCGCGCGGCTCGTGGCGGGGTCGCGGTCAGGGTGTCTGCCAGATGGTGTCGAAGGCTCCTTGTTGCGCCGATCTGCGTTGCCGTTCCGCGGCCAACTGGGTGATGGCCTGATGGATCGCGGCGAGGACGGCGGTCTCGTCGTCGGCGAGGCCTCCGAACACGTCCGCGGGCGCCTCCGCCATGCCCGCCGCGGCAGCGAGACCGACGAAGACGGGGTCGCCCGCACGCAGGCGGTCGACGCCGTGGCGCACGACGACGGGGCTGACCACGGGGCGGGGGCGGCGGAAAGGGCGGCGGTGCGACCGTGGCGGCCCGTCGGGTTCGGCCGGTTCCATCGCGGCGCCGTAGCGTGCGGCCAGTCCGGCACCGCGGCGCCAGAGCCAGCTTTGCACGGTCTCGTACGGGGGTTCCCGGGTGATCTCGGACGCGGCTTCCAGCAGCATCGGGTCCACGTCGTGCGGCGGGACGACCGGCGTGATCCTGTCGGCCCCGAGGACGACCGCCCGTACGTCGGCCAGGTCGAGCAGTTCGGCACCCGCGAGGACCAGGGACAGGTCCCCCTGGTCGGGGGCCGGGTCGGTGCCGGGAGCGGCAGCGAGGGCCGCCAGATCATGGGCGGTGGTCATGGCGACTCCGTGAGGGAGGAGGAACAGTGCCGGCGGTTGCGGCCGTCGTACGGCCGGTTTGGCCGGCATCTGCATGCTCCACCGGCTCGCGCCGATCGGCGCCCTGGCGGCGCGCCGGGGCCGGGCGCCGGGGGCCGACGGAGTGAACGGCGTACGCGTGAGGGCACGGGCCGTCCGAGGACTCCGTACGCCGTCCGACGGCACGGGGTGCCGAACTGCACGGGATGCCCGAGGGCTGCGGACGCCGGACGGGATGGACGCCTGACGACTGGGGCTGCCTGAGGCGGCGGGTCCGGTCGCGGGCGCGAAGCCGCGTCACGGGGTGCGCGGCGTCAGCACCTCCTGGAGCAGCGCTCCGTACCGCGAGACCAGTTCCGCGCGGTCCATCCGGAGCAGGGTCCGGTCGTCCGCCACCCACAGCGCGTACAGCAGTCCCCCCGCCAGGGCGGCCGCCATGCGCGCACGGACGTCGGCGTCGGGGCCGGACAGGCGGCGGCGCAGGGGCGCGACGAAGAGATGCTCGTGCGTGTCACGCAGACGGTCGTGGATGTGCGGTTCGTTGCTCCCGTGCACGAGGGCGAGGAAGACACCCCGTGCGGAACCGTTGAGATCGACGAGGAGTTCGACGAGCCGTTGCCCCAACTGCTCCTGGTCCACGTCGAGCAGTGGTTCGTCGTCGAGCGTCAGATGCATGGTCTCCAGGAACAGCTGCTCCTTGCTCTTGAAGTGACGGATCACCAGTGCGGGGTCCGTGTCGGCGGCGGCCGCGATCTGACGGACGGTCGTCCTGGAGAAGCCCCTGGCCCGGAAGAGTTCGGCGGCGGCCGAGTGGATGGAGTCACGGGTAGAAGCGCTGGAGCCGGTCTGCAGCATGCGGGTCAGGATAGGCGGCCCCGCGCTTCGCAACTGCGCGTTCACCCAATCACCGGGGACGGCCCGACGTCACGTGAGTGTTTCAAGAAGTTCGGTCAACAATGTTGACTCCGCCTCAGGAGCCCTGCACATTACTTGACGGTAGAACCACCGGTAACCGTTCGGCCAGGCGCTTTTCCCGTCCGCACCGCTCCGTTCCTCGCTGTCGGCATGCCCTGTCGGCCGCCGCACCCGCAGCTCCGCCCCCAGGAGAGGGATCACATGCTGAAGCACGCCCCGCGCAATGTCATGGCCACATCATTCGCGCTCGTCGGTGCGCTCGCCCTGAGCCTCACGGGCGGCACCGCCCACGCGTCCGACTCGCTGGAGTACGTCGCTCTCGGCGACAGCTACAGCGCCGGTTCGGGCGTGCTGCCGGTCGATCTGACCAACCTCCTGTGTCTGCGCTCCACCGTGAACTACCCCCATGTGATCGCGTCCCGAACGGGCGCCCACCTGAAGGACGTGACCTGCGGCGCGGCCCAGACGAAGGACTTCACCTCGTCGCAGTACCCCGGGGTGGCGCCGCAGGTGAACGCGCTCGACGCGGGCACCGACCTGGTGACACTGACGATCGGCGGCAACGACAACGGCACCTTCATCAACGCCATCACCGCGTGCGGCAGCGCGGGTCTGCTCACCCTCGGCAAGGGCAGCCCCTGCAAGGACGAGCACGGCTCCTCCTTCACCGACGAGATCGAGAAGAACACCTACCCCGCGCTGAGGAGCGCCCTTCAGGCCGTACGCGCCAAGGCGCCCAACGCCCGGGTGGCCGTGCTGGGTTACCCGTGGATCACACCGGCCGAGGCCGACCGGTCGTGCTTCGTGAAGCTGCCGGTCGCCGAAGGTGACGTGCCGTACCTGCGTGACATACAAGCCCACCTGAACGCGGCGGTCCGGCGGGCCAGCGAGGAGACCGGCGCCACCTACGTGGACTTCTCCCAGGTCTCCGACGGCCACGACGCGTGCAAGGCCGGCGGAACCCGGTGGATCGAGCCGCTGCTCTTCGGCACCAGCGTGGTGCCCGTCCACCCCAACGCCCTCGGAGAGCGGCGCATGGCCGAGCACACCATGAACGTTCTCGGTCTGAGCTGACGACGCCTCGCCGTCACCGACCGGCCGGGTGGCTCAGGTCACCGTTCAGCAGGACGCGCACGATCGGCGGTCGTCCCCACAGGGCAAGGATGTCGTTGGAGAGGTCGGCGAGCGGTTCGTGGTCGTCCAGACCGTGCGTGGTGACGGCGGCCGCCGCCAGGCCGCGGGGGACGGCCTCCGCGTCCAGCAGGGTCCGCCACTCGGCCGGTCCGGTCTCGAGGTACTCGAGGCCGGCGAGCGCGCCGATCTGCCGGGGGTCGGCGAGGGTGCCCGGGTAGGCGGTGAGGGTACGCAGACGCGGCAGTCCGGTCACCGGCGTGAGATCGACCGGCGCGTCGTCCCACACCCCTATGCAGAGGACCTCCAACTCGGGGTGCGCGGCGGCCTCCACGCTGCGCAGATGCCCCACGTTGACGTGGGCCACGGCCGGCCCCTCGCCCCGGCGGCGGGACCGGCCGCCCCGTCGGCTGTGCGGTCGCTTCCCCCGCACCAGGTCGGTGAGCGAGTCGGCGAGCAACTCGGCTCCGCTGAACCCCTCGTGGCTCAGCAGCACGATCTGTCCCGTGTGACCGGCGGGTCCTGGCGTGAGGTCGACCGCGAGCCGGTCACCGCCGCCGTTGTCACCGAACACGATCCAGCCGGGTGAACCGACGAGGCCCTGGACCGCGTCGTCGGGCAGGGTGACGGGTGCCTCGCAGGCCGCGTATCTCCAGGGAGCCGGCCGGGACGCGCTGTCCGCCACGTACACGTCGTCCAGCGGGAACAACTCGAAGCCGACGACGTCGTACACCTCACTCGCCGACCAGGTGTCCTGCCCCCGGCCCTCCCCCACGCCGCCCACGACCCGGTAGAGGGAGGCGAGTTCGTCGGGGAGCGTCAGATCCAGGCGCGCTTCGGCCGCGCGGACCTCCTCGTCCCGGGCCCCGATGGCGCCGGGCAGCCTGGCGAGCAACCAGCGCTCCAGCGCCGCCCGGTCGGCCGACCGGGCGGGCCGCGCGTCGGGGAACCGCGTGGGCTGTCGCCGCCACGGCGCGGCGACAGCGCCCTCGACCAGCAGCAGCGCCCTCCCGGCAGCCGGCCCGGACTCCACCGCGGTGCTGGGTCCGAGTACCCGCAGGCGGGTCCTGCCCGAGGGGTCGATGTGGGCGGAGAACGTCACGGATTCCGCGCCGGCTGCCACCAGGGCAGCGCGCACACGCTCCACCGCCTCCACTTCCGCGTCGGTGGCCCGCCCGCGCGTGCGGGCCCCTGACGACGCACTCCAGCTCTCGCGCCCCACGGCTCCCGCGATGTGCGCCGTGCCCTCGCCCCGGTCGGCCCAGGCGCGCAGGAGCGGCGCCCATGTCTCGAAGGAGTTCAGGGCCTGCAGGGAGGGTGCGGAGGTCGGCTCGCTCATGCGCCCACCCTAGGTGCGGCGCCCCGCGCGGCAGCCGGCGGCGACGGCCCTGGCTTCTCACCGTCCGCCGCCCGTCCGGATTGCGGAGGGGACTCGGGGGCACGCGCAGTCCCACGACCGACGACGGTGAAGGGGTGACAGCCATGGCCCTGCGACGGGTGCCGACGGCGCAATCTGAGGTCCGGCGGCCCGCGGACCGTGACGACGTCCGTACGCCGCCCCTCCGTCCGCACGACTACACGCCGGCCGACTACGCCGATGCCGTGGTGCGCGGCGCCCGGGAGGCCGGTGTGTCCCCCGTCCTCGTGATGACCGTGCTGCACAACGAGGCGTACAAACCTCACCACCCCTTGCTGGAGCGGTTGTGGCAGTGGTGGAAGCCCGGAGCGTCCTTCGGCGTGGCCAACATGCACCGGGCGACGTTCGAGCGGGTCAGGCGGTCGCACGGCCTGCCGGGACGGTGGCAGGACCTGCGCGACGACCCCGCCTTCGCCATCCGCGCGGCGGCCCTCCACCTGCGGGACCTCGACCGGAGCCTGCCACGGCGGCACGTACGGCGTTACACCCGCGACGAACTCCTGGCCCTCGGCTACAACACCGGCGAACGCAACATGCGCGCCTTCGCCCGCGGTGTCCCGCCGGGGCCCCTGGCACGCGCGTACCTGCGCCGTTTCCGCGCCAACCGGGAACGGGCCGCCGCGTCACTGCCCGACGGCGGCACGGTGCACCCGGTCACGGCGCACAGCGACGCAGAAGTGTGACTCCGTGAGGAGGCCACCGTGCCGGTCGTCGGTGTGAGGCGGTTCAGGGGCGGGTGGCGCGGTCCAGTTCGATCAGGATCGAGTAGTACGCCCGGCCCGTCGCGCGGTCCATGCCGATCTCGCACATGCGGTTGGCGGACAGGTGGGCGTCGTAGGCCCACGAGGTGACTTCCGCGGCTTCCTTCGCCGTCGCGGACGCCGTCAGCTCCTTGTGCAGCATGCCCCGGTCGCCGGCGAAGGCGCAGCAGCCGGCGTCGTCCGGGACGACGACCTCGTCGGCGATCGCGTCCGCTACCGTGCGCAGCTGGTCCACGTCGCCCAGGTGCTGCATCGAGCAGGTCGGGTGCAGCACCGCCGAGCCGGTCGTCCGGCGGACGGTGAGCCGCGGCAGGAGTTCCTCGGCGGCCCACACGACGGAGTCGATCACGATCAGGCGCCCGTGCAGCTCCCGGTTGGCGTCGGTGAGGTAGGGGACGACCTCGTGCTGGATGCCGAGCGTGCAGGAGGACGCGTCGACGACCAGCGGGAGCCGTCCGCCGTCGGTCCAGGCCCAGGCGGCCTCGACGACACGGTTGGCCATCAGCGTGTTGCCGTCCTCGTAGCCCTTGGAGTGCCAGATGGTCGAGCAGCAGGTCCCGGCGACGTCGTCGGGGATCCACACCGGCCGGCCGGCGCGGGCCGACACGTCGACCACGGCCTGCTGGAGCGAGGGGGTGCCGTCGTCCTCGGGTCCGGCGAAGATGCGGTTGACGCAGGCCGGGTAGTAGACGGCGCTCGCTCCCGTGCGGGAGGTGGGCGGTGTGGTGCGGGCGGCGGCGCCCGGGATCTCGGGCAGCCACTCGGGCATCAGGTCGGGGCGTACGGCCTTGCGCGCGAGGCCGGTCGCGGCCTCCAGCAGCCGGTCGCTGATCTTCTCCGCCGCGCCGACCGCGAGGCGTGCCGACGCCTCCACGGTCTTGAAGTGCTGGGCGGTGAGTGCGGCGATCCGCTCCTCGCGCGGTGAGTGCCGGCGGTGGCGGAAGTCCTTCATCATGGCGCCGGTGTCGATGCCGACCGGGCAGGCGATCGCGCAGGTGGAGTCGCCCGCGCAGGTGTCGACCGCGTCGTAGCCGTAGGAGGCGAGGAGTTCTTCCTCCACGGGTGATCCGTCCGGCTGGCGAAGCATCTCCCGTCGCAGCACGATGCGTTGGCGCGGGGTGGTCGTCAGGTCGTGGCTGGGGCAGGTGGGTTCGCAGAAGCCGCACTCGATGCACGGGTCGGCGACGGGCTCGATGCCGGGGATCGTCTTCAGTCCGCGCAGGTGGGCCCTGGGGTCACGGTCGAGAACGACCCGGGGTGCCAGGACGCCCCGGGGGTCGATCAGTTGCTTGATCCGCCACATCAGCTCGGTGGCCCTGGGCCCCCATTCCAGCTCCAGGAAGGGGGCGATGTTGCGTCCGGTGGCGTGCTCGGCCTTCAGCGACCCGTCGAAGCGTTCCACGGTCATCCGGCAGAAGTCGTCCATGAACGCGGCGTAGCGGTCGACGTCGGAGGTCTTCGACGCGTCGAAGGCGAGCAGGAAGTGCAGGTTGCCGTGGGCGGCGTGGCCGGCGACGGCGGCGTCGAAGCCGTGCTCCGCCTGGAGTCCGAGCAGGTCCTGGCAG
Organism: Streptomyces sp. NPDC085937; assembly: GCF_044540535.1. Lineage (NCBI taxonomy): Bacteria > Bacillati > Actinomycetota > Actinomycetes > Kitasatosporales > Streptomycetaceae > Streptomyces > Streptomyces sp. NPDC085937. Next base: position 230,894 of record NZ_JBITSH010000010.1, on the reverse strand, counting down.
GCTTCGGCCAGCCGGGACGGCGGCACCGCGAAGTCCTCCGTGATCAGGGTGGTGCCCGCCGGGCGGGAACCGCCGACGGCCGTGACGAAGGCCTTGCGAGCCTTCCAGTAACCGCTGATCACCTTGGGGTCACGGGTGAACGCGTTGGTCACCGAGGCGACCGGCGTGACCAGGTCGAGGCGTTCGACGACCTGGGCCGCCGCCCGCTCGAAGGCTTCCTGGCCCGCCTCGTCGGGCGCGCGGAACTCGACGAGCAGCGCCGCGGTCTCCCGCGGCAGATCGGCCCAGTCGGCCGGCACACCCCGCACGCTCACGGAGGCGCGCAGCGTATTGCCGTCCATCAGCTCGACGGCGATGGCCCCGGCCTCGTTGAACAGGGGTACGGCCGCCGCGGCGGCGGTCAGCGACGGGAAGAACAGCAGGCCGCTGGAGGTCCTGCGGTCCAGCGGCAGGGTGTCGAAGACGACGTCGGAGATGAAGCCGAAGGTGCCCTCGGAGCCGACCATGAGCCCGCGCAGGATCTGGACGGGCGTGGCGCCGTCGAGGAAGGCGTCCAGCCGGTAGCCGTTGGTGTTCTTGATCTCGTACTTGGCGCGGATGCGGGCGGTCAGGTCGGCGTCGGCCTCGATCTCCGCCTTGAGTGCCAGCAGTCCTTCGCACAGTTCGGGTTCCGCGCGGGCCAGCGTCTCGTCCGCGTGCGGGTCGGCCGTGTCGACGACCGTGCCGCTCGGAAGGACGAAGGTCAGGGAGGCGAGGGTGCGGTAGGAGTTGCGGGTGGTGCCGGCGGTCATGCCGGAGGCGTTGTTGGCGACGACGCCTCCGACCGTGCACGCGATGGCACTGGCCGGGTCCGGCCCCAGGATCCTGCCGTACCGGGCGAGGGCCGCGTTGGCCCGCATGACCGTGGTGCCGGGCCGGATCCGGGCCCGGGCGCCGTCGTCCAGGACCTCGATGCCGGTGAAGTGCCGGCGCACGTCGACGAGGATGTCCTCGCCCTGCGCCTGTCCGTTCAGACTGGTTCCGGCGGCGCGGAAGACGACCTGACGGTCGTGGTCACGGGCGTACGCCAGCACCGCCGACACGTCGTCGGTGCTCTCCGGGAGGACGACGACCTGCGGGACGAACCGGTAGGGGCTGGCGTCGGAGGCGTACTTCACCAGGTCGGAGATCTTCCACAGGACCTTGCCGGGCCCCAGGAGCGCGGTCAGTCCGGCGCGCAGCGCCTCGGGGGTGCCCGTGGCCCCGTCGTCGGGCACCCGGTCGGCGGCGGCGGCACGGGCCGTGCCGGGACGGAGGGTTTCCGGCTTGGGTTCCAGCAAGGGCATGACGTTCGACTCCCACACGATGTCGGTCGGTGCTGTTCAGCGTACGGCGGCGGATTCCGGCCGGTCCCGCCGGTCCCGCCGGTCCCGCCGGACCGGCGGGCCGGGGCGTCACCCGGCGGGCCGGGGCTTCACCGGGGCGGTTCCCGGTCGGGTATCCGGGCCACCACGTCGATCTCCACGAGGATGTCCATCAGGTCGGACCCGACCGTGGTGCGCACCGGGCAGGGTTCCTCGAAGAACTCCCGGTAGGCCGCGTCGTACGCGGCGAAGTCCCTCCTGAGGTGCTGCAGGTGCGCCGTGACCTTCACGACGTCCCGCAGGGACAGGCCGTGGGTGGCGAGGACCGCGCCGATGTTGCGCAGGACCTGAGCGGTCTGCGCGCCCACGCCCTCCGGCACGGCCCCGGTGGCGGGGTCCTGCGGGCCGAATCCGGCCGTGAACAGGAAACCGCCGGCCGCCACGCCCTGGGAGTAGGCGCCCGCGGGACGGGGAGCCGCGGGCGTGTCCACGGCTCGCATACCGAGCGGCTCGCTCATCCGGTCAGGTCACCGTCCCGCTCGTTGACGCCCGCGTAGTGCCGGAGCTTGTCCTCGTCGACGCTCACGCCCAGGCCCGGCCCCGACGGCACCCGCAGCCGGCCGTTCTCCAGGTGCAGGGGCTCGGTGATGTCGTCGGCGTGCAGGTAGTACATGCTGTCGATGGCCCGCGAGAGGACGGGCGTGCTCGACACGACGGCCAGGTGGGCGGCCGTGGCGATGCCCAGTTCGCCGCCGCTGTGCAGGTTCATGCCCAGGCCGAAGGTCTCGCAGTGCGCTGCGAGCGCCTTGGTCGCGGCGATGCCGCCCCACTTGTAGACGTCGCCGTGGATGACGTCGACCGCGTTCAGCCGCATGGCGGGGGCGAACTCCTCGAAGCGGACGACGCACATGTTGGTGCACAGCGGGATGCGTATCTTGGCCTTCACCTGTGCCATGCCCTCGATGCCGGCGCAGGGGTCCTCCAGATACTCGAGGTCCAGTTCCTCCAGGGCGATGCCGGCGCGGACGGAGTCGGGGACGGACCAGGCCGCGTTCGGGTCGACGCGCAGGTTCACGTCGGGAAGCGCCTCGCGGACGGCGCGCAGGATGGCGACGTCGCCCGCGCAGTCCTTGGTGCCCTTGAGCTTGACCGCCTCGAATCCGCCCTCGGCGACGACGCGTGCCGCGTGCTCCGCCATGGCCCTGGGCAGGTCGGCGGGTGCCGCGCCCGGCGCGTCGGCGCGGGTGATCAGCGCGGTGATCGGCACCTCGTCGCGTACCGCGCCGCCCAGCAGGTCGGTGACGGACTGGCCGGTGGCCCTGCCCATCGCGTCCCAGCAGGCGACGTCGACGGCGGCGATCGCCGCGTAGCCGAGGTAGCCGTAGAAGAAGGGCACCATGTGCTGCTTGCGGTGGAAGCCCTCCAGCGCGAACGGGCTGGTCCCGATCAGGTCGGGGATCATCCGCCGGACGACGGCGGCGACGGGCGCGCCCCACATCGTCTCGCCCCAGCCCTCGACGCCCGCGTCGGTGCGCACGCGGACGACGGTGCGGGTCTCGCCGGTCTTGGTCTCGAAGGAACTCGTGAAGGGATTGACGAGTGGGAGGTTGACGACCCACACGTCGACGTCGGTGATCTTCATTGCTTCTCCTCGCATCATCTGGGTCATCGGCTCGCCGCGTCGAAGGCGCGGATCGCCCGGGCCAGTCCCAGCGCCCGTTCGTGCAGCAGCCGGTCGCCGCGGTCGGCGTCGGCGCCGGAGGCGTCGTCGGTGGAGCCGGCGACGCGTTGCCATTCGCCGTGCCGCTCGACGGTCAGGCCGGGGTGCGGCGGATTGTCGAACAGCGGGGGCGGTTCGACGGGGGTACGGGCGGGCACGGGAGTGCGCACCAGGGCGGGGTGGGCCGCGAGCATGAGGGACGTCTCGAACCATCCGGCGTGCCCCGGGGTGACGTCCGGCCGTTCGGCCTCGTCGGCCCCGGCGGTGACGGTCCAGTACGAGCAGGCCGCGACCGTGACCTGGGCGCGCAGCGCGAACCGCTTCACGGCGAGCCGCATGATCTCGTCGTTGCCGCCGTGCCCGTTGACCACCATGATCCGGTGGTGGCCGCTGGTCACGAGCGAGTCGAGGATGTCGTCGAACACGGCGCCCAGGGTCGACGCGGAGAGCGAGACGGCCGCAGCGAACAGGTGGTGCGGGCTGTGTCCGAACGGCAGCGCGGGCAGCCGCACGACGTCCGGAACGGGGGATGCCGAGGGTGCGGAGGACGCGGAGGCCTCCTGGTCGAGGAGTTCCAGCGCCCGGTCCACGACCGCCTCGACCAGGAGGGTGTCGGTCCCCATGGGCAGGTGCCCGGCGTGCTGCTCCTGCGAGCCGACGGGCAACAGGGCCAGGCCGTTCTCGCCGGCCCGGCGCACCTCCTGCCAGGTGAGGTCACTCAGTTTCGATTGGCTCACAGTGCTACCTCTCCGAAACACGGCCATGGCACAGTCGGCGCATGGTCCACGAACGTTCTCCGTTGCGGCTGGTCCCCGAGGCCGCGCAGCGGCCCCCCACTCCCCCGGCGCCGCGGCGCCTGGGTGCCGTCGAACTGGTGCCCGGCCGGATCGGGGCGGCCGTGCTGTCCACGGCGGGACAGGTGCTCGACCGCACCGAGTCGCGCTACGACGCGGCCGGCGCGACGCCCGCGGACATCGACAGGGCGCTGGCCCAGGTGGCCGGTGTCTTCGCCGGCCACGAGGTCCAGGGGATCGGCGTCGCCGCCGCAGGGCTCGTGGACCCCCTCGCCGGATTGATCCTGGAGGTCAACGACGTGCCGGCGCTGCACGGCTACCCGGTTACGGAACGGCTCGCCGCCCTCACCGGGACCGGGGTGCGGGTGGAGCACCGGGCGCGGCTGCAGGTGCTCGGCGACCGCTGGTTCGGCGCGGGCCGCGGGCGGCGCACGTTCGCCTCGGTGTCGACCGGCGAGGTGCTCGGGGTGGGTGTCCTCTACGACGGGGACGTGCTGGCTCCGCCCGGCGGGCGCAGCGGCGCGCACATGACCGTGTCGGCCAGCGGCGAGCGGTGCACGTGCGGGAACCGGGGCTGCTGGAAGACCCTGGCCACGACCGGATGGCTGCGGGCCAGGGCGCGTGCCGCGGGGCTCGGGGAGGAGACGTCGCTGGCCGCGCTGGTGCGCCGGGACGACGCGCTCGCCGGGCAGGTGGTGGAGGAGTACGCGCACAACCTGGCGCTGGGGCTGGTGAACGTGCAGCAGCTGTTCGCGCCGGGCCTGTTCATCCTGCACGGTGAGGCGCGTGAGGGCGGTGAGCGCTTCCGTACCGTGGTGGAGGAGCGGCTGCGGGACGCGGTCGCCTTCGCGGGGGCCGAGCTGCCCCGGGTGCTGGTCGGTGCCGCCGCGGTCGACGACGTGGCCCTTCTGGGCGGGGCGGGTCTGGTGCTGTCGCACCTCTAGCGGCTGTCGTGCCGGTGGCGGGTGGCGGGTCATCGGCCCGCTTCGCCCGTCGGGGAGGACGCGCGGGCCGCGGCACGCCGGCCCAGGCGCGGGTCGAGGACCGGTACGGCGTCGAGCAGCTGCCGGGTGTAGGGGTGCCGCGGAGTGCGCAGTACCGCCGCCGTCTCGCCCACCTCGACCAGACGTCCGCGGCTCATCACCGCGACCCGGTCGGCCACCTGCGCCACCACGGCGAGGTTGTGCGAGACGAAGACGTAGGTGAGGCCCAGCCGCTGTTGCAGGTCCGCCAGGAGGTCGAGGACGGTCGCCTGCACGGAGACGTCCAGGGCGCTGGTCGGCTCGTCGAGGACGAGCATCCGGGGGTGGAGTGCCAGGGCCCGTGCGATCGAGATGCGCTGGCGCTGGCCACCGGAGAACTCGTGCGGGTAACGGTCCTGGATGCCGGCATCGAGGCCGACGGCTTCGAGGAGCTCCCCGACCCGCTGCCTGGTCCGGGCGCGGGCGCGCCGGCCACGTGCCTCGGGGTCGTGGGTGACCAGAGGTTCGGCGACGACGTCGGTGATGCGCATGCGCGGGTTCATGCTGGAGTAGGGGTCCTGAAGGACGACCTGCATCTGCCGCCGTGTACCGCGCAGTTCGGCCGCGGTGAGGGTGGCGAGGTCCTGCCCGCCGAAACGCACGCTCCCGGCGGTGGGGTCGAGGAGGCCGAGGAGCAGCCGGGTGAGGGTGGTCTTGCCGCAGCCGGACTCACCGACCAGGGCCAGGGTCTCGCCCTCGTGCACGTCGAGTGACACGTCGTCGACGGCGACGTTGGTGCGCCTGCCGCCGAACTCCTTACGCAGGCCTCGCAGTTCGAGGAGTGGCCGCCCGGCCGGGGATGCGGGCGCGGTGGTGTCGGCCGTGTCCGTGCTCATGCCGCCTCCAGTCGTGGGGTGGCCGCCAGAAGTCCGCGGGTGTAGGGGTCGGCCGGACGGTCGAAGACGTCGAGGACGTCGCCGGTCTCGACGACCTTGCCCTGGTTCATGACCACGACGCGATCGGCGGTCTCGGCGACGACCGCGAGATCGTGGGTGATCAGTACGACGGCCATGTCGTGCTTGTGCTGGAGGGTGACGAGGAGGTCGAGGATCTGGCGCTGCACGGTGACGTCCAGCGCGGTGGTGGGCTCGTCGGCGATGAGGACGCGGGGGCGGGCCACCAGCGCCGTCGCGATCATCACGCGCTGGCGCAGGCCGCCGGAGAGTTCGTGCGGGTACTGGCGGTAGCGCAGGGCCGGGTCGGGGATGCCGACCTCGTCGAGTGCCGCCAGTGCGGCCCCCTTGGCCTCGGAGCGGGAGATGCCGGTGTGGTGCCTGAGGACCTCGGCCACCTGGGCGCCGACGCGCTGGAGCGGGTCGAGGCAGGTCATCGGGTCCTGGAAGACCATGGCGATGTCGCGGCCGCGGACCGTGCCGAGTTCCTTCTCGGAGAGTTTCAGCAGGTCCCGTCCGTCGAAGCGGATCTGGCCGCTCGGGTAGACGCACGGCGGGCTCGGGTTGAGACGCAGGACGGACAGGGCGGTGGCGCTCTTGCCGCTGCCGGACTCGCCCACGACGGCGAGGGTTTCGCCGGCGCGGACGTGCAGGGAGACGTCCTGGACGGCGTGGACGACGGACGTCTCCAGCCGGAAGTCGACGCTGAGTCCGTCGATCTCCAGCAGCGGCTCGTCCTTGGCCGGACGCCGGGACGGGTCGGTCGGGGTGCGGTCGTTGGTCATCGGCGGTAGGCCTTCGGGTCCGCGACGTCCCGCAGGGCGTCGCCGGTGATGTTGATGGCGAGGGAGGTCAGCATCAGTGCGATGCCGGGGAAGACGGCGACCCACCAGGAGGTGCCGAGGTAGAGCTGGCCGTCGGCGAGCATGCCGCCCCAGGTGACAGTCTCCTTGGGGACGCCCAGGCCGAGGTAGCTGAGGGAGGCCTCGGCGACGATGGCGGCGGCGACGTGCAGGGTGCCGATGGTGGCCAGCGGTGCCATGACGTTGGGCAGCAGGTGGCGGCGCATGATGGTGACGTCGGTGACGCCGATCGCGCGGGCCTCGGTGACGAAGTCGCGGGTGCGCAACGACATCACCTCGGAGCGCACGACGCGGGCGTAGGAGACCCAGCCGGTGAAGCCGAGGACCAGGATCACCATCCACAGTCCCGAGCCGAGGAAGCCTACGACGGCGAGCGCCAGCAGGAGGGAGGGAAAGGCGAGTTGGACGTCGGCGAGCCGCATGAGGGTGCGGTCCGCCCAGCCGCCGAAGTAGCCGGAGGCGAGGCCCACGGCCGTGCCCACGACGCCGGCGAGCAAGGCCGCCCCGGCGCCGACGAGCAGGGAGACACGGGCGCCGTGGACGACGCGCGAGAGCATGTCGCGGCCGAGCTGGTCGGTGCCCAGGAGGTGAGCGCTGCTGCCGCCGTCCTGCCAGGCGGGGGGCCGCAGTCGCAGGAGGAGGTTCTGCGTGCTGGGGTCGTAGGGGGCGATCAGCGGCGCGAACAGGGCGGCGAGGATCAACAGGAGCAGTACGGCGAGGGCCGCGACGGCCCGTTTGTCGCGCAGCAGTGCCCGCAGTGCGACGGCCCGGGAGCCGGACCGGCCGGACGGAGTCTTCGCCGTGGCCCGGTCGGGCGCGGCGGGGGTCATGACGGTCATCGTGACGTCCTCACCCTCGGGTCGAGGAAGCTGTAGGAGAGGTCGACGAGCAGGTTCACCACGACGAAGGTGGCGGCGAAGAACAGGACGGTGGCCTGGACGAGCGGGAAGTCGCGGTTGGAGATCGCCTCGACGGTCAGCTGGCCCACTCCGGGCCAGGAGAAGACCCGTTCGGTGAGGATGGCACCGCCGAGCAGGTTGCCGACCTCCAGGCCGACGACGGTCACCACCGGCAGTGAGGCGTTGCGCACTCCGTGCCGGAGCACCACCTGCAGCGGCCCGAATCCCTTGGCGCGGGCGCTGCGGATGTGGTCGGAGGACAGGACGTCGATCAGTGAGGAGCGCAGGAGGCGGGCCACGACGGCGACGGAGTACACGGCGAGGGTGACGGCGGGCAGGATCAGGTGGGCGAACGTGCCGTATCCGGAGGCGGGCAGGGCGCGCAGCCAGACGGCGAAGACCAGGATGAGCAGGATGCCCACCCAGAACGGCGGGGTGGACTGGCCGAGCAGGACGCCGGTCATCACGGTGTGGTCGGTTCCCCGGCCGCGGCGCATCGCGGCGAGGATGCCCGCCGGGACGGCGATGACGAGGGTCAACGCAAGGGCGGCGGCGGCCAGTTCGACGGTGGCCGGCAGCCGGTCGGCGAGTATCTCGCTCACCGGCTGCCCGTACACGAGGGAGTCACCGAAGTCGAGGTGCAGCAGGTTCCAGAGGTAGTCGAGGTACTGGGTGAGCAGGGACTGGTCCAGGCCCAGGGAGTGGCGCAGCACCTGCTCCTGTTCGGCCGTGGCGTCGGGCGGCAGCAGGATCTTCACGGGGTCGCCGGACAGGCGGACGAGGAAGAACGCGACGGTCGCCGTGCACAGCAGCACGAACAGGGCGGTGACCAGGCGTTTGAGCACCGCCCGCAGCAGTCCCGTCCGGTCCGGGCGGCGCGCGGTGGTGGCCGCCGGTGTGGGTGGTGTGTCGAGGGTGAGGGTGCTCACCGGGTCACCTCCGCGCTCTCCATGGCGAGGACGCCGGCGGCTCCCGGGGTCCAGCGGGGCCGGTCGTTGCGGGCGAAGATGTTGTCGATCTGGTAGAGGAAGACGAAGGGTGCTTCCCTGCGCATGAGCCGTTGGAGGTCCGAGAAGGCCGCCTTGCGCCGCTCCGGGTCCTCGGAGAGTTCCTCGGCGTCGATGAGGCGGTCGGCCTCCGCCGAGTGCCAGCGGCTCTGCCGCCGGTCGCTGCGCACGTTGGACTGGACGATGGACGCGCCGTCCATCGTCCACACGGTGCTGGCCGCGAGGTAGACGGGGCCGAGCGCTCCCCGGTTGTCGGAGGTGAGCCGCGCGGAGTAGGTACCGGGGTCGAGCAGGTTGACGCGGGCGTCCACTCCGGCCCTGGCGAGCAGTCCGGACAGGGCCTCGGCGACGTTGGCGTCCACGTTGGAGGCGGTGAGCGTGGTGGAGAAGCCGTGGGGGTGGCCGGCGTCGGCGAGGAGCCTGCGTGCGGTGTCGACCGAGCGTGTGAAGGGCTTGACGGTGGGGTCGAAGCCGAAGGATCCGCGGGGGACGAGTGCGGGCGTCTCCGTGGCCTTGCCGCCGAGCACGGCCTTGATGAGCAGCGGGACGTCGATCGCGTGGTTGAGTGCCTGGCGTACCCGGCGGTCCTGGAGGGGGCCGCGTTCGAGGGTGTTCAGGGACAGGTAGGCGGTGCGGATGCCCGTGTGTCCGTCGATGGTGATGCCTCCGTAGCCGTCGAGCTGCTGGGCGGCGTCCGGGGTGAGTCCGGCCACGAGGTCGACGCCGCCGCTCTGCAGCGCGGCCAGGGAGGACGAGGCGTTGGGTGCCGGGCTGAAGACGAGGCCGTCGACGGCCGGGCGGCCGTTCCAGTGGCCGGCGTGGGCGCCCATCCGCAGTTCGTGGTCGCGCTGCCAGCTCGTGAAGGTGAAGGGACCGGTGCCGACGGGGTGGTCGGCGAAGGCCGCGTCGCCCACCTCGGCGAGGTGCCGGGGCGGCACCACGACGCCGCCGAACAGCGAGAGTTTGGCGGGCAGGATGGGGTCGTGCACGGTGGTGTGGATGTCGACGGTGAGCCGGTCGACGACGGTGACGCCCTCGACGAAGCGCAGTTCGACGATCGGTGACTTGGTCGCGGGGTCGAGCAGGCGCTCGATGCTGAACGCCACGGCCCGCGCGTCGCACACCTCACCGTTGTGGAAGGCCACCCCGGGGCGGAGGACGAAACGCCAGGTCCGGGCGTCGGTGGCCTTCCAGGAGAGGGCGAGCCTCGGGTGCAGCCGGTTGTCGGGGCCGCGGGTGGTGAGGGTGTCGAACATGTTGATCAGGACGTTCATCGACACCATGTCGCCCTGCTTGTGCGGGTCCAGCGTCTTCGGATCGCCCGGCTGGGAGACCCGCAGGACGTTGCCGGCCCGGTCCGCGGCGGCCGTCGTGCCGCACGCGCTCAGGAGCGCCGGGGCGCTGAGGGCCCCGAGCAGCAGACCACCGGTCCGCAGGACGTGGCGTCGGCTGGGACGGCTGCGGTCCATCGTGCGCCCCTGAAGAATTCGTTCCATTGAACAACACCTCCGTTCCGTCAGATGGAATGCGGTTGGGTTAAGCTAAGCGACATGGTGAAAGCGGTCAACACCCGGTCGGTCGACCAGGAACTTGTGAAGGGCCCCGTCGACAAGGCGATGGAGGTGCTCGAAGCGCTCGTCCGGCCCGGCGGTCCCCACCGGTTGGGGGAGATCGCGCGCCGCACCGGGCTGACGAAACCCACCGTCCACCGGCATCTTCGGACGATGGCCGAGTACGGCTTCGCGGAGCCCGCCGAGGGCGGCAGTTACCGTCCGGGCCCCCGGCTGCTGGGCCTTGCGGCGGCGGCCCTGAGCGACAGCCGGGTCCTGGAGCTCACCAGGCCGGCCCTCGCAGATCTGCGCCTGCGCACCGGCCATGTCGCCTTCTACGCGGCGCGGCACGCGGCCGACGCCGTGTACCTGGAACTGTCGGAACCCGCCCGCGAGTACCGGATGAGCACCCGGCCCGGTCACCGGTCCCCCCTGCACGCCTGCGGTGTCGGGCTCGCCATGCTCTCCGCGATGCCGGACGGGGAGAGCGCGGCGGTCGTCGACGCACCGGACCTGGAGGCGCGCACCCACAGCACCCTCACCGACCCGGCCGCGCTCCGGGCGGAGCTGGCCCGGGCCGCGCTGCGTGGTTACGCGGTGGACGACGAGTACGACGAGCCGGACGTGCGGTCGGTGGCGGCACCCGTGCTGGACGCCGAGGGCCGGCCCGTGGGCGCGATCGGCGTCGCCGGACTGTCCTTCACCCTCGACCCCGGCAGTGTGGAGGTGTTCGGGCCCATGGTGCGGGCCGCCGCGCGCACGGTGTCCGCCGGGCTCGGCGCCCGCACCCCCGCACTCGGTGTCGTGGACTCGACACCCGAAGGTGAGGGGGCATGAGCACCCCGGCCGAACTGCTTGCTGACGGGCGGCGGGAACGGATCTACTCCGGTGCCGCCTGGTCCGTCGGGGACGCGCACGGCCCGCTGGACCGGGGCTGGACCGGCAGCCGCAGCTGGGAAGGGCCGCAGCTGGACGGCGACGACGTGTGGGACCTCGCCTCGGTGACCAAGCCGATCGCCGGACTCGCGGTCATGGCCCTCGTCGAGCGTGGCGCCCTCGGGCTGGACGACACCGTGGGCACGTACCTTCCCGGCTACCGGGGCGGCGACAAAGCGGACCTGACCCTGCGTCAACTCCTCACGCACACCTCGGGGATCCCCGGGCAGGTGCCGCTGTACCGGGACCATCCCACCCGCGCGGCGCTGCTGGACGCGGTGCGTCTGCTGCCGCTGACCGCGGCCCCCGGCACCCGCGTCCAGTACTCCTCGCAAGGGTTCATCGTCCTCGGTCTCGTCGCCGAGGCGGCCACCGGGCAACCGCTGGACGAGCTGGTGGAACGGCTGGTGTGCGCCCCGATCGGCTTGCGTGACACCGTCTTCCGGCCGGACGCCGGCCGCCGGGCCCGGGCGGTGGCCACCGAGGACTGCCCCTGGCGCCGCCGTCTGGTCGTGGGCGAGGTCCACGACGAGAACGCGGTGGTGCTCGGCGGGGTCGGCGCTCACGCGGGCCTGTTCTCCACACTGGCGGACATGGAGCGCCTCGGCGCCGCCCTCGCCGCCGGCGGCCGGGACCTGCTGCGCCCCGGGACGCTCGCCCTGATGACGGCCCCGCACACGGACGACCTGGCGCTGCGGCGCGCCCTGGCCTGGCAGGGCCGCGACCCGGTCGACTCCCCCGCGGGAGAGGTGTTCGGCCCGGACTCCTACGGCCACACGGGCTTCACCGGCACCAGTCTGTGGGTCGATCCCGCCACACGGCGCTACGCCGTGCTCCTCACCAACCGCGTGCACCCGGCCAGGACGGGTGAGGGCATCACCGCCCTGCGCCGGGCCTTCCACGACATCGCCGCCCACATGACCGTGGACGCCGCCGAGGACCGTCACGGCACCGGACAGGCCGGCGGCCGTGGCGGGACCCGGGACGGGGCGTAGCGCGCCCGCTCGCGTCACCGCACGGGGAAGGTCACGCCGGTGAGTTCCTCGGAGACGGTCCACAGGCGCTGCTGGACATCCCGGTCGTGGGAGGCAAGCTCGGAGACGACACGCAGGTCTTCTGCCTGATGTGCCTGGCGTCGGCGGGCGCCCTGTCCACGTACGTCCCGCCGCCGCCCGGCGTCCTCGCCGCGTACGCGGAGGAGCCTGACCTCGGCGTGCTCCACATGGAGCTGCGGGACGCCCTGCGGCTTTCCTTCACCTCGTCCCTGCTGGGTGTGCTGCCGCACGCCTGAACGTCCCCGCCCGGCCCGCCGGCACGCGTTCGCCTACGGCCTGAACACCTTCGCCGCACCCCAGAGGGAGCCGGGGTTGGCGCGGTGGGGGTGGCGGGCGAGCATCGCCTCGTAGAACTCCAGGGCGTTCGACGTGGCCGCCAGGGCCTCCTCGACGTCGGCGAGGTAGTCGATCGACTGCTGCACGATCACCGGGTCGTCGTCGCGGTCGGGGTGCTTGTGGGCGGCGACGACACGCTGGGCACCGAGGTCCTGGATGGCCCGCAGGGCGGCGACCCACTCGACACGTGAGGCCGCGTCCGTCTCGGCGAGGTACATGTGGGTGTGGTTGTAGACGACGTCGCCGCCGACCACGAGCCGGGCGTCCGGGACCCACAGGACGGTGCTGCCCTTCGTGTCGGTGTGACCCGCCTCGACCACCCTCAGCTCGTGCCCTTCCAGGAGGATGTGGTCATCTTCCAGCTCGTCCGGAACGACCGGAGGGGGGATCTGCCCGGGGAAGAGGCGACCCCAGAAGCCGTCGCGGTAGTCGTCCCCGGCCTGGACGCGCGCACCGGCGACGGTCCCCGCCGTGGCCACGGCCCGCGCCCCGGGGAACGCGTCGAGCAGTTGCCCGACGCCGTAGAAGTGGTCGCCGTGGCCGTGCGTGACGTAGATGTGCGTCAGAGTGCGTCCGTGCCCCTTGATCCACTCGATCAGTTCGTCGTTCTGCTCGATCGTCGTGAAGGTGTCGACGAGGACGGCGTCCCGTTCACCGAGGATCAGGGTCGCCGTGTTCATCACCCAGCGCAGATCGGGCCCCTCTTCGGCGCTCTGCGGGAGGTCACGGACGACTCCCTCCCGGCGGACCAGCAGTGTGTCGTACCTCAGGTCTGTCATGGGTTCTCTCCTGAGTCGGTGGAGGTGATCACTGATGCGCGCAGCGCCCCGCGGGACAAGTTTCCGCCGTCCGCTCACTCGGCGCGCTTCGGCGCTTCATTTAGATTACAACTCACATCTAACAGGGAGGTGATCCCGAAGGTAAGAAGAGGGCATGGGTTCGGTGCGTGTGGGCCTTGACCTGTTGCCCCTCACATCAGCAGCGTGATCCCCTGTTCCGGGAGTACCGCCAGGCGGAGTTGCGCGTCCGTACGCCCAGCGCCCCCTCACGGTCGAGCGCCGGGACCCCGCGCCGTGTGAGCGTGCACCACGGGACGAGTGCGGTGCGTCGGCTGCCGTCCGCGACAGGTGCGAAGAAGGGCCGCTCGCCGCACTCCGTCGGCCAACTCCCCTGAATGCCTTGTCAGTCCATCAAGTGAGTGGCCACGCGCGGGCTGCGACGGAGGAGTCCGCTCGACGTCTGTTCCCGTTCATGCGCCCGTGCGTCCCAGGCCGGGTTCGAGGCCCTCATCCCATCGTCCGTGCCGGTAAGGAAACCTTGTGAACACCCCCCGTACGTTGATCGTCGGAGCCGGAATCTCCGGTCTGGCCCTGGCCACGTCCCTGCTGAACCGTGGACTCCCGGTGGAGGTCGTCGAGCGGCGCGCCGACGACGGACAGGCCCTCGGGGCCGGCCTCTACCTGCCGGCCAACGCCGTACGCGCCCTCCGGGGCATCGGCGTGGAGGACGAAGTGACCAAGCGCGCGGAGCCGGTGACCCGGCAGCGACTCCAGGACCATCGCGGGCGCCCGCTGGCCGATTTCGCGGTGGGCAGCATCTGGGGTGAGGTCGGCCCCTGCCTGGCGATCACCCGGAGCGACCTGCACGAGGTGCTTCGCGGAGCGGTTGACAACGATGTCGTCCGGTACGGCACCGAGGTGACCTCCGTGGACGACGACGGCACCGTGACCTTCACGGACGGCGACACCGGCACGTACGACCTCGTGGTGGGCGCGGACGGCGTCAACTCGGCCGTCCGGCGCTCCCTCTTCGGCGGTCCGGGCCCGCGCTTCCTCGGCCAGCTGTGCTGGCGGTTCATCGCCGACGACACCGGAATACCCGGCATCACCGACTGGACGGCCCGCCTGGGCAGCAAGGGGCGGACGTTCCTGACGGTGCAGCTCGGCGACGGCCGCGTCTACTGCTACGCCGACATCAACAGCCCCGTCGCCACTCCCCCGGCCGGCGACTGGCGCACGCTCTTCGCCGACTTCGGCGGACCGGTCCCCCGTTTGCTCGAGCAGGGCGAGGACGCGTACTTCGCCGCGCTGCAGGAGAGTGAGAACACGGTGTGGACACGTCCCGGCGCCGCTCTCGTCGGCGATGCCGCCCACACCTTCTCGCCGAGTATGGCGCAGGGCGGCGCGATGGCGCTCGAGGATGCCGTGGTCCTCGCCGACACACTGGCCGACGCACCTGATGTCCCCACGGCCCTCGCCTCCTTCCAGGCCCGGCGTGCCGGCCGGGTCGCCTGGGTGGTGGCGCAGAACCACCGCCGCGACAAGGCACGCAACCTGCCCACGCCGCTGCGCAACTTCACCCTCCGCCGGGCCGGTGAGCGTCTCTTCAAGGCCAACCACGCTCCTTTGCACACGCAGCCCTGACCTCCCCGCACTCACCTGACACCGCGTCGGTGACCGGGAACAGCCGGCTGCTGAAGGACACTTCCGCCCTCGACCGAAGGGCTGAAAAGGGCTGACAGGCTCAATAGATTACATATGACATCTATCACGTGGACACGCAGTGGCCGGGACCACACAATGAGAGCGCGAGTTGAGTGGCCCGCCCCCATCTGGGCGCGCCTCCTCAAGGGACCGAACAGTCACCCCTGGAGCAATCTGTGAGCAACGAGACGGCCGGTCACCTGACCCCGGGCCCCCACCAAGTGGACGTGGACGGCCTCACCCAGCGCTACCACGTCCACGGATCGGGCCCGGTCTGCGTGGCCGTGCCCGGCGGACCGGGGGTCGACTGGGCATCCCTGCGCACACCGGAGCTCGAGGAGTTCCTGACCATGGTGTACGTGGAACCGCTGGGCACCGGCGACTCGCAGCGCCTCCCCTCTCACCCGCACGGCTACACCCGTGAGCGCTACACCCGCAGCCTGACCGGGCTGCTCGACCGGCTCGCGCTTCCCCGCGTCTTCCTGCTCGGCCACTCCCACGGCGGTTTCGTCGCGCAGCACTTCGCGCTGCACCACCCCGACCGGCTGCACGGACTGGTGCTGTACGAAAGCGCTCCCGTGACGGGTCCCGAGCACATGGCGGAGGCCGCCGCCAGGGTGGACGCGTTCGCCCGGCGGAACGAAGGCCGGCCGGAGCTTCCCTCGGCGCTCGCCGCCCTGCAGGCCGTCGGAGCCAGCACCGACGACGCCTCCGTCACCACGGCTCTGCGCGGTCTGCTGCCGGTCTACTTCGCTCGGTACTGGGACCGCGAGGACGAGTTCCGCGCGTTCCGCTCCGCGGTCACCTGCACCTACGTCTCGACGCAGCACGAGACGGGAGAGCCCGACGTCATCGACGACCGGGACGCCCTGCCCGGACTCACCGTTCCCACGCTGGTCCTGGTCGGCCGCCACGACGTGATCTGCGGGCCGCGATGGGCGGAGGAACTCCACACGCTGATACCCGGGTCCCGGCTGGCCGTGCTGGAGGACAGCGGTCACCTCGGCCACGTCGAGGAACCCGAGGCGTTCGCGCGGGCCGTGCGCGGCTTCGTGGAGTCCACGCGGACGGAGGCCGAGCCCCGTACCGGGGACGCCGTGCCTGAGGAACTGCGGGGGCTCTCCGGCCCGGTGCTCATGCCCGGCACGGACGAGTACGCCGCCGAGTGCGCCACGTTCAACCTCAACCTCTCCTTCCGGCCGGCCCTCGTCGTGGGGGCCGCCTGTGAGGACGACGTCCGGGCGGCGGTGAGGTTCGCCGCCGGCCGGGGCATGCCGATCGCGGTGAAGTCCTCGGGGCACCAGTTCGTGTCGCCGGCGGAGGACGCGGTGCTCATCACGACGGAACGGATGAAGCGCCTGACGGTCAACGGGGACCGGCGCACCGTCAGCGCCGAGGCCGGCCTGCGCTGGAGCGAGGTGCTGCCGCGCGCGGCGGACGCCGGCCTCACTCCCGTCGCGGGTTCCGCCCCCGAGGTCGGGGTGGTCGGGTACACCCTCGGAGGAGGCCAGAGTCCGCTGCTCGGCCGCACGCACGGATACGCGGCCGACCATGTGCGCCGTATGAATGTGGTGACGGCGGACGGCGAACTGCGCACGGTGACACCGGACAACGAGCCGGACCTGTTCTGGGCCCTGCTCGGGGGCAAGGGCAACTTCGGTGTGGTGACCGAGATCGAGTTCGACGTCTTTCCCGTGACCCGCTTCTACGGCGGCGGCATCTACTTCGCCGGCGAGGACCTGGCCGCGGTGCTGGACGCCTGGCGGCTGTGGGTGCCGACCGTGCCGGAGGAGATGACGACGTCCCTCGGTGTCCAGCGGCTCCCCGACCTGCCGGCGCTGCCCCCGCCCCTGCGTGGCGCGTTCGTCGTGCACGTGCGGATCGGCTACCTGGGATCCGCCGACGACGGCGAGCGGCTCGTGGCCCCGCTGCGCGCGGCGGCGCCGGTCCTCCTCGACGCGGTCGGGGAGAAGCCCGTCACCGCCGTCGGGGAGATCCACATGGACCCCGTGGATCCGATGCCGTACTTCGACCGGAGCCTGTCCCTGCGGGAGTTCCCCGAGAAGGCGGCGCGGGCCCTGGTGGAGCTCGTCGGGCCCGGTTCCGGCTGCCGGTTGGCGAACTTCGAGATCCGGGCACTCGGTGGTGCGCTGGACCGGGAGCCGCGGGTCGCCAACGCGGTGTCGATGAGGGGCGTTCCGTTCGTCGTCTTCGGCTTCGCGGTCGGCGGTCTCGACCGGGCGGACGACCTGAGGAGGGACCTGGCGAAGGTCGTGGACGGTCTCACGCCTTGGGCGGCGGACCGGGGCATGGTGAACTTCCTGTCGCCGGACGAGGCCGCGGACACCGAAGGCGTCCGGGCCGTGTACGGGCCGGAGCGGTACGACAGGCTCGCCGAGGTCAAGCGACGGCACGACCCCGCCAACCTGTTCCGCCACAACCACAACGTCCGTCCCGCCTGAGCGCCGTACTCCCGGTGGCCGAAAACGGGATCGCCGTCCGTGTCCGTCGGACACCGAGGAGACGCGGACGGCCGGTCACTCCCCCGTGCCGGGCAGGGGGTGGGAGCAGGTGGAGCGCGCGACGAACGCGAGGCCGTCGTAGTCCCGGGCCGGGACGAGCGGCGCCGTGTGGAAGCGGTAGACGAAGCGGGGGACGTTCGCGCCGAAACTGCGCTGCGCCTGCGGACTGTCGAGCCACGGCGCCGGCCCGGTCCTCAGGTCGGCGTAGTAGTCACCGCGTACGGCGTCGGCGAGCCGCGCCTCGATGCTGCGGATGCCGGTGCGGACGCGGTGCGGAACCGGAGGACCTTGGAGGTCGTCGCCGCGCCGGGCGAGGAAGGACCCCTTGCCGAAGAGGAGGGCCAGGGCGTAGTAGGCGTCGCCGTACCGTTCGCGGAGCCGGCTGCCGAGGGCCGGGATTCCCTCCCCGTACGTCCCCTTGGCGATGTGGCCGTTGTGCGCCCAGATCATGACCCGCGCTCCGGGGACGTCGTCCAGGAGACGCGTGACGGACTCGGCCATGTAGCGGTCCCGTGCGGCGAACACGCTGTCCTCGCCGGCGAACGGATCGAAGGGGCGGGTCACCAGGTCGGCGGCGCGCACCAGGACCCGCGCGTGCTCCAGGACGTCGGCCCCGTCGCCGGGACCCGACCGCTCGCGATGGCCCTCGACGAGACGGACGATCTCCTCGGCCTGCCGCATCAGCGCCTGCCGCGGGTCGGGCAGCGAGGAGGGGCGGGCGTGGGCGAGCACGTCGAGGGCCTGGGCTTCCCCTACCCGCCCAGGTGCCGCCCGGCGCAGGAAGGCGGTGACCGCCTCGACGGAGTCGGCGCAGCGCTGCGGGTCCATCCCGACGAAGCGGACCCGGCGTTCCTCGGGCAGGTCGCGGTTGTGGGCGCGCAGCCACTCGATCAGGTCGACCATTTCCCGGGTGCGCCAGGTCCAGAAGTCCAGCTTGCCGACGAGGTGTCCGGGGTCGCCGGTGCCGTGCCGTACGTAGGCGTCGAGGGCGCGGCCGGCGGACTGGCCGGCCTCCAGGGCGAGCGTGGTGAATCCCTCCTCGCGCACCAGGAACTCCACGATGCGGTGCTTCAGGCGGAAGAACTCGGCGGTGCCGTGGGTGGACTCGCCGAGGCCTACGACGCGGGTCCCGTGCAGGGCCTCGCCCAGCGGTTTCAGGTCCTGGGTGGGGACGCCGGGGCTGAGCGAGCCCAGGGGGTGGGCGTGCTCGGTCAGCCAGCGGGCGATGTCGTCGGGCACCGGCGTGCCTCTCCTCCGTGCGTGCGGGCGGCCCGGCGCGCGGCGCGCGCCTCTCACCCGGTCGTGGATCGGTTCGCGGCCTCCCGGCAGGCCGTGAGGATGTCCCGCAGGTCCCTCACGGCGTCCGGTCGACCATGTTCGGCATACACGCCCGCGACGTCGGCGACAACCGCGTTCGTCCCTGCCCGGCCGTAATCGGACAGCGGCCCGGGGGCCGCGGCGTGCCGCGGCGGCGATCGCCCGGCTGAGGCCGGTTCGGATCAGCGGGTGAGGGACCTCCACGCCGTGTCCGGCAGGGTGAGCAGGTGTTCCGTCTCCGCCGGGGGTGGCAGTGGGCCGTGGTCCCCGGTCACCTTGAGGGCCGAGACCGCCGTGATGTGAGCGCGGCGCAGGGCGCGCGTCGGCGGCTCGCCGCGCAGGAGGCCCGCCAGGAAGCCGGCCGCGAACGCGTCACCGGCGCCCACGGGTTCCACCACCGTCGTGCGGAGGGCGGGGACCGTGTCCGGTCCGTCGGGCGTGAAGGCCGTCGCGGACCTGGCGCCGTCCTTGACCACGAGGGTCCCCGGGTCCGGCAGCAGGGTCCGTACGTCCTCGGTGGTGAGGTCCGCGCCCCACAGTGTCTGTGCCTCGTCCAGGCCGACGAAGACGATGTCCGCCCGGTTCGCCAGGCGCCGGAGGACGGGCGCGGCCGTGCCGTCCGGCCACAGGGCGGCGCGGTGGTTGACGTCGAAGCTGATGGCGTAGGGGCGGGCGTCGGAGGGGGTGTCGAGGGCCCGGGCCATGAGGGCGCGGCAGGACGCGGAGAGGGCGGGGGTGATGCCGGTGAAGTGCAGCAGCCGGGCGGTGCTCACCGGTTCCCGGTCGAGCAGGTCGGGGCCGAGGGCCGAGGCGGCCGAGCGGGACCGGTAGTAGTGGACGCGGGTGCCGTCGGGGCCGGGGTCCTTCACCATGAGGCCGGTCGGGCGCCGGGGGTCGGTCCGTACGTACGAGACGTCGACGCCCGCGGCGGCCACGGCGGCCAGGACGCGGCGGCCCAGAGGATCGTCGCCGACCGCGGAGAGCCATACGGCCGGAATGCCGTGGCCGGCGAGGTACATGGCGACGTTGGACTCCGCTCCGGCCACGGCGAGCCGCAGCCGGTCGGCGTGTTCCACCGGCTCGGGAGGGTCCGGTGTCAGGGCGGCCATGGTCTCGCCGACGCAGACCACCCGGCCCTCGCCGGGCAGCAGGGTGTCGTTCATGCCGGCTCCGCGAGGAGGGACGGCGTGGGCCGGTAGGGGGCGGCCGGTGCGCCGGGGACGGCGACGCGGGTGCTGAACAGGGCGCCGTCGTACGGGCCCGGGTCGTCGAGGCCCAGGCGCGCCGAGGTGATGTGGAGGGTGTGGCCTTCGAGGCACACTGCGGCGGGTTGGCGGGCCGGCAGGCGCAGCGTGGTGTCGAGGCGTCCGTCCGGGAGGTGGCGGCGGACGGTGCCGGTGCCCCAGACCGCGATCCACACCGCGCCCTCGTCGTCGACCGTCATGCCGTCCGGGCTGCCGTCCTCGATCCGCACGAACTCCTCCGCGCTGCCCAGGGTGCCGGTCTCGGGGTCGACCGGATAGCGCCGGACGACGCCGCGGGCGCTGTCGGCGAGGTACATGTGGCGGCCGTCGGCGGTGAAGGCGGGCCCGTTCGGGACGGTGATGCCGTCCAGGACCCGGTGCACCGTGCCGTCGTGGTCCACGCGGTGCAGCGAACCCGCGTCCGGGTAGGCGTCGTAGGACATGCTGCCCGCCCAGAAACGGCCGGCGGGGTCGGCGACGGCGTCGTTCATGCGCATGCCGTCCCCCTCCAGGTGGGCCAGCGGGCGGGCCGAGCCGTCGGGGGCGAGCAGGCAGACGCCGGTGCCCGCCGCGGCGATCCAGTGACCGGGGCGTCCGGCCACGGGGGCCACGGCACCCACCGGGTGGGGCAGTTCGGCCAGGGTGCGCAGCGGGGCCGCAGGGTCGTCGGCCGGGGCGGTCAGCAGGCGTCCGGCGAGGAGGTCGACCAGGACGATGCGGCCGTCGGCGTGCCGGATGCCCTCCCCGAGTTCCAGTCGGTCGGGGCGGGTGGGCCGCAGGACGGCGGTCATCGGGTGGCCTCCCGCACGGCGGCGGTGAGCGCGCGGGCGCGGGCGCGCAGGGCGGTGAGGCTTCCGCCGTCAGCCGCGTCGCCGACCAGGGGTGAGCCGACGCCCACCGCGGTCGCCCCGGCGGCCAGATAGGCGCGGGCCGCTTCCTCGTCGACACCGCCCACCGGGACGAGCGGCTCGTGCGGGAAGGGGCCGCGCAATGCCTTGAGGTAGGCCGGTCCGCCGGCCTGGGCCGCGGGGAAGACCTTCAGCGCCGTGGCGCCGAGCGCGCGGGCGGCGACGATCTCGGTCGGGGTGAACACACCTGCGAGTACGGGCAGTCCGAGTTCGCGAGCCGTGCCGACCGCCTCGCCCAGGGCGGGGGTGACGAGGAAGTCGGCGCCCGCGTCACGGGCTGCGCGGGCGTCGTCGGCGGTGAGGACGGTACCGGCGCCCAGGGGGCGGGCGTCGCCCAGTGCGGCGCGGGCACGGGCCATCACGGTCAGGGCGTCGGCCCCGGTGAGTGACACCTCGATCAGTTCGACGCCTTCCTCTGCCAGCGTCAGGACCGTGTCCAGCGCCGCGTCGGCGTCACTGCCGCGCACGATGGCGACCAGACGGTGGGTGGCCAGTGCGGCC
This sequence comes from Streptomyces sp. NPDC085937, assembly GCF_044540535.1. Lineage (NCBI taxonomy): Bacteria > Bacillati > Actinomycetota > Actinomycetes > Kitasatosporales > Streptomycetaceae > Streptomyces > Streptomyces sp. NPDC085937. The sequence continues at coordinate 209,501 of NZ_JBITSH010000010.1, read as the reverse complement.
TGCAGTTCCACGGCGGGTTCCTTCTCGTCGGGGGTACGGGAACGGTTCTTCGGGTACGGGCGGCGGGCGCCCCGGCTCAGGCGCAGCGCTCAGGGGCAGCGGCAGTCGGCGGTCAGCGTGAGCCGCCAGCGGACCTCGCCGGACGCCGGTACGCGCGCGGCTTCGCCCTCGCGTGCGTCGGCGAGGTCGAAGACCCGCCCCAGCATCGGTTCGACACCCGTGCTCCGGTAGGGGTGTTCCCCGGGGAAGCCGCCGAGATTGCGCCACAGGGCGACGGACGCAGGCTGTCCGTCGGCCTGGAGGGACATCGCGAGCCGGTCCGCGGATCCGTCGTGGACGCAGACGCGGTCGGTGTCCACGACCGCGCCGACCGCCGTGCCGTCGTCCGGACCGAACCGGTCGAGGCGCAGTCCGTGCGGCGCGGGCCAGGGGCCCTCCAGCCAGGGCGCGCCGGCGGGCCACGGCTCCGCCAGCAGCGGTGCCGCCTCGGGGTGGAGGCGGGTGGGCGCGCCGGGGGTCATGTGCGGGACCGCCCGGTCCGACAGGGCCAGCAGGGCATGGGCCGCCCAGACGAACCGGAAGCCGGCGTCGGCGGCCAGGGTGTAGTCGGCCTCGGCGACGTCGCCGGTGACCCGGATCCGGCGGGTCAGGGTGAAGCGTTCGCAGTCCACCCGGTCGGTGTCCCCGTCCCGGCGCCAGCGGCGGGCCCATGCCTCCCCGTGGTCGGGGGTGCCGCGGACGGTCGGGACGCACTCCTCGAGGCCGCCCGCGTCGACGAACGCGCTCCCGGGGGTGACAGCCGCGCGGCGGGATGTCTCGCGCCGCCACAGCCATTCCCGGCCGCCCGCCTTCAGGGACGTCCAGCGTCCGCCGTGCTCCAGGTCGGTGGTGATGCTCAGTGGCGTGTTCGGCGCCGGCGGCGTGCTGGGCGATGGCATGCTCACCACTCCGCGAAGGAGCCGTCCGCGTGGCGCCACACGGGGTTGCGCCAGGCGTGTCCGGCGCGGTCGGCGGCGCGCACGGCGGCCTCGTCGACACTCACGCCGAGGCCGGGGCGGTCGCCGCGCAGGGCGTTCCCGGCGACGAAGCGGAAGGGCTCGGGGTCGACGACGTACGACAGCAGGTCGGCGTCCTTGTTGTAGTGGATGCCCCGGCTCTGCTCCTGGATGAGGAAGTTCGGTGTCGCGAAAGCGACTTGGAGGCTGGCGGCGAGGGCTATCGGGCCGAGCGGGCAGTGCGGGGCGAGCAGGGCGCCGTAGGTCTCCGCGAGGGTCGCGATGCGGTGCACCTCGGATATGCCGCCCGCGTGGGAGAGGTCGGGCTGGGCGACGGCGACCCCGGCGTTCAGGACGGGCAGGAACTCCCCGCGGGAGTAGAGGCGTTCGCCGGTGGCGAGCGGCACCGGGCTCGCGGCGACCAGGCCGGGCAGCAGATGGCTCTGTTCGGGGACGACGGGTTCCTCCACGAACAGCGGGTGCAGTGGCGCGAGTTCGGTGAGGACACGGCGGGCCGCCGCCGCCGTGAAGCGGCCGTGGAAGTCGACGGCGACATCGCGGTCCGGGCCCAGTACGTCACGGGCGGCGGCCACCCGGGCGACCACGGCCGCGGTCTCGGCGGCGGTGGTGAGCGGGGAGGTGGCGCCGGCGGCGTTCATCTTCACCGCCGTGAAGCCGGCCTCGACCTGGGCGGTGATCTGCTCGCGCAGCCCGGCCGGTTCGTCGCCGCCCACCCAGGCGTAGACCCGGACGGTGTCCCGGACGGGGCCGCCCAGCAGGGCGTGCACGGGGGCGCCGTAGGCCTGGCCCGCGATGTCCCACAGGGCCTGGTCGAGTCCGGCGACGGCACTGGACAGCACCGGGCCGCCGCGGTAGAAGCCGCCCTTGGTCAGCACCTGCCAGTGGTCCTGGATGCGCAGCGGATCCTCGCCGAGGAGGTGTTCGGACAGGACGTCGACGGCGCTGCGCACCACCTCGGCGCGGCCCTCGACGACGGGCTCGCCCCAGCCGACGAGTCCGTCGTCGGTCTCCACCCGGCAGAACAGCCAGCGCGGCGGGACCAGGAACGTTTCTATGCGGGCGATCTTCACTGCGGGCCGGGGCCTTTCGTCTCGTCGTCGCCGTCGACACGTTCCAGGTCGCGGCCGGCCTGGTCGAGCAGGGCCCGCATGGCGGCCTCGGCGGCGTCGGGGTCCTGCTCGCGCACGGCGTCCAGGACCGCCTGGTGGGCGGGCACGGGGTTCTCGCCGTGCGGGGAGCTGTGCACGATGCGGTCGCGGTGGGCCAGGCCCGACTCGATGACCATCTCCATGCGTTCCAGCAGCTCGTTGTGGGTGGACTTCAGCAGGGCCCGGTGGAAGGCGAGGTCGGCCTCCACGGCGTGACCGGCGTCGCTGTCGTCCTCTCCCATCGCCCTCAGCGCGTCGTCCAGGGCGGTGAGGTCGTCGGCGGTGCGCCGCTCGGCGGCGAGCCGCACGGCGGCCGGTTCGATGATGGCGCGCACCTCGGCCAGGTTGCGCAGCAGCGCGCGGTCGGCCTCCGTGGTCCGGCCGCCCTCGAACTGCCAGCGCAGCACGTCGGCGTCGAGGAGGTTCCAGTCGCCGCGCGCCCGCACGAAGGTGCCGCGTTTCTGGCGGGCGTCGACCATTCCCTTGGCGGCGAGGACCTTCAGCGACTCGCGCAGCGCGGTGAGGCTCACGTCGAGTTCACTCTGCAGTGCCACCAGGTCGAGCGTGGCGCCTTCGGGGATCTCCCCACCCAGGATGCGGCGGGCCAGGGCTTCCACGGTCTGGCCGTGCACACCACGACGGGCGTAGGGCGTCATGTCGGAGAGCCTTTCTGCTGCGCGGAACGGTCGGTGGTGGTCATGCGGAGGCCTTGACGACGCTCCAGCCGCCGTCGACCAGGAGGTGCGAGCCGGTGACGAAGGAGGCGTCGTCGCTGCCGAGGAACGCTATGGCGGCGGCGACTTCGCCAGGGGTGCCGAAGCGGCCTGCGGCGGTCCCGGCAACGCTGCGTTCGCGCTCCTCGGCGGGGACCCTGTCCCATGCCGCGGTGAGGATCGGTCCCGGCAGTACGGCGTTGACGCGCACCTCGGGTCCGTACTCCACGGCGAGCTGCCCGCACAGGGAGAGCAGCGCGCCCTTCGAGGCGGCGTAGGCGGGGTGGCCTGGGATGCCGGCGTGGGCGTGGACGGAGGAGGTCAGCACCACCGCGCCCTGCCGTTCCCGCAGGTCGGGCAGGACGGCGCGGAAGCCGAGGAAGCTGCCGGTGACGTTGACGGAGAGCTGCCGCTGCCAGGAGTCGAGGGTGAGTTCGTGCGCGGGGGCGACGTCCACGGTGTAGGCGTTGCCGACCAGGAGGTCGACCGGGCCGAAGGCGTGCGCGGCGTCCAGTACGCGCTCCCAGTCGGCCTCGGCGGAGACGTCGGCGCGTACGAACGCCGCCCGGCCGCCCGCCGCCGTGATGCGGGCGGCGACGGTCTCGCCGGCCGCTGCGGCGACGTCGGCGAGCACGACGGCGGCTCCTTCCCGCGCCAGGCGCTCGGCCGTGGCGGCTCCGATGCCGGAGGCGGCTCCGGTCACCACGGCGGTGCGGCCGTGGTAGCGGGTGCCGTGACGTCGTGCTGGCTGGTCCATCGTGGGGTCGGGCTCCTTCGCGGGGTCGGGCGGTGGGTGTCGGGGGTGTGCTGGCAACCTACGTGGCGGCTCGGCCTAGTGCCGTGTCAGCAGCACCAGTTCGGCGTCGTGGCCGGCGCTCCACGCGAACGGCAGACCGTAGTGGAGCAGGTGGGCTCCCCCGTACGTGGCGCCGGTGCGTGTGTCGCGGTACCGGGCGTGGGGGTCGAGGGCGCGCAGGCGCAGCCTGGCCGGGCGGCCGGGGACGAGCGGGGCGCCGTCGAGCCGTCCGGTGCCGAACGCGGCGACGACGGTGCGCTTCCCGTCCGGGGCGTCGTACTGGATCCCGCAGGTGGGGTCGTCCGGCGTGGCCAGGAGGTGTGCCTCGCCGTGGTGGATCACGTCGCGCACCTCCTTGTAGCGGGCGATCCACCGGGCCGCCTCGGCGCGTTGCTCCGGGTTCCAGGTGCGCAGGTCAGCGCCGATGCCGAGCACGCCGCACATCGCGGTGACGAAGCGGAAGGCGAGGCTGCGCGGGCGCGGATCGAACAGACCGGGAGCGTCGGTCACCCAGGAGCTCATGACGTGCGGGGCGTGGGCGTGCAGGAAGCCGAACTGGATCCGCAGCCGGTCCAGGGGTGCGGTGTTGTCGCTGGGCCAGACGACGTCGGTGCGCGCGAGGGTGGCGTGGTCGACGCGTCCGCCGCCGCCCGCGCAGCCCTCGACGGTGACGTGCGGGTGAGCCGTGCGGAGGTGGTCGAGGACGCGGAGGTATCCGGTGACGTGGGCGGCGTCGAGGTCGAGCCGGTCGGCCGGGCCGGCGCCGGGGCGTCCGCGTTCGGTGGGCGGACGGTTCATGTCCCACTTGAGGTAGCTGATGTCGTAGGCGGTCAGCAGCCGGTCGAGGGTGCCGGTGACGAAGTCCTGGACGTCCGCGCGGCCGAGGTCCAGCAGGAGCTGGTTGCGGACCAGGCGGGCGGGACGGTCCTCGATGCGGTACACCCACTCGGGGTGTTCGGCGTGCAGGCGGCTGCCCGGGCTGACCGCCTCGGGCTCCACCCACAGGCCGAAGTCGAGCCCGAGCGCGCGCACGTCGGCGACGAACCGGTCGAAGCCCTCCGGGAAGGCCTTCGGGTCCGGGTACCAGTCGCCGAGGCCCCCGGTGTCGTCGTCGCGGCCGGTGAACCAGCCGTCGTCGACGACGAAGAGTTCCGCGCCGATGCCGGCGGCGGCCTCCGCCAGTTCCAGTTGTCCGGCGGCGTCGACGTCGAAGCCGGTGGCCTCCCAGGAGTTGTAGAGCACCTTGCGGGCGCGGTGGAGGCGTTCGCCGGTGAGCCGGCGTTCGTAGCGGTGCTGGACCCGGGCCAGTCCGTCGAGTCCGTCGGGGCTGAACGCGCAGGCCAGGCGGGGGGTGGTGAGGGTGTCGCCGGGGGCGAGCAGCACCGCGCCCTCGTGCGGGACGCGTCCGGCGCGGACGCGGACGGCTCCGCCCGGTTCGGCCTCGGCGGTGATGTGCCAGTTGCCCGGCCATTCCAGGGCCACGCCGTACGCGGGTGCCGGACAGTCCTGCGGTGCGGTGCGGTCCTGTACGGCGAGCCAGGGCGCGTAGGCGTGCCCGGGCACTCCCTGGACGCTGCCCATGGTGAACGTTCCGCGGGTCAGGTCGAGTTGGGTGCGTTGGAACTCCTGCGACCACTGGCCGGTGAGGTAGGTCAGCCGTACGCCGTCGGCCGCGGGGACGTTCACGGCGGCCGAGTCGAAGCGCTCCAGGCGCAGCGGTTCGTCACCGGTGCACGTGTGCTCGGTCCAGCGCAGGACGACGTCGGTGCCGGGGACGGTGGCGTAGCACAGGACCGTGCGCAGCCCGAGGACGCCGTCGGTGAAGGCCAGCCGCAGCGAGCCCTCCCCCTCCTCGGCGCCGGAGAACTCCCACCACACCCCGCGCTCACCGCCGGGGCGGGAGGCCACGAGGTCGGACCCGGTGAACGGGCGCATCCCCGACGGCAGGTACTCGGCCGGTGCCGCGTCGGCGGGGGTGAGGAAGTGGGTGCGCCGGGACCAGTCGAGGGCGGAGGGTCCGTCCTCGCAGCCGTGCGGACCCCAGGCGTCGAGCTCGGCCCAGGGGCCGTCCGGGGAGAGCCGGACGGTGTAGCTCGTACGGTCGGTGCGCAAGGTCCAGCGTTGGTACGTCACTTGACCGCTCCCAGGTTGAGGCCGGCGACGAAGTGCCGCTGGAAGCGCAGGAACACGGCGACGGTGGGCGCGGCGGCGATGACGGATCCGGCGGCGATGACGTTCCACATGGAGACGTACTGGCCCTGGAGTCCGATGAGGGCGGCGGTGATGGGCATCTTGGTGTCACTGCGCAGCACCGTGATGGCCCACAGCAGGTCGTTGAAGATCCAGGTGAAGGACAGGGCGCTGAGGGCGGCCAGGGCGGGGCGGGTGAGCGGCAGGATGATCCGCCAGAAGATCTGCCAGGGCCCGGCGCCGTCGACGACGGCCGCCTGCTGGATCTCCGCGGGTATGGCACGCATGAAGCCGTGCAGGACGAAGACGTAGAAGCCGACGCCGAAGCCGATCTGCACGCCGATCAGGGCGGGCAGGGTGTCGTAGACGCCCATCATTTCGCTGAGCTTGGACACCGGGATGAGCAGGATCTGCGGCGGGAGCAGGTTGCCGCCGAGCATGAGCAGCAACACCGAGCGCCTGAAGGGCATGTCGTAGCGGCTGAGGGCGAAGGCTGCCATGGCGGCGAGTGCCAGGGTCGCCAGCACGGCCGGGATCGTGACCAGCAGGCTGTTGATCAGCGCGCGCTGCTGGCCGCCGTCGACCCAGGCCTGGCGGAAGTTGTCGAGGGTGAAGGAGTGCGGCCAGCTGCCGAGACCGTTGGCGGCGATGTCGTCGAAGGAGCGCAGGCTGGTCACCAGGACCAGGGCGATGGGCAGCAGCCACAGCACGGCCAGTGTTCCCGCGCCGAGGTGGAATCCGGCGGTGGCGGCGCGCCGCCGCAGCGGTGCCGACGGGACGGTTGGGTTCGCCATCAGTCGGCCTCCCGGAAGGCGCGGACGAGGTACGAGGCGATCACGCCGAAGGCGAGGACGAAGATGACGACGGCCAGCGCGGATCCGTAGCCGAGGCGCAGGGACTGGAAGGCGGTGGAGTACATGTAGGTGCTCAGCAGCTCGGACGAGTGGTAGGGGCCGCCGCGGGTCAGCGACCACACGACGTCGAAGGAACGCAGCGAGTCGATGACGATGACGGACAGGACGACGGCGTTGACGCTGCGCAGCTGGGGCAGGGTGACGTGCCGGAAGCGCTGCCAGGGGCCGGCGCCGTCGACCTTGGCCGCCTCGTACAGGGCGGGGTCGATGCCCTTGAGGCCGGCCAGGTACAGCACCATCACATAGCCGATCTGCCGCCAGAGGGCGGGCACGATCACCGCGTAGAGGGCGGTGTCCTGATCGGCGAGCCAGGCGTGGCGCAGGCTGTCCAGTCCGACCGAGGCGAGGACCTGGTTGAGGACGCCGTCGGGCTGGTAGATCGCCTGCCAGACGAGGGCGGTGGCGACCAGCGAGAAGACCACGGGCAGGAACAGGGCGGCCCGGTAGAAGCCGATGCCGCGGCGCTCCTGCTGGAGCAGCAGCGCGGTGGCCAGGCCCAGGATCGCGGACAGTCCGCCGAAGAGGACCAGCCAGAGCACGGTGTGCCAGGTGGCGCTGCGGAAGGTGTCGTCGCCCGCCATCTCCCGGAAGTTGTCCAGGCCGACGAAGGTGGGCGCGGAGACGCCGTCCCAGTCGGTCAGGGCCAGGTAGAAGCCCTGGAGTGCGGGCCAGAAAACCCACAGGGCCTCGGCGAGCAGGGGGATCAGGACGAAGGCGAGCACCAGCGGGGGTGTGCGGCGGGCGGCCCCCCGGCCTCGCTTGCCGCGGGGCGGTGCGGGGGCCGGGGAGGCGCTCTTGGTCGGGGTCAGCACGGCCACGTCAGGCGTTCCAGATCTTCTCGGCGTCGCGCTGCCACGTGGTGAGGACGGAGCCGATGGACTTGGGGTCGGCGATGAAGCGGGTCAGCGCGTTGTCGGCGGTGGGCTGGAGGGCGTCGCTGGAGTCGCGGTTGAAGAACTGGGTGATCTCGGCCGCCTCCTCGATGTGCTTGCGCCCCTTGACGACCAGCGGGGTGCCGGCGTCCTTGGCGTCCGGGTGGCAGGGCAGGACGGTGCCGGAGGAGCCCTTGATGTAGATCTCCTGGGCCTCGGCGGTGCCGAGGAAGCGCATCAGGTCGATCACCTCGTCGCGGCGGCCGGTGCGGGCGCCGGCGAAGTAGCCGTCGGTGGGCGCCTCCTCGGCGAGCGGGACCTTCGGGTCGATGACGGGGAAGCGGAAGAAGTCGATGTCGTCGAGGGCGTCCTTGGGGGCGGCGTCGGCGAAGAAGGTGCCGATCAGCATCATGGCGCTGCGGCCGTTGAGCATGGAGGTGGAGGCGTCCTGGAAGGCGACGGCGGTGCCGTCCGGGTCGAAGTACGGGAGGATCTCCTGCCAGCGGTCGAAGACCCTGCGCACCTCGGGGTCGTCGAAGCGGTGCGTGCCGGCGAGGAGTTCGCGGTGGTATGTGGCGCCGTTGATGCGGATGTTCAGGTAGTCGAACCAGGCCGAGGCGACCCACGCGGTGTTGCCGCCCGCGCCGAGACCGATGGGCGTGATGCCCTTGCTCTTGAGCTTGTCGCACAGGTCGAGAAAGTCGTCCCAGGTCTTCGGTTCGCTGACGCCCCACTTGGCGAAGTTCGACTTCCGGTAGAACATGCCCCACCAGTAGTAGGTCGTGGGCACGAAGACCTTCTTGCCGGAGGTCGCCGTGCAGAGGCTGTTCAACGCCTTGGAGTAGCCGCGCAGTTCGGGTGACGACCAGACCTCGCCGAGGTCGAGCAGCAGGTTCTTGCGGGCGTAGGCGTCGGCGACGGACCCCGGGTACCAGGTGTAGACGTCCGGCGGGTTGGCCGAGGTGAGGTACGTCGGCAGCTGGGTGCGGAAGGTCTCGGCGGCCACCGTGTTCAGGCTGACCTCGCCGGTCCCCTTCTTGCCGTACGCGGCGACCAGATCCTCCATCGCGGCCTTGGCCTGCGGGGCGGACAGGTTGGACTGGAGGGTCACCGCTCCCCCGGAGGAACTCTTGCCGGACGAGCCGGAGGTGACGCAGCCGCTGAGCAGGGCGGCCGTGCCGGCGGCGCCGAGCCCGGCGAGGAACCGTCGTCGGCTGGGCTGTTGGTTGGTCATGGAGCACTCCCTGGGAATCCGCGCGGCGGGAGCCGGCCCCTGGTGCGGGCCGGGCGCTGCTCGCGGCGCATACAGGTTCGCGTGGCGATCGAGCCACGTCAAGGTTAATTACTAATTAATGGAGATTCGCTTGCCCTGGAGGGCGAGAGCGGGGCGGGGGGCACGGTCGGAGCCGCCGGACGCGCCGGAGCCAACCGAGTGTGCCGGCCGGTGTCACGGCGAAGACTGTGGCGCCGGACGGAGGCCTTGTCAACAATTATTCCTAATTAATTCGGGCGGCGGCCGACGCCGGACACGCACACCACCCCCGTCACAGGCCGGGCTAACTGTTAATTTAGGAAATATTCTTGACGGGCGCCGGGACGGCCGTCAGGATCCTGGCCAACATCCCGCAGGCCTACGTCCGTTGACGGACCCCGAGGCGACCCGCCGCATCCCCCCGCGAGGCGGCGGCCGGACGCACGTCCGGGACGGGTCGCCCGCCTGATCGGACAGCGAAGGATCCGATGTGAAACGACATCTCACCGTCCTGCCGGCTCTCCTGACCGCCTTGCTGGTCGCGCAGGCACCCGCCCACGCGGCCCCCGAGGCCGGTGAGGCCGCCGGAACGGCGCCGGCGGCACCCACGCAGGTGCTCAGCCCGACGCCGTACATGGGCTGGAACACCTACTACGCCCTGGGGGGCGACCCGACCGACGCGGAGATCAGGTCGACGGCCGACTTCCTGGTCAGCAGCGGTCTGCGCGACGCCGGTTACGAGTACGTCTGGATCGACGGCAACTGGGCCGCGCCGACGCCGCGCGACGAGGCCGGCGATCTGGTGGCCAACCCCGACCAGTTCCCCGACGGGCTCGCGCCGCTGGTCGACTACATCCACTCCAAGGGCCTCAAGGCCGGCATCTACACCGACGCCGGGCCCTACATCCCCGGTAAGTGCGGGCTGGGCAGCCACGGCCACTACCAGAACGACGCGGACCAGTTCGCGGCCTGGGAGTTCGACGCGGTCAAGGTCGACTACCTCTGCGGGATCGCCGCGGACCTCGACCCGAAGACCGTCTACACCGAGTTCGCGCAGGCCCTGCGGAACAACGCCGCCGGCCGCCCCATGCTCTTCAACCTCTGCAATCCGGTGACCTCCCCCGACTGGGGCACCTATCCGGAGGAGCAGCAGTCGACGCACTCCTGGTCGTACGCACCGGCGATCGCGCAGTCCTGGCGGACGTACACGGACGTGGGCTTCGTCGGCGAGATCAAGTTCAAGGACGTGCTGCGCAACTACGACGCGAACGCGCGGCACCCGGAGGTCGCGGGGCCCGGGCACTTCAACGACCCCGACTACCTCGGGCCCGAACTGGGCATGAGCGACGAGGAGTTCCGTACGCAGATGACGCTGTGGTCGGTGGCGGCCGCGCCGCTGGTGATCGGCAGCGACGTCCGGCAGCTCAGCGCCACCTCGCTCGGCATCCTCACGGACCCCGACGTCCTCGCCGTCAACCAGGACACGGCCGCCGTCCAGGCCGTCCGCGTCGGCCCCGCCGGCACGACGGAGACGTGGGTGAAGCGGCTCGCCGACGGTGACCGTGCCGTGGTGCTGCTCAACCGCGGCGACAGCCCCGCGACGCTCACCACGACAGCCCGCTCGGTGGGGCTGTCCGGCGGCCGCTTCACCGTCAAGGACGCGTGGACCGACCGGGTCACCGAGAGCGCGGGCACCATCGGTGCCGCCGTCCCCGCCCATGGTGCGGCCCTCCTCCGGGTCGGGCGGGCCACAGGCAGGCCCGGGGTTCCGCATGTCGTGGCCGGCCTGCCGCAGGTGACCGCCGTCGGCGACGACGCCGTACCGGCCGGGATCGCTCCGGTGGCCGCCGGCGGCGACCGTGCCCGGGTCGAGGTCACCGTGCGCAACGACGGCGCCCGGCCGGTCGGTTCACCCCGGGTGCGGCTGGACGTGCCCGACGGCTGGACCGTACGCCCGCTCGGCACGGCACCCGGGGTGCTGACGCCCAGGCGTTCCCTCACGCTCGCCTTCGCGGTGACGTTGCCGCCCGACGCCACGCCGGGCGGCACCGCGCTGGCCGCGACGACGTCGTACGAGGTCACCGGCAAGGGCCGTCTCGAACAGGAGACGAGCGCGGCGCTGACCGTGGCACCGGCAGCCCCGGACGGAGACGTCGTCCTGTCGCACCACGACTGGATCAGCGCCACCAGCGGGTGGATGAGCCCGACGGTCGACCGGAGTGTCGGCGGCGGGTCGCCGATCAGCATGCTCGGTCAGGTCCACCCGACCGGCCTCGGCGTCGCCTCGCCCTCCACGGTTCGCTACTACCTCGGTGACCGGTGCACCCGGCTGCGTGCGACCGTCGGCATCGACGACGCCGTCCGCAACGTCGGCCCGGAGGGCGGCACGTCGGACTTCCAGGTGGTCGGGGACGGACAGGTACTGTTCGACAGCGGGGTCCTGGGCCGTGACGACGTCCGCGAGGCCGACGTCGACCTCACCGGTGTCCGTGTGCTCGACCTGGTGGTCGGGGACGGCGGTGACGGTGGCTACAACGACCGCGCCGACTGGGCGGGGCTCGACGCCACCTGCTGACCGGTCCCGTCACGTCGTGAGGTCGCACCTCGCCCGCGTGCCCGCCGTCTTCCTGCGCGGGCGGGGTGCGCGCCTCCCGGCGTCCGCATGGACAGGGCAGCGGCGATCGCGCTCTCCGGCAGCCGGCGGCCCGCGCAGCCCCTGACGTCCGTCAGGTGATGAGCAGGCGGATGCCGAGGTCGGCGCTGTCGAGGGTGGACAGTGCGCCGTTGCGCTCGGCCCACCGGCCGGAGTCGAGGTCGTCCCTGAGGCCGCGCACCGCCCGCTGCTCGGCCTGTTCCCCCACCCTCGTCCACACCGACATCGCGCGGCGCACACGCTCCTCCAGGTACGCCGTCGGACGGCGCCAGTACGCCTCGAACAGGCCGTCGGCGCAGTCCCACGGGACCGGCACGGGTTCGGTGCGTGCGCCGATCGCGTCGGCCATCCCGGCGAGGGAGGGGAAGTCCGCGAGGACGTCGGCGAACTCGGGGAGGTAGTCGCGGGTGAGCCAGAAGCGGTCCTGCCAGCCGGGCTCGTCGGTGTCGAACGTGAGCACCACGACGCGGCGGGCGACGCGCCGCATCTCGCGCAGGCCCGCGATCGGGTCGCCCCAGTGGTGCACGGTGGAGACGGCCATCGCGGCGTCGAAGGCACCGTCGCGGAACGGCAGTCTCTCCGCGGCGGCGGCCAGGCACGGGGCCGCACCGGCGGGCCGCTGTCCCCGCATGACCGCGGACGGTTCCACGGCGGTCACGTCGCGGTCGGTGGGCTCGTAGGAACCGGTCCCGGCCCCGACGTTCAGCACCCTGCGCGCGTCACCGAGCGCGTCCCAGATCCGCGCGGCGATCCGCGGATCCGTGCGGCGGGTCGCGGTGTACGCGCCGCCGATCGCGTCGTACAGACGTGGTCCGACCATCTCCAGCCGCTCCTCCGGTGTCACCGTCAATCCCCGCGCGTGTGCGGTGAGCTCTCTGTCGATCGCCGCCACCATGGCGTCGGCGCGGTCCCGCCGTTCCAGCAGCAGGCCACGCAGCCGGCGCAGGTGTGCGACCGCGTCGGTGTGCGGGTCGCCGACCAGTTCGGCGATCTCCCGCAGTCCGAACCCCAGCCGCCGGTAGGCCAGCACCTGCCGCAGCCGCTCCACGTCACCCGCCGCGTACGCCCGGTACCCGGCCGGGGTACGCGCCGACGGCCGGACGAGTCCGACGGCGTCGTAGTGATGCAGCGTCCGCACGGTCACCCCGGCCAGTTCGGCCACCTGCCCCACGGTCCAGTTACTCTTCACGCCCCCGACCCTGCACCCTGACGTCACGTGAGGGTCAACCGCGACCGCACCCACCCGAACCGTTGGCCCACGACGTCAGGGTCGTGAAGTCGGCGCGAAGGGCCGGCGGCCGGGTGGTGGGGCTTATGACTCCAGGTATCTCAGGACTGCCAGGATGCGACGGCTGTAGCCGGTGGTGTGGGTCAGGTCCAGTTTGTCGAAGATCGCGTTGAGGTTCTTCTCGACGGAGCTCTGGGAAAGGTGCAGCTTCTGCGCGATCGCCGCGTTGGTGTGTCCCTGGGCCAGGCCCTCCAGGACGGTGCGTTCGCGGGGGGTGAGGCGGGTCAGGGGGTCCGTGTGGGTCGTGCGGACGACCAGCTGCCGTACGACCTCGGGGTCGATGGCGGCGCCGCCGGCGTGGACGCGGTCCAGCGCGTCCAGGAACTCCTCGACCTGGGCGACGCGGTCCTTGAGGAGGTAGCCCACCCGTTCCACGCTGCTCGCCAGCAGCTTGGCCGCGTAGTTCCGCTCGATGTGCTGGGACAGCAGCAACACGCCGATGCCCGGCCACTGTTCGCGGATGGACAGCGCCGCGCGCAGGCCCTCGTCGGTGTGCGTCGGGGGCATGCGGATGTCGAGAACGACGACGTCGGGGCGTTGCGAGGGCAGCCGCGCCAGGAGGGCGTCGGCGTCGCCGTAGGCGCCGAGGACGTCGTGTCCTTCCTCGACCAGCAGCCGCACCAGCCCCTCGCGGAGCAGGGTCGAGTCCTCGGCGATCATCAGGCGCATGGCAGTTCCGCGGTGATGGTGGTGGGTCCCCCGGCGGGGCTGTCGACGTGCAGGGCGCCGTCGAGCGCGGCGACCCTGCTGCTCAGTCCGCCCAGTCCGCTGCCGGTGGGATCGGCGCCGCCGCGGCCGTTGTCGCTGATCCGTACGGTGAGCAGCCGGTCGTGGAGGCGTACGCGTACGAAGACGTCCGTCGCGCCGGAGTGCTTGGCCGCGTTCGTCACGGACTCCGACACCACGAAGTAGGCCGCCGTCTCCACGGCGCGCGGCAGTTCCGCGGGGACGTCGAACTCCGTCCGGACGGCGAGGGCGGCCCGCTCGGACACACCGCTCAGTGCCTCCTCGAGGCCCTGGCTGTCCAGCGCGGAGGGGTAGATGCGCCAGGTCACCTCGCGCAGTTCCGCCAGGAGGTCCTGGGTCTCCTGGTGGGCCTGGCGCAGGAGTGCGTCCGGCAGCTCCGGGCCCCGTGCCCGGCGGGCCCGGCCGAGGAGCATGCCGAGGGCCACGAGCCGCTGCTGGATGCCGTCGTGGAGGTCGCGCTCGATCCGCCGGCGTTCCGTGTCCACCGCCTGGACGACCGCTGCCCGGCTGGCGGCGAGGTCCTCGATGCGCTGCCGCAGCAGGTCCCGTTCGGAGGGGCCGAAGCACTCGCGGGCGATGCGCGCGTCGAGGGCGGCGAGCGAGCGGAGGCCCTGGACGTCGAGGAAGAGCAGCACGCCGCCGAGGGACGTCTGCAGGAGCAGTTCGTCCCAGCCGAGGGAGCCCCGGGCCAGTCCCACGGCCAGCAGGCCGGCCAGGACGGTCCCGAAACCGAGCAACGCGACCACCACGCTGATCAGCAGCCCTGTGTAGATGCGTGCGGCCAGGTAGCGGAGGGTCTGCTGCGCGGACGCCTCGCGGTGCTCCGGGTAGCGGTCGCCGAACAGGATGGTCCGTCGGGCCCGCTCCAGGGCCGTGAGGCGACGGGCTCCCGCGGTGAGGGCCGCCAGCGCGGTGGTGCGGGTGGCGGGCCACAGGAGGAACGGGCCGAGGACGGTTCCGACGACGAGCAGGTGGAGCAGCCCGAGGAAGGCCGTGACGCAGCCGAGCAGGGTGCCGGCGCAGCGGCGCACCCGGGACGCGGGCGCCGTGACGGTGGTGCCGTCGTCTCCGTGGACGTCCTGTTCCCCGGGGTTGGGCAGGCGGTGGGCGGCGGCGATGCCTGCGGAGTTCCCCTGCACGGGAGTTGAGCGTAGTGCGGCACGGGTGGGGGAGCAAGATCGGTTCTGTCCGGCGGGCGGCGCTCCCGCGGGCGTCGGGGAGTGGCGCGTCATGACGCACGGCGGTGACGGGCCCCGCTGTTGCCGCGCAGGCGCAGAGCCACGTACGAGACGAGCGCGACGACGACGAGGGCGAGCACGGCCTTGGAGACGACGCCGACGTAGGTCCCCACGGTCTCCCACTGGTCGCCCAGCCAGTAACCGGACATCACCAGGGCCGCGTTCCAGATGAGGCTGCCGAGGGTGGTCAGCATGACGAACACGGGCAGCGGCATGCGTTCCACGCCCGCGGGGACGGAGATGAGACTGCGGAAGACCGGCACCATGCGGCCGAGGAGGACCGCCTTGGTGCCGTGCTTCGCGAACCACGCCTCGGTGCGCCGCAGGTCGGATGCCTTGACCAGCGGCAGCTTGGCCCACAGGGCGTGCACGCGGTCCCGGCCGAACAGCCCGCCGATGCCGTAGAGGACCACTGCTCCGGCGACCGAGCCGAGCGTCGTCCAGAACAGGGCCGAGACCAGGGTGATCACGCCCTGCCCGGCGGCGAACCCGGCCAGTGGGAGGATCACCTCGCTGGGCATCGGCGGGAAGAGGTTCTCCAGCGCGATGGCCAGGCCCGCGCCGGGACCGCCCAGGGTCCCGACGAGATCGGCGGCCCAGCCCGCGATGCCGTCGGCGGGGGCGGCGGGCAGGGGTGAGGAGGTGAGGCGCATACGGTTCTCCCAGCTCGCGGGTCCGGCGCCCGGGCGGACACCGACTCCCACCAGGCTAGAAAGCGCAGGTCAACGCGGGTATGCGGATCTCCGCCCGCCCCACTGCGGTTCCCCACACCCCTCACCCTGCGGAAAACCGCACCCTGTGCGGATCGCTGCGAAGATCGCCACCAGTGGCCGGAGGGCTAGACTCCCGCGCCATGGTCAGTGATCCCGGATTCACGTGCACGGGCTGCGGCGCCCACCACGCCGAGCTGCCGATGAACTATTCGGCCGATGCTCCGGCCGTATGGAACGCGGCTTTCGCCGGTGCCGAGGACTGCATGCTCTCCTCGGACCAGTGCGTGATCCAGGCCGCGCACCACTTCGTCAAGGGGCTGATCGAGATTCCGGTCGTCGGCACCGACGACGTGTTCTCCTGGGCCGTCTGGGTGTCGCTGAGCCGCGAGAACTTCGCGCGGGCGGCGGACCTCTGGGACGAGCCCGGCCGCGAGGACGAGAAGCCGTACTTCGGCTGGCTCACGACCGAGCTGCTGGTCTACCCGGAGACGACCCTCAACCTCAAGACGCTGGTGCACACCCGCCCGGTCGGTGAGCGCCCCTACATCGAGCTCGAACCCACGAGCCACCCCTTGGCCGTGGAACAGCGAGCGGGGATCACCATGGACCGGGTACGCGAGATCGCCACGGCCGTACTCCACGGGACATGACCATCACGTACGTGTGGCGTGGGGAGGTCGACGACTCGGCTGTCAACGCCCTGCACGCCGAGGGGTTCGGGCATCCGGCCGGGGGGACGGGCCGGCGGGCCAGACTCGAGCGGCACAGTCTCGGCTGGGTCTGCGCACTCGACGGGGACCGTCTGGTCGGCTTCGTCAACGTCGCCTGGGACGGTGGGGTCCACGCCTTCGTCCTGGACACGGTCGTGGCCCGGGACTGCCGTTCCGGCGGCGTGGGGTCCGCGTTGGTCAGGGCGGCGGCCGACGGGGCCCGTGCGGCGGGGTGCGGGTGGCTGCACGTCGACTTCGAGGAGCACCTGCGGCCGTTCTACCTCGACGCCTGCGGCTTCCGGGAGACGGCCGCGGGGCTGATCGCGCTGTGACGCCCGGGGGCCACGGTGGGCGGGCCCGATGACGAGTTCTCGTCGGGCCCGCCCGTCACGGGCCCGCGCCGGCGGGCGGGAGCGCCCGCCCGCCGAGCGGCGGGACCGGTCCGGCGGCGGGCCGGGCCTACGCCCTGCTCCCCTGCGGCGGGATGCCGTCCGTGTCCGCGGACGGCCGTTCGGGGGCGGGCGCGCCCGGGCCCGGAACGGCCTCCCCCTGGATGATCCGGGGGGAGGTGTCCGCGCCGCGTGCCTGCGACTCCTCCTGCTCCGCCCTCTTCATGGCCTGTGCCTCGGCCTTGAGGATGCGGGCCGACTTGCCCGCGTTACGGGCGAGTTCGGGTCCCTTCCTGGCCAGGATCAGCGCGATGACGACGATCAGGATGACGGCCAGTTCGCTCAGTCCGAACATGGTGTCCTGCTCTTTCTGTCTCCGGACCCGGGCCGGGGCGGCACGAGTGCACTGGCGGTGCGTCGGGGGCGACGGGTCAGACGTTCACGCCGAAGTCGGCGGCGATCCCGGCGAGGCCCGAGGCGTACCCCTGGCCGACCGCGCGGAACTTCCACTCGGCGCCGTGGCGGTAGAGCTCACCGAAGACCATCGCGGTCTCCGTGGAGGCGTCCTCGGACAGGTCGTAGCGGGCGATCTCGGCGCCGCCGGTCTGGTTGACGATCCGGATGAACGCGTTGCGGACCTGGCCGAAGCTCTGGCCGCGGTTCTCCGCGTCGTGGATGGAGACCGGGAACACGATCCGGTCGACCTCGGCGGGCACGGTCGCGAGGTTCACCTTCACGCTCTCGTCGTCGCCCTCGCCCTCACCGGTGAGGTTGTCGCCGGTGTGCTCCACGGAACCGTCCGGGCTCGTGAGGTTGTTGTAGAAGACGAAGTGCTGGTCCGACAGCACCTTGCCGGAGGCGTCGAGGAGCAGGGCGGACGCGTCGAGGTCGTAGTCGGTGCCGGTGGTCGTACGGACGTCCCAGCCGAGACCGACCAGGACGGCGGTCAGGCCCGGCGCCTCCTTGCTGAGCGAGACGTTGCCGCCCTTGGACAGGGAAACTCCCACGGTGTGCTCCTTCTCGACCGGTGCGTTCGGGCCCGCGGCTCGGGTCCGGACTCACGAATCTACATCACTGTAGAGAGGGTGTGGCAGGGCGTGCGGCCGTAAGTCCGCACCCGGTTCGCGCCGCGAGGCCGGCCGCGTCCCTCCGTCGGCCCGCCCCGAGCCCCGCGTCCCCGAGCCCCGCGCCCCGCGCCCGGCGCCCGGCGCGCGGCGCGCGGACGGGCGGGGGTGCGGGCGTCTATACGATGTCAGCGCGGCGAACGTACGGCGGCAGGGAGGAGACAGGACGTGGGCGAGCAGCGGCAGCGTCCCCGGCGGCGGGGGCAGGGTGAGCTGGAGGCGCTGGTCCTGTCGGCGCTCCAGGAGGCGGACGGTCCGGCCACCGCCGGGTGGGTCCAGGAGCGGCTGGGCGGCGACCTGGCGTACACGACGGTGATCACCATCCTGACCCGGCTGCTGGCCAAGGGAGCCGTCACGCGGGAGCGGGCGGGCCGGTCGTTCGCCTGGACCTGCGCGCTGGACCAGGCGGGCCTGGCCGCCCGGCGGATGCGCAAGGTCCTGGACTCCGAGAACGACCGTGAGGCCGTGCTGGCCAGTTTCGTGACCGGCCTGGGGCCGGACGACGAGCGGCTGCTGCGGGAGCTGCTGCGTCCGGCGGGGCGGGACGGGGAAGACTGAAGCCTCATGGGGGTCTTCGTCTTTCTGCCGCTGGTGCTGCCGCTCACCGCGTGGCCGATCGCACGCCTGGCCGAGCAGCATCTGCATCCGCGGACCGCTACGCGGCTGCTGACCGGGGTGGCCGCGGTGATGGCGGCGTGCAGCACTCTCTGCCTGGCGCTGGTGATGGTGGTCGGCACCGCCCAGCTTCCCGGCAACCCGCTGCCCGACGGCTGGTCGGATCCCGAGGTGCGGGCGGCGGTCCCGTACGACGAGGTCGTCGGCAAGGCGGCGATCCCCGCGCTGGTCGCGGTCCTGGTGGCGTGCGGCCGGACATGGTGGCGGCACGCGCGGGTGCGCCGCCGTGCCCATCGGGCGCTGGCGGGGCTGCGGGACACGGAGGTGGCCGTACTTCCCGACGCCGCCCCGTACGCGTACGCGCTGCCCGGGGGCCGGCGGGACCGGGTGGTGGTGACGACGGCCCTGCTGGACTGCCTCGAACCCGCCGAGCGCCGGGCGCTGTTCGCCCATGAGCGGGCCCATCTGTCCGCGCGCCACCACCGCTTCCTGCTCACGGTGCGCCTGGCCGCGCAGGCCAACCCGTTCCTGCGGCCGTTGCGCACGGCGGTGTCGTACACGGCGGAGCGGTGGGCGGACGAGGACGCGGCCCGGACCGTCGGCAGCCGCCGTACGGTGGCCCGCGCGATCGGCAAGGCCGCGCTGGTCTCCCGGGGGACGCCGTCCGCCACCCTGGCCGGTCTGGCCGCGGCGGGGCCCGTGCCGCGCCGGGTGGCGGCCCTGCTCGGGCCCGCGCCCGCGGTGCGCACGTGGCCCTCGTTGTTCACGGCGGTGGGAGTGGCCGCGTGGGGCGCGGCCACGGGGGCGGTCGTGTCGGCGATGTCGTCCGCCAACTCCGCGGTGACGATGGTGCTCATCCTGCACGCGGCCACGCCTCTGTGAGCCGCACCGGATGAGCCACGGGCATGCGACGGGCCGGCACCCCGGGGGTGCCGGCCCGTACGCCACTCCGGCCGGTCAGAGGTCGAACTCGTGGGGCGGCAGGTCCAGGGCGTAGCAGGCCTCGCGGACCACGGCCTGCTCGTCCTTGTCGAAGTCGCCGTCGGCGCCGCCGATGACGATGCCGATCTGGATGACGGCCCGCGCCTCGGCGGGCCTCTTCTTCGCCTTGGCGATCTCCTGCATGACGCTCACCTTGCCGAACGCGAAGTCGGCGGTGAGCTTGTCGAGGTTGGCCTCGAAGCGGCGGCGCAGATCGTCGGCGGGGAAGTTCCGCAGCACCTCGTTCGTGGCGATGAGCTGGGCGACCCGCTGGCGCTCGGAGGGATCGACGCTGCCGTCGGCGGCGGCGACCAGGGCGCACATCGCCATGCCGGCGTCCCGGAAGGCACCGCTTTTCAGATCGTTCTTCTTCGCCATGAGCTGGGTCTGCATCGTGGATGCGGACTCCTTGAGGCGGTCCCAGAGGGCCATGAGAGCTCCGTACGTGTCGGGCGGGAGCCCGGACGGGGTGGTCCGGGCTCCTCACTTTCTACATTGATGTAGAAGTTACCAGCGGGGGACGGAGAGACGCGATCGCCCGCCCCGCCGACGGTGCCCCCGCAGGCAGCACCCGGGCCGTCGTCAGCCTTCGTCCTCCTCGTCGCCCTCGAAGAAGTCGCCGACCTCGTCCACCACTTCGGCCGCCACCATGCCGCCCACGACACCGACCGCGAGGCCGGCGGCGCCCGCGGCTACGGCTGTCCCCACGCCCGGACCACCGCGGTGGTGACCGTCGTGACCGTGGGAGTCGTGGCCCGCGTACGGGGCACCGTGGCCGTAGCCCCCGTGGGCGTGCCCGCCGTGCTGCCCATGGTGTCCGGATCCCGCCCGGCGTTCCACCAACTGACGGACCCAGGCGTCGACTTCCGCGTTCCAGTCGCGTGCGTCGTGCAGCCCGACGGCGAAGCGGGACACCGCGTCGTGGCCGCCGGAGAAGAGGCCGCCGCGCTTGTCCGCCTCCAGGACGACCTCGACGCCGCCCGGGCCGGCCAGGAAGGTCACCTCGATCTCGTTGACCTGGTGGGCGTACTGGGGTGCGGGGGTGAGCTCGATCTCCTGGTAGAAGGGCAGCCGCTGTCCGGTGCCCGCGATGTGCCCGTACTCCAGGTCGGCGGACCTGAAGCCGAAACCGAGCTGTCCGAACGCCTCGAGGATCGCCTCCTGGACGGGCAGCGGGGCGACGCTCAGCTGGTCCAGGTCGCCCTTGTCCCTGGCGCCGGCCACCGCCAGTTCGGTGCGCACGCCGAGGACGATGCCGAGGTGCTGGCCGTACAGCTCGGTGATCGGCGTCTCCCACGGCAGGGTCACCGTGAAGGGGACGCTGTGCCGCAGCGCCGCGGCGAGCCGGAAGCCGCCGCCGACGGTGAACCGCTCGAAGGTGACGACACCCTCGCTCTCGCCCTCCCCGTGCTCGGCCTCGACCCGGGCCACGAGCTCCAGGGTGATGTGCTCGATGTCGAAGTCGCTCTGCCCGCCCTCGAGATGGACCTGACCGGTCAGCGCGCCGCCGGGGCGGGCCGCTCCCGGATCGAGAACCGTGTCGACCGTGGGACCGCCCACGCCGAGTGAGCCGAGCAGTCGTTTGAACACCATGGTGGCGTCCACTCCTTTTGCGTACGTGTGTTTCCTGTGGGTGCGGCGCCGGGCAGCCGGGGAGCCGCCGGTGCACCGCGGCACCGGAGGCGCGCCACCCGGCCGGAGCGGCCGGGGTGGGCGCCTGGTTCTTCTACAGACGGGTAGAAGAATAGGGCGCTCCGGGGCCGGACACCGCGCGGGCGGAAGCGGCTCGCCGGAAACGGCCGAAAACGGGCTCCGCCCGGCCGGGTGTGTCGGCGGGTCGGCCACGCGGGAAACCGGCGGGACATGTGACGCGCCGTCAGGGTGACTCAGAGGTCGAGGACGACGTCCCGCGCGGGCCGTGAGCAGCAGATGAGGGCCGAACTCGGCGGGGGCTGCTCCACCGGTTCGGTGGTGTACTCGACCGCACCGGACATCAGCGCCGTCTCGCAGGTGCGGCACACTCCCGTGCGGCAGGACCACCTGGTCGGCACGTCGCAGGCCTCGGCCAGTTCCAGAAGGCTGTCGTGGTCGCCGTTCCACGTCGCGCTCACCTGGCTGCGGGCGAACTCGACCCGGGGGCCGGGGCCCGAGGACGGCAGGGAGTGCGGGCTCGGACGCTTCCTGTCCGCGATACCGGGTGTGGAACCGGGGCCGGCCCCGAAGGTCTCCGTGTGGATGTGGCGCGTGCCCTGGTGCCGGAGGGCTTCCGTGACGTCCCGCATGAAGGGGTCCGGTCCGCACACATAGGCCTGTGCGTCGCCGGGGAGGCCGAGATCCGCGACGGTGTCGGCGGTCAGCCGGCCGGCCGTCGTCCCGGCGGCGAGGCGGGCGGCCGGCTCGGGCCTGCTGTAGAACACGCGGAGCCGGGCGCCGGGCAGCCGTGCCAACAGCCGGCGGACCTCGTCGGCGAAGGCGTGGGTGCGCTCGTTCCGCGTCGCGTGCAGCCACCAGACCTGGTGCCGCGGCGCATCGGCGTCGTCGGCGAGGGCGTGCAGCATGGCGAGGAGCGGTGTGACGCCCACCCCGGCGGAGACGAACACCACGGGGAGGGTGTCCTCCCGGAGATCCTGGAGGACGAACGCGCCACGGGGCGCCGCTGCCTGGAGGTCGTCGCCGGTCCGGACGCCGGTGTGCAGCCAGGTGCTGGCCCGCCCGTGCTCCTCGCGCTTCACGCTGATCCGGTAGCCGGGTGCGCCGGGCCGCCCGGACAGGGAGTAGGAACGCACCGTGCCCGGCGCCTCTCCGGCCCGCAGGGTGAGGTACTGGCCCGGTCGGGCGGCGGGCAGCGGCGCCCCGTCGGGATCCGTCAGCCAGAGGGACCGGACGTACGGCGTCTCGTCGACGACACGCTGGACGCGGAGCGGCCGGAAGCCGTCCCACGCGGGCGGGGTGACCGATGCGGGGCTGAGGCCCGCGTTTCCGGCCGGCCGGGCGCCGTCGCCGCGCGCCTGGTCCAGGAGAGCGCGGAACGACGCCTGCCAGCCCGGGCTGAGGGCCTCCACCCGCAGGGCTCGTTCGAGACGGTCTGCGGGGTGGGGCGGGCGGTAGAGCAGGGCGTCGACCTCCGCGACGGTCATGCGTTCCGGCCCGTCGGCGACCTTGACGATCTCCTGGCCCGCCTCCACCTCCCCCTCGTCGATCACGCGCAGGTAGAAGCCGGGTCGCCCGTGCGAGACCAGAAGGGCGGGCAGGCGCGGCTCCCCCATGCGCAGCCCCACGCGGTAGCAGGTGACCCTCGGCTGGGTCACCTCGAAGACCGCCGTCCCGATCCGGTAGCGGTCCCCCACGCACACCTCGTCGTCGGCAAGTCCTTCCACGGTGAAGTTCTCGCCGAAGTTGCCGTGCACGAGGTCGTCCCGCCCGAGGTGCGCGGCCCAGTGCCGGTAGGAGTCGGCCTGATAGACCAGCACGGCCCGCATCTCGCCGCCGTGGCCGCGCAGGTCGCCCTGCCCGTCGCCGTCGATGTTGAGCCGCCGGACGCGCCGGGGGCCGAGGACCGAGCTCTTGTGGACCCCGGTGTGCACCGTCTCGCCCCGCCAGGGGACGTCCCGGGGCAGACCGACGTTCACCGACAGCAGCCGCGCCATCACCGCACCTCTCCGCAGCGCTCGCTACGGAAAACCCTAGGCGGTTCCGCCCGGATCAACGAGGCGAGCGCCCGGCGCTCCCTGTCGAGGCGGTGCCCGGGACCTGTGTCCGGAACGACGGCAGGATCGGGCAAGAGGCCGGGAGGATCGTTGTTTCCGCCGGACCGGCGACGCGCTTGCCTTGAGGTGTCACATTCCGCACGGGGCCTTCGGGCCCGGGGCACACCCAGGGAGCACGCCATGAAGGTAGCCGTCGTCACGGGCGCCAGTTCCGGCATCGGCCGGAGCGCCGCCGTACACATCGCCGGGCGGGGATCCGGTGTCGTCCTGACCTACAGCGCCAACGAGCGGGGCGCCAAGGAGACCGTCCGGGAGATCGAGCAGGCGGGCGGCACCGCGGTGGCGCTGCGTCTGGACGTCGCCGACACGGCGGGCTTCCCCGCGTTCCGGGACGCCGTGGCCGACGTCCTGCGGGAGACGTTCCGGCGGGACTCGTTCGACCAGCTGGTCAACAACGCGGGCTTCGCGGGCATGGCGATGATCGAGGAGACCACCGAGCAGGGGTTCGACCGGCTCACCGACGGCCTGTTCAAAGGCCCGTTCTTCCTCACCCAGACCCTGCTGCCGCTGCTGGCCGACGGCGGTGCCGTCGTCAACGTCACCAGCAACTCCGCCCTCCCCCACGTGACCGCGCCGGGCTACTCGGTCTACGCGTCCCTCAAGGGCGCCGTGGTGGTCCTCACCCGGTACATGGCGAAGGAGTTCAGCGTCCGCGGCATCCGCGTCAACTCCGTCGCCCCCGGCGCCACGCGCACCCGTTTCGCCGACGACGCCTTCGCCCGGAACCCGGAGATCGCCGACGAGATGGCGAAGTCCTTCGCGCTCGGGCGGATCGGCGAGCCCGACGACATCGGCGGGGTCGTCGCGATGCTGGTCTCCAAGGACGGACGCTGGATCACCGGCCAGAACATCGAGGTCTCCGGCGGCCACAACCTCTGACCGCCGCACCCGCCCCGGGGAGGGAGGACGCGGGCGGCCATACTCGTACCCCACCGGCCCACCGACGAGTACGAGGAGCGCGGACAGTGACGAGCGACAGCCGCCCGGGACCGCCCACTTCGGGGAGCGAACGCGACATGCTGCGCGCGTACCTCGAATACCACCGGGCGACGCTCGCCATGAAGTGCGAGGGACTCACCGACGAGGAGCTGCGGCAGCGGTCGATGCCGCCGTCCACGCTGTCGCTGCTCGGTCTGGTGCGGCACATGGCGGAGGTGGAGCGGGCCTGGTTCCGCCGGGTCTTCCAGGACAACGACGCGCCCATGGTGTGGTCGGACACGATCGACTTCCAGGCCGCGTACGACGCCGACGCCTCGACCCGGGAGGAGGCGTTCACGGCGTGGGAGGCGGAGGTGGAGAACTCCCGCCGCGTGGAGCGGGAGGCACCCTCCCTGGACGGGACCGGACACCAGCCGCGGTGGGGCGAGGACGTGTCGCTGCGCATGGTGATGCTGCACGTCCTGCTGGAGTACGGCCGCCACAACGGCCACGCCGACTTCCTGCGCGAGGGGATCGACGGGACCGTGGGCGCCTGACTCCTGCCGTCGGCGGGACGGCCAGCGCGGGCCCATGGCCGGCGGTCTCCCGGCCGGCCGGTGGGTCGGTGGGCCGGTGGGCCGGTGGGCGTGTCAGCCGGCGTCCGGCGCCTCCTGGGCCGCCCGCTTGGAGCGGCGCGCGGCGCTGATCGCGGCGAGCACCGTGCCGACCGCCACGATCGCCAGACCGCGCAGCCACACCGCGGCCTCGATCTGCGTGGCGAGCACGACGCAGGACGCGATGCCCAGGACCGGCAGGACCACCGGGGTCCGGAAGTGGTCGGTCTCCCCCGGGTCGCGACGCAGCACCAGCACCGCGGTGTTGACCATGAGGAAGACGATGAGCAGCAGCAGAACCAGGGTGGACGCGAGGGTGGCGACGCTGCCGGTGAGGGCGAGGAGCATCGCCAGGACGGTGGTGACCGCGATGGCGGCCCACGGCGTGCGGCGGCCCGGCAGCACCTTGGTCAGCGCGCCGGGCAGCAGCCCGTCCTTCGCCATGCCGTAGGCCAGGCGGGAGGACATGATGCCGGTGAGCAGCGCGCCGTTGGCGACGGCGACGAGCGCGATGGCGCTGAACAGGCGCGTCGGGACGCCGCCCGCCTCCCGCACGACCTCCAGCAGCGGGCCGCTGGAGGCGGCCAGCCGGTCGGTCGGTACGGCCGCGGACGCGGCCAGGCCGACCAGCACGTACACGGCTCCGGCGGTGGCCAGCGCGCCGAACAGGGCGCGCGGGTAGGAGCGCCGGGGGTTGCGGGTCTCCTCGGCGACGTTCACCGAGGTCTCGAAGCCGACGAAGGAGTAGTACGCCAGCACGGAGCCGCTCAGCACGGCGGCCGCCGCGCCCTTCTCCGGCGTGCCGAGCTGGGTGAGCCGGCCCGGGTCGCCGTCGCCGCGCAGCAGCAGCCAGGCGCCGAGGACGACGATGACGACCAGTCCGCCCACCTCGACGACGGTGGCGACGACGTTGGCGCGGGTCGACTCCTTGATGCCGCGCGCGTTGACCAGCGCGAGCAGGCCGAGGAAGACGACGGCGACGAGCGCCACGGGCAGGGTCACGAAGGCCGACAGGTAGTCGCCGCCGAAGCCGCGCGCGAGGGCCGCGACGGAGACGATGCCGGCGGCCAGCATGCAGAACCCCGCGACGAAACCGGCGAACGGCCCGAAGGCGCGGGTCGCGTAGTGGGAGGCGCCGCCCGCCCGGGGATACTTCGTCGCCAGCTCGGCGTAGGAGGCGGCGGTGAGCATCGCGAGCAGCAGCGCGACGACCAGCGGCACCCACACCGCTCCCCCGGAGTCGGCCGCGACCTGCCCGACCAGGACGTACACACCGGCGCCCAGCACGTCACCCAGGATGAAGAAGTACAGCAGCGGGGTCGTCAGCGCGCGTTTGAGGGCCGTCGGCTCCTGTGCCGCTCCCTGTGCGTGCGCGCTCGTCCCTGCCTGGTCACCGACTCGTCTTGCCATGACGCCACGTATGTCCCGTCCCGGCGATTGCACGCTCGTCGACCCGCCGGGACGGGGATGGGCCACGTCACACCGCTCGTCCGGCCGGGCGAGACCGTGTCAGGCCGCCTCCGGTCGCACGGGGGCCGAGGTGACCTCAACGGGTGTCCCGCGGGGAGCGGTCCGCACCGGTCCGGTGCGGGCAGCGGAACGGGGGTAGTCCAGTTCGGCCCAGACGACCTTGCCGTCCGGGGCGGGGCGCGATCCCCACCTGCGGGACAGCTTGGCGACGAGGAACAGGCCGCGGCCTCCCTCGTCCGTGACGTGCGCGCGGCGCGGGTGCGGGGTGAGCGTGCTGCCGCCGTCGGCGACCTCGACGGTCAGCACCTGGTCGCGCAGGAGCCGCAGTCCGACCGGTCCCGGCCCGTCCCCGTGGCGCAGGGCGTTGGTGACCAGTTCGCTGACGAGCAGTTCCGTGGCCTCGGCGAGGCCGTCCAGGCCCCACTCCCCCAGCTGGCGTGCGGCGAGGCCGCGGGCGGTACGGACGGCCCGCGGGTCGCCGTCCAGGGTCCAGGAGGCCTCCCGGCACGGCCCGAGGGCGCGCGTACGGGCGAGGAGGAGGGTGACGTCGTCGCGGGGGTCCCGGTCCGCCAGGGGCCGGGTCGCCGCGTCGCACAGGTCCTCCAGGGAGCTGCCGGGCCGGGCGAGGGCGCCGGCCAGCCGGTCCATGCCCGCGTCGAGGTCGTGCGCTCGGGTCTCGATCAGGCCGTCGGTGTACAGGGCGAGGACGCTGCCCTCGGGCAGGTCCACCTCGACGGCCTCGAAGGGGTCGCCGAGGCCGACGCCGAGGGGCGCTCCGGCGGGGAGGCCGAGGTAGTCGACGTGCCCCTGGGGGTCGACGACCGCGGGCGGGGGGTGGCCTGCGGAGGCGAGGGTGCACCGGAGGGTGGCGGGGTCGTAGACGGCGTACAGGCAGGTGGCGCCGGCCACCGCGGGGACCTGTTCCGGCAGGTCGCAGTCCTCCTCGCCCAGCCGCTGCACCGTGTCGTCGAGGTGGGCCAGCAGTTGGTCCGGGGGCAGTTCCAGGCCGGCGAGGGTGCGGACGGCGGTGCGGAGGCGGCCCATGGTGGCGGCGGCGTGCAGGCCGTGCCCGACCACGTCGCCGACGACGAGCGCCACCCGGGCACCGGAGAGCGGGATCACGTCGAACCAGTCGCCGCCGACGGAGTGGTCCACGTCCGCGGGCAGGTAGCGCGACGCCACGTCGACGGCCGTGCCGCCGGCCGGGCACCTGGGGAGCAGGGTGCGCTGCAGGGCGAGGGCGGCGTTGTGCTTGCGCGTGTACCGGCGGGCGTTGTCCAGGGACTGCGCCGCGCGGCCGACGAGTTCCTCCGCCAGCAGCAGGTCGGTCTCGTCGAACGGCTCGGACTCGCGCGTGCGGACGAACAGGGCCACGCCGAGCAGGGCGCGCCGGGCGCGGATGGGCACGGCCATGATCGAGTGCATGCCGTTCTCGCGGACCCGGCGGGCCAGCGCGGGCACCTCGTCGACCCACGGGCTCGACGCGCTGTCGCGGACCTGTTCGAGCTGCGCGCGCCCGGCACGCAGCACGCCGGCCAGCGGTGACACCGGCGGTACGTGCACCAGCTCGCCGCGCATCCACGGTGACTCGGGCACGCCCCGGTGGATCGAGGCGAGGCCCGCGCGGCGCAGGCCGGGCAGGGTGCGGCCGGTCGCGCCGACGGGGACCGGTGGCCCCTGGCCGAAGGACAGCGACTGCTCCAGGTCGACGGCGACGTAGTCGGCGAGCAACGGCACGGCGACGTCGGCGAGTTCCTGGCTGGCCTGCATCACGTCGAGGGTGCTGCCCAGCCGTGCGCCGATCCGCCCGAGGACGGCGAGACGCTCCCGCGTCCGCCGGTGCCGTACGACGTCCGTGCTGAGGACGCACACGCCGAGCGCCCGCCCGTCGGCGCCCTGCAGGCACTGGAACGACACGGCGAAGAGGTGTTCCCGGCCGGAGCCCGTCGGCAGCCAGGTGCGGTACTCGTGGACCTTGGTCGTGTCGCTGTGCAGCGCCTGCCGCATCACGGCTTCGAGCACGTCGGCCTCGGGCCCCGGCCGTACGTCGCTCACCCGGCGCCCGAGCCGCCGCCCCGCGGGGATGCCGTCGTGGTCCTCCACCGTGTCGTTCGCCCAGAGGCAGCGGAGTTCCGGGTCCCGGACGACGACGCCGACGGGGTCCCCGGCGATACGGGCCGGCCCCACGGCCGCGCCCCTCGGGCCGTCGGGCAGCGTGGCGGTGTCGGCCAGGGACACCAGCCGTCGCACCGCTCCCCGCGGCCCGTGCACCGGGGAGAGGCGCAGGGTGACGTCGAGGAGACGGCCGTCCAGATGGCGTGCTCCGGCCGTGCCCGGCCGGCTGTCGCCCGCCCCGCCCGCGTCCGCGTCGCCGGGAGTGTCCCGCCCGCCGGCGAGGCCGGGAAAGACCAGGCCGGCGGCCCGGCCCACGGCGTCACCCGGGGAGAGTCCGGTGAGCCGGCGGGCCGCCTGGGTCCATCCGGTCACCGTCCCGTCGTCGTCGAGTAGGGCCAGCGCGGTGTCGGAGTTGTCGGCACTGCTCATCGGCTTGTCCAGAGTCACCATGGTCGGTCCGGCTTCGGTCGTGGAAGGTTGGCGTCCGCCCCTTTGCAGAGGGATGACCGTCCGGACGGCGGCCGTGTGACAGGGCGGGGATCTCCAGGCGGCCGGCATGTCGGTGGCCGCGGCAGACTCCGGGGGCCCCCGGGAAATCGGGAGTAGTCATCGCGGCGGAACTGGGCATTCGGTAGTCGCCGAATCCGCTCACATGTAAGGAGTGCAGTCCCATGCCCGAGACATCGGACGTCGTCGAGCTGATCCTTCGAGACCACCGGCGCATGGAGGACCTGTTCCGCCTGATGCGCAGCGTCGAGGACGACCGGGGCGCCGCGCTGCGTGAGTTCTCGGATCTGCTGATCGCGCACGCGCTGGCCGAGGAGTCCAAGGTGTACCCCGCGCTGAAGCGGTACAAGAACATCGACGACGACGAGGTCGAGCACGGCGAGGACGAGCACGACGAGGGCAACAAGGCGCTGCTGGAGCTGCTCCAGGTGGAGGAGATCGGCGGCGACGAGTGGGACGAGAAGCTCGAGGAACTCGTCGAGGCCGTCACGCACCACGCCGACGAGGAGGAGCGCACGATCCTCAACGGCGCCCGGGAGAACGTGCCGATGGAGCGGCGTGAGGAGCTGGGCGCGGCGTTCTGGGAGGAGCGGGAGCGCCTGCTGAAGGCGGGCTGCGGCTCCCTCGACAACGTCCGCAAGATCGTCGAGTCCTGACCGCTGCCCGTTCCACGGCACGCGAGAAGGCCGGCCCTCCCGGGAACGGGGGGCCGGCCTTTCGGTGCGTGGCCGTCCGCCGGTGTCAGTGGCCGGCGGCCGGGTCCTCCGGACGGATGCGGCCGTGCCAGCCCCCGGAGCTGCCCCCGCCCTCGACGTAGTCCTTGAAGCGGTGCAGATCCCCCTTGACCCGCCGGTCGATCAGGCCGAGGGCGTCCGCGCCCTTCTCCGCCATGCCGGTGGGCTCGACGTCCATGGTGAGCTCCACCCGGGTGCGGGTGTCGTCCAGCGGCTCGAAGCGGACCGAGCCACGCTGCTGCGTCTCGCCCCCGATGGTCCGCCAGGTGACCCGGTCGTCGACGAGCTGGTCCACGATCTCCGTGTCGAACTCGCGCTTCACCCCACCGATCTTCGTGGTCCAGTGGTTGTGGCGGTCGTCGAGCTGCGTCACCTGCTCGACGCCCTCCATGAAGCGCGGGAAGTCCTCGAACTGCGTCCACTGGTCGTAGGCCCGGCGGACGGGGACGTTGACGTCGACCGTCTCCTTGACCGTGCTCATGGGTCCCTCCTGGATTCTCTGTGCGAAGGGCCGGCGTGCCGGGCACGTCGGCCTCCTGTTCGGATCGTCCGGGACGGCGGGTACCCGGCGGACGCGACCTCAAAGATCCCGATCGCGGCCGGTTCCCGGATGCGCGTCAACACCCCTGCCTGCAGGGCAGTTTCACCCCTCGGGGAGGGTGTCCAGGACCTCGGCTGCCAGCCGTTCCGCGTCGTCGACCGCCGCCGACAGACGGTCCGGAGCCGTGTCGAGCGTGCCGAACAGGCCGTGGGCGCGGGGCGAGAAGCCGGCCGGGGCGGCGGGAAGCCCGCCCGCCGCCCGGACGGCGTCCTTGTCGTTGAGCACCCAGGTCCCGGCCGCGGCGTACAGGGCGTGGACGAGGAGTCCGACCGCGCGGTGGAGGCAGCCCGCGACATGGAAGGCGTCGCCCCGGGGCACTCCCTTGCGGGCGGCGGTCAGGATGAACGGCACCTCCCAGCGCGCCTGACCGATCAGCGCGTCACGCAGCGGCCGGGGGTACGAGGAGCGGATCCGGGCGCGCAGGGCGGTCAGTTCGCCGGTGGGGTCGGTGAGGACGCGACCGAGGGCCACCTCCCCGGCGTACGTGTGGGAGGAGAAGCCGAACGGGTGGCCGGCCTGGACACCCACCTCGACGTGTCCGTCCCCGCACTGCTCCCAAACCCGGCGCACGCGGTCCAGGTCACGGTAGATCCAGTCGACGTGTGTCCCGTCGACGGTGAGCCAGCCGCCGCCGTCCACCCACGGCCCCCAGCCGCCCGGCTCGGTCACCTCCACCGGGGCCCCGGTGAGCTCGGCGGCCAGCCGGCGCAGCGCCGTCGTGTCCAGCGGAGGGCGGTAGTAGAGGCCGAGGTCGACGTCCGAGTCGGGGCGGTGCGTGCCACGGGCGCGACTGCCGCCGAGGGCGACCGCGACGACGCCGTCGACGGCCTGCAACCGGTGTGCGATGCGGGAGATCTCGTCCATCGGCACGAGTGTGCCGAACGGGAAGCCCCGCGGCGACCGCGTTTCCCTCACGGCGTGAGAGCGGGACGTGAGGCCGAGGCTCCCACAGCGGCACGGTGGCCGTCGGTCAGCTCTGCCACAGCGCGGCGACCGTGGCCGCCACCCTTGCCGACGCGCCCCGAAGGCCGGTTCAGGGCCGGCCCGTACGTCCCTCGCCCCGGATGTCCGAGTCGGCGGCCGGGCCCGTGAGGGTCCAGCTCGCGAGCAGGTCGAGGGCCCGCTTCGACGGCGAGCCCTCCTCGCAGGTGTAGACGAACAGGGTGGTGTCGGGGTCGCCCGGCAGGGCGAGGGTCTCGTACTCGACGGTCAGGTCACCGACGAGCGGGTGACGCAGCCGCTTGGAGCCGTGGGTGCGCTGGTGCACCCGGTGCTGCTCCCACCACCGGTCGAACTCGGCGCTGCGCTCCCGCAGTTCCCCGATCAGTTCGGTGGTCGCCCGGTCCAGGGGGTCGCGGCCCACTTCGAGGCGCAGGCTCTCCACGGCCGTGCGGGCCTGGTCCTCCCAGTCGACGAACAGTTCCCGGGCCGCCTCGTCGAGGAACATCCAGCGCGCGTAGTTGCGCTCGGTCCGGGGCTTGCGGTCGAAGTCGGCGAAGAGGGCGCGGGCCATGCGGTTGGCGGCCAGGATGTCCGTCCGCCGGCCCAGGACCAGAGCGGGCTCGCCGTCGAGTGCGTCGATCAGCTGGTGCAGGCCCGGGCGCAGGCGCTGTACGGCGGCCGGGCGCCGGGGGCCGCGCGTGGCGGCCGAGGTGATGCCGAAGAGGTCCTGGAGGTGGGCCTTGCCGGCCGCGTCGAGGTCCAGGGCTCGCCCCAGGGCCTCGACCACGGCGGGCGAGGGGGTGATGCGCCGGCCCTGCTCCAGGCGGGTGTAGTAGTCGGTGGACACCCCGGCGAGCAGCGCGACCTCCTCACGGCGCAGGCCGGGCACACGGCGGACCCGGTTGTCCGGGGGGAGACCGGCCCGCGAGGGGTCGACCTGCGCGCGCGCCCGTCGCAGGAAGTCGGCCAGTTCACGGTTCGTCTCAGCCACGCCCTCCAGTGTGGCGCAGCCCGGACGCCGTCACCTGGCCCTCCGAGTCCTAGGTTGCCGCGTCAGCGGTCTCGCGGGGCCCTCCTTGGGCCCCCACGGCGTGCTTTCACCGACCACGCTGGAGGCACCGGTCCCGAAGGGGTTCTCGGGACGGCGATCCCCCCCGGTACACCCGGCACACCGATGCGAGGAATGAGAATCATGACCTACCCGACCGACCGACCCGCCGTCTGGTTCGTCACCGGCACCTCCCGCGGCCTGGGACTCGACCTGGTCAGGCAACTGCTGGAGCGCGGTGACGCGGTCACGGCGACGACCCGGTCCACCGGCCGGCTGCTGGCGGCCCTCGGCGACGACGTGGACACCGCCCGGCTGCTGCCCCTCACCGTCGACCTGCGGGACGAGGAGCAAGTGGCGGCCGCCGTACGGAAGACCACGGAACACTTCGGCGGCCTGGACGTGGTCGTCAACAACGCGGGCTACGGCTATCTCGGCGCCGTCGAGGAGACCGGCGACCAGGACGTGCGCGACATGCTGGACGTGCAGGTCGTCGGCGTGTGGAACGTGCTGCGCGCGGCCCTGCCGGTGCTCCGCGCCCAGCGGTCGGGCCACGTCGTCAACGTCTCGTCCGTCCTGGGCCTGACGGCCGTGCCCGGCTGGGCCCTGTACTGCGCGGGCAAGTTCGCCCTGGAGGGGCTCAGCGAGGCCCTCGCCGCGGAGGTCGCCGACTTCGGCATCGACGTCACCGTCGTCGAACCGGGCTACTTCCGCACGGATTTCCTCACCCGCGATTCCCTGGCCCTGCCCGGGACCACCACCGACCACTACCCCGCCGTCCGGGAAATGGTCGCCCAGCACCTGGAGTTGCAGGGCAAGCAACTCGGTGACCCCGTGAAGGGCGCCGCCGCCGTCATCGACCGCGTCGTCACCGGCGAGGGCCCGCTGCGGCAGCTGCTGGGCAGTGACGCGCACGCCTACGCCACCGCCAAGGTGCGGGCGCTGACGGCCAACCTGGACGCCACCGCCGCCACCGCGCCCGCGACGGACCACCCCGCCGCCTGATCCGCGCCCCAGGAATGGGCGGGTCCACCGACCGGCGGGCCCGCCCCCACGCGAGGTTCCGGCGGAACAGGGCTGCCTGCTCCTCGTCGGCGGCCGGCCCGGACAGCGCCGGTGTGCCGGCCCGGCCCGGTGTGACGGTGTCGACACGCCGTCTGACGCCGGGCCGTCCCGCTCATGCGGGCGAGGTCAGACGCGCGACTCGGGCGGGAAGCCCGTCCAGCGCAGTTCGGCGGGCAGATGGCTCATGTCGTTGGCGACGAGCACCGACGGGGCGCGGCCGGGTGCGTAACGGATCACCGTCAGCGCGGCGTTGCAGTGGTTGAGGCCGAGCCAGCGCCACTTCGGCGCCCGCATGGCGTCGCGGACCAGCCAGGCGACCAGGAAGTTGTGGGTGACGACCAGTTCGTGGCGGTCCTCGTCACCGGCCACCGGCCCGGTGAACCGGTCCACCGCCTCACGGGCGAGCAGCGGCCCCCGCTCCCGTTCCTCGGCGGTGGCGCCGTCGAGGAAGCGGAGGTAGTGATCGGCCGCGTCGGCGGGCAGTTCCTCCCTGCCGGGCACGTACGGCACGTAGTCGCCCGCGGCTTCCGAGACCTGCGGGGGCAGGTCGTGCGACTGGCCGGCGATCAGCTGGGCCGTCTGGTCCGCGCGAGCGAGCGGGCCGTGGTGCACGGCGGCGAGGGGGACGTCACGGAGGCGCCGGCCGAGCAGCGTTGCCTGTCGGCGGCCACGCTCCGTCAGCCCGCTGCCGTCCGGCAGGGCTTCGCCGTGCCGGACCAGGTAGAGGTGCCGGGCGGCCGTGCTGGTCGTCATATCGCTGTCCCCCGTGGTGCGTCGGCGCTCCTGCGCCTCAGGGGACGTGGTCGGGGGCGGGTGCGGTTCCGTCGCCGGGCGGTCCGTCGCCGTACGTGGTCGAGGGCGGCTCCTTCAGGCCCGTCTCCAGCCGGTAGTGCACGGTGACGTCACCGTAGTCCACACCGGGTTCGACCGTCTCCGGCAGGTGGGTACGCACGCTGCGGCTGACCGATGCGCGCGCACCGGAGCCCGGGAAGCGTACGGCGGTGCGGGGGGCGTCCTCGAAGCGGAGGCGGTCGGAGCGGACCGTGGCCCGGAAGGCGATGTCGGGGGCGGTGCGCGCCGAAGGCCCACTCCCCCGCCTCCGCTCCCGCGCGTCGGCCGTTCAGGGCGGCTCTTCGGACTCCTCGACGGCGCGGCGGCGGGCGGGCCTCGGCGGCAGCTTGCCGTCCTCGCCGCGCACCCTGCGTTTGCGGGTGCCGCTCTCGGCCGCGGTCCGCTTCTTCGCGGCCGACCTGGTCGCCCTGCGTGGGGGCGCTTCGGCGGCTTCCTGGCCCGCCGCACCCGTGACGGCCTGCCCCGCTCCGGCGCCGGCCTCCCCGACCGAGCGTCCGACCTCACCCCCCGCCTCCCGCACGACCTGCCCGGCACCCCGACCGGCGTCCCGCGCGACCGCGCCGACGTCACCTCCGGCGCCCTCGACGACCTTCCCGGCCCCCTGTCCGACGTCCTCGACGACCTCCCCGGCACCCTCCCCGACGTCCCGTACGGCACCGCCGGCACCCTCCCCGACGTCCCGTACGGCACCGCCGGCACCCTGGCCGACCTCCTCGACTGCGCCTCCCGCGCCACGTCCCACGTCCCGCACGGCGCCACCGGCGCCCCGGCCGACCTCCTCCACGGCACCTCCGGCACCACGCCCGACGTCCCGCACCGCGCCGCCGGCACCACGGCCGACGTCCTGAACGGCCTGCCCGGCCCCCGCGCCCACCGCCCCGACGGCTTCACGCGCCCCACCGCCGACGTCCCGCACGGCGGAGCCCACCCCGCGGGTCAGGTCGCGCAGGAGCTCCGGGTTGCGGTCCAGCGTGGTCAGCACCCGGTTGATGATCAGGGCGACGTTGTCGAGACGGACCTTCAGCTGGGCCTGTGCCTCCACCCCGGAGATCCCCAGATGCACCCGGCCGAGGGACACGTCCGCGCCGACGTTCAGCCGCAGCAGGTCGAGCACCTCGGCCTGCAGGGACACATGGGCGCGCAGATCCTCGACGTCCAGGTCGATCTCGTCGACCTTCAGCAGCGGCACGTCCAGGTAGACGTCCGTGTCCGTCCGGTCGGCGGGCACGCGGGCGGCGGGCCCGTCCTCCACGTCGTCGGCGTCGGGCTCGACGTCGTAGGCGTCCGGCTCCGCGTCGTACGCGTCCGGCTCCACGTCGGGTTCGTCCGTGTCGTACGGCTCGCCCTCCTCGATCGCCGCCGCCTCGTTCTCGGCGCTGTCGCCCATCACCGCACCTCCCGGTTGCCGGCCCCCCTGGTTCCATCTTGCTGCGGGCGGCGGGGCGGTGCGCGGGCTGGCCCGCTCGGGCGCCGCCGCCGCCCGTCCGGAGTCCCTGGGGGCCGCGCCCCTGCGCGCGGGCGCCCGCGCACCTCAGGCCCGGGGCCCACGCCGCCCGGCCGCCGCCCCGGTCACCCGGGTACGGGTGTCGGCGCCGGGCGGAGGGCGGGCTCCAGGCGGACGACGACGCTCTTGGACGTGGGCTGGTTGCTGTGGTCGGCGACGCTGTCGAGCGGGACCAGGACGTTGGTCTCCGGATAGTAGGCCGCCGCCGTACCGGCCTTGGTCGGGTACGCGACGATCGTGAAGTCGTCCGCGCGCCGCTCCGTGCCGTCCGTCCACACGCCCACCAGGTCGACATGGTCACCGTCGGCGAGCCCCAGCGCGGTGAGGTCGGCGGGGCTGACCAGGACGACGCGCCTGCTGCCGTGGATGCCCCGGTAGCGGTCGTTGTCCGTGTACGGCACGGTGTTCCACTGGTCGTGCGAGCGCAGGGTCTGCAGCAGCAGGTGCCCCGCGGGGACGTGAGGCATCTCGTAGGTGTTGCTGGTGAACCGGGCCTTGCCGGCCGGGGTGTGGAACACCCCTTCGTTCACCGCGTTGGGCAGCCGGATCCCGCCGGGGCGCACCACGCGCCGGTTGAAGTCGTGCAGTCCCGGCACGATGCGGGAGATGCGGTCCCGGATCTCGCCGTAGTCCGACTCGAACGTGGGCCACGGGATGTCGGGGCCCTTGCCCGCGAGGGTGCGGCGGGCCAGGCGGCAGAGGATGGCGACCTCGCTGAGCAGCAGCGGGGAGGCCGGCTGGAGGCGTCCGCGCGAGGTGTGCACCTCGCTCATCGAGTTCTCCACCGTGACGAACTGCTCGCCGCCGGACTGGACGTCCCGTTCGGTGCGGCCGAGGGTGGGCAGGATCAGCGCGGTGTCGCCGCAGACGGTGTGCGTGCGGTTGAGCTTGGTGGAGATGTGGGCGGTCATCCGGCAGGCGCGCACGGCCTCCTCGGTGACCGTGCTGTCGGGCGCGGCGCGCACGAAGTTGCCGGCCAGGGAGAGGAAGAATCTCACGCGGCCCTCGCGCATCGCGCGGATCGCCTTCACCGAGTCCATGCCGTGGGCGCGCGGCGGGTCGAAGCCGAACTCGTCCCGCAGGGCGTCCAGGAAGGAGTCCGGCATCTGCTCCCAGATACCCATCGTCCGGTCGCCCTGCACGTTGCTGTGGCCGCGCACCGGGCACGCCCCCGCACCCGCCCGGCCCAGGTTGCCGCGCAGCAGGAGGAAGTTGACGAACTCGCGGATGGTGGGCACCGCGTGCTTGTGCTGGGTGATGCCCATCGCCCAGCAGACGATGACGCGTTCGGACCGCAGGACGTCGTCGCGGACCTCTTCGATCTCCTCGCGGGTCAGTCCGGTCGCCGTGAAAATGTCGTCCCAGTCGACGGAGCGGACGTGCCGGGCGAAGTCGGCGAAGCCTTCGGTGTTCGTGTCGATGAAGTGGTGGTCCAGCACCGTGCCGGGGCGGGCGTCCTCCGCCTCCAGGAGCAGCCGGTTCAGGCCCTGGAACAGCGCCAGGTCACCGCCGACGCGGATGTGCAGGAACCGGTCGGCGATCGCGGTGCCGTGGCCGATCAGCCCGCGCGCCGTCTGCGGGTTCTTGAAGCGCAGCAGTCCGGCCTCGGGCAGCGGGTTCACGGCGACGATGCGGGCGCCGTTGCGCTTGGCCTGTTCCAGCGCGGACAGCTGGCGGGGGTGGTTCGAGCCGGGGTTCTGACCGACCACGAAGATCAGGTCGGCGTGGTGCATGTCCTCCAGGCTGACCGTGCCCTTGCCGGTGCCGAGCGTCTCGTGCAGGGCGTAGCCGCTGGACTCGTGGCACAGGTTGCTGCAGTCGGGCAGG
The DNA here is from genome assembly GCF_044540535.1 of Streptomyces sp. NPDC085937. NCBI lineage: Bacteria > Bacillati > Actinomycetota > Actinomycetes > Kitasatosporales > Streptomycetaceae > Streptomyces > Streptomyces sp. NPDC085937. Next base: position 172,178 of record NZ_JBITSH010000010.1, on the reverse strand, counting down.
TTGTTGGTGCCGAGGGCGCGGGCGAACAGCTGGAGCACGAAGGCGGCCTCGTTGCTGGCGCGGCCGGAGGTGTAGAACACGGCCTCGTCGGGCGAGTCGAGGGAGGTGAGCTCCCCGGCGAGGAGTCCGAAGGCGTCGTGCCAGCTGATCGGCTCGTAGAAGTCGGAGCCGGGCCGCTTGACCATCGGCTCGGTGAGCCGTCCCTGGTCGTTGAGCCACTTGTCGGACCGCCCGGCGAGATCGGACACCGAGTGCTCGCGGAAGAAGCCGCGGGTGATGCGCCGCGTGGTCGCCTCGTCGTTGATGTGCTTGGCGCCGTTCTCGCAGTACTCGTTGCGGTGCCGGTGCCCCGGCGCGGGGTCGGCCCAGGCGCAGCCGGGGCAGTCGATGCCGTCCACCTGGTTCATCGTCAGCAGCGTCTGCCCCGTGCGCAGCGGGGAGGTCTGCGCCAGGGAGTACTCCAGCGCGTGCATCACCGCCGGCGCTCCCGTCGCCCACGTCTTGGGCGGTGTCACGGTGAGCTGTTCCTGTTCCTGATCCTGGGAACCGTCGTCGGGCCGCTCGGACATCGGACTCTCCTTCACCGGACACGCGGACGTCCTCAGTCTCACGTCACCGGCCGGGGACGGCCACACGATCTTCCGCCGATGGGGTTCCGTGGCCGTCGCCCGGCCGTCGGGGGCAGGGCCCGGGCCGGTCCGGCGGCGTCAGGCGAGGGAGTCGAGCGGATTGGCGGCCACCCGGCCGGCGAGGCCCGACCGCACCGCCCCGGCGGCGCTGCTCCCCGGCTTGCGGGCGGCCTGGGCCTCGAAGCAGGGCAGGAACTCCCCGGCGAGGCCGAGTCGCGGATGGCGCTCCAGCACCTCGGCCCGGAACGCGGCCGGATAGGTGTCCGCCTCCCGGCCGACGATCTCGGTCGCCGTCGCGCGCGCCAGCAGGTGCCCCTCCGGGTCCGCCGACACCTCCACCTCCGGCCACATGTGCCGGACGATCACTTCCGCCAGACGGGTGCGGCGCGCGGCCGGCCAGCCGGCGCCGGCCGCGAAGACAGCGGCGACCTGGCCGCCGGCCTCCTCGAACGCGACCGTGTGGCTGTCGAACACCGGCACCAGGGCGATGTCGTGGAACAGGGCGGCGACGTAGAGGAGTTCCGGGTCGAAGGGAATGCCGTCCGCCGTGCCGCGCGCCGCGGCCCACAAGTAGGACCGCTGCGCGTGGTGGAGCATCGCGGGTGAGTAGTGGGCGGCCGCCACCTCCAGGGCGGCGGCGGCCGTCGCGCCGTCCGGCACGGGCAGCGCGTCGAGCGTCGTACGGGTCACCGTGCGTCCGCCTCGGTCGGGCCTTCCTGCACCACGCGGACGATCGTCCTGCCGTGCCTGCCGCGGCCGGGCGCGAACGCCTCCGGAACGTCCTCCAGCGGCCGCACCTCGCCGACGGCGGGCTTCAGCCGGCCCTCCCGCACCCGCTGCACCAGGTCGGCCAGCCGGGCGCGGTCGGGTTCTACGACGAAGAAGACGGCCCTGCCGTCCGCAGGCCGGACCGTGGGCGGCGCGGCGATCGTGACGAGGGTGCCCCCGGCGCGCACGAGTGCCGCCGAGCGGTCGAGGACGGTCCCGCCGATGACGTCGAGCACCAGGTCGACCTCTCCGACGGCCTCCAGCTGCTCCGACTCCAGGTCGAGGAAGACGTGGGCGCCGAGGCCGAGCGCGGTGTGCCGGTCGGCGGCCCGTCCGGTGGCGATCACCCGTGCGCCGGCCTCACAGGCCAGCTGCACAGCGACCGACCCCACGCTTCCGGCGGCGCCGTGGATGACCACCGTCTGTCCGGCGGTGAGCCGCCCGTGGTCGAACAGGCCCTGCCACGCGGTCAGCCCGGAGATGGGCAGCGCGGCGGCGACGACGTGGTCGACGTCGGCGGGCAGCGGGGCCAGGTTGCGGGCCTCGACGGCGGTGTACTCGGCCAGGGATCCGTCACGGGCCCAGTCGGCCATGCCGAAGACGTGCTGGCCGACCGTCAGTCCGGTGGTGCCGTAGCCCAGCTGCTCCACCACCCCCGACAGCTCGTGTCCGGGCACGCTGGGGGTCCGCGCGCGGCCGGCGCGGTCGGCCCAGGTCGACGGCCAGTCGAGTTCGCCCCGGGTGAAGCCGGCGGCGTGCACCCGTACGACGACGTCGTTCTCGGCGGCGTGCGGGTAGGGCAGTTCGGTGAGTGTGAGTCCCTGGACACCCGTGTCGGGGTCGTGGACGGTGATGGCGCGCATGGAAGTCCTCGGAGGTTGCGGGGTGGTCGGGCATCAGCACCATCCCCTCGCGGGTCCGCGAGGCACGTGCCGTGCCGTGCTCTCGACCGTATGCACCAGCCGATCCCTCCGTGTGGGCCACTTCGCGGGTGGGGCGTTGCGCCACTTGTCACCGGCCCGGGAGCCTCCCGGGCCCCGGCCGGGCGGCTGTGGGAACACACCGGTCCGTCCGGTAGTTGTCGCGCGTATGACCACGACGACGTCACGGCCCGAAGTGCTGTGCTACACCGCCTTCTCCAGCGACCCCGCGGGCGGGAACCCCGCCGGTGTCGTGCTCGACGCCAGTGCCCTGGACGACGGGGACATGCTGGCCGTCGCCGCCGAACTCGGCTACTCGGAGTCCGCCTTCCTCACCGCGCCCCCGGAGGGTCTCGGCGGGGAGGAGGGACGGGCGTACACCATCCGCTTCTTCAGCCCGAAGGCCGAGGTGCCGTTCTGCGGACACGCGACGGTCGCGGCGGCCCTCGCGCTCGCCGAGCGGCTGGGGCCGGGGCCGCTGGTCTTCGCGACACCGGCCGGCACCGTGCCGGTGGACGTGACGGAGGAGGGCGACACGCTGCGGGCCACGCTCACGAGCGTCGAACCGCACCTCGAGGACGTCACCGACGCCGATCTCGCGGAGGCGCTGGCCGCGCTGGACTGGCCCGCCACCGACCTCGACCCGGCGCTCCCGCCCCGCATCGCGTTCGCCGGCGCCCGCCATCTCGTCCTGGCGGCGGCGACCCGCGCCCGTCTGGCCGACCTGGACTACGACTTCGAGCGCCTCGAAGCCCTGATGCACCGCCTGGACCTGACCACCGTGCAGCTGGTGTGGCGGGAGTCGCCCAGCCTGTTCCACGTCCGCGACCCCTTCCCCGTCGGCGGGGTGGTCGAGGATCCGGCCACCGGCGCCGCGGCCGCCGCGTTCGGCGGGTACGCCCGTGAGCTGGGCCTGGTCCCCGAGGACGCCGTGCTCACCCTGCGCCAGGGTGAGGACCTGGGCCGTCCCGGTGAACTCACCGTGACGCTGCGCGCGGGCGACCCGCGCGTGCGGGTCAGTGGCGCGGGAACCCGCATCGGCTGACGGCAGGAGGCGGCGGGGGACGCCGGGGGCGCCCCGCGCGGAGCCTCGTGGTGGCGGGGTGACGGGCGGGGCGTGACACTGAGGTGGACTACCCCGAGCGACAGGTGGGGCCATGCCCGCAGCAGCCACGCAGTCCGTCGAAGAGGCGATCGAGGTCGCCGTTCCGGTGCACACCGCGTACAACCAGTGGACCCAGTACAAGACCTTTCCCCGTTTCATGCGCTGGGTGAAGGGCGTCGAGCAGCTCCGGCCGAACCTCACCCGGTGGGTGATCGGCGTCGGCTGGGTGAGTTACACGTACACGGCCGAGATCGTGGAGCAGCGGCCCGACGAGCTGATCGCGTGGCGGGGGCTCGGCCGCTGGGCCGGGCACCGGGGCGAGGTGACGTTCCGCTCCGTGGGGACGGAACACACCGAGATCGTCGTGCGCATGGGGTCCCTGCCGCACCCCGCCAAGCGGCACCTGCTGCACCGGATCCCGGTGACGGCGCGCGTGGTGCGGGCCGAGCTGGGCCACTTCAAGTGGTTCATCGAAGGGCTGGGGCAGGAGAGCGGCGCCTGGCGCGGGGTCATCCGCAACGGGCAGGTGCAGCCTCTGGAGGCGGAGCCGCCGCGGAGCAGGGTGGCGGGCTGGCCCGTCGGCTGACCCACCGCCCGCGGCCCGCCGTCCCGCTGTCGTCCCGGCGGTTGCGGACATCCCGGAAAAAAGCCCGGGATCGGCTGAGCGGTTCCGGGCATGCGGGGAACCCGGCGGTCGGAACCGACCCGAGGAGCGACCCATGAGCACCCCTGACGACAAGGACCTGACCCATCCGCTGGAGCAGGTGACCGGCGAGAAGGACGTCACTCCCGAGGAGGAGAAGCGGCAGGACCGGAAGGCGGCCGGCGACAACGACGCACAGGACGCCGACGGCTCCGGCGACGACACGTCCGGAGGGTGACCATGACCGTGAGCGCCGCCTCGATCTCCCTCCAGGACGCCGACACGCTCGGCGGTGACGACAGCATCCTGATGCGTCAGCGCCGGGACCACGCACGGCTCGACGCGATGATCAGCCGCTGCCAGTCCGAGGACCTCCCGGCCGACGAACTGGACGCGCTCTGGCTCGACATCGTGCAGCTGGTGTTCAGCCACGCCTTCGCCGAGGAGACCGTGCTGTGGCCGTTGCTGCGGCGCGTGGCACCGGACGGGGAGGCGCTCACGCGTCAGGTCGAGGAGGAGCACCAGGAGATCAACGAGCTGATCGCGCGGATCGAGAGGTCCCCGGACGACCCCCGGCGCGCGGAGTGGCTCCAGCAGGCGTTCGCCCTCATCCGGCAGGACATCCGCGACGAGGAGGACGAGCTGCTGCCGCACCTGCGCGTGGCGTTCGACGACCGCAAGCTGCGACGCATCGGCGCCGCGTGGGAGGCCGTGCGGGCGACCGCCCCGACCCGGCCGCACCCCGGTGTGCCGCGGCGCCCGCCCGGGAACGCGCTGCGCGGTGTGCCGCTCAGCGCCTTCGACCGGCTGCGCGACCTGGCGCCGGGCAGCGGCCCGACCGCCCGGCGCGCCTCCCTCGTGGCGGCCGGAGTGGTGGCGGCGGGTGGCGCCGTCGTCCTGGCGGTGCGGTTCGCCCGCCGTACGCGCGGCTGAGCGGACCTCGGCGGCGCCCGCGCGCGACAAGGCGGCGGGCGCCGCCCTTCGTTCACTGTGATTCACTTCCGGCCCGCATTCCCCCCGGGCCGGGAGTTGACCGACGTCGGGCCGGGAGACGGTCTCACTCCGGGGGTTCGGCGCCGCGTCCCTGGCGGGAGCCCGCGTAGGCCGCGTCGCGCAGTCGGTTGAGGCGTCCCGCCGGGTGCAGTCCGGGCAAGCTGTGGGCGTTGGGGTCGTAGGACAGCGTGGTGTCCCCGGGGGCGGCGTACACCGCGTCGAGGGTGAGCGAGGCGAACGGCCGCCAGGGTTCACCGGCGGCGGCCGCGCACAGCCGGAAGCGGACGGGCCGGCGGGCGAGTTCCCGCCACAGGGTCGGCTGCGGGGTGTGCGGCGGGCCGTGCACCGGGAAGGCGGCGAGGACGCGTTCGCATCCTCCGGTCCGGTACGGCAGCAGGGTGGAGTACGCCCCGGTGAGAGCATCGGGCCGGAGCAGCGGCAGATGCCGGCCGAGCCGGCCGACGCCGCTGGACGTGAACAGCAGGTCGAGCGGCCGGCCCGGTCCGCCGGCGTCCTCGACGCGGACGGCCAGGCCCAGCGCGTCCGGCAGCCGCCGGGGCGTGCCCAGGGCGCGGGACCAGCGCACGGTCGCCGGGTAGGAGGCGTGCCGGTCCAGCCACGGCACGCCCCAGACGGCGTCGCCGCGGCCGGACACGTGCAGGGTCCCGGAGCAGAGCACCCCGGTCGAGTGCACGGCGGGCGCGCCCCGCCACCGGGCCACCCGTTCGGCGGCCCGGTGGGCGGTTTCGTGCACGGTGCCCACGGGCGGTTCAGGCCCCGGGGCGGATGACCGCGCGGACACAGCCGTCGGTCTTGTGCTTGAACATGTCGTACGCCGTGGGGGCGTCGTCGAGGGACACCGAGTGGGTGGCCAGGTGGGCGGTGGAGATCTCACCGGCGGCGAGCCGGTCGAGCAGCATCGGGATGTAGCGCTGCCCGTGCATCTGCGCGCCGCGCACGGTGAGCCCCTTGTTGATGACGGCGCCGAGCGGGAACTTGTCGACGGCGCCCGCGAAGACGCCCAGGATGAACACCGTTCCCGCCTTGCGGCAGGCGTGAATGGCCTGGCGTACGGCGGTGGGGCGGTCCGTCTGCAGCCGGAGCTGCTGCTTGGCCTGGTCGTACAGGTGCATGGGGCCGTCGCTGTGGGCTTCCATGCCGACCGCCTCGATGCACACGTCGGGGCCCCGCCCGCCGGTGCGTTCGCGCAGTTCCGCGGCGACGTCGGTGGTGGTGTAGTCGATGGTCTCCGCGCCGACGTACCGCTCGGTCATCTCCAGCCGCTCGGGGATGCGGTCGATGGAGATGACGCGTTCGGCGCCGAGCAGGAGCGCCGCCCGTGCCGCCATCTGTCCCACGGCGCCGCAGCCCCAGACGGCCACCACGTCGCCGGGCTTGACGCCGGCCAGGTCCGCCCCCATCCATCCGGTGGGCACGGAGTCCGACACGAACAGGGCACTGGTGTCGTCGATGCCCTCGGGGACGGTGAAGGCGCCGTAGTCGGCGAACGGGACGCGTACGTACTCGGCGTGGCTGCCGCGCAGGCCGCCCATGGCGTGCGAGTAGCCGAAGATGCCGGCGGTCTCGTAGCCGAAGAGGGCCTGCCCGATGCCCGGGTTGGTGTTGCTGTTGTCGCACAGGGACCACAGGTCGTTGGCGCAGTACCAGCAGCGGCCGCAGCCGATGAACGAGCAGACGACGACCCGGTCGCCCACCTTGTGCCTGCGCACCGCGGACCCGGTCTCGACGACCTCGCCGACGAACTCGTGGCCGATGACGTCGCCGGCCCTCATCGCCGGGATGTACCCGCCGATGAGGTGCAGGTCGGAGCCGCAGGTGGTGCCCGCGATCAGCCGTACGACGATGTCCTGGTCGTTGCGCAGTTCCGGGTCGGGGACCTGCTCGACGGACAGCTTGTTGACGCCTTCCCAGCACAGGGCCTTCACAGCACTCCCTCCCCGCCGGACCGGCGGCTGAACAGTCCGACGAGCCGGCCGCCCGGGGTGGGCCGCGTCGTCGGCGGTGTGTCGGGGAGCATGACCTCCCCGGTCTCCAGGACGGCCTTCGCCTCGCGCAGCGCGAGCCGCACCTCCTGGCGCGGGTCCTGCCCGGCGAGGCGGGCGGGCAGGGAGGCCGACGCGGGAGGCGTCGGCTCCTTGAGGCGGGCGGCGAGTTCGGTGCCGCGGTCGCCGGGCGCCGGGCGCAGCCGTACGTCGACGCGGTCGGAGAGCCGTTCGAGGGCGTCCGGCAGCTTTCCGTCCTGCCGCACGTCCTCCATCGGACGGTTGACCGTCACCGACAGCCAGCGGTCGCCCGCCCGGTCGTCCCCGCCGCGCGCCGCCGCGCCGGCCTTCCGAGCCGCCGCGACGCCGACGGCGGCGACGGGAACCATCCACAACGCCCTCTTCATGTACTGCCTCCTGCTCGGAAAGGCCTCATCGTGGGCGCCGGGTTTCCGCGGCGGGTGAGGCGAAACGGTGCCGGGCCGACGTCGGCGGCGGACACGGGGCGGGCCGGAGACTCCGGGCACGCACGGCCGGGCTCAGTCACCGGTCGTCCTGTCCACCAGCGCCGTGTACGTCAGTTGCAGCGCGTCCGCGCCCGCCAGCGCGGTCAGGGCACCCATGGCGGTGCGGGTGGCGCGCGGCCACAGGAGCTGTCCCGCCGTGAGGCTGGAGGCGACCCAGACGCTCACGCAGAAGGGGCAGGTCACCAGTTCGCCGACCGTGGCCTTGCGGTCGTCGGACCGTGCCTCCTCGTGCAGTTCCGCCGGTCCCTGCGGGCCGACGAACGTGGTGAAGGGGGCGCGCAGCGGGCTGGTCACCGAGGCTTTGCTCAGCAGCCGGCTCAGCCGGAACGTGGCGACGGCGGTCAGTGCCACGTCCCACGGCACCGGCCGGTCCGGCAGCGGGCGGCCACGCCGCCGCACCATCAGGGCCCAGCCGGTGGTGTAGGCGGCGAACGCCGACATGGCGACGAGGTAGCCGCGGATCGGACGCTCGCCGTCCTCCGCGTACCCGTGCTCGACGCGGCGCAGCATCCTCTTCACCCGGGACACGGCACCGCCCCCGGTCGTCCTGGTCACGACGTCCGTCCTCCGTCCGCCCCCGGCGTCGCCCCGATCGTCGCCGTGCCGTCCACGGTGTCCGGTACGCCGTCGCCGGGCAGGCGGATCTCGACGTGCCCGTCGGTCACGCGGGTGTCGAAGGCGGGCTGGGGCGCGGTGGCGGGGCCCTCGACGTTCCAGCCGTCGGAGAGCCGGAAGGTGCTGCCGTGCCAGGGGCAGCGGACGCAGCCGTCGGCGACGGTGCCCTCGGACAGAGGTCCGGCCAGGTGGCTGCACCGTTCGGCGAGCGCGTGCACCTCCCCGCCGGCCTCCCGCACCACCAGGACCGGCACGTCGTCCACGACGCGCCGTACGGGCTCGCCCACCGGGAACTCGTCCACGCCGCCGACGCGGTGCCAGCCGTCGCTGACGACGTGCGGCACCTCCTCGGCGTGGTTGACGCCCGCCGCCTGCCGGTACGCCATGTGGCCGCCGAGGAGGCCGCCGACGCCGACCGCGGTCAGTCCGAGGAACCCGAGGGCGCGTCCCGTCGTGCCCCGGCCGGTCAGGCGCAGGGCGAGGGAGGCGCCGTAGAGGCCCACGGCCGTCGTGTTGGCCACGGCGTGCACCAGGCCCACCCGCTGCTGCTCGCGGCGGAGTTCCGCCCAGTCGACGAGGCCCGTCACCGCGGCGGGGGCGGCACCTGCCAGGCCGACGGCCACCAGGAGGTCCGCCTTCCGGGACCGGCCGGGTGTGAGGTCGAGAACGGCGGCCGACATCCAGCTGCCGAGGGGCAGGTGGATCGACATCGGGTGCACGGGGTGGCCGAGCCACGTGCCGTGGAGTACGTCCCGGACGCGTCCGAGCGGCAGCGCGCGGACGCGTGCGCCGAGCGCGTCGATCAGCTTGTCACGGCCGGGATCGCGCTCCAGCGCGTCCAACAGCCACAGCATCCGGTTCTGACCCATGAGGGGGCGCCCAGGCTTCTTGCTCATGGGCGCTGAGTTTCCCCACGCGCGGCGCGCAAACAGCGGGATGAATGCGGGCGGTCGCGGGCCCGGTCAGCTGACCCGCAGGCGCACCCGGGGCCAGGAGGTGTTGACGTAGCCCTTGGGGTTCCACAGGGCGGACGGTGACGCGGGCATGCCCGCGCCGGTGGTGTCCCACGCCCGGGCCAGGACGTCCGCGTCACCGGACGGCAGGTCGAGGGTGAGGTGCCACTGCTGCCAGGCCCCCGGCCCCGCGGGCTCGTCGAGTGCCGCCCGGTACCAGGCGCGGCCGCCGTCCGTGGAAACCTCGACCCGGGCGACGGCGCGCCCCGGGCCGGCGAGCGCGTAGCCGGTGACCTCCACCGGGCCGCGCGGCACGAGGGCGCCGTCCTGGGGGGTCAGAACGGCGCAGTTGAGTGGGAACGGCCCGAGGGTGACTCCCTCGGCGCCGGCCTCGGCCGGGGGGAGGCGGTAGGCGGTGGTCTGGAACCAGCCGTCGGAGGGGGTGGTGCGCGCCGTGACGCGGGTCAGCCATTTGACGCTGCGCGCGCCGATCCAGCCCGGCACGACCACGCGCAGGGGCGCGCCGTGCACGTCGGGCAGCGGGGTGCCGTTCATCGCCCAGGCCAGCAGGACGTCCGGCTCCGTCGCCCTCTCGCGCGGGACGGACACGTCGTAGGGCTGGGGCGGGTCGGCGGACGGGGAGACGTCGGGGGCGTGGAAGGCGATGTGGGCCGCCTCCGGGGCGACACCGGCGTGGGCGAGGACGTCGGCGAGGCGGACGCCGTGGAACCGGGCGGTCGACGCGGCGCCCGGTCCCCAGGGTGTCTCGCCGGGGATGTCGCGGACGGCCATCAGGCCGGCGCGCCGGTTGCCCGCGCACTGCAGGGTGACCGTCGCCCCGGTCTCCTCGAAGCGGTCCCGCAGTTCGTCCAGGGACAGCCGCAGCGGGCGCGCCACCAGTCCGTCGACGGTGAGCCGCCAGTCCGCCGGGTCGAGCCGGGGCACGGGTCCGTGGCTGCGGCTGTAGAAGGTGTCGACGGGGGTGACGCGCGCGCCGGCCAGGGCGGCGCCGGGCGGTTCCGCGTTGAACGGCTCCCGTCCGTGGACCACCATGTCGTCCCGCTTGCCCCACATGCCCATGGTGGTGATTGTCCGCCTCTCCCCGGCGGACCGCCCGGTCAGGCGTCGCCCATCACCAGGCCCTCGATGGTGTGCTTCTGCGTCACCGGCACCAGGACGTCGACGACCGGGCAGTCCAGGTGGCGCCGCACCCGTTCGGGCAGCGTCTCCCAGTAGGCGCGGGTGACGGCGGTGTCGTGCCGTTCGCCGTTGGTCGCGTCGGGGCCGTCGACGCCCAGGACGAGGACGGGGCGCGCCTTGGCGGAGTGGTTCCTGGTGCCGCGGTGGATGGTCAGCGCGCTGCGCGCGGAGATGTCGCCGCGCCGGGGGTACTTGCGCACCGCCCGCTCCTCGTAGCGCGGGTAGTGCGTGCGGGGCGGGAACATCCCGTGGCCGAACTCCGGGCTGTCGTCCCACTGGGTGCCGGGGGCGATCTCGAAGGGGCCCATGTCCTCCTCGGTGTCGACCGCGGTCACGTTGAAGGCGAGGGAGGTCAGCCGACGCTCGGCGCGGGTCTCCTCGGGCATGGGGAAGTCGCGGTGCCACGGCTGGTTGACGGCGCCTTCCAGCGGCACGTCGAAGCCGACCTCGACGATGCGGTAGTCGGGGCCGAGGACCGCCGTGCATACGGAGCGCACCCAGGGGTGGTCGACGAGGTCGACGAAGCCGCGCAGTTGTTCGGGGTGGATTTCCACGTAGTAGCGGTGGGGGCCGCGGCCGACCGCGCCGCCGGGGCGGCCGCGGGCCTCCTCGAAGGCGGTCTCGATGTCCTCGCGCAGCCGGTCGGCCCACTCGGGGCTGAAGGCGCCCTTGCGGGCGGTGATGCCGTCCTCGTAGAGAGCTTGGACGTCGGCCGTGACGTCGACGTCGAGCTCGGCCGGCGCGATGCCGGGGTGGGCGTACGGGCTCATGCGTGCCTCCTTGCGGCGGGACCTGTGGAGGTACCGGGCCGGGCACCTCCCCCAGCTCTATGTTGCATCGTTGATTTCAACGTGGCAATAGGTTGGTGCCGGCTCATGGTCCACGCGTCGGGGGGCATGCCACGATGTGCGGGTGAGCAGCAGCCTGAAAGATGTGGCGGCGCGCGCGGGGGTCTCCGCGCGCACGGTGTCGAACGTGGTCAACGGTTCCGCCCGGGTGGCGCCCGAGACCCGCCGACGGGTGCAGGAGGCGATCGACGACCTGGGTTACCGCCCCAACCTCGCGGCCCGGAGCCTGAGGGCGGGACGGACCGGCATCATCGGCCTGGCGATCCCGGAGCTGCACTCCCCCTACTTCGCCGAACTGGCCGGGCTGCTCGTGGACGAGGCGCGCCGCCGGTCGTGGACGGTGGTCATCGACCAGACGGGGGGCGACGCCGAGGCGGAACGGCGGCTGCTCACCGGTGACGGAGGCCGGGTGATGGACGGTCTGATCATCAGTCCCTGGGCGCTGCCGGCCGAGGACATCACCGCCGCCGCACGCCCCCTGCCCGTGGTGCTGCTCGGCGAGCGCGACCCGCAGGGCCTGGCGGACCGGGTGGCCGTCGACAACGTGGCCGCGGCGGACGAGGCCACCACGCACCTGCTGTCACTGGGCCGGCGCCGCGTCGCCGCCGTCGGCCTGCAGCCCCACCTGGGCAACGGCACGGCCGAGCTGCGCGCCGAGGGTTACCGTACGGCGCTGCGGCGTGCCGGGATCACCCCGGCCCCCGCGTGGGAGCGTCCGGTGAGGGCGTTGCACCGGGGCGACGGCGCCCGGGCGATGGCCGAACTCCTCGACTCCGGCGACGCGCCCGACGCGGTGTTCGCGTTCAGCGACGAACTGGCGCTGGGCGCGCTGCACACGGCGCACGTCCGGGGGCTGCGGGTGCCGGAGGACCTGGCGGTCGTCGGGTTCGACGACATCGAGGACGGCCGGTTCGGCCGGCCGACGCTCACCACCGTCTCCCCCGACAAGCGGCAGATCGCGGAGCGGGCGCTGCAGTGCCTCGCCGACCGCATCTACAGCCCGCTCAACGACGTGCCCGCCGCCGACCTCACGGTCCCGCACCGGCTGGCCGTCCGCGGGAGCACGGTGGCTCCGGCCGGCTAGGGCCCGCCGGGCGTGGCCCGGTGCCGGGGTCTCCGGGGTGACTCGGTGCCGTGGCGTCCGGGGGCGGGGGCGGCGGGCTGGTTTTGTGCGCCATCGGGTGTGCGCGTGGCCCGGCCGGGGAACATGTTCGCCCTGTTCGGGCGTGTGAGAGGACTCCATGTGACTGCGTCGGCGTCAGGGGCGGGCGACCGGCAGCCCGGTACCCGGGGTGACGACTACCAGCCGGATCCGCACCGGTGGCGTGCCCTGTGGGTGACGCTCGTCGCCGGTTTCATGAGCCTGCTCGACGTCACGATCGTGGCGGTCGCGCTGCCCACCGTGCAGACCGACCTGGGGGCCTCCCCCGCACAGGTTCAGTGGGTGGTGTCCGGCTACGCCCTCACCTTCGCGCTCGCCCTCGTCACGGCGGGCCGGCTGGGCGACGCCCTGGACCGGCGGAAAATCTTCCTGATCGCCCTGTGCGGCTTCGTGCTGTTCAGCGCGGCCTGCGGCGCGGCGCCCGACATCACCCTGCTGGTCGTGGCCCGCCTCGCCCAGGGTCTGGCGGCGGGATTCATGGCGCCGCAGAACTCGGCCCTCATCCAGCAGATGTTCCGCGGCGCCGAACGGGGCCGCGCCTTCGGCTACTTCGGTGCCACCGTCGGTATCTCCTCGGCGTCCGGGCCGATCGTCGGCGGTGCGATCCTCGCGCTGGCCGACGGCATGCAGGGATGGCGGTGGATCTTCTACGTCAACGTGCCCATCGGCGTCCTCGCCGTGCTGCTGGGCCGTCGCCTGCTGCCGCGGACCCGGAAGTCGGGGCGGGGCCATGTGGACGTGCCGGGTGTGCTGCTGCTCGGGCTCGGCGTGCTGTCGTTCATGTTCCCGCTGGTGCAGGCGGAGTCGGGCGGGCTGAGCCGCATGTGGTGGCTGTTCCTCGTCGGCGCCGCGATTCTCGCCGTCTTCGTCCGCCGGCAGCGCCGTCTGCTCGCCCGGGGGGCCACCCCGCTGCTCGATCCACGGCTGTTCACCACCGTGCGCGGTTACGCCATCGGCGCGGGCGTCGGCACCCTGTACTTCATCGGCTTCAGCGGTGTCTGGCTGGTCTTCGCGCTGTTCTACCAGCACGGTCTGCACTACTCGCCGCTGGAGTCCGGGCTCGCCGTGACGCCGTTCGCCATCGGGTCGGCCGGGGCCGCGGTGATCTCCGGGCGTCTCGTCGACCGGTTCGGGCGTCTGCTCACCGTGTGGGGGCTCGCGGGGGTGATCGTGGGGCTCGGCGGTACCGCCCTGCTGCTGCGGTTCGCGCCCCTTGACATCGCCCCCTGGCTCGCCGCCCCGGCACTGTTCGTCGGCGGCATCGGCGGGGGCTTCGTCGTCTCGCCCAACATCACCATGACGCTGCGGGACGTGCCCGTGCGGATGGCGGGCGCGGCCGGCGGCGCCCTGCAGACGGGACAGCGGCTCGGCGCCGCGGTGGGTACGGCGGCCCTGCCGGGCCTCTTCTACCTGATGCTCGCCCGCAACGACGACTTCCAGGTCTCCCTGTTCATCGCGCTGACCGCCGCCCTCACGGCGATGCTGGCCTCGCTCGCCCTGGCGGCGTACGACTGGCTGCGCGACCGGCGGATGCGCCAGGCGCACGCGAAGTGCCCGGAGGAGGTCGCGAACAGCCCGGTGCACGCCCGGCAGACCTGAGCGACCCGGTGGACGGCGGGGCGTCGCTCGTCACCAGCTGAGCGCCCTGGCGGGCGGCGAGGCGGGCTGGTCACCGATCTGAGCGGCTCGGCGGACGGTGGGGGTCCTGCTCACGACGCGAGCGGCTCAACGGACGGCGGGCGGGTCCGGGCTCACGGCGTGAGCGGCCCGGTTACCGACTTGAGCGGCTCGGGGACGGTGGGCGGGTCCGGCTCACGGCGTGAGCGGCCCGGCGGCGGACGGCGGGGGCGGCCCGTCACCGGCCGGGCGCATCCCCCGGGTGGAGGACGAGCTTTCCGACGTGGTTCCTGCGGGCCAGTTCCTCCTGTGCCCGGGCGGCCTGGTCCAGCGGGTACACCGCGGCGACGACCGGCTGGACGGCGGCCTGCCGGGCCATGTCCATGAGCAGCCCGAAGTGCGCCCGCGTGTGCATCGCCGAGCCGATCACCCGGGCGTTGTGCAGGTAGAGACGGCGTACGTCGAGGTGCACCCCGTAGCCGCCGAGCGCCCCGGCGATCACCCACCGTCCGCCTTCGCGCAGCAGCGGCACCCCCTCGGTCACCAGGTCCCCGGCGACGACGTCGAGCGCGACGTCGATGCCCTCCGGGGCGGCGGCACCGATCTGGTCGACGACGTCCCCGGCCCGGTCGACGACGGCGTGCGCCCCCGCCTCGCGTACCGCGTCGATCTTGGTGCCGCTGCTGACGGCGACCACCCGGGCGCCCCGGGCCCGGGCGATCTGCACCAGCGCGAGCCCGACCCCGCCGGAGGCGCCGGAGACCAGCACGGTCTCGCCCTCGCGCAGGCGCCCGCGCTCGACCATGCCCAGCGCGGTGCCGTACGCGGTCGGCAGGGAGGCGAGCTGGTCATCGGTGAGCGGGGAGCCGGTGACGTCGTGGAGCTGGTCCAGCGGGGCGGTGACGTACTCCGCGTACCCGCCGTCCCGTTCGCTGCCCATGAGGCCCACCGGGTGGGCGTCCGGGCCGTCGCCGTCGTAGACCGCCGGGTCGACCACCACGCGGCGGCCGACGAGGCCCTCGTCGCCGCCGGGGCCCACCGCCGCCACCCGGCCCACGACGTCGGCGCCCTGGATGCGGGGGAAGCCGACCGGCCCGCGCCAGCCCGACCGGGCCTCCGGGTCGCCGGGCCGGCCGTAGGCGCCCTCGCGGGTCCACAGATCGGTGTTGTTCAGGGCCACCGACGCGACGCGCACCAGCGCTTCGCCGGCCCGCGGTACGGGGACGGGCACGTCCGCCACTTCCAGCACCTCAGGTCCACCGTGCCGTGTGATGCGTACCGCGCGCATGTACTCGGTCATAATGCCCACCTCACAGATATACTGATCTGTATACTTCACCTCCCACCGTACACCGATCAGTGAAGGCGCGCGCATGGACCACGGCACCGACATCCCTCCCCTGACGCCGGCCGGGCGCCGCATCGTCGCCGCGGCCGAGGAGCTGTTCTACGAACGGGGCATCACGGCGGTCGGCGTGGACCTGATCGCCGAGCACTCCGGCGTGACCAAGCGGACGCTGTACAACCGGTTCGGCTCGAAGGACAACCTCGTCGCCGCCTACCTCGCCGAGCGCGACCGCCGCTGGCGGTCGGCGGTCCGGGCGGCGGTCGAGGGGAGCGGCAGCGCGGAGGAGGCCGTCATCGCGCCCTTCGAGACGCTGCGCGAGTGGAGTGCGGCCGACACCCGGGGATGCGCGTTCATCAACGCCCTGGCCGAGCTGCCCGATCCGGGGCATCCCGCGCACCGCGTCGCCACTGACCAGAAGCGCTGGTTGCTGCGCCTCTTCGAGGAGCTGGCCGACGCGGCGGGCTGCCCGGACCCGGCCGCCCTCGCCGCCCGCCTGCTCGTCCTGCACGAGGGCGCGCTCGCCACCCGGCCCGTCGGCCCGGGCACGCTCGCGACGGCCACGGACCTGGCCCGCGACCTGGTCCGCGCCGCGGTCCGCGCAGGCGGCTGAGGCGGCCCGTCAGCCGTCGTCGCCGATCCCGGTCGCGGTGTCCTCCCGGACCACGACGACCGGGCAGGCCGCGTGCTGCGCACAGTGCTGCGCGACGGAGCCGAGGAGCAGCCCGGCGAACCCGCCCAGGCCCCGGCTGCCGACCACCAGCAGGGACGCGTCACGGGCCGCGCGCAGCAGCACGCTGGCCGGCGTCCCGTACTGCACCTCGGCGCGGACCTCCGCCGGCGGCCGTGTGCCCAGGGTCTCCTCGACACACCGGGTCAGGTCCTCGCGTGCCCTGGCCTCCAGCTCGTCCTCGTCCCCGCTCGACGGGGGCAGCCAGCCCAGCGCACCGTGGTACTGGGGGTAGTCCCACGCGTTCAGGGCCCGCACCGTCCCTCCGGTGAGCGTGGCCTGGCGCACCGCCCAGCGCAGCGCCTGCCGCGACGACGGTGAGCCGTCCACCCCGACCACGACGCGGTCCGCGGCCCCCTGCTGATCGTCCACGGTCTCTCCTCACCTGTGCCCGGGCGGCCGGCCGGCTCCGGACCGCCCGCGTCACACCCGGTCCCCAGCCTCCGGCCCCCGGCGGCGGATGCCGAGCCCAGCGGGTCCGGACGGGGCAGCGGGAAGGTGACCTCGGCGCGGGACGGCCCCGCGGCAGGTCGCCCCTGCCGCGGGGCCGCACGTACGCGCCGGCCTCTCAGAGTTCCTGCACGAAGTACGGCTCCAGGGTCATCCAGCCGTTGCCGCGGGCGCCGTGACGGGTGCCGCTGTCGGTGCGGGCCAGGGTGTACCAGGAGTCGACGTAGTCGGGGTCGTCGGTCCACCAGTCGTCCGGGATCGCGTCCAGGACCGCGTTCACCAGCGGGATGTACGCGCCCTGGTCGGTGACGGTGAGCAGGACGGCGGCGATGGCCTTGGCGAGGTCGCGGTAGTTGGTGCCGCCGTCGTCCTCCATCATCACGGCGTCGGCCAGGTTGTACTTGTACGACGACCAGTTGACCAGGATCTGCTGGGGCCGGTAGACGACGCCGTCGTCGTCGAGGTACGGCATGTCGACCGGGTCGACCCGCACCTTGCCGTCGTGGCCGAAGCCGGTGACGAGGGTGTAGATCTCGGCGTCACCCTTGATCCAGGGCTCCTGGTCGTCGGAGAGCGAGACCGCGGCGACGCGGGTGGTCCAGAAACCGGCGGCGGCAGCAGTGGCCGACGCGTCCCGCAGCGGTGTGCGCCGCGTCGTCGGGGCGGTGGAGCGCACGCCTCGGCGGGTCAGCTCCTCGTTCAGGACGTCCAGGCCGGCGGCCAGCGCCCGGGAGCCGTCGAGGTCGACGACGTACACCGGGTGCGCGGGCGCCTCGCGCGCGTCCAGCGTGTGGGTCCGGCCCCCGCTGTCGTACGCGGTGACGGGGCCGTCGTCCGAGGTGGCGGCGGCCACCCAGGGCCGCGTGCCGGCGGTGAGCGCGCCGCGCATCGAGGGGTCGCCGAGCCGCAGCCGCAGCAGCGGGCCGACACCGGCGTCGAGGCCCTTGGCGGCGGCGATCCTGCGGTCGGCCGCGGCGAGGGTGGACCTCAGGGTGCCGTCGGCCAGGGCGGTGACGGCGACCTCGTCGGAGGCGAGCGCGGCCCGGCGGACGCGCGCGTTCCAGGCGGGGTCGGCGAGGGCGCCGGCGATGGCCCGCGCGGCCAGGTCCTCCGCCGCGTGCACCTCGGACGCGGGAGAGGCCGGCGCGGGGACGGGGACGGGGGCTGCGGCGGCCTGCGGGGCGCCGAGGGACTGGCCGGCGAACAGGACGGCCAGGGTCGTCGCCGCGACGGCGAGGGCGCCGCGGCGGCGGAGATGACGGGGTCTCACGTGGATCGAGCCTCCTGGGACGAGTGAGGGGCGGGGGCACTGCGTATGGAGCTCGTGAGCGTGACCGTGCGGTGTCTATGCGGGTAGATACCCGCGAGTAGCAATGATGACGCTGACATGACAGTCCAGCAAGGGGGCCTGCGCCACGGTGCGCCGGACGGGCGGTACCGCCGCCCACGACGGTGCGGCCTGCCCGCCACACGGGCCGCGTCCGGGCAGGATGGTGCGTCATGTGGCACCGGGGGCGCTCCGAGGGGCACGCGCGTTCCTGGCGGACGCTGCTGCCGAATCCGCCGTCACGGGGCGAATCCGTGGGCGCGGCCCGGCGCGCGGTCCGCGTCACGGTCGCCGCCGTCGCCGGGTTCTACCCCGCGGTCGATCTGCTGGACCGGCCCGTGCTCGCGCTGTACACGCTGTTCATCCCCGTCGCGTTCGGGCTGCTCTCCCCGCTCCCCGGCTGCGGACGCCGGCGCGCCGGCACCGTGCTGCGCGCCGTGCCGGCCGCCGCGGCGCTGATCGTGCTCGGCACGTACCTGGCGGCGGCGAGCTGGTCCGCGGCGCTCGGGATGCTGCTCGTGGGGTTCGTGCTCGTGCTCGGCTCCTCGATCGGCTCCCGGGCGGCCGGCGTCGTCCCCGCGCTCCAGCTCAGCTACATCCTGGCCAGCTTCCCTCCCTACGCCCCTGGCACGCTGCCGGACCGGCTGGCCGGGCTCGCCCTGGGCGCGGCCCTCACCGTCGTGTGCGAGTGGCTGCTGCTGCCGGAACCCGAACAGCCGTCGTACCGCGACCGGATCGCGGGGAGCCTCGACCTCGCGGCGCACGCCGTACGGGACCTGCTGCGAGGCGTCGCCGACGGCCGGAAGACGGCCGAGGCGCTGCGGGCGGCGGGCCGGGACCTGCGCTTCTCGAGGACACCGGCCGGCGGCCGCCCCACCGGAGCCGGTGCGCGGGACCGCGCGCTGGCCCAGGCGGGGTACGCGACGCGCCGCTGCCTCGACCTGCTCGCGGTCCTCGCGCCGCTGCTGCGGCCACCGGTCGACCTGCCCTCGGCCACCCTGCTGCGCGGTCTCGCGGCCGCCTGCGCCGACACGGCCGGCGCGCTGCGCGGGACGCGCCCTGCCCCCGACCCCGAGAGGATCGAGGAGATGACCGCGCAGTACGCGGTCGCCCGGGGCGTGCCGTCGGACCTGTGCGGGGACCCGCACCCGCTGCTGAGCCGTCAGTCGACACTCCTCGCCGTGGCGGTGTCGGCGGTGACGGTGAGCGCGGCGGTGGCCCTGGCGACCGGACGACGCGGGCCCCTGCCCGGACTGCCGCGCGAGCAGTTCTGGTACGCCGGCGCCTCCACGGCCCGGCTGTGGTGGGTGCGGATCGCCGACCACGTCACGCCGCGCTCCGTCGTCTTCCAGAACTCCGTTCGCAGCGCCTCCGGGCTGGCGCTCGCCCGGCTGGTGGCGGGGTCGCTGGACCTGTCGCACGGCTTCTGGGTCCTGCTGGGCATGCTGACCCTGGGCCGCACCACGGCGGGGGCCACCTGGTCCGCGGTACGCGGGGCCGTCGTGGGGACGCTGGTCGGATCGCTGGCGGCGGGCGCGCTGCTGGTCTCGGCGGGCGACGCGGCCGAGGTGTACGCCGCCCTGCTGGTGCCCACGATGCTGGTGGCCTTCTGGGCGGGGCCGGTAGGCGGGCCCGCCTGGGGGCAGGGGCTCTTCACCCTGGTGGTGTCCGTGGCCTTCGCGCAGATCGCGCCGGTGACGTGGCAGCTGGCGGAGGCCAGGATCGTCGACGTGCTCACCGGCAGCGTGATCGGACTGGTGTGCGGGGTGCTGGCCTGGCCCGCCGGTGCGCGGGCCGAGATGCGGCGCAGCGCGGCCGCCCTGTTCCGTACCACCGCGCCGCTGGTGCGGGTCACCGTCGAGCGGACGGCGGCCGGGCACGCGGCCCCCACGAGCCGCGGGGACGCGGCCCCGACGCTGCGGCGGGCGCTGCTGCGGTGGCGCATCGCCCACGCCTCGTACGCGCAACTGCGGACCGAGCCCCCGCCCCGCCGCCCGGCGGACGGCGGGCCCGACTGGCTCGCCGCGCTCAACTTCGGCTCCCGTGTGCTGACCGGCACCTACTGGGTGCCCTGGTCACCGGGGACGCCGTGGCCCGCCGACGCGGCGGACTGGGCCCGGGCGGCCGCCGAGGAGGTGGTGTCCGCGGCGCTCCGGGCGGCGGACTTCCCGGCCGGCGGTGTGGCCGTGCGACCGGCGCCACTGCCCGTGGGGATCCTGGCGCGGATCCCGGCACCGTCCGTCTCCCACCTGGTCGACGTGGAGGTGTGGCTGCACGCCCTCGCCTCCGACCTGGAGACGGCCGTCGGGCCGGGCGACGGGGACCGGGACGGTCACCGGTGAAGCCGCGCCCCGGTCGACGCGCGGGACCGGGCGCGTGCGGCGAGGATCGGGAGCAGGAGCCGGTGTCACGACGACCGTGCGGAGGGATGACCGTGGACAGGCGCGGCCAAGGAGGAAGCAGCGCGGGGGCGCACTGCCTCGTCACCGGGGCGTCGGGCTACATCGGCGGACGGCTGGTCCCCGATCTCCTCGAGGCCGGCCACCGGGTCCGGTGTCTGGCCCGCTCCCCCGACAAGCTCCGCGACCACCCCTGGGCGCCGGACGTCGAGACGGTGCGCGGCGACGTCACCGACGCCGCCTCCGTCGCCGCGGCCATGGACGGCGTCGACGTGGCGTACTACCTGGTCCACGCGCTCGGCACCGGCGGCGACTTCGAGGAGACCGACCGCCGCGCGGCCCGCACCTTCGCCGAGCAGGCGCACGCGGCCGGGGTGCGCCGCATCGTCTACCTCGGCGGGCTCACCCCGCAGGGCGTGCCGGAGCACACGCTGTCCCCGCACCTGCGGTCCCGGGCGGAGGTCGGCCGCATCTTCCTCGACTCCCCCGTCCGCGCCACGGTGCTGCGGGCCGCCGTCGTCATCGGCTCGGGGTCGGCGTCGTTCGAGATGCTGCGCTACCTGACCGAGCGCCTGCCGGTCATGGTCACCCCCAGTTGGGTGCACACCCGCACGCAGCCCGTCGCGGTCCGCGACGTGTTGCGCTACCTCGTCGCGTCGGCCACCATGCCGGCCGACGTCGACCGGGCCTTCGACATCGGCGGCCCCGACGTCCTGACGTACCGTGACATGATGCGCCGCTACGCCGCGGTGGCGGGTCTGCGGCGGCGCGTCATCGTGCCGGTGCCGGTGCTCACTCCCGGCCTGTCGAGCCATTGGGTGGGGCTGGTGACCCCCGTGCCGGCGGGCATCGCGCGGCCCCTCACGGAGTCGCTGCGCCACGAGGTCGTGTGCCGTGAGCACGACATCGCCGCGTACGTGCCCGACGCGCCCGGCCGGCCCCTGCCCTTCGAAGAGGCGCTGGAGCTGGCCCTGCGGCGGGTGCGGGAGGCGCAGGTCGCCACCCGCTGGTCGTCGGCCGCCGTGCCGGGCGCCCCGAGCGACCCCCTGCCCACCGACCCGGACTGGGCCGGCGGCAGCCTCTACCGGGACGAACGGCACCGGGCGGTGTCCGGGTCGCCGGAGGCGCTGTGGAAGGTGATCGAGGGCATCGGCGGCGAGAACGGCTGGTACTCCTTCCCCCTGGCGTGGGCGGTCCGGGGCTGGCTGGACCGCGTCGTCGGCGGGGTGGGGCTGCGGCGTGGACGGCGTGACCCGCAGCGGCTGCGGGCCGGTGACTCGCTGGACTTCTGGCGGGTGGAGGAGATCGAGCCGGGACGGCTGCTGCGGCTGCGGGCCGAGATGCGGCTGCCGGGCCTGGCGTGGCTGGAGATGCGCGTGGAGACGGACGGCGCGGGCCGCACCGCCTACCGGCAGCGCGCCCTGTTCCACCCGCGTGGCCTGCTGGGCCACGCCTACTGGTGGTCCGTCTCGCCCTTCCACGCCGTGGTCTTCGGCGGCATGGCGCGCAACATCACCCGGGCGGCGGCGGGCGGAAGCGTACCGGGCGGCGCCACGGGCGCCGGGCGGGGATGGCGGACCCGCCGACGACGGGCGGGCGTCCCGAACTAGGCCGGGCCGCCCCCGTGGGCGTTCCGGACCGGCGTCCGGGGCCGCCGCGCCGACGGGAGAAGGTCACCGCGCCTTTTCCCGGGTACCCGGCGGCGGACGGGTGCGGGCGGGCGACGGACAACGAGAAGAGGCTGTGCATGCGTGAACTGCGGTCGGCGACGGAGGAACCTGCGGAACGGGCCGGTGGCCCGCTCACCGCCGACGCCGCCACCCGGGCCGTGCGGCGGGTCCTGGACGAGGTGCTGGACGCGCGGATGTCGCAGGCGTACGACGTCGACGCGGTGTTCGCCCGCGAGGTCGCCGGCCGGGTCTCCGCGTTCGCCCGGCGCGGCGGGAAGCGGCTGCGTACGGCGTTCGCCTGGTGCGGGTGGCGGGCCGGCGGCGGCTCGGGCGACCCGGGTCCGTTGCTGCGCACGGGCGCCGCGCTGGAACTGGTGCAGACGTGTGCGCTCGTGCATGACGACGTGATGGACCGGTCGCACCTGCGCCGCGGGGCGCCCGCGATGCACGTGGACCTGGCCCGGATGCACCGCGACGAGGGCATGGCGGGCAGCGCGGAGGCGTTCGGGCACTCCGCGGCGGTGCTGGCCGGTGACCTGGCGCTGGCCTGGGCCGACGACCTGATGACGGACATCGTCCTCGGCTCGCCGCACGGGCCCCGGGTGTACCGGGAGTGGCGGGCGATGCGGGGCGAGATGGTGGCCGGTCAGTACCGCGACCTCCAGGCGCAGGCGGCCGGCGCGTCCGGAGTCGACGAGGCGCTGACGATCGCGACGCTCAAGAGCGCCCTGTACACGGTGGAGCGGCCACTGGCCCTCGGCGCGTCGCTGGCCGGGGCGGACGAGTCGGTCATGACGGCGCTGCGGGCGGCCGGCCGCTGCACCGGGCTGGCCTTCCAGCTGCGGGACGACCTGCTCGGCGCCTTCGGCGATCCCGCGCTGACGGGCAAGCCGGTGGGTGACGACCTGCGCGCGCGCAAGCTGACGTATCTGCTGGCCGTCGCCCTGGAGCTGGGCCGGGCCCACGGGGACGAGGAGGCCGTGGCGGCCCTGTCCCCCGGCTCCGCCACCCTGCCGGACGGTGCCGTGGAGGGCGTACGGGCGGCGCTGGAGCGGACCGGCGCCCGGGACGAGGTGGAGGCGAAGATCGCGGAGCTGGCGGACTCGGCGCTGCGGCACTTCGACGAGACCGGCGCGCAGCCCGCGGTGCGGCGGGAGTTCGCGGCGCTGGTCGCCCGCGCGTCGGGGATCGCCACGGGGTGTGTGCGGGAAGCGGTGTGAGGTTCGTGCCCGCCTCGGTCCGGCCGGCCGGACGGAGGCGGGCACGGCGGTCGCGGTCCCCCGTGCCGGGGCGACGGTCAGGGCTGGTTGCGGGCCTGCTCGGCAGCCTGCCCCGCCGCGCCGGTCTCGGTGGTGGCGCCGCGGGTGCTGAGCCGGCCGCCGCTGGACTCGAGGTGGGCGCGGACGAACCACTGGAAGAGCTCCAGGCCGCGCAGTTGCTCGATGAGCATGTCCTGGGTGACGGGGTCGGCCTCCTCGGTCTCCCGCATCGCCTCCCGGTGGTCCTCGATGACGGACGTGTACACCAGGTCCAGCGCGCCCAGGTGCTCCATCGCCTCGGCCCGGCCGATGGAGTAGTCGTTCCAGGTCCGCGCGTGCACCAGGGCGCCGGGGGTGCCGTTGGGCTCGCCGCCGAGGGTGGAGATCCGCTCGGCGAGGTCGTCGGTCATGTCCCGCACCTTGTCGACCTGCGGGTCGATCATCTCGTGCACGGCGATGAAGTGGGGCCCGACGACGTTCCAGTGGATGTGCTTCAAGGTCAGGTGGAGGTCGTTGAGGGAGTGAAGTCGCATCTGCAGCAGCTCGATGATCCGTCCGCTGTCCTGGGTGCGCAGGCCCGGCACGGTGTACGAGGGGTCGCTGGGCTGTGACGGCACGGTGTAACTCCTTGCGATGGTCCGATGCTCGGACCTCCAGATAAGCGGGTCATCGCCCGATTCCCCGGCTCCCCCCTGCCGGACCCCCCGCATCTCACCAATCTGGAGCAGCCCCACCACCGGGATGACGTTCCCAGCAGAGCAGCGGTCCCCGCCGAAGCCGCCGGAACCGCCCGGTGCGGATATTTCTTTGCCCCGGTGGGCGGTGCGTGGTTGGCTTCGCGGTCATGAGCTGGCTTCCGCGTGACTTCGTCCATCCTCTGCACGTCGGCATACCCGGCGGCGGGGGTCATCGGCTGCGGCCGATCAGTGGCGCGGACGCGCCCCTCGACTACCCGACGGTGATGGGGTCGCGCGAGCGGCTGTTCTCGATCTTCGGGCCCGCGTGGGGCTGGCCGTCGGCCACGATGTCGTACGAGGCGAATCTCGCCGATCTGGAGCGGCACGCCGCGGAGATCGAGGCGCACGAATCGTTCAACTACACCGTGGAGAACGCGGAGCGCACCGCGTTGAAGGGCTGCGTGTACATCGACCCGCCGGAGAAGGAGGGCGCGGACGCCGAGATCTCCTGGTGGGTGGTGGACGACGAGGTGGGCGGCGCCCTGGAGCGGGCGCTCGACGCGTTCGTGCCGCGGTGGATCGCCGAGGACTGGCCGTTCCGGCGGCCGCGGTTCATCGGCCGTGACCTGACCTGGGACGCGTGGATGAAGCTGCCGGACGTGGGCTGACCGGTCAGGGTGTGACCGCCGCGGGGACGTGTCCGGCGTCCCGCAGGCGGACCGCGTCACGGCTGGGGGGCGCGCCGAACTGGCGCCGGTACTCCCGGCTGAACTGGGACGGGTTGTCGTAGCCGACCCGGCGGCCGACCGCGGTGACGTCACCCGGGCGGGTGGCCAGCAGCAGGCGGGCCTCCTGCAACCGGATCTGCTTCTGGAACTGGATGGGGCTCATCGCGGTCACCGCCTGGAAGTTGCGGTGGAACGCGGACACGCTCATGCCAGTCATGCGCGCCACGTCCTCCACCCTGAAGGCCTGCGCGTAGTGCTCGCGGATCCAGCGCACCGCCCGGGAGACATGGCTCAGTCCACTGTCGGCCAGGCCCAGGTGACGGACCGTCGCGCCCTGTTCGCCGGTCATCAGGCGCCAGAGGATCTCCCGTTTGAGCAGGGGTGCGAGCACCGCGCGGTCGCGCGGTTCGTCCAGCAGCCGCAGCAGCCGGACGATCGCGTCGAGGAGCGCCGCCGGGGCGTCGCTGACGGCGATCGCGGACGGAACGCCGCCGGCCCGGGGCAGGTCCCCCGGCCCGGCCTGAAGCAGCAGTTCGGCGATGGCGGACGGCTCCAGTACGAGCCCGAAGCCCAGCGCCGGGTGCTCGGCGTCGATCTGGAGGAACTGTCCGGTGACGGGCAGGTCCACGGAGGCGACCAGATAGTGGCCGGGCCCGTACTCGTAGACCCTCTCGCCGAGGGCGAGACGTTTGGCGCCCTGGGCGATGACGGCGAGGACCGTGCCGGACATGGAGGGGCCCGGGGGGCCCTGGCGGTCGATCCTCGAGGCGAGGACGCCGTCGATGACGGTGGTGGCGTCGGGGCGGGCGTGCCGCTCCAGCAGCGTACGCAGCTCGTCAAGGGCCATACCCCCATTGCAGCACACCCGTCGGGGCCAGGTGTCCCCCGCGGCGGCAGGATCGTGCAAGCAGCGGAGAGCATCGTTCTAACGTTTTCGCAGTTCAACGGCCTTCAATGGAATCGCCGCACTCCATCGGACGAAAGAAGGCCGACATGATCGCGCACTACGGCTTCCAGGCCACCCTGACCGCCCGGCCCGGCATGGGCGAGGCGCTGGTCGACGTGCTCCTGACCGGGCTGGCCGAGGGTGGCCCGGCGGCCGGCGAGCACTGCGTCGTCTATCTCGTCTCGCGGTCCGCCGCCGACCCGGACGTCGTCCACGTCATGGAGGGCTGGACCAGCGAGGACGACCACCACCGGGTCTTCGCCGGTGAGGCCGCCCAGGCCGTGGTGGCCCGGCTCTCCGGACTGCTGGCCGGGGAGCCCGTGTACACCGACCACGTCCCGGTGCACGGCAAGGCCGCGTTCCCGGCCGCCGTCTGACCCGCACCGCGCTCGCCCGGCCCGCCGGCGGGCCGTGACCCCGGCACTCCTGACCCGTCCCACCCTCCCCCGAAAGGCAGCCCCATGACCGTCCCGCGTCCCGCCCTCGACCCCGAACTGCGCACCCTCCTGGCCGACATGCCCCTCGTGGCACGGCTCGACGAGGAGATCCTCGCCCAGCTGCGGCAGCTGCCCTCCACCCCCGTCGACTCCCTCCTCGCCCGCCACCGCGCCGTCCGGCGCGAGGTCGACGTGCCCGCCGAGGACGGCGCTGTCGTCCGGCTGTCGGTCCTGAGCCCCGCGGACCGCGACCCGGCCGTCCCCTCGCCGTGCGTGTACTGGATCCACGGCGGCGGCATGGTCATGGGGGACCGCTTCTCGCAGATCGACATCCCGCTGGAGTGGCTGGAGCGGTTCGGCGCGGTCGTCGTCACCGTGGAGTACCGGCTGGCGCCGGAGGCCACCGGCACCACGGCCGTTGAGGACTGCCATCAGGGGCTGAAGTGGGTGGCCGGGCACGGCGAGGAGCTGGGCATCGACCCCGGCCGCATCGTGGTCGCCGGTACCAGCGCGGGCGGTGGCCTCGCCGCCGGGCTCTGTCTGCTGGCCCGTGACCTCGGTACGCCCGCGATCGCCGCGCAGCTGCTGATCTGCCCCATGCTCGACCACCGCAACGCGACCCCCTCGAGCCGGCAGTACGCCGGGGAGCCGGGTGTATGGACCCAGGAGACCAACGCGTTCGCCTGGCGCGCGGTCCTCGGTGACCTCGCCGACGACGAGGTGCCCCCGTACGTCTCCCCCGCGCGGGCCGGCGACCTGACCGGCCTGCCCACCGCGTACGTCGACACCGGCTCCGCCGAGGTGTTCCGCGACGAGGACGTGGCCTATGCCGCCGGCCTCTGGGCGGCCGGCGGGCAGGCGGAACTGCACGTGTGGGCGGGCGGGCACCACGGGTTCGACGCGCTGTTCCCGCAGGCGGAGCTGTCGGTCGCGGCGCGCCGGACCCGCGCCGACTGGCTGGCCCGTGTACTGCGGCAGGCGAACCACGGGAAGGTGACGACAGGACCTAGCGCGTGAACACCCAGAGCGCCGCGTTGATCCCGGTGGCGCAGGCCAGCAGGCCGGACGCGCAGGCCACGTGACGCCTCAGCAGCGCGCCGCGCAGTTCGGCGTACCGGGCCTCGTACTCGCCGCGCAGTTCGTCGGCGCGGCGGACCGTCGTCTGGAGCATCCGCCGGGTGAGGTCGATGCGCCGGTCGACGTAGTGCCGGGCGACGTCCTCGGCCTGGGCGGTGGTCAGCCACGGCATGTCCCCGCACAGCGCCTCCGCCTCCAGCCGCGCCTCGGCGAGGTGGGACCGCGCCATGACGATGCCCTCCGCCTCGGCCGTGACGGCCGAGGCGTCGCGGGCGAGGGCGCGACGGGAGCGGGAGGCCCGCGCCATCAGCGGTCGCCCTTGTGGCCGCCGGTGTCGAGGACGTCGCGCTGGCCGGCGTTCTCCGCCTGGTCGAAGCCGGCGAGGGTCGGGTGGCGCAGGTCGAAGGCCGGCGACTCGGAGCGGATCCGCGGCAGGGTGACGAAGTTGTGCCGGGGAGGCGGGCAGGAGGTGGCCCACTCCAGGGAACGGCCGTAGCCCCAGGGGTCGTCGACCTCGACCTTCTCGCCCTTCTGCGCGGTCTTCCACACGTTGTACAGGAACGGCAGCGTCGACAGGCCGAGCAGGAAGGAACCGATGGAGGAGACCGTGTTCAGCGCGGTGAACCCGTCGGCGGCGAGATAGTCGGCGTAGCGCCGGGGCATGCCCTCCGCGCCCAGCCAGTGCTGGATCAGGAAGGTGGTGTGGAAGCCGACGAACAGGGTCCAGAAGTGCACCTTCTCCAGCCGGTGGTCGAGCATCGTGCCGGTCATCTTCGGCCACCAGAAGCTGAATCCGGCGAACATGGCGAACACCACGGTGCCGAACACCACGTAGTGGAAGTGGGCGACGACGAAGTAGCTGTCGTGGACGTGGAAGTCCATGGGGGGTGAGGCGAGCAGAACACCCGTCAGACCGCCGAAGAGGAAGGTCACCAGGAACCCGACCGCCCACAGCATCGGCGGTTCGAAGGAGAGCGATCCCTTCCACATGGTGCCGATCCAGTTGAAGAACTTCACGCCCGTCGGTACCGCGATGAGGAAGCTCATGAAGGAGAAGAACGGCAACAGCACCGCGCCGGTGGCGAACATGTGGTGCGCCCACACCGTCGCCGAGAGGCCCGTGATGGTGATGGTGGCACCCACGAGGCCCATGTATCCGAAGATCGGCTTGCGGGAGAAGACCGGCAGGATCTCGGTGACCACTCCGAAGAACGGCAGCGCCAGGATGTAGACCTCGGGGTGACCGAAGAACCAGAAGAGGTGCTGCCACAGCAGGGCGCCCCCGTTGGACGGGTCGAAGATCCGCGCGCCGAACCTGCGGTCCGCCTCCAGGGCCAGCAGCGCCGCCGCGAGCACCGGGAACGCCAGCAGCACCAGCACCGAGGTGAGCAGGACGTTCCACGTGAAGATCGGCATCCGGAACATCGTCATGCCCGGCGCGCGCATGCAGATGATCGTGGTCATGAAGTTCACGGCACCGAGAATCGTGCCGAAACCGGACAGCGCCAGCCCCATGATCCACAGGTCACCGCCCAGTTGGGTGGTGCGCTCACCGCCGCTGAGCGGGGTGTACGCCGTCCATCCGAAGTCGGCGGCGCCCTCGGGGGTGAGGAAACTGCCCAGGACGATGAGACCGCCCAGGGCGAACAGCCAGTACGACAGCATGTTCAGCCGGGGGAACGCCACGTCCGGGGAGCCGATCTGCAACGGCATGATCGCGTTGGCGAAACCCGCGAAGGTCGGCGTCGCGAACAGCAGCAGCATGATCGTGCCGTGCATGGTGAACGACTGGTTGTACTGCTCCTGCGACACGATCTGCAGCCCGGGGCGCGCCAGTTCGGCCCGGATCACCATGGCGAGCAGGCCGCCCACGAGGAAGAAGGCGAACGACGTGATCAGGTACAGGTGCCCGATCTTCTTGTGGTCGGTCGTCGTCAGCCACGAGACGACCACACGCCCTTTCCCTCGTCGTCCCTCCGCCGCGGGTACCGGAGAAAGCGGTTCAGTCGTGTGTGTCGCCATCGAGGTCCTTCGGTTCACAACGCGGGGATTTGAAGCGGAAAGGGCGTCCACTCATGCCGTAAAAGGTGCAAACGGCACGGGTGGGTCGGGTCGACGCTATGTCAGGTATCCCGGGGTCCGCTTCTGACACTCCCCGACCGGACGCCGACTTTCACCCGTGCGAGTGGCGCCGATGCGCGGGGGACGACGGGCGTACGGCGGCGCGTTGCCGGTTTCCGGCAAGGTCGGCCCACGGTCCGTGTCCGGCCGCGGGCAGTGTGGAGGGCAAGGGTGTCCGGTAAGGATGCGGGGCATGACCGGACGGACCGACTCGGGGAGGGAAGGACGCTCCATGCCGTCCCGCGAGCAACCCCACCAGGGCGCACCGCCGCCCGACGCCGTGGCCGACGTCGTCACGCGCTTCGAGGCGTACGCCCGGGCCCGGGCGGCCCGTGACAGCCTGCTACCGGCGGCGCGCACCGGTCCGCGGCAGGAGGAGCACGCCTTCGATGCCCTGCAGGCCGCCGTCTCCCGGCTCCGCGACAGCCTGCGCTGACGGGGCGGGGGCGCCTCGCCAGGCGTCGGAAACGGGTGTCAGCGGTGGCCGGAGCGGGTGCCGATCCGTACGGCCAGCAGGGCGACGTCGTCGTCGTTGTCGGCGGGCCTCGCCCTGCGCAGGAGTTCGTCGGTGAACGCCTCCACCGGGCGGTGGGCGAGCGCGGCGGCGTTCCGGCGCAGCCGGTCCAGCCCGTCGTCGATGGAGTGGGTGGGTGACTCGACGAGTCCGTCCGTGTAGAGCACGAGCGTGGAGCCCGGCGGCAGGGCCGTCGAGCCGTCCACGCGCGGCCGGTCGGTGCCGGTGCCCAGCAGCATGCCGCCGCCGTCCGTGAGGTACTCGGTGACGCCGTCCCGGGTGACCAGCAGCGGCGGCGGGTGGCCGGCGTTGGTCCAGCGCAGGCTCCACCGTCCCTCGTCGTCCGTGGTCAGCGTGCCGAGCACCAGGGTGGCCATGGAGACGTCGGTGATGCGCAGCACCGCGCGGTCCACCCGTTCGACGATGCGGCTCGGCGGTTCCTTCTGCGACCAGGCGTAGGAGCGCAGCACGTTGCGCAGCTGGGCCATGCCCGCGGCGGCGTCCAGGTCGTGCCCGGAGACGTCGCCGATCACCAGGGCGGTGTCGCCGTCGCCGAGGGTGAAGGCGTCGTACCAGTCGCCGCCGACGTGGGAGGCGTCCGGCGCCGGCAGGTACCGGGAGGTCATCTCCAGGCCGGTGACGCGCGGCAGCTGGGGCAGCAGGTAGCGCTGCATGGTCTCGGCGACCTTGCGCTGCCGCTGGTAGAGGCGGGCGTTGTCCAGGGCCAGCCCGGCGCGCCGGGTGATGTCCTCGAGCAGGGTGAGGTCGGCGGGGGTGAACCTGTCGGCGCGTTCGGACCGGCCGAGGGTGAGGGCGCCGAGCACCTCGCGCAGCCCGCGTATCGGAGCGATGGCCGCCGAGTGCATGCCGGTGGCCTCGAACAGCCGGCGCTGTTCTACGGCGATGCCCGAGTCGGGGGACCGCTCGTACGTCTGCGGTTCGGCGATCGTCGAGGAGACGCCCCGCAGGGCCCGGGACAGCGGCATCGGGGACTCGGCGGGGACGGGGGCCATGGGGCCTTCGAGGTCCCGGCGGACGACCGTGGTGCCGTTCTCCATGTGGACCACCTTGGTCCGCCACACCTCGTCGCGTTCGCTGATCAGATCGACGACCGCCCAGTCCGCGAGCCGCGGCAGCACCAGGGAGACGAGACGGCTCAGCGCCTCGTCGACGGACAGGGTCGACGTCAGCTGGGTGGTCATCTCCGCCAGCAGGGCGAGCCGTTCGAGCTCGTCGAGCGTCCCGCCGCCGGCCTCCTCGTGCCCGGTGAGGCCGACGGAGGGTTCGCGGCGGTGGAAGAGGACAAGCACGAGCGTGTCGTCCGGTCCCGCGCCGCACGGGACGATGCTCCAGGAGACGGGGAGCAGGGTGCCGTCCCCCCGCTCGAACCACTCCTGGTCGTCCTGGGCGGGGCGGCCCGCGAGGAAGGCGGGCCGCATGCGGCACCGGGACGTCGGCATGGACTCCCCGCGGGCGTTGCGGTGCAGCAGGTCGTGTGCGTCCGCACCGACGAGTTGCGCGGCGGTACGGTCGAGGAGCTGCTCGGCGAGGGCGTTGACGGCGACGATGGAGCCGCGTACGTCCACGACGTAGGCGCCCGTGCGGAGCCGGGCGAGCATGTCGCCGACCGTCTCGTCGGAGCCCGCTCCGGTGTGCCCGTCGCCGGGGCCACGACCATCGCCCGCCGTCTCCATGTCCCCTCCTCGCCCCCTGTCGGTCAAAGAACGGTCACGGGACCCCACGGCTCCGAGCGCTCGGCCGGACCGTGGCGGGAAACCGGGAAGCACGACGCGACCCCTCCCCAGATCATCACACGTCCGGCGGGCGCGCGGTCCTCCCGCCCCCGATTCGCGCGCCACCGCACAGAACGGGACGAGACGCGTACGCGGAGCGATCGGGTACAGAGGATGTACGATCCGCCCGCGTCGAGTTCGTAGGATGATCCGGCCAGCAATGCACCCCTGGATGGGCGAGGCCAGGTCGGCCGTGCGCGCCGAGGACCCCGCCGAGGAGATTTCGTGTCCGAAACGGACCAGACGTTCGCCGTCACCCCCCGCCCCAGCGCCTCGGGGCCGTACGTCCTCGAGGTGGTCGGGGAACTCGACCACCACTCGGCCCCGGTGCTGTCGGAGGCTGTCAACGAGGCCCCTTTCGGGCCGCTGGGGGTGGTGCTGGACCTGTCCGGGCTGACTTTCTGCGACTCGACGGGCATCACGGTGTTCGTGACGGCGCACCGGCGGTCGCAGGCGGCGGGGTCGTCGCTCGCTCTGGCCGGGGTCGCTCCTTCGCAGATGCGGGTGCTGCAGATGGTCGGACTGGACGAGGTCTTCACCTTCCACGCCGATGTCGACGAGGCGGTCCGCGCCGCGCGGCCGCCCCTGCCCGAGGCGCACTGCTGACGTAGGCTGGCCGTTCGGGGACATGTCGATCGAGTGACGTTTCGAGGAGAGAAGAAGCACACCGACCCTCGCTCTTCCCTGGGACGGAGTGAGCCGTGAGTTCTTTTTCGCCCGGCTTCCGCGGACGCGGCCGGTCGTTCGTCGACCGCCTTCCGCCGGGGCAGTATCCGACCGAGTCCTTTCCCGTGCTGTCGGCGGGTCCCACGCCGGAGGTGTCCACCGACACGTGGACGTTCACGGTCACCACGGAGCACGGCGAGGAGCGCCGCTGGACGTGGGACCAGATGATGGCGCTGCCGCAGGAAGAGCCGGTCCGCGACATCCACTGCGTGACCCGCTGGTCGAAGTTCGACACCCGGTGGCGCGGGGTCTCCTTGGACACGTTCCTGGAGGGTGTCGACACGGACGCCGCGTTCGCCGTGGCGCACAGTTACGGCGGCTACACGACCAATCTCCCGCTCGCCGACCTGCGCGGCGGCAAGGCATGGGTGGTCCACGCCTACGACGGCTTCGCGCTGTCACCCGAGCACGGAGGTCCCGCACGGCTCCTGGTGCCGCACCTGTACTTCTGGAAGTCGGCGAAATGGGTGCGCGCACTGCGCCTCACGGCCGAGGACCGGCCGGGTTTCTGGGAGGGCGGCGGCTACCACAACTACGGGGACCCCTGGCGGGAGCAGCGGCACCGGGGTGACTGACACGCGGCCTCCCCCGGCGTGATCCGCCGGGGGCGAGGCGTGCCGAAACCTGACCGCCGTGATCTTCACCCGTGCGTCGTCCGTGCGGTGTCACCCGCACGGACCACCGGGCGGTGCCGTGCAACCCCCGCGCGTGCAGTGTCGTCTCAGCAGACTTCGCCCACGCAGAAAGAGCGGTCATGACGCACATACGGCACTCCGCCGCGCGGCGGACACTCGCCCTCGCGATCCTCCTCCCGGCCCTGGCCCTGATGACGGCCGGCCCGTCCGCGGGCTCGGAGAGCGGAGGTGACACCACGCCGCACCAGGACGCCAAACCGACCGTCGTCCTGGTGCACGGTTACTGGGCGGACAGCTCGGGCTGGACCCAGGTGATCGAGAACCTCCAGGCCGAGGGCCACCGGGTGATCGCCCCCGCGAACCCGCTGCGCAGCCTCTCCGGCGACGCGGACTACCTGGCCACCCTGCTCAAGACGATCGAGGGACCGATCGTCCTGGTCGGCCACTCGTACGGCGGCGCCGTCATCACCAACGCCGCGGCCGGCAACCCGAACGTCGAATCCCTCGTCTACATCGCCGGGTTCGCCCCGGAGAAGGGCGAGAGCGCGTTCGAACTGGCGGCCAAGTACCCCGGCAGCCGCATCACGGACGACCCCACGGCTCCCGTGCCCACCTCCCTGAACGCCGTGCCGCTGAGCGACGACCCCACCGACGTGGACCTGTACCTCAAGCCCGACAAGTTCAGCGACGTCTTCCTCAGCGACCGGCTGGAGGCCGACCGGGCCGCCGTCCTGGCCGCCGCCCAGCGGCCCGGCACCGTCGCCAGCGGCAACGAGCCGACCGAGGCGACCGCGTGGAAGGACATCCCGTCCTGGTTCCTCGTGCCCACGGACGACCGCACCATCGGCACCGCCAACCTGCGCTTCATGGCGGAGCGGGCCGGTTCCACCACCGTCGAGGTCGACGGACCGCACGCCGTCATGGAGACCGCTCCCGACGAGATCACGGATCTGATCCTGCAGGCGGCGCACGACTCCTCCCGGCCCGCCCTCGCCGACACGGGCGCTGCCGAACAGCTCACGGTCCTCGGCGGCGCCGCCGTCCTCGCCCTGGCCACCGGCACCGGCCTCGTCGCCATCGCCCGCCGCCGCACCTGAACGCGGTCCTCCGCCCGAGCGCCGCTCGGGCGGATGGCATGCTCTTGGGCTGACGGATCGAGGCGGAGACCTTCCTCGCCCATCTGCGGACCGCGGCCGCCGGCATCCTCGAACGCTTCCCCGCCGGGCTGAGGGACGAGATCCACGCTCTGGCTCGGCGACACCGCATACGACGCCGACGACGCGTGCGTCGCGTTGGAAGAGCGTGAGTAGGGTCCGGGATTTCTCGACGACCACGCGCCCATACGTACCTTCCGAGACGCACGCCCAGCCCTCTTCTCCGCAGCTCTGGGCTTTCTCGACCACAAGGACCCCGGCATTCGCCACACCGCCCTCGTCACCGCCGTCCCGCTCGTCGAGCATGCCTTCCTCACCCGGCATCAGGCCGCCCTGGCCGACCACGCCCGGCGCCTGCTGGCCACCAGCGCCGATCGGCGTCACCGGGACCGCGCCCCGGACGCGATGCGGGCCTGGGGACACGACACGAGCAGTCTGGAGAACGAGACCGACACGGCGGCACGCCGGCGCTACGCCCTCCTCGCCGCCGCCCACGCTTCCCGGCGAAGCGGCTACAGCGAAGACTCGCCGTTCTGACCCGGCGCCGGGGCGGACGAGACCGGCCCCGACCCTGGGTAAGGAGTCGCGTTGCGGCCCCTCGGGGGGTGTCGGAGACTGGCCGGGGGCGGTGGCCGTCCCGGAAAGGGCCGGAGCATGGGCGACTACGCGGACCTGCCCGGGGTCAGGACGTGGTACGAGACCGAGGGGTCCGGTGACCCGCTGGTCCTGCTGCACGGCGGCTTCTGCACCAACGACACCTGGGGCGCCCAGCGCGCCGACCTCGCCGCGGCCCACCGTCTGTACCTCCCCGAGCGACGGGCGCACGGGCACACCCCGGACGTCGAGGGACCGCTGACCTACTCCGACATGGCGCACGACACGGTGGCGTTCCTTGAGGGCGTGGTGGGCGGGCCCGCGCATCTGGTGGGCTGGAGCGACGGCGGCGTCGTCGCCCTGCTCGTCGCCCTGGCCCGGCCCGACCTGGTGCGCCGCACGGTGGTGATCGGCACCAACTTCCGCCCGGCGCCCGAGTCCTTCGTCGAGCCGGAGATGCTCGACGCGATGACGCCCGACGGCGTCGAACTCGCCTTCTTCCGCGAGCTGTACGAGGCCGTCAGCCCGGACGGTCCCGCCCACTGGCCGGCCGTGACGGCACGGGTGATCGACATGTGGCGGACCCAGCCGGCGCTCGACCCCGAGGACCTGGCCGGGATCCGCTCCCCCACGCTCGTCGTCTCCGGCGACGACGACCTGGTGACCCTGGAGCACACCGCGGCCCTGTACCGCGCCCTGCCCGACGCCCGGCTCGCGGTCGTCCCGGGCGCGTCGCACCTGGTGCCGCTGGAGAAGCCCGCCGAGGTCAACCGGATGATCCTCGAACACCTCGCCGGGGGCGAGGTCGAGACGATGATGCCGGTGCTGCGCGCACCCGCGCGCGGGCCGTTCGGCGGGGACACGGTCACCTGACAGCTGCCGCCCCGCCTTTGGATGCCTCCGGTACGGATTCGGCGTAGTGTCCGGATATGGGTGATGTTCGGGCGGAGGCGGCCGACGGGCCGGTCCCGCCCCCGCCGGGGCGGGCGGGTGACTGATGGACACCGCGATGGCCGACGTGGTGCGGGAGACCCGGGCCTCCGGTGCGCTGCTCTACGCCCTCACCCCCGACCGCAAGGCCCTGTGGCTGATCATGGTGTCGGGCGCCCCGCACGAGGTCGTGGCCCCCTGGAGCAGGGTGGCGGTGAGCGACCCGATGCCGGTGGCCGACGCCGTCCGCGAAGAGCGCCTGGTGTGGGTGAACGGGCAGGTGGAAATGGCCCGCCGCTACCCCCGGCCGGCGGTGGTGCTGCCCTACGACTTCGCCCTGGCGGCCGCGCCGGTGCCGTCGGACGCCGGGGTGCACGGCGGGCTGGTGCTGCTGTGGCCCAGCGGCCATGCGCCGCAGCTCAGCCCCGCCGAGCAGGAGGCCGTACGGGTGGGCTGCCGCCGGCTCGGTGACCGGCTGCGCCAGGCCGCCGAGCGGGGCGAGGAGCTGCTGCCCGCCGGGCGGCCGCGCATCCTGCCGTCGGAGCCGGGGCGTGCCCCGACACCCGCGGAGGCGTCGGCCGGCACGGCGCTCCTCGACCGCCTCCCCGGCGGGTACGTCGCCTTGGACCTGAACGGCCGCATCACCCTCGTCACCCCGGCCGCCGCCGACCTCGTCGGTGCCGACCCGGACCGTCTGATGGGTTCCCTGCCCTGGGAGGCCCTGCCCTGGATGGACATCCCCCATGTCGAGGACAGGTACCGGGCGGCCCTGATCAGCCGGCGGCCGCAGGCCTTCCGGGTGCTGCGCCCGCCCGGCACCTGGCTGTCCTTCGAGCTGTATCCGGACCGCTCCGGCATCAGCGTCCGTGTCGACCGGGCCGACGAGGACGAGGACACCCGCGCGCTCGCGGCGAACGCGCAGGGACCCGGCCGCGCCACCGTGCTCTACCACCTGATGCACCTGGCGACCACGCTGACCGAGGCCGTCGGGGTGCAGGACGTCGTCGACCAGACCGCCGACCAGCTGCTGCCCGCCCTCGGTGCCCAGGGCATGGTGCTCATGACCGCGGAGGACGGCCGGCTCAGGATCCTGGGCCAGCGCGGGTACAGCAGCGAGCTGATGGACCGCTTCGACGGCGCGCCGCTGAGCCGGGAGATCCCCGGCGCGGCGGTGCTGGCCACCGGGGAGCCGGGCTTCTTCCCCTCCTTCGCTGACATGGCGCGCTCCTACCCGGCCACGACGCACGAGGACGGGATGGCCGCGTGGGCGGTCCTGCCGCTCATCGCGTCCGGCCGGCCCATCGGTTCCCTGCTGATCTCCTACGACCGGCCGCACGCCTTCCCGCCGGGCGAGCGCGCGATCCTCACCTCCCTGGCCGGGCTGGTCGGACAGGCACTGGACCGGGCGCGCCTCTACGACAGCAAGGACCACCTCGCCCACCGGCTGCAGTCCGCCCTGCTCCCCCACAGCCTGCCCCGCATCCCCGGTCTGCGGGTCGCCGCCCGCTATCTGCCGGCCGCCCGCGGTCTGGGCATCGGCGGCGACTTCTACGACCTCATCCGCCTGGACGAGCACACGGCGGCGGCCACCATCGGGGACGTCCAGGGGCACAACGTGGACGCCGCCGCCCTCATGGGGCAGGTCCGCACCGCCGTCCACGCCCACGCCACCGTCGGCGCGCCCCCGGACCACGTCCTGACCGGCACCAACCGCCTGCTCACCGACCTGGACCCCGGTCTGTTCAGCAGCTGCCTGTACGCGCACCTGGACCTGGGCCGGGGACGGGCCTGCCTGGCCACCGCCGGGCATCCGCCGCCTTTGATGCGCCACGGCGACGGGCGTACCGAGCTGCTGGACATCCCGCCCGGGCTGCTCCTGGGGATCGACCCCACGTCCCGCTATCCCTCGCTGGAGTGTGCTCTGCCGCCCGGCTGTGTGCTCGTGCTCTACACCGACGGCCTCGTCGAGGCACCGGGTGTGGACCTCGACGACGCGACCGCCGCCCTGGCCGGCCTGGTGGAACAGGGTGATCCGTGCGACCTGGACGCCATGGCCGACACGCTCGTCCAGCACGCCCCCTCCCCCGGCGACGACATCGCGCTGCTGCTGCTCAGTCCAGATCCGGAGGCGCGCTGACGGTCACCGGCCTCCGGGTCACCCGAGCGCGTTGACGACCGCCCCGAACAGGCGGGGCAGGCGCGCCGCCACCGGCACGATGCGAGGGCCGAGCGCGGGCTGCTGGCGTGCCCGGACCAGCAGTTCCGTCAGGAGCCGGTAGCGGCGGGTCGCCCGGTTCCAGTCGGCGTCGTAGCGGCCGGGCGTGCCCCGGCACAGGTTGGCGACCAGGGCGCGGGCCCCGGTGAGGGCCAGGCAGACGCCCTCGCCGGTGAGCGCGTCGACGTACCCGGCGGCGTCGCCGACGAACAGGACCCGGCCGTGCACGCGGGTGCGGGAGCGCTGCCGCAGCGGTCCGGCACCGCGCACCGGAGTGACGGCCGCGTGCGGCGGGAGGCGGGCCGCCAGGTCGGGAAAGTCCGCCAGTTGGGTGTCGTACGGGGCTCGCCGGGTGGTCAGCAGGGCCACACCGACCAGTTCGGGGCCGAGCGGGGTGACGTAGGCCTCCGTGTCCGGTCCCCAGTGCACCTCGACGTGCGCCGACCAGGGCGGCACGGCGTAGTGGCGGCGCAGCCCGTAGCGGGGCGCCGTGCGGGTCCCGCGGGCCAGGCCGAGGGCGCGGCGCACGGGTGAGTGCAGGCCGTCGGCGGCGACCAGCCAGCGGGCGCGCAGTCCCGCGCCGGGCACGGTCACCCCGGTGGCGTCCTGCCGTACGTCGTCCACGCGCAGCGGGAGCACCGGCACGCCCGCGTCCAGCACCGCCCGGTGGAGTATCTGGTGCAGGTCGGTGCGGCGGACGCCGAGGCCCTGTTCGTGCCGGAACTCCGCCTGGACCCTGCGGTGCCCCTGGACGTAGCGGATGCCGGTGAGGGGGTGGCCGGGGACGTGCAGGCCGAGGGCGGTCAGGGCGCGGACCGCGCCGGGCATCAGGCCTTCTCCGCACGCCTTGTCGACGGGCGCGGGGCGCGGTTCCGCGACGACGGTGTCGAGCCCGGCGCGGGCGGCGTGGAGGGCGGTGGCGAGACCCGCGGGGCCGCCCCCGACGACGAGGAGGTCGGGGTGGCTCACGCGGGCACCGCCCGGGTGAGGGCGGCGTTCTCGCAGCGGATGCGCACGGTGAGCAGGACCGCGTTGGCCAGGGTGAACAGGGTCGCCGTGATCCACGCCGAGTGCACCAGGGGCAGGGCGACGCCCTCGACGACGACGGCGACGTAGTTGGGGTGGCGGAGGAGGCGGTAGGGACCGCGGCCTACCAGGCGGGCGCCGGGGACGACGATGACGCGGGTGTTCCAGTAGGGGCCGAGGGAGGTGATGCACCACCAGCGCAGGGCCTGGGCGAGGAGGGCGAGCGCCAGCGCGGGCCAGCCCAGGGCGGGCAGGAACGGGCGGTCCGTGAGCAGGGGTTCGAGCAGGCAGCCCGCCAGCAGGCCGGTGTGCAGGACGACCATGACGGGGTAGTGGCCGCGGCCGTGCTCCACCCCGGCCCGGGCGCGGGTCCACGCCGCGTTGCGGCGGGCCACGACGAGTTCGGCGAGGCGTTCGACGGCCACGGCGAGGAGGAGAAGCGTGTACCAGGGCACGGCGGGCACCTCACCAGCGCAGCAGGACGAGTTCGGAACAGAAGCCGGGGCCCATCGCCATGAGCAGCCCCCAGCTCCCGGGTTCGGGGCTCCAGGTCTCGGTGACGCCCTGGAGGATGTGCAGGACCGAGGCGGAGGACATGTTGCCCACCGCGGCGAGCGAGTGCCGCGCCGGGTCGAGGGCGTCGTCGGGCAGGTGGAGCGCGTCGGTCACGGCGTCCAGCACCTTGGGGCCTCCCGGATGGCACACCCAGGTGCCGATGTCCCCGGTGGTCAGGCCGTGTTCGGCGAGGAAGCCACGGACCTGGCCGCCCAGGTCGCGGCGGACCAGGGCGGGGACGGCGGGGTCGATCACGACGCGGAAGCCGCCGGCGCCGACGTCCCAGCCCAGGAGGTGCTCGGTGCCGGGGTACAGGTGGCTGCGGGTGGCGATCACCGCGGGCCCGGCCGGCGCCGCACCGTGGTCGCCGTGGCTGTCGTCGAGGCGGGCGCCGCGGGCGACGAGTGCTGCCGCGCCGTCGCCGAACAGGGCGCCGGCGACCAGGTTGGCGCGGGAGTCGTCGCCCTTCTGGAGCGTCAGCGAGCACAGTTCGACGCAGAGCAGGACGGCGGTGCCGCCGGGGTGGCCGCGCAGGTAGTCGTGGACCCGGGCGAGACCGGCGGCGCCGGCGACGCAGCCCAGGCCGAACACCGGCAGCCGTTTCACGTCGGGCCGCAGGCCGACGCGCCCGGCCAGCCGGGCGTCGAGCGACGGGGCGGCCACCCCGGTGATGGACGCGCACACCAGCAGGTCGACGTCGGCCGGGGCGAGGCCCGCCCGGGCCAGCGCGCCGGTGAGCGCCCGCTCGGCCAGGCCGAGGCCGGTCGTGAGCCAGGCCTCGTTGCTCTCGCGGAAGTCCCGGAGTGCGGCGTACCGCTCGATGGGCAGGGCGAGATGGCGGGTGCGCACACCGGCGGACGCGTGCAGCCGGCGGAGCACGGCCCGGTCGGCCGCCGGGACCAGGCACAGGTCGCCGATGGGCTCGGTGAGGTCTTCCTGGCGGTAGCGGTGAGGGGGCAGCGCGGTGTGCACGGCGGCGATGGTAGTGACCGCCGGGACGCCCGGGCGGGGCGTCGCGGCGGGCTGCGGGGAGGACGGTGGGTCGGCGATGAGAGGGACACGCATGTCGGTAATGACTTCCACACCGACGGCGCCCGGCTACCTTGCACCCGTGTCCCACCACCCGTCTGGGGTTCTCCCGCGTACGGCACCGCGCCGTGTCCCGGCGCTGCTGCGCGCCTGTCATCCCGAGCCGGCGGTGGCCGTCACGCTGTTCGTGACCGCGCTGGCGGTGACGGCGGGCCGGGGGTTCGCGGGTTCGGCGGCGGTGGCCTCGGCGGTGCTGGCCGGTCAGCTGTCGGTGGGGTGGAGCAACGACGCGGTGGACGCGCGGCGCGACACGGCGTGCGGGCGCCGGGACAAGCCGGTGGCGGCGGGCCGGCTGCCGGCGCGGACGGTGGCCGTGGCGGCATGGGCGGCACTGGGGCTGTGCGTACCGTTGTCGCTGCTCAGCGGGGTGGCTGCGGGGCTGGCGCATCTGGCGGGCGTGGCCGCGGGCTGGAGCTACAACCTGCGGCTCAAGCACTCGGTGCTGTCGCCGTTGCCCTACGCCGTGGGTTTCGCGTCCCTGCCGGTGTTCGTCACCCTCGGTCTGCCGTCGCCCGCCTGGCCCGCCTGGTGGGCCGTGGCGGCGGGGGCGCTGCTGGGGGTGGGGGCGCACCTGGCGAACGTTCTGCCGGACATCGAGGACGATCTGTCGACGGGGGTGCGGGGGCTGCCGCAGCGGCTGGGCCGAACGGCCTGCCGGTGGCTGGCGCCGCTGGTCATGCTGACGGCCGTCTGGGTGGTCGTCGCGGGACCGCCCGGGGCGGCGGGCCGCGGGGGGCTGTTCCTGGCCGCCGTGGCCGGGACCGTGGCCGTGGCGGGTACGGCGCTGGCGGCGGGGCGGCACAGCCGGTGGCCGTTCCGGGCGGCGATGGTGGTGGCCGCCATGGCGGTGTCGCAACTGCTGCTGCACGGCACGCACCTGGCGTGACCCCGTTTGCCCCCACGCCCCACTCCCCCGACGCCCCGGATCCTGGGCCCACGCCCCGGGCTTCACGCGACCCCGGCGCGACGGGCTCAGTGGACGCGCCCCGCAACTCCCGCGCGCGACGGGCCCCACGGGCGTAACGCCCGGACCCGCACCCGCGCCCTCCTCCCACCGCACCTCGGCCCCGCAGGCGTGACCTGCGCTTCACGCCGGCGCTCCACGCTCAGCAGACGCGCCCCGACTCCCGCGCGCCGGGCCCCACGGGCGTGACCCGCGCTTCCCCCCCGCTCCGCGACAGGCCCTGCGGGCGCGGCCCGCGGTTCACGCCGCCTCTGCCACGGGTGTGGTGAGGTCCAGGGGTGGGGAGCCGGTGCGGAGCATGCTCAGGACGGCGCGTTCGGTGACGCCCTGGGTCGCGGGGATGCCGAGGGCGGCCTCGTCCCCGAGGTGGGGCAGCGCGGGCGCCACGGTCACGCCCTCCTCGTACAGCTCGATCACGCGGGGGTTGATGTAGGAGGCCCGGCAGACCGCGGGGGTGTTGCCGAGGTAGCCGGAGACCTCGCGCGCCGCGCGGGCGATGGCGCGCCGCCGGGCGGTCTCGCTGCGCGCGACCGGCTCGGACACGGCCAGCGCCACGGCGGCCATGACGGTGGCGTGCCAGGTCCGGAAGTCCTTGGCGGTGACTTCGAGGCCGGCCAGCTCCTTGAGATAGGCGTTGACGTCGGCGTTGCTCACGTCGTGCCAGGCGCGCCCCTCCCAGTAGGCCAGGAGCCGGTCGCCGCCGCCCCGGCGGCGCAGCAGCGCGGTGAGGCTGCGGCACGCGGCGGGGTCGGCGACGGTCCGGATGATCTCCTTGCCGTGTTTGCCGGTGTAGCTGAACAGGACCGCGCCCGACCGGCAGGTCGAGTGTTCCCGCAGCAGCGTGGTGAGTCCGTAGCTGTTGTTCAGTTCGGTGTACCGCTCGCTGCCGATGCGGAAGAAGCCGAGGTCGAGCAGGCGGACCGCGGTGGCGAGGACGCGGGAGCGGGTCAGGCCCCGGTCACCGAGGTGCCCTTCGACGGCCTCCCGCAGGGCCGGCAGCGCCTCGGCG
This sequence comes from Streptomyces sp. NPDC085937, assembly GCF_044540535.1. Classification (NCBI taxonomy): domain Bacteria; kingdom Bacillati; phylum Actinomycetota; class Actinomycetes; order Kitasatosporales; family Streptomycetaceae; genus Streptomyces; species Streptomyces sp. NPDC085937. Next base: position 129,825 of record NZ_JBITSH010000010.1, on the reverse strand, counting down.
ACGTCAAGGACGTGCTCGTGCTTGGCGGCCTCCTGCTCGGCCCGGAAGCGCGGGTGGTAGAGGTACTGGCGCCGTCCGGCGGCGTCGGTGCCCACGGCCTGGAGGTGGCCGTTGGCCCGCTCGCAGATCCACACGTCCGTCCAGGCCGGCGGGATGACCAGCGCGCGGATGCGGGACAGCTCCTCGCGATCGCGCAGGGGTTCGCCCGCGACGTCGAGGTAGCGGAAGCCGCGCCCGTGGCGCAGCCGGCGGTACCCCGCGTCGGTGGGGCGACTGTGGTGGAGACGCAACCGGACCTCCCGGCGTGGACCGTGGAACCCGTCCGGCACGCGCGGCGGGCGCGCGTGCGGGGAGGGCGAGAACTGGAACCTGGGGCGCGGGTACCCGCGAACGCGGTTACGGCACGCGCGCGGCTCCGGCGGGTGTAGGACGCTCCGGCCGGATCACCCGGGTCGTGCTCGGGACGCCGTAGGCGGCGGAGGGAGTTCCTCGTGCAGCGCACACCGCCCGTGGGCACCGTGGAGGTGCAGTTCATCGGCAACGCCACCCTGCTGATCCGGTACGGCGGCCTCACCCTGCTGACCGACCCGAACTTCCTGCACCGCGGCCAGCGGGCGCACCTCGGCTACGGGCTCGTGTCGCGCCGGCTGACCGAACCCGCCGTCGACGTCGCCGACCTCCCGCACGCGGACCTGGACGCGGTGGTGCTGTCCCATCTGCACGGCGACCACTTCGACCGGGTGGCCCGGCGCCACCTGGACCGGGGGCTGCCCTTCGTGACCACCCCGCACGCCTCACGCGTCCTTCAGGGGCTGTTCGGCTTCCACCGCGCCTTGGGCCTGCGCACCTGGCAGAGCCACACCCTGCTGCGGGGTGACTCGCTGGTCCGCGTCACCGCGCTGCCCGGACGTCACGCCCCGGGTCCGGCCCGCCGGCTGCTGCCGCCGGTGATGGGGAGCCTGCTGGAGTTCGGTGACCGGTCCGGAGAGATCCGCCTGGTCCTCTACATCTCCGGCGACACCCTGATGTTCGACGGCCTGCGGGAGATCGCCCGCCGCCACCCCGACATCCACCTGGCGGTGCTGCACCTGGGCGGGACCACCCTGCCCGGCGGCATGGTCGTCACCATGGACGCCGAACAGGGCGCCGACCTGCTGGACATGATCCGTCCGCACCGGGCGCTCCCCGTCCACTACGACGACTACGGCGTCTTCCGCTCGCCGCTGACCGACTTCCTCGCCGAGGCCGGGCGGCGCGGGCACGGCCGGCGGATCCTGCGCTGCGCCCCGGGTGAGCGGGTGACGGTCGGCGGGGACACCCGCCGCTGAGCCGGACGTCACCCGAACGGACCGGACACCCCTCCGGAAGGGTGCTCGGCGGGGCGTGGACCGCCGTAGTCGTCGTTGCGGACGGGGACCGCCGGGCGGGGCGAAGTGGCGGGCCCGGTCACGCACGCCGGATGATGGGCGCGGAGAGCGGAACGGGTGCCGTGCGGCGCCCCGGTCCGCCCCCGGTGCGGGGCGAGACGGTCCGACCGCGCCGCGGGTGACTTCGCGGCGTGTGCCCGAGCAGGCGAAGGAGGGGCACCGTGAGGCGGTTCCTCGGCGTGCTCCGGAACGTCTACAGGTGGCTGGGTGCCCACACCCTGATGGCGCGGGGCCGTGAGCTGGAGCTGATGCACCGGGCGACCGGGTTCGCCACCATGGCGCTGGTGACCCTGGCGCCGCTGCTGATCGTGGTCGCCGCCGCGGACCCGCTGGCGAAGGGCGGTTTCGCGGCGTGGCTCGCGGACGGCATGGGGGTGACCGGGGAGTCCGCGCGGGTGCTGACGGAGATCATCAGCCCTCCGCGCAAGGTGGTCGGCACCACGAGCGTCTGGGGCGGACTGGCCCTCGCCGTGTTCGGCGTCGCCCTGGGCGGCAGCGTCCAGAACGGCTACGAGCGGGTGTGGCAGCTGCCTCCGGGCCCCTGGCACCGGGTGTGGCGCCAGGCGCTGTGGCTGGCCGTCCTGACCGCGTACCTCTACCAGGAGGTGCAGACGCGCACGACGCTGTACGGGCCCGAGCGGATCGCGTTGACGACGACGACCGGCGTGCTGTTCTTCTGGTGGGGTCAGCGCTTCCTGCTCGGTGGCCAGGTCAGATGGCGGGACCTGCTGCCGGGCGCCGTCGCCACCATGGTCGGGCTGGTCGGCCTGCGGATCTTCTCGTACTACGTCTTCACGCCGCTGATCGTGGAGAACGCGATCAGCTACGGCACGGTCGGCGTGGTCCTCGTGGTCGAGTCCTGGCTGATCGGCGTGGGGTTCGTCGTGTACGGCGGCGCCCTGTTCGGGCACTGGCTGCTCAGTCACCACGGCCACTGGCACCCGGGGCATCTGCACCGGCACCGGATGCGGGATTCCGGCCGGGAGCAGGCCGACACCGAGTGACCACGCGCCGACGGCGGCTCATGCCCCGCGCGTGGACGGTCCGGCGGGGCGGTGCGCCAGGGCCGCCGCGCGTGCCAGGACGTCGGACCGGAAGAGCGAGGACCCGGTCCCCGGCCGTTCCGCGAGAGGCTCGGTGGTGAGCCGGTGCAGGACGCGCAGGAGTGAGGGTCCGTCGGCGGTGGCGTCGGAGAGGCCGAGTTCCGCCATCCGGCGCACACCGTCGGCGCCGTGGCCGGGCAGCGGGCGGTGGCCGACCACGGGCAGCCCGGCCGCGAGGGCCTGCACGGCGGTCTGGCCGGCGGCGTTGTCGACGAGCGCGCGGACGGCGTGCAGCAGGCCGGGCATGTCGTCGACCCAGTCCAGCGCGAGCGCGCCCGGGACGCGGGCCGTGCGGGTCCGGAGCGCCTCGTTGCGGCCGCACAGCACCACGGGCAGGTAGCCGGCCCCGGCCAGCAGCCGGGCGGTCTCGCCGAGACCCGCCGCCGCGCCCCAGGCGCCCGCGGACAGCAGCACGGCCGGCCGGCCCGGGGCGAAGCGCTCGAAGCGGTCCCGCCAGGCGGCGGCCCCCGGGGCGGGCGCGAAGAATTCGGGCGCCACCACCGGACCCGTCGTCTCGACACGCGCCGGAAGGGAACGGCGGACGTCCTCCGCGGCCTGTTCGGTGAGGCAGAAGTAGGCGTCGTTGCCCGGGTGGAGCCACTGCCGGTGGACGGCGAAGTCGAGGACGAAGACGCCGCTCGGGACATTCAGCCGGCCCCGCGTCCTGAGGTGACCGGTCAGCTGGGCGGCCAAATGGAAGACGGGGACGACGACGTCCGCGCCGGTGTGTGCCACGAGCCGGACCAGCCCCTCGCCCGCCAGCCGGGCGAGCGGGACACCGCTGGGGCGGGCGCCGTCGCCGGGGCGCAGAAACGCCCGGTAGAGGCCGTCGTACACCCAGGGCGCGTGCCGCACCGACGTCCGATAAAAGGTGCGCAGCCCGGATCCCGTCCCGTACGGCAGGAGCCGCATCAGGTCGACGGTCTCCGCCTCGTGGCCCTGCTCGCGGGCGCGGCGGGCGAGTTCCCGGGCCACCGTGTCGTGGCCGGCGCCCATGCTGGCGCTGAGCAGCAGCACCCGGCGGGCGTCACCCGCCGGTGCGGTGCCTCGGTGCGGGACCGGGAAGGACGAAAGCACGTCTGGTGAGTCACCCTTTCACTCGCCCCCGAAACGCCCGGCCCGCGGGCCGGTGAAACGCCCGGCGCGCGTTTCGGCGGTCCCTGACCTGGATACTCCGGGGCTCACGCCCTCCCGGACGACGGGAGTGGTCACAGCCGGCCGCTTCCGGTGTCCGCCCAGCAGCCGAGGTCAGCCCATGCCCCACGCACCCTCCCACGCCGGTACGGCCGGCGCCTCCGACACCCGGACACCGGCCGCCCTCCCCGGCGACGCGCGGGCCCGTCCCGGCGGTGCGCCGGCCCGACGCCCCGGGACGGCGCTGGTGACCGGGGCCTCCTCCGGCATCGGTGCCGCCGTGGCACGCCGACTGTCCGCCGAGGGATGGCGTCTGGTGCTCAACGGCCGGGACGCCGGCCGCCTCGGCGAGGTCGCGGCGGGGGCCTCCGCGGCGGTCTTCCCCGGGGACCTCACCCGGCCGGCCGCCGAGCGGCGGCTGACCGGTTTCGCGCTGGAACAGGTGGGCCGGCTGGATCTGCTGGTCGCGTGCGCCGGGGTCGGCTGGGCCGGTGACTTCACCACCATGAGCCGCCGCTCCTTCGACGAGGTGATCGACGTCAATCTGGTGACCACGCTGCGCCTGGTCCGGCAGGTGCTCCCGCACATGGTGGAGGCGGGTTCCGGCCGGGTGGTGCTCGTCGGTTCCCTGGCGGGCTCCGTCGGGGTGCGGGGCGAGGCCGTCTACTCGGCGTCCAAGGCGGCGGTCGCCGCGTTCGCCGACGCCCTGCGGTACGAACTGCGCGGCACCGGCGTGGGGGTGAGCCTGATCGTGCCGGGGGTGGTCGACACGCCGTTCTTCGAGCACAGGGGCGCGCCGTATCCGCGGAACCGGCCCCGGCCGGTGCCGCCCGAGCGGGTCGCGGACGCCGTGTGGCGCGCCGTCTCGCGCGGCCGGGACGAGATCTACGTCCCCGGGTGGTTGCGCCTTCCGGCCAGGGTGCGCGGCGCGGCGCCCGGCCTGTACCGGCGGCTGGCCGCCACGTTCGGCTGAGGACAGCCCGGCGTGCTCACGGTCGTCCTGGCTCTCCTCGCGGCGCTGGCGAACGCCGCGGCCTCCGTGCTGCAGCGGCGGGCCGCGGCGGACGAGCCGGAGGGGGGCGCGGGGCTGCGGCAGGCCGTGCGCTGGCTGGTCCACGTGCTGCGGCGGCCGCACTGGGTGGTGGGCGCGGGGATGCTCGCCCTGTCCACGGTGCTGCAGGCGGCGGCTCTCGGCGTGGGCAGTCTGGCGCTGGTGCAGCCGCTGATGGCCGCCGAGCTGCTGTTCACCCTGGCGGTGGGGAGTCTGGTCTTCCACCGTCGCCCCGACCTGAGAACCTGGCTGGCGTTCGTCGCGCTGGCGTTGGGCCTGTCCCTGTTCCTGACCGCGGCGGCGCCCACGTCCGGCCGGTCCTCGTCCGTACCGGGGCACTGGTGGCCCGTCGGGGCGGCCCTGCTGGCCGCTGTGGTGCTGCTGGTGGCGGTGTCCCGGGGCGTGCGGGGCGCGCCGCGCGCCGCTCTGCTGGGCCTGGCGTCCGCGGTGTCGTTCTCCGCGACCGCCGCGCTGCTCAAGGACGTCACCGGTCTGATCCCGGACGGGCCGCGCGCCGTCCTGACGACGTGGCCGCTGTACGCCACCGCCGTGGTGGGGGTGATCGCGTTCCTGCTGTTGCAGGCCGCGTTCCGGGCGGGGACGCTGGCGGCGTCCCAGCCGGCCCTGACCCTCGGGGACGCGCTGACCAGCGTGGCACTGGGCTGGGCCCTGTTCGGGGAGCAGATCACGCTCGGCGCGCGGGTGGCGCCGGAGGTGATCGGCATCGCGCTCATGGGCGCGGGCAGCGTCGGCCTGGCGCGCGCTCCCTCGGTCGGCGGCGGCTGGGACGGGGCGAGGGCACGGGACGGCCCTGACTCCGAGGCGCGCGATGCGTCCCACCCACCGTGAGCGGCGCGGAAGCCGCCGCACGACCAGGAGGCACTGCGATGTCCGGTCCTCTCCCCCCGTCCGCCGGGCGGCGGGCCGCGGCCGTCGGGCTTCCCCTGGCCGCCCTCGCCGCGGCGCACATCGGTCCGGCCGTCACCTGGCTGCCCGCCGTACGCCGGCGCCTGTTCCCCGGCCTGGCCGGGACCGGCCACCCCCGCCACGTCGCCCTGACCTTCGACGACGGGCCCGATCCCGTGTCCACGCCCCGCTTCCTCGACGCGCTGGACGCCGTCGGGGTGCGAGCGACCTTCTTCGTGCTGGGCGACGCGGTCGTACGCCATCCGGCGGTGGTGCGGGAGACCGTGCGCCGGGGGCACGAGGTGGCCGTGCACGGCTGGAGCCACGACCGTCCGTGGCTGCCCACCCCGGCGGGTGACGTCCTGGCGCTGTGCCGGGCGGCGGACGCCGTACGGGACGTCACGGGGAGCGATCCGCGGTGGTACCGGCCGCCGTACGGGATCCTGACCTCCGGCCGCTGGGCCGCCGCCCGTGCGGCGGAGCTGCGGCCGGTCCTGTGGAGCGCCTGGGGCCGGGACTGGACGGCGCGGGCCACCCCCGCCTCGGTGCGCCGGACGGTGGAGGCCGATGTTCACGGCGGCGGCACCGTCCTGCTGCACGACACCGACCGGATGGCGGCGCCGGGCTGCTGGCGGGCCGCGCTGGGCGCGCTGCCCGGGCTGGTGGCCGGCTGGCGCGCCGCCGGCCTGACCGTGGGGACGCTGTCCGAGCACGGCACGGCGGCGGTGCGCGCCACGGTCCCCGGGGCGGCGAGCGTGGCGGCCGGCGCGCGGAGCTCTCCGGCAACCGGGTGTCCGTAGGGGGCGCACGGGCAGTCGTCCGCCGCCGGGGGCCGCGCCGCCCCCGGCGGCCCGACGGGTCAGCTCTCCTTGACCTCCGTGGCGACGGGGGTGCCGAGCTCGACGGTGCGGCTGACCGTGCACAGGCGGTCGTGGGACGTCTTCACGGCGCGAGGGAGGATCGCGCGGGCGCGGTCCGCGCCCTCCTCGTCCGGGAAGGCGACGCTGAAGGTGACCCGCAGGTTCGTCATGCGGTTGCCCTGGTCGTCGCTGATCTTGTCGCCGGTCACCGCGACGGAGAACTCGGCGGGCTCGGCGTGCCGGCTGGTGGCGACGTCGACGTCGGCCGCCGAGCAGCCCCCGATGGCGGCGAGCAGCAGTTCGACCGGGGTGAACTCGGCGCCCCCGTCGGTGCTGAACGTGATCGTCCCGCCCCTCGGGTTGGTGGCGACGTAGTGACCGCTGCTCGTCCGCTCGACGACGACGGACCGCTGGGAATCTTGGCTCATGCGTCGACAGTAGTGCGCCGGGTGACGGGGCCGCCGACCGCTCAGGCGGTCACCGGGCCCGTCTCGGGGAGCCTGGCTCCCAGCAGGGCCAGGCAGTTCTGCCACAGCGCCTCGAGCGGGGCGGTGTCGTTGTACAGCTTCGCGAACAGCACCTGCCCCTCCAGCTGCGCCACCACGGAGCGGGCGGCGGCGCGGGGGTCGGCCACCGCGGCGTCGCCACGCTCGCGTGCCTCGGCGATGACCTCCTCGACCATGTCGACCTGGGCGTCGAAGATCTGCTGCAGCCGCTCCCGGATCGCTTCGGTCTGGTTGCTCATCTCGAGGGTGAGGTTGCCGAACATGCAGCCGGAGACCGTCCCGCAGTCGGCCTGGCCCGCGCGCTGAGCCGCCTCGGTCCGCTCGAAGAGCGCGCGGAGCCGGAGCAGGGGCTCCTGGTCGCTCTCCAGTGCGCTCGCCCAGTCACGCCGCTGGGCGGACCAGTGCTCGTCCAGCACGGCCAGCGCGAGGGCCTCCTTGGACTCGAAGAAGTAGTAGAAACTCCCCTTCGGAACCCCTGCCGCCTTGCAGATCTCGGCCACGCCCAGAGCCGAATAGCCGCGCACTTCGATCAGAGACTGGGCAGCGGTGAGGATCTTGTTCCTGGCGTCGCTCGTTCGTCCCATGATGGAAGTATACGACCATTCGACTAGTGGACGTGGTGAGAAGGGCCACCGCTCTCAGGGGCGTCAGGCCGCGACGCCGAGACCCTCGGCCGCCTTCAGCCGTCGGGCGATGCCGACGACGCGTTCCGCCTGATGGCGTGCGGCGGCACGGGTCGCCTCGCCGACAGGGCGGGTGCCCTGTCCGTCGACGTGGGAGGTGCCGTACGGATTGCCGTCCACGAACTTCACCGGGTCGGTGAAGCCGGGGGCGACGACGAGGCCTCCGAAGTGGTGGACGGAGGTGTAGAGCGCCTGCAGCGTCGTCTCCTGGCCGGCGTGCTCGGTGGCGGAGGAGGTGAAGCCGCTGTAGACCTTGTCGGCCAGCTTGCCCTGCGCCCACAGGCCCCCGAGGGTGTCCATGAACTGCTTGAGCTGGGCGGACAGATTGCCGAACCGGGTCGGCGTACCGAACAGCACGACGTCGGCCCACTCGATGTCGTCCACGGACGCCTCGGGTATGCCGGACGTGGCGGCACGGTGGGCGGCCCACGCCGGGTTCGACCGGATGGCCTCCCAGGGGGCCAGCTCCGGGGCCTTGGCGAGACGCACCTCGGCGCCGGCCTTGACGGCGGCGTCCCTGAGCTCCTCGGCGATCTCGGCGACGGTGCCGGTGGAGGAGTAGTACACGATGGCGACGTTCACTGATGCGGACATGGCGGGTGAGCTCCGTTTCGGGAAGGGCGGCCGGCTCTGCGGAAGAACTAGCCGACCGGTCAACTGCCTCGAAGGTAGACGACCGGTCTACCACCGTCAATTCGGGAGCGTGTCGGTCACCTCACATCGCCACCGACCTCGGTCGATTGCTTGCACTAGACCGGTCGTCTACCATGGTGCGCAGCCGGTCCGTCGACCGTCACCCCCTCTCGCCAAGGAACGACCACATGAGCACTCAGGGACAGAAGGTCGCCGTCATCACCGGCGCGTCGCAAGGCATCGGCGCCGAGCTGGTCGGCGCCTACCGCGCACTCGGTCACGCCGTCGTCGCCACGTCGCGCACGATCGGCGCCTCGCGGGACCCCGGCGTGATCACCGTTCAGGGGGACATCGCCGAGCGCGCGACCGCCGAACGGGTCGTCGCCGCCGGCCTGGAGCGGTTCGGGCGGATCGACACACTCGTCAACAACGCGGGGGTGTTCGTCTCCAAGCCGTTCACCGAGTTCACCCAGGACGACTTCGACACGGTGATGGGCGTGAACGTCGCCGGCTTCTTCCACATGACCCGTCTCGTCGTCCCCCGGATGCTGGAGCAGGGCGGCGGCCACGTCGTCCAGATCACGACCAGCCTCGTGGACCACCCCCGCGCCGCGGTCCCCTCCGTCCTGGCGTCCCTGTCCAAGGGCGGGCTTCAGGCCGCCACAAAGGCCCTGGCCATCGAGTACGCCTCCCGGGGCATCCGTTCCAACGCGGTCTCCCTGGGCACCATCGCGACGCCGATGCACGCGGAGGACCAGCACGAGGAACTCGCCGCCCTGCACCCCGTGGGGCGCATGGGCCGGGCTCGCGACATCGCCGACGCCGTCGTCTACCTGGAGAACGCGCCCTTCGTCACCGGCGCGGTACTCCATGTGGACGGCGGACAGGCCGCCGGTGGCTGAACCGGACCCCGGCCTCCGCCCGGGCACACCCGCCCGGCCGCTCCGGCCCGCGCCGGCGTCCGCCCCGATGGCGGAGGGACGCGCGTGGCCGGGACGGGAACACACCTCGAGCGCCGGCGGCATCGCGCCCGGCGCACACCCAAGGAGCACGGCCATGACCGACCCCATGCACGACGTCCTCGACCGCTGGAAGGCCGCCTTCGACTCCCACCGGCCGGACACGATGGCGGAACTGTTCACCCCCGACGCCCTGTTCCAGGGGTTCGGCCCCGAGGTGGTCGCCGGCCGCGACGCGGTACGGGCGTACTACGAGGCGGTGGCCGAGGACCGGCGCGCCGACGTCACGGTCCTGCACACCTACACGATCGGTGAGCGGGTCGCCGGCGGCTTCGCGGACGTCACCTTCAGCGCGCCGTCGGGGTGGGAGGCGAAGGTCCACCTGTCGCTGGTCCTGCGGCATGACGACGGCTGGAGGATCCGCCAGTACCACGTCTCCCGGATCGCCGCCGGCGACTGAGACGGCAACGGGGCGTACATCGCACGGGCACCCGGACAGGTCCGGGGCCCTCGTCACAGGATCGGAGAACGACATGCGGGAGTTTCTCGTGGAGCTCACCACCACCGTCCCCGAGGGCACGGACCCGGCCGAGGTGGACCGGGTCCGTGCGCGGGAGGCGGTACGCGCCCGTGAGCTCACGGCCACCGGGAACCTGGCGCGGCTGTGGCGACCCGTCGGGGAGAAGCGCAGCATCGGCCTGTGGCGTGCCGCCGACGAGGCGGCGCTGCGGGAGGAGGTGCTCGGCACGCTGCCCCTGTGGCCGTGGATGACCGCGGTCGTCACGGAGCTGGAGCCGCATCCCAACGACCCCGGTGGTGCCGGCACCTCCGCCTGACCCGAGCCCGCGGCCTTGTGCCCCTCCGGCGGGCGCGGCTCAGATGCTGAACCGCTCCTTCGCCAGCAGGGGGCGGACGCGGGAGCGGAAGCCGCCCGTGCCGAAGGGCCGTTGCAGCAGGCCGGGCCGCACCTGCTGGGCCAGGGCAGCGGCGACCATGCCCTGGTCGAGGGCGAGGACGTAGTCGCTCACCCGGCCGGTCGCGGTGTCGACCGAGTCACGGAAGCCGTAGCGGTCGTCGTACGCGCCGAAGTCCCGGTCCAGGGCGGTGAGGTTGGCGACGGCCGCGGCGGGCTCGTAGGGCAGGGCGAGGAAGGAGGCGTGCGGGGTGACCACGCCCTTCGAGGTGTAGCCCTCCTCCTGCATGCCGAGGGCGTCGACGCCGTACTCGCTGTAGCCGCCGTCGGGGATGTTGGCGGGCGAGAAGCCCCAGTAGCCGTAGCCGGCCTCCTTCAAGCCGTGGTCGATCTGGCCGCGCACATAGCGGTGGTGCGTGGTGCCCCAGGAGTGCGGGGACCACTCGGCCTCGGGCACGAACAGGGGCACCATCAGCGCCTCGAACATGGACCCGCCCCAGGTGGGGACGAGCTTCCGGCCGCGGTGGGTGTAGTGGCCCTGCCACACGCGGACGCCGTCGATCGTGACCCAGGCGCCCCCGGGTTCCTGCTCCTGCCCCATGCCGGGCAGAAGGGTGCGGAAGACGTGCCAGTAGTGCTCCGGCGGAAGGGAGCCGTCGGCGATGCCGAGGTAACTCGCCATGCGCGGCTCGGTGTTGAGGGCGCCGTAGTGGTGGCCGGTCGGCTCGCCCTTGCCGGGCTTGTCGGGCCAGTAGCCGCCGCGCAGCTGGCCGGGTCCCGCGACCGGGTCGGCGGGGTCGTAGGGCGTGTAGAAGTACGACCAGTCGGCGTCCTCCAGCAGGCGGGCGACGCGGGGGCGGAGTGACGGGTCGGCGTCGGCGGCGATCATCAGGCCGGTGACCAGCCAGGCGTTGTCGACGCTGGAGAGGAAGGGCCGCACCGGGTCGCCGGTCTCCGGCCAGGTCGTCAGCAGGGAACCGTCGTGCGCGTCGTACCAGTTGAGCCAGAAGCCGTGGGCGCGCTCCAGCCCTTCGACGGCGGTGAGGGTGCGGGTCAGGCGGCGGTGCAGGGTGTCGGAGTCGATGACGCCGAGTCCGGCGGCGGCGACGGTGGTCCACAGGCCGCAGCCGATGTTGGTGGGCGAGGTCTGCGCGGACGGGACGGGGGTGCCCGTCCCGCTGACGTCGATCTTGTCGGCGGTGAGACCGAAGTCGGTGGTCATCGCGTCGAGGGAGCGGTGGGTCGCCTCGAACCAGGTGCGGAACGGGGCGCGCCCGGTGCCGGCGCCGCCGGCTGCCGGGGCGGGGGCGGCGAGGGCCGTCGCGGAGGCCGCGGCGGCGAGGGTGGCGGTCGTGGCGGTGGTGAGGAACGTACGACGGTTCATGCGGCTCCAGCCTCCGGGGAAGGGCGGGGTGCGGCGGGCGGCGGAGCGCCGGCCGCGGGGCGTCGTGCGGTGCGTGTCGTGCGGTGCGTGTCGTGCGGTGCGTGTTGGGCGTTCGCGGGTGTGCGGGAGCCGGTGGGTGTCAGGGGCCCACCGGCTCCCGGGTCCGGGGCGGCGCGCCAGGGCGCCGGGGCGGTCAGCGCTCGGCGCGCGGGAGCTGCCGGGTGCGGCCCATCTCGCCGAGCCATACGGCGGAGGGCTTGGCGGTGCGCTCGAAAGTGACCGGGTCGACCGCGATCAGGCCGAAGGTCGGCGCGTAGGAGCCCCACTCGTAGTTGTCGAGGGCGCTCCAGGCCAGGTAGCCCTGGACGTCGACGCCGTCCTCGATGGCGGCGGTGACCGCCTCCAGGGCGCCGGTGTAGTAGTCGACGCGGCGGGTGTCGTCGGCGGTGGCGATGCCGTTCTCGGTGACGATCAGAGGCATGTCCGGGCCGGCGAGGTCGGCGGTGTGGCGCAGGGCGTGGCCGACGGCGGCCGGGTAGTACTCCCACTGGGTGAGGGTGCGCTCGGCGTCCTCGGGGGCGGGGATCGGACCGTCGGTGCCGATCTTGGTGCGGGTGTAGGACTGCACGCCGATCCAGTCGTCGCCGCGCGCGGCCTCGATGAAGACGTCCTCGCGGGGGTGCCGGTAGGCGGCGGTGACGTCCTCGGCGCCGGGAAGTGCCTGGTACACCTGGTTGGCGATCGTCCAGCCGACCCGGATGGCGGGGTCGATCGCGCGTACGGCCTTGACGGCGGCGTGGTGGGCGGCGATGACGGCGTGGGTGGTGTCCTCGTCGGGGGTGGGCAGTCCGGCGGGCGGGAAGCCCTGGTCGCCGGCCTTGGCCGCGCCCGCCATGACGGCGATCATGTTGGGCTCGTTGATGGTGCAGACGTGCCGGACTCCCTCGGAGACGATCGGCGCGCAGTGCTCGACGTAGCGGGCGAACAGCTCCGCCGCGCCGTCGGCGGTCCAGCCGCCGAGGTCCTCGAACCACTGCGGGACGGTGAAGTGGTGCAGGGTGACCATGGGTCGCAGGCCGCGCGCCAGGGCTCCCTCGACCATGCGGCGGTAGTGCGCGATCTCGGCGTGCGAGAACGTTCCGGGCACGGGCTCGATGCGGGCCCATTCGACGCTGAACCGGTAGTCGGTGAAGCCGAGTTCCGCGAGCAGGTCCATGTCCTGCTCCCAGCGGTGGTAGCTGTCGCAGGCGTCCAGGCTGGGTTCCGCGATGCCCGCCGCCGGGTCGTGTTCCTTCCGCCACCAGTCGCTGTTGACGTTGTTCCCCTCGATCTGGTGGGCGGCGGTGGACGCCCCCCACAGGAAACCGTCGGGGAAGGGCAGGGAGGTACGCGTCATCGTCCTTTTCTCTCTGGTGGGGGTGGGGCGGTCACCGGCGGAACGGGCCGGGGACGGGTCACTTGAGTCCGGCGGTCGCGATGCCCTGGGTGAAGTGGCGCTGGAGGACCACGAAGACCAGCAGGACCGGCAGCACGACGAGCAGCGAGCCCGCCATCAGCATGCCGTTGCCGCCGCCGACGGTCCGGTTGGGATCGTTGGCGAAGGTGGCCAGGGCGACCGGCAGGGTGTACTTGTCGGGGTCGTTGGTCGCGATGAGCGGCCAGACGAAGTTGTTCCAGGAGCCGAGGAAGGTGAAGATCGTGAGCGTCGCGAGGGCGGGCTTCACCAGCGGCATCACGATGCGCCAGAAGATGTACCACTCGCCGGCGCCGTCGATCCTGGCCGCCTCCAGCAGCTCGTCGGGGATGGACTGCATGAACTGGCGCATCAGGAACACGCCGAACGCCCCCGCCGCGAAGGGCAGCACCAGACCGGCGTAGGTGTCGATGAGACCGAACTTCGTCATCAGCACGTACAGCGGCAGGATCAGCAGGTTGCCGGGGACCATGAGCGCGGCCAGCACGACGCCGAAGATCTTGGACCGGCCGGTGAACTCCAGCTTGGCCAGCGCGTAGCCGAGCATGGAGCAGAACAGCAGGTTGCACAGGGTGACCAGCAAGGCGACGATCAGGCTGTTCAGGAAGTGTCGCGGCATGTCGAGCTGGTCGAGCAGGGCGCCGAAGTTGCTCAGCGTCCACTCGGAGGGGAGCCACACCGGCGGGCTCGCGGTGAGGTCCCGGCGGGTCTTGAAGGCGGACAGCGCCATCCACAGGAACGGCGCGGACATCACCAGCAGACCGAGCGAGGCGACGACGTACAGCAGGGGGGTGCGGACGCGGCTCCGTCCGCGGGGGCGGGGCTGTGCGGGCACCGGGCGCGGGGATGCCGTGGGGGCGCTCATCGGGTGTTGTCCTTCAGCAGTCGGAGCTGGAGCACCGTGATGCCCATGATGACCACGAACAGCACGTACGCCATGGCGCTCGCATAACCCATGTGGAAGAAGTTGAAGCCCTCGCGGTACATGTCCAGGGAGACGGTGAGCGTCGCGTCGGACGGGCCGCCCTGGGTCATCACGAACGGCTCCTCGAAGACGTTGAGGTAACCGATGGTCGTGATGACGGTGGCGTAGAGCATGGTGGGCCGCAGCAACGGCACGGTGATGCGGCGCAACTCCTGCCAGGCGCCGGCGCCGTCGAGCCGCGCCGCCTCCCGCACGTCGGCGGGGATGGCCTGGAGCCCGGCGATGAACAGCACCATGACGGTGCCGAGGTTGCGCCACACCGCCATGGCGATGAGCGAGGGCATGGCCCAGGTCTCGGAGCCGAGGAAGTCCGGCGCGGTCATGCCCAGTTCGGCGGCGAGGCCGGCGATCAGGCCGTCGGAGGGATCGAGGACGAACCGCCAGACGACGGCGACCGCGACGATGGCGGTGACCACCGGGGCGTAGAAGCCGACCCGGAAGAAGGTGCGGGCACGGTCGATGCCGTTGTTCAGCAGGACCGCGACGAGCAGTCCGAGCAGGATGGTCAGCGGCACGCCGACGACCACGAAGTACGCCGTGTTGAACAGGGCCTTCAGGAAACGGTCGTCCTCGAAGAGCTTGGTGTAGTTCTCCAGGCCGACGAACTCCGCCTCCAGGGGGTGGGTGACATGGCGGGCGCCGAAGTCGGTGAAGCTCATCAGGAGCGTGGCGACGATCGGGAACGCCATGAAGAGGGCGAACAGCACCAGGAACGGCGTGGAGAACAGCCAGCCGTAGAGGTTGTGCCGGCCGAGCGGGCGGCGCGGGCGCCGCCCCTCTCCCGGCGGCCCGTCCGGGCGGGTCCTGGTCACTGGGGCCGCGCGGTCGGCGGCCGCCTTGGTCAGCAGGGGCATGCCGGTTACTCCACGAGTCCTTCGATCTCGGCCTGCGCCTTGTCCAGGGCGGCCTTCGCATCCGACTTGCCTTGGGTGACCGACTCGATGGCGGTGTCCACCTTGGAGGTGATCTCCGTCAGCCGGGGCTGGGACGGCGTGGTCCTGGCGGTCTCCATCTGCTCGCGCCAGACCTTCAGCTTGGGGTCGGTGGCGAGCTCGCCGGACTCCCATGCCTGCTGGTTGGCGGGCAGGTCGCGGGTGCGTTCGTACCAGTCGGACTGACCCTTGGCGTCGGTGAGGAAGGAGATGAACTCCTTCGCGGCGGCCTTGTGCTCGCTGTCCGCGGAGACGGCGAGGCTGGAGCCGCCGGCCATGGAGACCGACTGCTTGTCGGCGGGCACGGGGGCGACGGCCCACTTGCCCTTGATGTCGGGGTAGTTCTCGTCGAGCAGCGACATGACCCACGGACCGCCGAGGAACATCGGCACGTCGCCGGTGTTGAAGTCCTTGGTCACGTCGTAGCCGGGGCGGACCGACTTCTCGCTGAGGCCCTTGGCGAAGAAGTCGCCGTAGGTCGCCAGCGCCTTGACCGCCTCGGGGCTGTTGACGGCCGCCTTGCCGTCCTCGGTGAGGATCTCACCGCCGGCGGAGTACAGGAACGGGTAGAAGCTCTGCACGGTGTCGAGCCCGCCGGGCTGGATGGACAGGCCCCACTTGGTCTTCGCCTTGTCCTGGTATGCCTGGGCGGCACGGCGCAGTTCGTCCATGGTGGCGGGCGGCTTCGCGAGACCCGCCTCGGCGGCGAGGTCGGTGCGGTAGAAGAGGACGCGGGTGTCGACGTACCAGGGGACGCCGTACGTCTCACCGTCGTACGAGGCCTGCTGCCAGGCGGCGGGGAAGAAGTCGCGCTCCTTGACGGTCTTGGTGTCGACCGGTTCCAGGACGCCCATGTCGGCGAACTCGCCGAGGTAGGTGCCGCCCATCTGCATCACGTCGGGCAGCTTGCCCGCGGCGGCCGCGGCGACGAGCTTCTGGTGCGCCACGTCCCAGCCGACCGGGGTCACCTTGACGGTGATGTTCGGGTGCGACTTCTCGTAGGCGTCGGCGACCTCGGCGAGCTTCTCGCCCTCGGTGCCCATGGCCCAGACGGTGAGCGCCTGCTGGGCATCAGCGTCCACGTCCGCGCCACCGGAGCCGCCACAGGCGGTGAGGGTGAGCGCGGACGCCACGGTGAGGGCGATCGCGGCGGGTGTGGCGCGGTGCATGGACTGCTCCTCCTCGAGCGTTCCCGATGTATGCGCATTCTGTAAGCGCATACATGACTCTGCGGGAGGGGCCCCGCCGTGGCAAGGGGGCGCCGGGTCACACTCCGGTAACGGCTGCGGTCGCCCTGCCGGGGGTGTGAGGGACGCGAGAAAGGGGCGTTCACCTGCGCGCGTACGTCGCGACAGGCGGACACCCCGGATGACGGGCACAGGGCCCTCTCAGCAACCTAGGTCGGAGGCTGGGCGTACGGAAGCGGGTGTGAGATACGTCCCGTGGGGATGTGGTGAGGGGGATGTGGCGGAAGGGCTGGGGCCGCGCGGCGGGCGGGTGGGGCGAGCGGGCGGGTGGGCTGAACGCCCGCGCGCCTGGCTCCGGGGCGGCGCCCACCCGCGTGGTGGGCGTCAGGCCCCGATGGCGACGTTCTGCTCCACGGGGCCGCAGCCGCAACTGGCACGGCGGGCGACGGTGACGGGGAGCATGAGGGACACCGGGTCGGTGGCGGACGCGCCGCCGAGGCGTCGTACGAGCAGTTCCACCGCCTCCTCCCCCATGCGCAGCATGGGCTGGCGGACGGTGGTGAGGGTCGGGCGGACGAGCCGGCCGAGCGGGATGCCGTCGAAACCGGTGACCGCCACGTCGCCGGGCACGGCCACGCCCCGGCGCTCCAGTGCGTGCAGCGCGCCGACGGCCATCTGGTCGTTGGCGCAGACGAGCCCCTGCGGCGGTCCGCCGGCACGGTCGCACAGTGCGTCGGCGGCGCGGGCGCCCTCGGCCTGGGTCATCATGGCGGCGCGTACGGCAGGCTGCTCGGGGGCGTCGATGCCGGCGGCGTGGCAGGCCGCGAGGAAGCCCTGGAAGCGGGCCTCGGCGTCCGGCGACTCCTCGGCGGAGCCGACGAAGGCGAGGTGGCGCAGGCCGTGGTCGTCGATGAGGTGGCGGGTCAGCTCACGCTGACCGTCGAAGTTGGCGACCTCGATGTGGTCGAGGTGGTCCAGGTGGTCGCCCTCCTCGCGGGGCCCGGCGAGCATGACGACGGGTCGGCGGCGGGAGATGCCCTCGAGTTCCTCCGTGGGCACCGTGCGGGCCAGCACGGCGAACCCGTCGACGCGTCCGGCGACCTTGGCCACCAGACTCTCCGGGCCGCCCTTGAGGGAGGCGGCGATGAGGAGGGCGTAGCCGTGCCTTCGGGCCGCGCGCTCCATGCCGCGGATGATCTGGTCGGAGTAGAGCATCGCCGCGTCGTCGTCCTCGGCGTCGGTGTCCGGGTCCGCGTAGTCGGGGAAGCAGAGGCCGAGGACGCCGGTGGACCGGCTGGCGAGTCCGCGCGCGTTGCCGCTGGGTACGTAGCCGAGGTCCCGCGCGGCGGCGAGGACCCGCTCACGGGTCTGCGCCCGCACCGAGTCGGGGTTGCGGTAGACGCGGGACACGGTGGCGATGGACACGCCGGAGCGTTCGGCCACGTCGTACACCGTGGGGGCGGTACTCATCGGGCGTCATCCCTAAGTCAGTGCGCGCGGCGTGGGCGGGTGTGATCGTGATGAAAGCGCATTCATCGTAGGGGTGCGCAGGTCAGGGCACAAGGGGCGATTGCGAGGTGGCGGTGGGCGGGGTGGGGGTGGGCGGAGCTCCGCGCCCCTCGGCACGGTCGCGGCCGGGCCAGGCCGTTCCTGCGTCCGCCGAAGCGTGGCCGCCGGTACGGGTCGCCTTGTCGTCTTCTCGCTCTGTCGACGCGGACGCCCGCCGCGGGGAGCGGCGGCTACGTATGCCGGGCGTCCTCACGTCCGCCCTCCGTCGTGTCGGCAGAGCCGGTGTCGGCGGAGCCGGTGTCGGCGAAGGAGGCGAGGAGCCGCAGCTTCTCGTCGCTGTCGCTGTTCCTGTCGGGGTAGTAGACGACGAGGATGACGTCGTCCAGCGGGAGTTTGTCGCGGTGGAGGCGCAGGTCACCGACGACGGGGTGGTGGACGATCGTGGCGCCTCCGTCGAGGGTGCGGACGTCGTGGCGGGCCCAGAGGGTGCGGAACCGTTCGCTGGTGAGGGCGAGTTCACCGACGAGTTCGACGAAGCGGGGGTGGTCGGTGTCGTCGCCGATGGTGGTGCGGAGGGTGGCGACGGCGATCGCGGTCGCCTGGGACCAGTCCTGGTGGAAGGCGCGCTCCTCGGGATCGAGGAGGAGATCGCGCAGCCTGTTCCGGCCGGGGCGCAGACGCGGGGAGAGCGCGACGGCCATGGGGTTGGACGCCAGGACGTCGAAGGCGCGTCCCTCCACGAAGGCGGGGATCCGGAGCTGCGCGAGCAGCTGGTGGGCGCGCGCGGGGACGTGCTCGGGCCGCTTGCGGCGGGGCGCCCTGGGGCGGGCGGAGGCGAGGCCGAGGAGGTAGGTGCGTTCGACCTCGTCGAGCTGCAGGACGCGGGCGAGGGACATGAGGACCTGCGGCGAGGGGTTCTTGTCACGGCCCCGCTCCAGGCGCAGGTAGTAGTCGGGGCTGATGCCGGCGAGCAGGGCGACCTCCTCACGGCGCAGGCCGGGCACGCGCCGGTTGCCGCCGGGCGGGAGGCCCGCCTGCTCCGGGGTGACCAGCTCCCGCCGGGCACGAAGGTAACTGCCGAGCCGGTTGCCGGAAGCGTCGTCCTTCATGAAGCCACCGTAGTGCGGTCGGCGCGGCGCAGAGGGGGTCCTGTCAGGACCAGGGACAACGAGGGCTCTGCCGCGCGCACGGGATGCGATGGAGGCTCGTGGTCGAGAACGTGGAAGCACGTCGTTCACGAAGGGACGATCTCGTGAAACTCTCCGACCACACCGTTTTCATCGCCGGTGGGACCTCGGGCATCGGGCAGGAGCTGGCGCGTCGGTTCGCCGCGGCCGGCAGTACCGTGGTCGTCGGCGGCCGCGGCGAGGACGCCCTCGCACGGCTGGAGAAGGAAGGCTTCGGGACGGTCCGCATCGACGTCACCGACGGCTCCTCCGTCGCGTCGGCGCGGGACGCCGTGCTCGCCCGGTACCCCGGACTGGACACCGTGGTGACGATGTCGGGCGTCATGCTGATGGAGGACCTGCGCGACCCCGCGCACTTCGAGGCGACGGCGACGGCGATCGACACCAACCTGCTGGGCACGATCCGGGTCGTCGACGCGTTCACCCCGCAGCTGATCGCGCGGGGCGCCGGCGCCTTCATCACCGTGACCTCCGGCATCGCGTTCCTGCCGTTCCCGCCGATGCCGGGCTACGCCGCCTCGAAGGCCGGGGTGCACGCCTATTCGGAGGCGCTGCGCGCGCAGCTCGCGGGGACGGGGGTCGACGTCGTCGAGCTGGTGCCGCCGGCCGTCGCGACGGCCGGACAGGAGAAGGTGAACCCGCACGCGCTGCCGCTGGACGACTTCGCCACGGAGGTCATGGACCTCCTCGCGCAGGAGCCGACGCCCCGCGAGATCCTCGTCGAGGGCGTCCGGAAGCACCGCTGGGCAGAGCGGGACGGCACCTACGACGAACTGGTCGCCCAGCGCTCCAAGGCTTTGGCCGGCCTGCCGGGGCGCCGGGGCTGAGCGCGGTCCCGGCGGTTCTCCGCCGGGGGGCTCGGCGGGGGAAGCGAACGGCGGTGGCCGGCGTCATGCCGGCCACCGCCGTTCCGTATCCGCACGCAAGGCGCTGGTCGACTCGGTTGTGACCGCCCCCTGGGACGGCTCTCGCCGCACCGGGCGGAATGCGAGCGGGACGTCAGGGCACACGGACCGGGCGGGACCAACTGATGACCCCTCATATCGGAGGACACGCGGATGACTTCGACACAAGGACACCACGGGGCGGGGCCTCAGCAGGCGGTCGGCGCGGGTGAGCGTCGCAACGGTTTCGGGATCGCGGCGCTGGTGCTGGGCATCGTGGGTGCCCTGCTGTTCTGGACCGCGATCGGCGGCATCGCGCTGGGTGTGCTGGCCCTGATCTTCGGTGTGCTGGGCTTCCGGCGCAGCAGACGAGGTGTGGCCACGAACGGGACCATGTCCGTCATCGGCGCGGTGCTCGGCGGGCTGACCCTGGTGGTGTCGTCGGTGCTTCTGGCCATGGGTGTGGCCGTGATCAACAGCGACGAGTTCAAGGACTACCAGGACTGCATCGAGCACGCGAACAGCCAGAGCGACCGGCAGGACTGCGCGCGGGACTTCGACCGGGAGGTCGACAACCGGTAGCAGTGACGAGGCTGGGGGTGGGGCGCGGCGAGGATGCCGCGCCCCAGCTTTGTCCATGCCGGCCGTACGGCGACACGTCACGGCAGATCACGCATACGGGGAACTCACGCGTCTGGACAGACGGCTTCCGTCCACGTCGCCCGTAGGTCACGGCAGACGATGGTGAGGGTTCCGTCCCAGCAGGCGATCTCGTGGGCGCAGCCGTCCTCGTGCGGCAGGATCTCGTCGAGCATCACGGCGCCGAGTTCCGGCCCTCGGGCCTGGTCCGCGGCGGCGGACTCGATGAGGAAGCTCGACACCTCCGCGTAGCGGATGACCAAGTCCTGGTCGTGCTTCCAGCAGTTGTGCCGGAACTCGATCTCCACCTCCTCGGTACCCGCCCCCCGGACGGCGTGAATGATCAGGTCCTTTACACAACGCCGGCTGCGGAAGTCGTAGTGATCCGGGTCGGTGGCGAAGGCGCGGGCCCCCGGTGGCAGATCACCAGCGATCGAGGGCAGGGAGCTCAGGTAGCGGGCCGGGTCCAGAAAGCCGGACAACTCACCTGTCCGCCCTTCGAGTTCGACGTGATCCATCACCCTGTCCTCGTCCATAGCTCCGCCATGCCAAGGCATCGTCGCACGGCGGAGCCCGCCGACATGACCGAAGCGCGGTGGCCCACGCAGCTCAACACCGCCCCCGGTCATCGTGGTTGGCGCCTCCTCATGTGGCCCAGGAGCAACTGGAGCGCTCCGTACATGCATGCCGTCATGCCGAGGACGACCCAGCCGCCCGTGTTGCCGCCGGCGATCAGGACGAGCGACAGGATTGCTCCGGCCACGGCGAACACGTTGACGAACAGCATCCGTCTCTTCAGCTCTGCGCGTTGTTCCACCGACCATCCCACGTAGGGCATGTGCGACCCCTTCGTCCCCGGCCGGCTCCGGGCCCGGCCCTGCCGTGCGCGTACCCGCCCCCTTGCGGGTGACGCGCTGTCGTGGATCGGCCGTTGCGGGGTAGAGGGGGTCCACCGGACACCGGAGTGGGACCACATGTCCCCGCAGGAGGAAACGACGATGACCGACGACGCCTATCTCGTGCTGTTCGACGACCCCGCCGTGTCGCTGGGGGTGCCGCTCGCCGCCGTTCAGGACGCCGCCTTCCTGGACACGCCGGCCGTGCGGGCGTGGCTGGAGGCCCAGGGCGTCACCGTGACCACGCCCGGACTGCGGCTGCTGCCGCCGGAGGAGACCTCCGCCGTCCCGGAGGGTGCCGAGCGGCTTCCCGTGCCCCTCGGCGACGAGGAGCTGAGCCGTGTGCGGCAGCTCAACGCGCCGCACGACGTCGCCCGGATGGAGGAGGAACTCCTTGCCTACCGCTCCTGCGCGGAGGGCCGCGAGGCGCTGCTCGCCCGTGCCGTGGCGGCCGGAGTGCCGGCGCACCGGATCGCGGAGCTGACCGGCGAGGACCTCACGGCCGTCAAATCGCTCGTCCACTGAGCCCCCGGCCCGCGCCCGGTCACGGCTGGGCGACCGGGCCCTGGGGCATGGCCAGGTGGGCCAGGTCCCCGGGGCGCGGGGTGCTCACGGGCCACAGGGGCGCGGGCGTGCCGTCGGCCACCGCGGCGGGCGCGTCGGTGAGGTTCATGCGTTCACGCAGCCGGCCGTAGAAGTCCATCGGGCCGAGGCGTACCGCGCGCAGCCTGCGGGGAGCCGCGTACACGCCGATCCAGTCACCGGGGCCGATGACGCCGCGGACCTGGCCGTCGACGCTGACGGCGGCGCGCCCGGAGCGTTCCAGCACCCGCAGCCCGACGGGCTCGTCCGGCGCGGCGACCACCGAGCGGTTGAACGTCATGTGCGGCGCGACCGGCGTGAACACCAGCGCCTCCGCCCGCGGGGAGACGACCGACCCCCCGGCGGCGAAGCTGTACGCCGTCGAGCCGGTCGGGGTCGCCACCAGCAGCGCGTCCGCGGAGTACGAGGCGAGCAGCCTGCCCGAGATGTAGACGCCGACCGAGATCTGCCGGTCCCGGGCGAGTTTCTCCAGCACCACGTCGTTGAGGGCCGCCACGTCCAGCGGGACGCCCCACTCCCCGCCCGTCTCGCAGTCGGGCCGCACGCTGGTCGGCGGCAGCAGCGGACCGCGCCCGTACCGCATGAGTGCCTCTATGTCGGCGGGGACCTCCAGGCGCCGGGAGGCGCGCATGGTCAGCAGCAGGCGCTGCTCGACCTCCATCCGGCCCTCCTGCACGGCGTCCAGCGCGGTGCGCACCTCGGTCGTGGGCACCTCCGTCAGGAAGCCCACCCTGCCGAGGTCGACGCCGAGGACCAGGGCGTCCGCGGCGGCGGCCAGGCGGGCGCCGCGCAGGAAGGTGCCGTCGCCGCCGAGGGTGACCACCAGGTCCGGGTCGCCCGCGGCCGCCACCTCCTCGCGGGCGCTGTGCCGACCGCCGTCGTCCCAGACGTCGATGTCCTTGCAGGCGATGCCGTGCTCCAGGCACCACGCCCGGACGGTGCCGGCCGCCTCCACCGCCTCGGGGCGTCCGCCGTGCACGACCATGCCGACCCGGTTCACCGTCATCTCCGCCTCCAGGCTGCCGTTCGCCCCGGCGGGCGGCAGCGCCTGCCGGGTCGCCCTCGCCCGAGGCCGGTGGTCCCGGTCGCCGTCGGCGCTCCCCGGGCGGTGCGCGACGTCCCTCCATCCTGGCCGCGCGGCGGGAGTACCGCACCGGGAGGCCCCGGCCGTGCGGCGGGGAAGGCCTCGCCCATGCCTCACCCACGCAGGACGGCCCGGCACCGCGCAGTGCGGTGCCGGGCCGTCCGGACGTCGTGGAGCCTGCGGCTCGTCAGCCCTGGCGGGCCTTGAAGCGCGGGTCCTTCTTGTTGATCACGAAGGTCACGCCCCGGCGGCGCACCACCTGGGCGCCGGGCTTGGCCTTCAACGAGCGCAGGGACTTGCGTACCTTCATCACGAACTCCTGGTGGGCACCCCGGACAGGGCCGGGACCGGTCAGCGGCGGGCGGAGGCGGTGCCGTAGCGCCGCTCGAAGCGCTCCACGCGTCCCGCGGTGTCGAGGACACGCGCGGTGCCGGTGTAGAACGGGTGGC
Organism: Streptomyces sp. NPDC085937; assembly: GCF_044540535.1. Classification (NCBI taxonomy): domain Bacteria; kingdom Bacillati; phylum Actinomycetota; class Actinomycetes; order Kitasatosporales; family Streptomycetaceae; genus Streptomyces; species Streptomyces sp. NPDC085937. Next base: position 106,437 of record NZ_JBITSH010000010.1, on the reverse strand, counting down.
TCGCCGACGAGATCTCCACGTCGACGACCGGGTACGTCGTGCCGTCCTCCCACTCGACCGTCTTGTCGGAGTCGAGGGTGGAGCGGCTCAGGAACTGGAACCCTGCCGCGCGGTCCCGGAAGACGACCGGGCGGGAGACGGGGTGGATGCCGTGCCTCATGGGGTGTCCTTTCTCGCGGCCTCCGCCGCCGGGGGCGGCGGAGACAGGGTGGGTCAGCGTTCCTCGCGGAAGAGGACGTGCTCGCCGGCGACCGCGTCGTACTTGCGCAGGACCAGACGGTCGGGGTCGTTCAGACGGTTCTTCCGCGTCACGTAGGTGACGCCCGTGCCGGCCGTGGACTTCAGCTTGACGATCGGGCGTGCCGTGCTGCGTGCCATGAGGTGCTCCTTCCGCCGTCACCGCCCGAGTCGAGTGACTCGCGCATGTCAGGCAGCAGGTGTAACAGCGCCCCCCGGTCCCCTATTCCGCGACCCGCGCCGGTGTCGTCCGGCGCGTCCCGGTGACCTTCGAGGCGGGCAGGCGGCCGGCGCGGGAGGTGCCCTCCAGGGTGTCGCCCTCGACGTGGACCGTGAAGGCGAGGTTCAGCCGGAGGGGCTTGGTGACGGACTGCTTCCAGGTGACCTGGGCGCCGTCGACCGCGATGTCCCGGAGCGGTACGTCCTCACCGGCCCCGGACGCGACACCGGCCAGGGCCTCGTCCTCCCTGCGGAACGTGACGGCGGCCTTGATGCGGCCGATGGGGGTGGCGATGGTCAGGTCCCAGACACCTTCGACGGTGGCGGTCCGGGCGCTTTCGGCGGTCATGTGCGGGGTTGCTCCTGACAGGCGGGCGGGAGTGATGACGGGTGAGGCGGGGCCGTACGTCACAGCGCGGCCGGGGCGAGACCCGTGGCACGCCAGACGGTGCCGCGGCGCTCGTGCGCGAAGAGCGTCTCGACGGCGTGGGCGATGCGCGGGCCCAGTTCCCGTTCGAGCAGGTAGAGGCCCAGGTCGAGGCCCGAGGTGACGCCGGCGCCGCTGACCAGGTCGCCGTCGTCGACGATCCGGGCCCGCACCGCGTGGACGCCGGTCGCGTCGAGCATGTCGATGCCGAGGTGGTGGGTGGTGGCGTGGCGGCCCTCAAGCAGACCGGCCATGGCGGGGACGAGCGAGCCGCCGCACACGGTGGCGACGGTCACGGTCGGGTCGTCCAGTGCTTCCTTGAGCAGCGCCGGCAGGGTGGTGGTGAGGGCGCGGCCCAGCAGGACGGGGATGAACTCGTCCTGCCGCCACTCCCCCTCTCCCGCCTCGACGTCGGGCACCTCGCCGGGCTCACCGACCCGGCCCGAGGCGCCCGGGACCACGATCAGGTCGGCGGTGCGGGGGTCGAGCGTGCCGGTGGCCCGCAGGGTGAGGGCGCCGGTGCCGCCGACCACCTCGCGCGGGCCTTCGGCGGTGACCAGCTCGACCGTGAGCGCGCCGTCGGACGCGGTGCCGCCCGCGTACAGGACCTCGTAGGGTGCGACGACGTCGAGCGGGTCGAAGCCGTCGAACAGGACGATCTGCGCGTGCATACGCTGTCTTCCCTTCGGTGGGGATGTCCGTTCTCGGCGGACGTCACCGAAGCTAGCGAGCCGTCGGGCGGGCTCCCATGGGGGCGGGTGCCAGTCTCCGACGGGTTCCCGCCAACGCCGACGCCCTCTGCGGCGGCTCCCCTCGCCCACCGTCTTTGCGGGTGCACGTCAGCCCTCCGCCTGACCGGAGCCGCGGTGTCGTGACCGCGAGCCGTAAATCACTACCGCCGCCGGCGACACCGGCGAAGACTCGTCCTCATGAGTGACATGAACGCGTTCCGGGACTTGGCGACCGCATGGACGGCGGGCGGGCCCGGTGACCCGGTGCGCGAGCTCGCCGGGCGGCTGTCCGTCCGTGCCGTCGTCCTGCTGGAGGGGCTCAGTGACGAAGCCGCGGTCGGCGCGCTGGCCGCGCGTCACGGCCGGGACCTGGCAGCGGAGGGCGTCTGCGTGCTGCCGATGGGCGGCGCGATGAACGTCGGGCGGTTCTCCGCGCTGCTGGGCCCGCGCGGACTGGGCCTGCGCCTGACGGGGCTCTGCGACGAGCGGGAACTGGGCTACTACACGCGGGGCTGGGAGCGGGCCGGCGCCGGGAGCGACGGCGTCTTCGTCTGCGCGGCGGATCTGGAGGACGAGCTGATCCGTGCCCTCGGTGCGGATCGGGTGACCGAGCTCGTGCGGGAGCAGGGCGAGTTCCGCGCCCTGCGGACCTTCCTGCGCCAGCCCGCCCAGCGTGGCCGCCCGCCCCAGCAGCAGCTCCGCCGCTTCCTCGGCACCAAGAAGGGCCGCAAGATCCGCTACGGCCGCGTGCTGGTCGAGGCACTGGGCGGGGAGCGCGTGCCGGAGCCCCTGGACAGGCTGCTCGCCGGGCTCTGACGGGCGGGAAGGTGACATGCGTGAGGGGCGGGCACCGCGCGGTGCCCGCCCCTCAACGGTGTGCCGGTCCGGCCGTCAGAACCTGGGTGTCGGCGCCTGCGCCTCCACGATCTCCGCGGCCTCAGCCTCGCTCTGCACCGACGGGGGCGACCCCTCCAGCGGCTGCTGGGCCGTCTCCTTCATGCACGCCACCGCGATCACACCGACCAGGGCGGCCGCCATGGCGTAGTAGGCGGGCATCATCTCGGAGCCGGTCACGCCGATCAGCGCGGTGATGACCAGCGGGGTGGTACCGCCGAACAGCGACGCCGACAGGTTGTAGCCGACCGACAGGGAGCCGTAGCGCACCGACGTCGGGAACATGGCGGGCAGCGCGGCCGACATGGTGCCCAGCAGGCAGACCAGGGACAGGCCGAGCATCAGCATGCCGGCCGACACCGCGAGCAGACTGCCCTGCTGCACCAGCAGGAACGCCGGCGCGGACAGCACGAGGAAGCCCAGCATGCCGGTCATCAGCAGCGGCTTGCGCCCGTAGCGGTCGTTGAGCCGGCCGACCTGGTTGATGATCAGCATCAGCACCACCATGGTGCCGACCAGGATTAGCAGCCCGTGCGACTCCTTGTAGTGCAGCTCGTCGGACAGGTACGTCGGCATGTACGACAGCAGCATGTAGTCGGTGATGTTGTACGCGCCGACCAGGGCGATGCACAGCACCAGGGGCCGCCAGTGCCGCTGGAAGATCTTGGCGAGGTCGCCGCGGGCCGTGGTCTCGACCTGGTTCGCCGCCTCGGAGGCGCGGACGTTGCCCTCCCCCAGCTTGAGGTAGGCGGGGGTGTCGTCCAGCTTCAGCCGCAGGTAGATGCCGACGATGCCCAGCGGTCCGGCGACCAGGAACGGGATGCGCCAGCCCCACGCGTCCATGGTGTCGGAACCTAGCCAGGCGGTGAGCGCCACGACCAGGGTGGCCGCGCCGGTGTAGCCGGCCAGCGTGCCCAGCTCCAGGAAGCTGCCGAAGTAGCCGCGCCGCCGGTCGGGGGCGTACTCCGCGATGAAGGTGGAGGCGCCGCCGTACTCGCCGCCGGTGGAGAAGCCCTGGAGCAGCCGGAAGAGGATCAGCAGCAGCGGTGCCCAGAAGCCGACCGCCGCGTACGTCGGGAGCATGCCGATCGCCGCGGTGCCGATGGCCATGAGGATCATCGTCAGGGCGAGGACCTTCTTGCGGCCGACCTTGTCCCCCATCGGTCCGAAGACCATGCCGCCCAGCGGCCGCACCAGGAAGGCGACGGCGAAGGTGGCGAAGGACGACAGCAGCTGCGCCGTCTCGCTCCCGGAGGGGAAGAAGACCCGGCCGATGGTGCCGGCCAGGTAGGCGTAGATGCCGAAGTCGAACCATTCCATGGCGTTGCCGAGCGAGGCGGCCTTGACCGCGCGCTTGACCGCACGTTCGTCCGTCACCGTGATGTCCGACCGGCGCAGCGGCGGATTGCGGCGGCGGCGGATGGCACGGAACAGGGTCGGATGGCGCCTGGCCGCCTCGGTGGACGGCATCGGGCCGTTGTCGGTGGAGGACGTGGCTACGTTCCTTTCCAGGACAAAACGTTGCTTTGGGAACTTATCAGCGTTCATGGCCGAACGCCGTGGGTGGGCGCCCTTCGGGGTGATCGCCGCCCCGGTCGGGGCGCCGCCGGCCGGGGCCACGGGCCCGTCTTCCCTGTGCCGTCACCTGTATGCCTCCGCTGCGCTGGTCACCCGGGCGGAGCGGTGGTGCGGTGGGAGGCCGGGGGGAAAGCGTGCCCGGTGCCCTTCGGCGCCGGGTGTTCGTCCCGTCCATCAGGAGGCACACGTGACCACCCCTCGCCCGCTCGCCCGGCCGGCCCGCGTCCTGGCCGCCGCCCTGGCCGTCGGCACGCTGCTCGCGACGGCGGCCTGTTCCGGCTCGGACAGCAGCGCGTCGTCCGAGGCGGACACCTCGTCCACGATCGCCGAGCGGGGCCTCGCCGCGCAGACCACCTCGCCCCCGGCCTCGTCGTCGCCCGCCACGTCCTCGCCCGCGTCGGACCTCAGCGAGCAGGGCGCCCGGAACGCGCTGATCACCCCGGCGGACATCGAGGACGACTGGACGCAGGTGCAGAACCCGCAGGAGTGGCGGGACTCGTTGCTGGTGGGCAACGTCGACGTGGCGGCGTTCGTCGACGGCAAGGGCGACGTGGCGGACTGCCAGCGCCTGGTCGACGCGCTGTTCGACGAGACGCTGCTGGGCCGCCCGTCGGGTGCGTCGGCGCTCACCGGGTTCGAGCAGGGCGACTCGCGGCTGCTGTACCAGGTCGCCGCGTACGACAAGGCCGAGCTCGACGACTCCATGCAGTGGCTGAGCGACCTGCCCGACACCTGTGACCAGTTCACACTGACCGGCGGCGACGCCGGGGAGCGCACCGTCCAGGTCATCGAGACGTCCCTGCCCAAGGTCGGCGACAAGCGGCAGGGGCTGACCGTGACCGTGAAGGGCGAGAGCAGCGGCGCCCCCGTCACGCTGAGCCTGGACGTCGCCGCCGTGCAGATCGGCGCGGACGCGATCACGGTCACCAACGGCGGTCTCGACGGCGCCGACCACGACACCACCTCCGCCGCCGTGGAGCAGGGCACCCAGCGGCTCCAGGAGGTGCTCGCGGGCCGCACCCCGTCGCCCACGCCCAGCGGCATCAACTGACCGGGGCGTCCGGTGACGGATCCGGCGGGTCCCCCGGGTGGCGCGGCCGGCGGGGGGACGGGCCGGTACGGGCGGGAGCTGTTCACGCCGGAGGACCCGCGGGAGTCGGAGCGCATCGACGACGCCGCGCAGGTGTACGACCCGGTCACCACGGGGCTGCTGCGGGAGCTGGGCGCCGGTCCGGGCCTGCGGTGTCTGGAGGTGGGGGCGGGCACGGGGACCGTCGCGCGGTGGCTGCTGGAGCGGGCCGGGGTCGCGGAGGTCGTCGCCCTGGACCGGGACACCCGGTCGCTGGCCGCTCTGGGGCTGCCGGGGCTGCGGATGCTCACGGCGGACGTCACCGACGAGGACCTGCACCCCGGCACCTTCGACCTCGTCCACGCGCGGTTCGTGCTGATGCATCTGCCCGGGCGGCGCCGGCTCGTCTCCCGGCTGGCCGGTCTGCTCAACCCGGGCGGGGTGCTGGTGCTCGGCGACGCGGTGGAGCTGCCGGACACCCGCGACCGGTCCTCCGCCTACCGGCGCACCATGGACGCCATGTGGGTGGCGCTGCGCACGACGATCGGCACCGACCTCACGGAGGTGCCGACGTATCCCCGCTATCTGCGCGAGGAGGGGCTGCGCGAGGTCGGTGCCGAGGTGTTCTGCCCGCCGCTGGTCCCGGGCGGCGCGGCGGCCCGGTTCTGGTCCGGTACCTGGCGCCGGATGCGGCCGGAGCTGGAGGCGTCCGGCCTGGTCGACGCCCGGGTGGTGGAGGAGGCTCTGACGTACCTGGAGTCGCCGGACCTGGCCGAGCTGGGCCCGGGGATGGCGACGGTCTGGGGGCGCCGTCCGTGATCAGTGGCCTTCGGCGCCGGGCGCGTCGGCGAGGGCGGTGAGCAGGCGGTCGACGGGGAGGGCGGGCACGGTGCGGCCGCCGTGGCCGGTGGTGGTCGTGGCGGCGAGCAGGGAGTTGAGCACGGCCTCCTCGACCGCGTCGAGGACCGCTTCGAACAGCGGGCTCAAGGTGTCGTCGGCGACCGGGGGCGCCGCACCGGGGCGGGTGGCGAAGGCGATCGCGTAGTCGCCGCTGCCGTGGCTGTAGGCGGCGCCGGTCCGGGCGAGGGCGAACACCGCGCGCCGCGCGACACGGGTGAGCTGCCGGGCGTCGAGCGGGGCGTCCGTCGCCACGACGATCATGCAGGAGCCGGTCTCGGAGGCCGGTCCGGAGCCGTCGAGGGTGCGCCCGAGGACGCGCAGGGTGCCACCGAAGTTGGCCTGCACGAGGGCGCCGACGGTGAAGCGGCGGCCGGCCACTTCCGGTGTACGTGAGGACGTCCCGATGCCGGCCTTGAACCCCAGGGCGACGGTGCCGGTCCCGGCTCCGACACAGCCCTCGGCCACGGGGCCCGCGGACGCTCCGTCGAGCGCGGCCCGCACATGCTCCTCGCGCACGGGCCGGCTCCGGATGTCGGACAGATGACCGTCGTTGCACTCCCCCACGACGGGATTGAGACTCAACACCCCCTCGCAGCCCGGCTGTTCCAGCACCCACCCGACCAGGGCGTCGGCCACCCGGAACGCGGACAGCGTGGCGGTGAGCAGCACAGGGGTCTCCAGCTCGCCGAGTTCGGCGAGCTGGGTGGAGCCGACGAGCTTCCCGTACCCGTTCCCCGCGAACACACCGGCAGGAACCGGCGCCCCGGGCCGCACACCGTCCGGCACGACGGCGGTCACCCCGCTGTGCACGTCGGGGCGCGCCCGGACGGTGGTGTGCCCGACACGGACTCCCGGTACGTCGGTGAGGGCGTTGAGGGGGCCGGTGGGGGTGGGCCCGACGACGATGCCGAGGTCACGGGTGCGGGGGCGGCTGCCGGGGGCGGGGGGCGGTGAGGGCACCGGGTTCATGTGCGGGGACGCTACACCGCCCCCGCACCGGAAGGCGCACGCGGCCAGGCGGAGGTCAGCCGCGGGGCCAGTCGTGGTTGCCTGTCACCTCGCGTGCGGTGCGACGCCATTGGTCCGCCCCTCCTGGCAGGGGCCAGAACCATGTGGGCTGTTCCGCGGTGTTCAGGTCGTGGAGAAGCCGGACGAGCTGGGGTCCGGTGGCGGCGGCGCCGTCCGGCACGGTGGGGCCGTGGACGGCGCGGAGTCGGGAGAAGCGTGCCAGTTCGTCCTCGTAGTAGCTCACCGCCTCCTCGATGCGCGCGGTCAGGTCGTCGCGCGGCACCGTGCGGTGCAACTGCAGCACGGGAGGTTCGACGGATTCGGCGATCGCCGCCGCCAGACGTGCGTGGCCGTCCAGAATCAGATGACAGTCCAGTCCGCTGACCCACCACAACAGAACGGGCGGGAGCATCCCTTCACGGGCCTGCTTGCGGTACGCCTTGACCCTGCTGTCGTCGGCGTCAGGCATGGGCCTTAGCGGGAGGACCTCCCAGGAATGCGCATGGTGGAACCAGTCGATGCCGCCGTCAGGATGGCCGCCGACGAGCATCGACCTCCAGTGCTCGGCATGCGACACCTCGGCGTGGTCCCAACGGCTCAGCGGGCACTCGACCGAGAGCAGCCACCGGCCGTCGTGCAACGGGCTGTCCGGCGCGTCCACGAGGTACTGCGCGAAGCGGTGTGCCCACCGTTCCCGGCTGCCCGCCAGGGCTCGTCCCGCGTCGGCGCGCAGGGGCGGGACGCAGGGGCGGTACGCGTCGGTGCGCCAGAAGTCCACGCCCTGCAGCTGTTCACCGACGACCGCGAGGAGGACAGGACGCGACAGCTGGGAGATCAGCAGTCGCGCTCCGGCGTTGAGCACGCACAATCCGGGCCGGCGGCGCTCCTCCACGTCCAGGGACACGCCCACCCATGTGCCGTCGGCCTTCGTGACCTCACTGCGCTGCATGGCGAGAGCGTAGAGGGCCGGACGTACCCACACAGCGGCACCTTCACCGACGACGACGTCGGCCCGCTCCGACGCCACCCCGCCCCGGCTCGCCCGCCAGGGCACGGCGCTCGGCTAGCGTGCCGTTTCCGTGCCGGCGGGTGCGGGGTCCTCGGTGGTCAGGGCGCGGGCCATGGGGAGGCGCGACAGGGCCAGTACGCCGGCGGCGATCAGGGCGGCGCCGAGGATCTGCGGCACCAGCCACCAGCCGGTGCGGACGTACTCGGCGAAGACGGTGATGCCGAGCGCGAGGCTCACGCCGGCGTCGCCGAGGGTGAGGGCCGGCTGAGAGGCGACCAGGGGGCCGGACTGCATCGCGTTCTCGAGGAAGAACAGGGCGCCCACGCCGAAGAGGGCGAAGCCGTAGGTCTGCCAGGCGGTGAAGAAGGCGGCGGCGCCCCCCTCGTCGAGGGTGTGCATGGAGGCCTTCATCAGCGCGGCTGTCGTGGCGTATCCGATCGCGGCGGCCAGTCCGAAGCAGGCGGCGCGGCCGCGGCCCTCGGGGCGGCGCAGCGCGGCGAGCACCAGCGCGGCGATCGCGGCGGTGCACACGATCAGGGCGGGGATCCAGTGGGTCATCGGCACCTGGGTGCGGTTGCCCCCGGGCGAGGCCGCGAACAGGACGACGGCGAGCCCTACGACGACCGTGCCGACGGCCGCCCAGCCGGTCCGGGACAGTCCGCCGCGCAGCACCGCCGTGGCGATGACGAGGGCGAGCGGCAGTTCCAGGACGAAGAGCGGCTGGACGATCGTGATCGGTCCGGTGGCGAGCGCGACGGCCTGGCAGACGCCCGCGGTGACGACGGCGACGATGCCGACGAGCCACACGGGGCGGCGCAGGAGGTCGAGGATCAGGCCGGCCCGGAGGGTCTCGGAACGCGGCACGGTCAGGGCGGCCTTGCGCTGGAGCACGGTCGCGAGGGCGTTGCTGAGCGCGGCGCCCAGGGCGAACAGGACCGGCACCAACATGTCCATCCTCCGCGACGACGAGACGGCCCGCCCCCGGTTCCTGCCATGGTGACCGCCCGGCCGACCGCACGCGAACGCGGACGTGGCACGGAGGGGCCCTGCGCCCCTGGTGAGGGGCGCCCGTTCCGGTGGTCTCATGCGGCGGGGGCCGGGCCGCTGCGGCGGCGGAGGGCCGTCCAGCGGTCGTAGGCCTCGCGGGCGTCGGGGACGAACCTCTCGTCCCGCACCAGCTCGGCGAGCCGGGGCTCCGTCAGCCAGTCGTACCAGGCGATCTCCCGCGGGTCGGGGCTGACGGGCCCGGTCACCACGACCTCGTGCAGCCCCAGCCAGTACGGGCTGATCACGCCCGCGCACCGGAAGGTGAGGACGAGGGCGGGGCGCGCCCGCACGCCGAGCTCCTCCGCCAGCTCGCGGGCGGCGGCCTCCTCGTAGGTCTCGCCGGGCTCCGCCGCGCCCCCGAGCATCCAGTTGAGGCCGCCCGGGAACCGCGCCACGCCGTCCGGCCTGCGGTGTACGAGGATCCGCCCCCGTGTGTCCCGGCAGACGACCGTCGCCACGCGGTGCAGCCACCGCCGGCGTACTGCCTCACCTCTGCTGACGAGGCCGACGACCCGATCGTCCTCGTCCACCCGTTCGACCATCTCCGTCATGGCCCCATCGTGCCGGAGGCGGCCGGCGCGCCGGGACCGTCACCGGGCCGGTCGCCCGGGTGGGGGTCGCCCGGGCCGGGTCACCCGGGTGGGGTCGCCCGGGCCGGGTCGCCCGGGTGGGCCGACGGCGCCCGTCATTCGTAGTGCCAGGCGTCCGGGCCGCCGCCGCGCCATTCGACATGCGGGGACTGCCGCATGAAGGCGTCGTCGACGTCCTCCATCCCGGCCAGACGAAGGAACTCCACGACGTCCAGGAGCCCGTAGGCCATGCCCAGGAAGTGCGGGCCCGCGCGGACACGGCGGCCGCCGTCGTCAGCGGGCGGGTAGATCACGATGGGCAGGTCGCTCGCCATGGGTCCAGCGTGCCCGGGGCGGCAGGGGCGCGCATGCGGCACGGCCGCCCTGCCAGGACGGGGTCAGCCGCTCGCCAGGCTCGGCCGGGGGACGGGCTGACCTGGGAAGGAACCGTCCCCGAAGAGGATCCGGCGCGCTGCGGCCCGGCCCGGGGGTGTGCGCAACAGGGTGAACGCCGCGGTGGTGGCGGCCGGGGTGCGTATGCGGGCGAGGCCGGTGCGCAGCGCCAGCCGTCCGCGGAAACGGGAGCGCAGCGCGGCTCCGCTGTAGTGGGTCAGCGCGTGCGGGGTCCCGGTGCGCAGGGCGTCGTCGAGGACCTCGGCGGCCAGCTCCGACAGCCGCAGACAGGGGTCGAGGCCGCCGGCGGTGAGCGGGGAGACCGCGCCCGCCGCGTCCCCCACCAGCAGTCCGTCCGCGCAGCCGATGCGGCGCAGCACACCGCCGACGGGGATCGGTCCGCCGCGCCGCTCGACGGTGCCGGTCCGCCGTACGCCGTCCAGCCCGGGCGCGCGGGCCACGAAGCGCCCCATGGCCCGGCGCATCCCGTCGGGGAAGCGGTCGGCGTAGCCGGCGACGCCGACGTGGGCGTGCTGCCCGTCGTTGACCACCCACGCCAGGTATCCGGGGGCGAACCGGGGGTCGAGCACGCAGTGGAACGCGGGCTCTTCGCCGTTCGGGGACACCGGGAACACCTCCTCGGCTCCGATCAGCATGTGGCGGTTGCGGTCGAGGCCGAGGTCGCGGGCGACGCTCGACCGGGCGCCGTCGGCACCGACGACGTAGCGCGCGCGGACCTGGAGCGGCCCCGCGCGGCCGCTCAGGTGGCAGACGCCGTCCCTCCGTCCGCCGTAGCGGGTGCCCAGTGCGAGGCGCACCCCGGCGCGGACGGCGGCCTCGGCGGAGGTCTGGTAGAGCCCGGCCATGTCGCCCACCCGGAACTCGTCCCGGTCGCTGACCAGCTCGACGGGGCGGCGCATCCCGGGCGGGTAGAGCAGCATGCGCCGGATCGGCGGTCCGAGGTGCTCCTCGGGCAGCGGGAAGTCCTCGAGGGTCTTGCGCACGAAGATCCCGGTGGTGCGGATCGCACCGGCCAGGGTGGTGCGCCGGTCCACCAGGAGCACCTCGTGGCCCCGCCGGGCGAGCAGCGTGGCGAGGTGCAGCCCGGCCAGCCCGGCGCCGACGACCAGGACGTCGGTACGGGCCGTGCCGGTGAGGGACGGGCGGGAGGCGGGGACGGCTGAGGGCATGGGAACACTCCAGGGACGGCGGCTGCACACCGATCGAATGACGATCGGAAGCTATCGAATTTCGATAGGTGCGGCAAGTGGCGGTCCCGTAGCGCGAGGGGCCATCATGGTGGTGGCAGGCCGTGTCGGGCGGCCGTTCCGGGCGGCGCCGGCCCTCCCTGGGCCGAGCGGCGCCTTCCCGATGGACAAGGAGTACGGCATGCCCACGGACTCGGTCGAGCGTTTCCTCACGGCCCTGGACCCGGAGCACCGGGAGGCCGTCGGTACGAAACCGCGCGAGGAGCAGCAGCGGCTCGCGGACGCCTGGGAACGGGAGTTGGCGGACGACACCGAACTCGACACGCTGGACGAGCTCTCCCCGCCGGCCGCCGAGGCGGAGGCGGCCCGCCGCGTGCTGCGCCTGGAGGCGGGGTAGGGGCGGTGTGTCGTACGCCTGGGGAGCGGGGGGCCGCCGTGTCACCTCCCTAGGGGTAGGGGCGGGGTGGAGGCCGCCGTCCGACCCGGCCGGTGGCTCACCCCTCGACCCTCACCTCCAGTACCGGCACCGGCACCAGTTCAATTTCCCACCCCGAGACCGGACATGAGCGCCGCCGGGTAGCGGTCGCCGCGGGCCGAGCCGGGCGGCACCGCCTTCTCGATCTCCGTCAGGTCGTCCGCGGTGAGCTCCAGGTCGAGCGCGGGCAGCGCCTCCGCCAGCCGCTCGCGGGTACGGGCGCCGACGAGCGGCACGATGTCCTCCCCCTGCGCCGCCACCCACGCGATGACCAACTGGGCGACGGTGCACCCCTTCGCCTCGGCGACCCGGCGCAGGGCCTCGACGAGGGCGAGGTTGTGCTCCACGTTGCCGGCCGAGAACCGGGGGCTCGCCGCCCTGTGGTCACCGTCCCGGCCGGCGCGGTCCGCCGACCAGTGCCCGGAGATGAGCCCGCGGCCGAGGACGCCGTACGCGGTCAGGCCGATGCCGAGCTCCCGCAACGTGGGCAGGATCTCCGCCTCGACCGCGCGCGAGATCAGCGAGTACTCGATCTGCAGGTCGGCGACGGGATGCACGGCGTGCGCCCGACGCACGGTCGCGGCATCGACCTCGGAGAGGCCGAGGTGCCGTACGTGACCGGCGTCGATCAGCTCCTTGACCGCGCCCACGGTCTCCTCGATCGGCACGTCGGGGTCCCGCCGGGCGGGGCGGTAGATGTCGACGTGGTCGGTGCCGAGCCTGGTCAGGGTGTGGGCGAGGAAGTTCTTGACCGCCGGAGGGCGGCCGTCGGCACCGCCGAAATCCGTGGCGGACGGCCCGCGGAGCATGCCGAACTTCACGCTCAGCCGGTAGCTGTCCCGGTCGCGGCCGCGAAGGGCCTCGGCGAGCAGAAGTTCGTTGTGGCCCATGCCGTAGAAGTCGGCGGTGTCGATCAGCGTGACGCCGGCGTCCAGCGCGGCGTGCACGGTGGCGATGCTCTCGGCGCGGTCGGCCTCGCCGTACGCCCCCGACATGCTCATCGCGCCGAGACCGAGCGCGGAGACCTCCGGTCCGGTGCTGCCCAGAATCCTTGTACGCATCGTGTGCTCCCTTTGTCGTCCTGTCGTCGTCCGCCACCCACTGTGTGCCGGTGGCGCGGCCGGCGGGAGCGGAGTGTTCATCGTGGGAGCGCCGCTCCCTGGCTCGACGCCGGGTCGGGCGGGACCATGGACGCATGGAACGTGAGCAGCTCGCCGACTTCCTGCGCCGCCGTCGTGAGGCGATCCGCCCCGCCGAGGTCGGTATCGCCGAGGGCGCCCGGCGCCGCACGCGCGGACTGCGCCGGGAGGAGGTGGCGATGCTCGCCGGCATGTCGGTGGACTACGTGGTCCGGCTGGAGCAGGGCCGCAGCAGTCAGCCGTCGGCCCAGCTGCTCGTCGCGCTGGCCCGCACGCTGCGCCTGTCCGACGACGAACGTGACCACCTGTTCCACCTGGCCGGCCACCGGCCTCCGCCCGCCGACGGCACGGCGCGGCTCGCCCGGGCCGGTCTGGTGCGCATGCTCGACCTGCTCGGCGACACCCCGGCCCTGGTGCTGTCCGATCTCGGCGAGGTGCTCGCGCAGAACCGCGCGTCGGCGCTGGTCGGGCACCTCACCGGCTTCCGTGACGACCGCCGGTACATGATCTACCGCTGGTTCACCGACCCGGACGTCCGAGCCGTCTGCCCTCCCGAGGACCAGGAGCACGCCGCCCGCAGCATGGTGGCCGACCTGCGTGCCGCCGCCGGACGCCGGGCGGGCGACCCCGCGGTCGCCGGGCTCGTCGAGCGGCTGCGGGCCGCCAGCGCGGACTTCCGCGCGCTCTGGGCGGAGCACGAGGTCGCGGTCCGGCGCGCGGACCGCAAGACCCTGCTGCATCCCCGCGTGGGCCCGCTGCGGCTGGACTGCGAGACCCTGGTCACCCCCGACCAGAGGCAGCAGCTGCTGGTGCTCACCCCGGCGGACGCCGAGACCCGCGAGCGGATGGAGCTCCTGCGGGTACTCGGCACCGAGGAGTTTCCCACGGGGGCGGCGGACCACGGCGGACGGTGACGGGCCTGGCGCCCCAGCGGCCATGGGCCGAGCGGAGTTGCCCAACCGCCGAGCAGTCCTCCGGCCAGCGGCCCTGCGCTCCAGCGCTCCTGCGGCCGACAACCAACGACCAGCGGTCCGGGTGCGCAGTCCTGCGGTCCGGGCGTCCCGCGGTCTCGCCGCCAGTGGCCCAGCGATTCTGCAGTCTCCGGCCCTGCGGTTCTGCAGTTCTGCAGTTCTGCAGTTCTGCAGTTCTGCAGTTCTGCAGTTCTGCAGTTCTGCAACCAGCAGTCTCGCAGAGCCCAGCGGCCAGCGGCGATGCTGCCAAGTTCCGGTCAACGCCCGCGCGCTCAAATCCGGTTGAGCGTGATGGTGGTCGGTGGACAGGATGCTGTCCATGTTCTCCCGTTTCTCGCGAAGCGACCGCCGTCCCTCCTCCCCCGACCTCGCCGAAGCCTGGGAGTGCCTCGACTCCGGCGACGTGCCGGGCGCACTCCGCCGGCTCCGGCAGGCCGGCTCCGCGCCCCTCGCGGAGGTCGCCCGCGTCGTCGGACGCGCCGCCCGGGCGGCCGGGTTCGACGACCTGCGGACGGCCGCCTCCACGCTGGCCGCGCACCCGGACCGGCCCCAGGCCCTCTACGACTACGGGTACGCGTGCGTCGAGCGCGGAGTGCCCTACCTGGCGGTCCCCGCCCTCCGGGAGGCGCTGCGCCTGACGCGGGGGTCCACCGCGGTGCTGCACGAACTGGTGTCGGCGTACGAGGACGAGAGCCGGCACCGGGAGGCCGCCGACGCGCTGCTCGCCCACGAGGAGGGCCTCGCCGACTGGCCGGACCGCTACCTGCTGGTCCACAACGCCCTCCTGGCCGGCGACGTGGCGCAGGCACGCCGACAGCACGCGCTGCTGGCCGCGCCGGAGGACGACCGCTGGGCCGGGGCGCACGACCGGCAGAACCGCATGCTCGCGCGCGCCGCGAGCGCGGAGAAGGCGGGCCCCCTGGACGGCACGGACCTGCGCGGCTGGCAGTACGTGATGGGCGGCACGGTGCTCGCCACACTGTCCCCGTACGGGTTCGACGCGGGGATGACCGGCCGGTACGCCTGGACCCAGGACACCCACGGGCAGTGCCTGCTCGGTCTGTCGCGCCTGCGGGCGGTGCTCGACGCGGCCGGGGTGCGGGCCCGCTCGGTGTCGTTGCTGCCGGACCGCGACAGCCGGATCCTGGGACTCGCCGCCGCGGAACTGCTCGGCCTGCCCGCGGAGCCCTTCGAGGCGGCGCGGCGGGACACCGTCGTCGTCGCCCACGACCTCCGCGTGACGGCCGGCCACCCGCAGGGTCCGGCCGTGCTGGAGCAGTTGGCGCACCGGGCGCCGGGGCAGGTGCTGCACGAGCACGCGAGCTGCTGGACCGACCCGCCGCCGGTCGCCGCGGACAGCGTGACGTTCCTGCACCAGTCGGTCGTGGCCCCGTGGGCCGCGGGTCTGCGGCAGAGCGCGGACGGCGGCGTGGAGGAGGGCGAGCCGGACGGGCGACCGGAGGAGGAGATCGCCGCAGACGTCGTGGGCGCCGATCCGGAGCCTGACGAGGGTGACGGGGCGACCCCCGCGGACCCGGTCGAACGGCTCACCGCGTTCGTCTCGGCCGTGCGGGACGCGTGGCTGCGGGGCGACCGGGACGGGGTGCGGTCGAGCGGCCCGGTGCGGAGTTCGCGGTTCGTCTGACGGGCGGGCCTCTCCCCGTCGGCGGCCGGCGCCGCCCGCCTCGTCGGGAGCCGCCCGCCTCGTCGGGAGGTGCCCGTACGCCGCGCGTCACGCGGTCGACCGCTCGCGGTCCGTGCGGTGGCGCAGGCACGAGGTGACGACCACGAAGGGCCAGAGCGACTGGACGGCGGTCACCACGCGTTCGGCGACGCCCGCCATGCCGTGCCGGTGCATCTCGATGAGGAACCACGCCGCGCCGGCGACCATCAGCGCCGTCACCGCGAGCGAGGGGGTGGGGCGCAGCGCCCACGGGGCGGTGCGGCGGCCGTCGACGGCCAGGACCGGCCACAGGGCCAGCAGCACGAAGCCGACGGCCGCCACCGATCCGTGGCCCAGCGAGCCCCCGCTGCTCGGCGCGGGCACCAGGGCGACGGCCAGCGCGGCCACTCCCCCGCCGGCCAGCGCCGCCCGCCCCGCCGCAGCGGCCGCGCGCAGCCCCCACGCGGTCAGCAGATGACACACGCCCAGGGCGATGAACGCCCCCGTCATCACCCAGGAACCCGAGGCGCCGTAGGCCGCCAGGACGCTGATCGTCTGAGTTTCGTGGTCGTAGGCGGATCCCTCCAGCGCCGCCGCGATCGCCCAGCCCGCGATCAGCAGTAACGGCGCGAGCCCCGACGAGAGCAGAACCCACCTCGGAACAAGCAGCATTGGACCAGGATAAGGAACGAACCGGCACCTAACGACCGCTAGTTCGTATACCGGAAATGCCCCGAGATGAGCGGTTCGCGACTTCGGCGTAAGGTGATTGCCGTGCATTCGGCCGCGGCCCCAGGGCCCCGGATGCAGTCCCTCCGGTCGCCGGAATCCGCCCGCGTGCCTGCCGTGCGTCGGGATTCCGCACGATCCGGCCACCTCAGCACCATCACGCGGAGGAACACCCATGGGCACGGTGACGACATCTGACGGGACGACCATCTTCTACAAGGACTGGGGCCCACGCGACGGCCGGCCCATCGTCTTCCACCACGGCTGGCCGCTCAGCGCCGACGACTGGGACGCCCAGATGCTGTTCTTCCTGGCACAGGGCTACCGGGTGATCGCCCACGACCGGCGCGGCCATGGCCGCTCCGAGCAGACGGCGGACGGTCACGAGATGGACACCTACGCCGCCGACGTCGCGGCGCTGGCCGACGCCTTGGACCTGCGGGACGCCGTGCACATCGGGCACTCCACCGGCGGTGGCGAGGTCGCGCGGTACGTGGCGCGCGCCGAGCCGGGCCGGGTGGGCCGGGCGGTGCTCGTGAGCGCGGTGCCGCCGGTCATGGTCAAGTCGGACAGCAACCCGGGCGGCACGCCGATCGACGTCTTCGACGGGTTCCGCTCCTCCCTCGTGGCCAACCGCTCCCAGTTCTACATCGAGGTGGCTTCGGGCCCGTTCTACGGCTTCAACCGGCCGGGCGCCGAGGTCTCCCAGGGGCTGATCGACAACTGGTGGCGGCAGGGCATGACGGGCGCGGCCAACGCCCACTACGAGTGCATCAAGGCCTTCTCGGAGACCGACTTCACCGAGGACCTGAAGAAGATCGACGTCCCGGTGCTCGTCATGCACGGCACCGACGACCAGGTCGTCCCCTACGACGACGCGGGGCCCCTGTCGGTGAAGCTGCTGAGGAACGGCACCCTCAAGAGCTACGAGGGCTACCCCCACGGCATGCTGTCGGTGCACCCCGACGTCCTCAACGAGGACATCCTGGAATGGCTCACGTCGTAGACGGCGGGAGCGGCCCCTCGGCGGCGGACGTGGAGCTGTCCGCCGCCGACTACACGGAGCGGACGCACGCCGTCCTCGCGGCGATGGCGGCCGGCGGCGGAACCGGCCGCCGGCCCGCCGACGCGGCCGAGGCGCGTGCCGACCGGACCGTGCCCGCACTGGCGGGGCCGGCGCCGGACACGGTCGCGGTGACCCCCGCGACCGTCCCCGGCCCGGCCGGCCCGCTGACCCTGCGCGTCTACCGGCCCCGTCACGCCCGCACGCCGGGCGCTGGTCTCGTGTACCTGCACGGCGGCGGGTTCGTGGTCGGCGGACCGGACAGCCACCACGGCGCGCTGTGCGCCCTGGCCGACGCGACGGCGCATGTGGTCGTCGCCGTGGACTACCGGCTGGCGCCGGAGCACCCGTTCCCGGCCGCCGTGGAGGACGCCGAGGCGGCGACGCGTCATGTCGCCGCGCACCCGGGGGACTTCGGGATCGACGCGGGCCGCCTGTCGGTGGCCGGTGACAGCGCGGGGGCCACGCTGGCCGCGGTGGTGGCCCAGTCGTCGCGCACGCGCGGCGCGTCGTATCTCGCGCACCAGGTGCTCATCACCCCGCTCACCGCCTTCCCGCCCTACGTCGACACCGCCAGCAGGCGCGAACTGGCACAGGGGTACTACCTCACCGGCGAGCTGCTGGACTGGTACGCCGAGTGCTATGTGCCCGACGCCGCCGACCGGGGTGATCCCCGGGCGGCCCCGGGGCTGGCGACGGACCTGCGCGGGCTGCCGCCCGCCACCGTGATCACCGGAGGTCTCGACCCCCTGCACGACGAGGGCGAGCGGTACGCCCGCGACATGGCCGCCGCCGGGGTGGACGTACGGGTGCGGCGGCTGCGGGGCGCCTTCCACCTGCTGTGGCTGGCGACGGCGCTCGCTCCCGCCGCTCAGGCGGAGGTGTTCTCCCTGGTCGACGAGCGCCTCGCCGCCGTGAGTTGAGGTCCGTCAAGCCTTTCCGCCCGTCGGCCGTCGCCCGTCGGCCGTCAGCCGTCAGCCGTCAGCCGTCAGCCGTCAGCCGTCAGCCGTCAGCAGAGCGTGGCGGTGGCGGTGCGGCACAGGAACCGCTCCGCGCGCTCCCACGACCAGCCGTTCTCGACGACCAGGGTGCGCCAGCCGGACGGGCCGAACCAGAACCACAGCAGGTCCGCCGTCTCCTCCACCGGCGTCGGCGGGCGCGGCGTGAGGGTGTCCAGGTGGCGGGCCACGTCACCCAGCGCGCGGCGGTACTCCCCGGTGGCGCGTTGCCACAGTTCTCCGGCCTGCTCGTGCGCCGGGAGCGCCTTGCGGATGGCCTCGTGGACGACGAACTGCCCCTCGTTGCCCAGACGGGTGGCCGCCGCCAGCTCCCGCAGCAGGTCCCGTGGATCGGACATCGCGAGCAGACGCGTGACGGCCTCCTCGTGACCGGACGCCGTCACGCCCTGGTCGACGATCCGGTCCAGGATGTCGCTCTTGCTGCCGACGCTCGCGAAGACGGTCTTCGGGGAGACACCGGCCGCCGCGGCGATGTCCGCCACGGTGACCCGGCCGTAGCCACGGCCGGCGAACAGGTCGGCCGCGCATCCGAGGATCTGCTCCTGGGTCCGGGCGGCCGCCTGCCGGCGCAGCGGAGAGGCGTAGGCGCGCTTGGTTGCCATGGCGTCACTCTAGCCTGCGGTTTCACCTTCAGGTCACCCTTAGGATATTGATTAGGTTCGCAGTAACCTCAAAATGTCTGG
Organism: Streptomyces sp. NPDC085937; assembly: GCF_044540535.1. NCBI lineage: Bacteria > Bacillati > Actinomycetota > Actinomycetes > Kitasatosporales > Streptomycetaceae > Streptomyces > Streptomyces sp. NPDC085937. The sequence goes on along the minus strand of NZ_JBITSH010000010.1, from coordinate 87,406 downwards.
CAACGCAGGGAAGGCGCGACTCATGGGCATGGATCCCAGAGAACTGGCACGCGGACTCTTCCGCGTCCTGGAGACCGGTGACGCCGCACTCGCCGCGGACGTCGTCCACGACCGGTTCAGCAATCGCGAGGCGGACGTCGCCCCGGCGGCGTGCTCGCTCAGGGGGCGAGCCGGCGTCCTCGCCTCCTCGGCATGGCTGCGCGGCGCCTTCGACGGGCTGCGCTTCCCGATCGACGACATCGGTCACGACGGCGACCGGGTGTGGGTGCGGCTGCGGATGCAGGGGCGTCACACCGGTCCCTTCGTCCGGTTCCGCGACGGCGCGCTCGACCAGGCGGTGCCGCCCACCGGCCGGGACGTCGACTTCGAGCAGATCCATGTCCTCGACCTGCGCGACGGTCTCGTCCTGCGGCACGAGGCGGTGCGCGACGACGTGACGATGCTGCAGCAGCTGGGCGTCTTCCCGCCCACCCCCGGGGTGGCGCTGCGTCTGGCCGGCTGGAAGGTGACGGGACGTGCCGCACGGGCGGCCGAGGACATCTCGCGGCGTGCGGCGGAGGCGGCCGCGTCGGCGTGACCGGACGGCGCACGCCGACGACGGGAGGAGAATGCGGGTGGGCGGGCCGTCGCGGGGGCGGCGGCCGTGAGCGGGTGGAGTGAGGCGGATGGAGCGGCGGCAGCACCGCGTCGGCATTCTGGTGTTCGACGGGATGAAGATGCTGGACCTGTCCGGTCCCGCCGAGGTCTTCAGCGAGGCGAACCGCTTCGGTGCCGGCTACCGGCTGAGCATCGTCTCGGTCGGCGGGAAGGCCGTACGCTCCTCGATCGGTGTCCAGGTGCCCGCCGGCGCGGACGCCCTGGACGCCCCCGCCTTCGACACCCTGCTGGTGGTCGGCGGTGACGCGCTGCCCACCTCCCCCGTCGACCCGGATCTCGCCGCGGCCGCGGCGGACCTGGCCCCGCGGGCGGGCCGGGTCGCCTCCATCTGCACCGGCGCCTTCGTGCTCGGCGCGGCCGGTCTGCTCGACGGCAGACGGGCCACCACGCACTGGCAGCACACGGCGCTGCTGGCCCGGCGACACCCGGGGGCCCGGGTGGAACCCGACGCGATCTTCGTCAGGGACGGCACCACGTACACCTCGGCCGGGGTCACCGCGGGCATCGACCTGGCGCTGGCCCTGGTGGAGGACGACCACGGGCCCGACCTGACGCGCGACGTCGCCCGGTCACTGGTGGTGTACATGCAGCGGGCGGGCGGACAGTCGCAGTTCTCCGCCTCCCTCCAGGGCCCGGCACCGCAGACCCCGGTGCTCCGGCTCGTGCAGGACGCGGTGCAGGCGGATCCGACGGCCGATCACAGCCTGGAGGCGCTCGCGACGCGCGTCCGGGTGAGTCCCCGGCATCTGACCCGGATGTTCCGCGCGGAACTGGGCACCACCCCGATGAAGTACGTGGAGCTGATCCGCTTCGACCTGGCGAAGGCCCTGCTGGACGCGGGGCACAACGCCACGGAGGCGGCGGCCCTGTCCGGATTCCCCAGCTACGAGAGCCTGCGCCGGGCCTTCGCACGCCATCTCGGCCTGTCCCCGACCCGGTACCGGCAGCGCTTTGCGACCACCCGGGCGGACGGGGCGCGCGGCCCGCGTCCCTGACAGGCCGGGTGTCCGTTTTCGAGGGGTTGTCGGCCGTCCCTGAGCGGACGCGGAGGCTCCGGGGCCGCAGGGTGGAGGTGTACCGGTCACCACAGCCCCAGGAGGCAGTCATGAGTGAGACGATCGCCGGGATCACGGTCCCCGACAGCAAGCTGGCGCAGGCCGCCACCGATCTGATCCGCGACACCACCCCGCCGCTGATCTTCCACCACTCCCGCCGGGTGTTCCTCTTCGGCAGTCTGCAGGCGGCGGCGCGCGGACTGCGGCCCGACCCGGAACTGCTGTACGTGGCGGCCATGTTCCACGACACCGGTCTGGTGACGCCGTACCGCAGCGACGACCAGCGGTTCGAGATGGACGGCGCGGACCAGGCCCGCGCGTTCCTGCTGAGCCACGGGCTGTCCGCGGGGGACGCCGAGAAGGTGTGGACGGCCGTCGCGCTGCACACCACCCCGGAGGTGCCCTACAAGCTGGCGCCGGAGATCGCGGCCACGACGGCGGGGGTGGAGACGGACGTGCTGGGCCTGCACCTGGACAACGTCACGGCTGCCCAGATCGACGAGGTCACCGCGGCCCACCCGCGCCCGGACTTCAAGCGCCAGATCCTCCAGGCGTTCGCCGACGGCTTCAAGCACCGTCCGGACACGACCTTCGGCACGGTGAACGCGGACGTGCTGGAGCACTTCGTCCCGGGCTTCCGCCGCACCGACTTCGTGGAGGTCATCCAGAACTCGGCCTGGCCCGAGTAGACGCCCTCACTGCCGCGCGTAGGTGAGGCAGTCGACCTGCTCGTGCTCGTACCCGACGGAGATGGCCGGTGCGTGGCACTCCAGCCCCGAGTTGTGGCGGCAGTCGGCCATCTTGCACGCGCCGACCCGGCCGGTGGTCGACGGTTCGCCGCCGTCCAGGTCGGCGCCCATGAAGGTCTCGCAGACGGGGCTGTCGAGGTCGCCCACGGTGATCGCCGCGGCACGGCAGGCGTGGTCGTGGTTGTAGGCGCAGCTCTCGGCGGCGCATTCGCTGATGACGGGCAGTTGCATGACGGGTGCTGCCATGATCGATCGCCCTTTCCGTGATCTCGTACGGACCGGTCGCCGTGGTGGTGGCCGGCCCGGGGCGCGGTACGCCACCGCCACGGTCGGCGGGCTTGGGGCGGCGGGTCCGTCCGAGCCGGCGGCTCGCGCGACGCTCCCTTCCTGTCTTCCACTGTCCGCGACGGCGGGGGGCGGCGCACGTCGGCGGGGCGTGGGGGCTTGGAGCAGCGACCGGGAGCCGGGGAAGCGGCGCCGTGGGGGGGTCGGCGCCGCTCCGTCACGGGCATCTCGCGCAGGCCGCCGCCGCAGGAGATCCGGCCGGCCTCCGGCCCCGGGCCGGCCGTCCCCCGCGCCGGGGCGGACGGGCGGGCCGGACGGTCCTCGGGACGGGCAGGCCGGACGCTCAGCCGGGGTCGGCCGGCAGGCCGGGTGACCGGGCGATCTCCTGGCCGGCGGCCTCGATGACGGCCAGCACGGCGGCCGCCGCCGCGTCGGGGTCGCGGGCCTCGACGGCCTCCACGACGGCGCGATGGCCCGGCAGCGAGCCCTCCACCGCGCCCGGGGTCTGGGTGCTGATCACGAAGCTGTGCTCCAGCGCGATCTCCACGGCGCGACCCAGCGAGCCGAGGAGACGGTTGCCGCCGGCGTCGAGCAGGGCCCGGTGGAAGGCGATGTCCGCCTCGACGTAGCCGTCGCGGCCGGGGGACGCCGCCGCTTCCTCCATGGCGGCCAGCGCGTCGTACAGGACGCGCACGTCCTCGGGGCCTCCCCGCTCGGCGGCGAGCCGGGCCGCCTCGGGCTCGACGATCCTCCGCAGTTCGCCCGTGTCACGCAGCAGGGCCGCCGCGTCCTCGGCCTGCTTCCAGCGCAGGACGTCGGGGTCCAGGTGGTTCCAGTGCTCCGGAGGCAGCACGCGCGTGCCGGTGCGCGGCCGTACGTGCAGCATCCCCTTGGCCACCAGCGACTTGACCGCCTCCCGCAGCACCCCCCGGCTGACGCCGATCCCGGCCGCGAGCGCGTCCTCCACCGGCAGCGGGTCGCCCGGCGCCCACGCGCCGCCCACGACGCGCCGGCCGAGCTCGTCCATCACGCGCTGATGCATGGTCGGGAACTTCGTCATGATCTCCGCTCGCCCTCTGGACGCCATTCATCGAATCATTTAATGATTGTGAGCGCCAGGGTAGCGGGGCCGTACCCGGCAGCGCCCTTTCGCACAGCGGGCGACCGACGACGCCGGAGCCACGGGAGTGAGTACATGACCGACGACCGGAGCACCGACCGCCGCAGTCAGGCGTGGTTCGGCGCCGGCGGACGCAGCGGGATGCTGTACCGCTCCTGGATGCGCAACCAGGGCTTCGGACACGAGGTGTTCGACGGGCGTCCCGTCATCGGCATCGCGACCAGCGCCTCCGAACTCGCCCCGTGCAACGCCCATCTGACCCGCGTCGCCGAGGCCGTCAAGCGCGGGGTGTGGCAGGCAGGCGGCTTCCCGCTGCAGTTCCCCACCATGGCCACCGGCGAGACGCTGATGCGCCCCACCGCCATGCTGTACCGCAACCTCATGGCCATGGAGGTCGAGGAGCTGATCCGGGCCAACCCGCTCGACGGCGTCGTCCTGCTGTCCGGCTGCGACAAGACGACCCCCGCCATGCTCATGGGCGCCGCGAGCGTCGACCTGCCCGCGGTCATGGTCACCGGCGGGCCGATGCTGAACGGCAAGTACCGGGGCCAGGACGTGGGTTCGGGCACGCATGTGTGGAAGTTCGAGGAGGACCTGAAGACCGGGCGGATGACCGAGGAGGAGTGCTTCTTCGCCGAGGGCTGCATGGCGCGCTCCAACGGGCACTGCATGACGATGGGCACCGCCTCGACGATGGCCTGTGTGGCCGAGGCGCTCGGCATGCAGCTGCCGGGCTCGGCGGCCTGGCCGGCCGTCGACTCGCGCCGGATGGAGACCGCGCAGGCGGCCGGCCGGCGCGTCGTGGCCATGGTGGAGGAGGAGCTGCGGCCCTCGCGGATCCTGACCCGGGAGGCCTTCGAGAACGCCGTCCGCGTGAACGCGGCCATCGGCGGCTCCACCAACGCCGTCATCCACCTCACCGCCCTCGCCGGGCGCGTCGGTGTGAAGCTGGACCTGGGGGACTTCGACGAGCTGGTCCGCGCGGTACCGACCCTGGTCAACCTGATGCCGAGCGGCACGTACCTCATGGAGGACTTCTGCTACGCGGGCGGGCTGCCCGCCGTCATGGCCGAACTCCTGGGCGGCGGGCTGCTGCACGGTGAGCCGGTCACCGTCACCGGACGCACGGTCGCCGAGAACACCGGCGGTGCCGAGCGCGTCGACTCCGACGTCATCACCCCTCTCGACGCCCCCTTCCAGCCGGCCGGCACCGGCATCGCCGTCCTGCGCGGCAACCTGTGCCCCGACGGGGCCGTGATCAAGCAGTCCGCCGCGTCACCGCATCTGCTCACCCACCGCGGCCCCGCCCGTGTCTTCGACTCGCCGGAGGCGTACCACGCGGTCGCCGACGACCCGGACCTCGACGTCGACGAGAACACCGTCATCGTCATCCGCAACGCCGGCCCCAAGGGCTACCCCGGCATGCCCGAGGTCTCCAACGTGCCGCTGCCCGCGAAGCTGTTGAAGGCCGGAGTCACCGACATGGTGCGTGTGTGCGACGGCCGGATGAGCGGCACCGGTTACGGGACGGTGGTCCTGCACGTGGCGCCGGAGGCCGCCGTCGGCGGGCCGCTCGCCCTGGTGCGTGACGGCGACCCCGTCGTCCTCGACGTCCCCCGCCGCATCCTGCGCCTGGACGTCGACGACACCGAGCTCGCCCGCCGTAGGCAGGAGTGGACGCCGCCCGCCGAGCGGTACGCCGGCGGTTACACCTGGCTGTACACCCAGCACGTCGAACAGGCCGACCGGGGCGCCGACTTCGGCTTTCTGCGCGGCAGCCGCGGACACGAGGTCCCCCGCGACTCCCACTGAGCCGGGTCCTCCGCGACTCCCACCGAGCCGGCCACCTCGCCCTTCAGGAGTGCATCGACCGTGGAATCCACACCCGCGCGCCCCCGTCCGCACCTCACCGCCGGCTCCGTCCTCCCCGAGGACGCCGGCCGGGCCGCGCTCGTCGCGCGCGTCCACGACCCCGAAGGGGGCGGGCCGTGCGTGGCCGCGGTGCGCGGCGAGGACGTCGTCGACCTGACGTCCCTCGCCCCCACCGTCTCCGACCTCATGGAGCGCGAGGACGCGGCGCGGGTCGTCCGTGAGGCCGGCGGGGGGCGCGTCTGGCGTCTGGACGACCTGCTCGGCGCGCCGCCGGGACGCCGGGACGTGCCGCATCTGCTCGCCCCCGTCGACCTCCAGGTGATCAAGGCGGCGGGTGTCACCTTCGCCCGGAGCCTGCTGGAGCGGGTCATCGAGGAGCGGACGGGAGGGGATCCGGCGCAGGCCGCGCGGGTGCGCGCGCACCTCGGGCAGATGGTGGGCGGCAGGCTGGACGGCATCCGTCCCGGGTCGCCGGAGGCGGTCGAGGTCAAGGAGCTGCTCGTCGCCGAGGGGCTGTGGTCGCAGTACCTGGAGGTCGGGATCGGGCCGGACGCGGAGGTGTTCACCAAGGCCCCGGTGCTGTCCGCGGTCGGTACCGGCGCCGACATCGGCGTGCTGCGGGCCTCCGTGTGGAACAACCCCGAGCCGGAGGCGGTCCTCGTCGTGGACGCGCGCGGCCGGGTGCGCGGCGTGACGCTGGGCAACGACGTCAACCTCCGCGACATCGAGGGGCGCAGCGCCCTGCTGCTGTCCCGTGCGAAGGACAACAACGCCTCCTGCGCGATCGGCCCGTTCGTCCGGGTGCTCGACGAGAACTTCGGCCTCGACGCCGTCCGCGGGCTCGACATCGACCTGCGGGTCGAGGGTGCGGACGGTTACGTCCTGCGGGGCAGCAGCTCCCTGCGCGAGATCAGCCGTGACGTCCTGGACCTGGTCGCCGCCACGCACGGCGCGCACCATCAGTACCCGGACGGTTTCGTGCTGTTCACCGGCACGCTGTTCGCGCCGACCGAGGACCGGCACGCGCCCGGCGCGGGCTTCACCCACGCCCACGGCGACGTCGTACGGATCTCCAGCCCGCGGCTCGGCGCCCTGGTCAACACCGTCGTGCCGAGTGAGGAGGCCGCGCCGTGGACGTTCGGCGTGGGCGCGCTGATGCGCAGCCTCGCCCGGCGCGGCCTGCTGCAAGGCTCGCCCGGCGGGCCGGGGTGCGCGGGCCCCTGACGTACGCCGCGCACCCCGGGGTCAGCCGGCGAGCGGCTCCTGGACGATCGTGGTGTGGAGCCGCCGCGTGTGGTCCACCTGGCGCTCCGCCCCGGTCAGCGTGACCCGGGCCGTGAGGCGCGGGTCGGCGCTGGACGCGGCCAGCCGCAGTTCCAGTTCGCCCGGTTCGACGACGCGCCGGCCGTCGCGTCCGGTGAAGGAGGCGAGGTCGGCCGGGACGGTGACGCCGAGGCGCCGGGCCTCCCCCGGCTCCAGTGCGACCCGGGTGTAGCCGATGAGGCGCTGCACGGGCTGGACGACGGAGGCGACCGGGTCGTGCAGATACAGCTGTACGACCTCGGTGCCGGACCGCCCGCCGGTGTTGCGGACGGTGAAGGAGAGGGCGAACTCGCCTTCTGTCGTGGCTTCTCGCTCCTCCACGGTCAGGTCGGTCCAGTCGAACCGCGTGTAGGACAGTCCGTGACCGAAGGGGAACGCGGGGGTCGGGTCCATGCTGGACACCTCGCTGGCGTGCGCGAGCCGTGCCCCGAGGTAGGTGCCCGGCTGGGTGCCCGGGCCCCGTGGCACGCCGACCGGGAGGCGTCCGGAGGGGTTGACCCGGCCGCTGATCACCCCGGCGATCGCGCGGGTGCCCTCCTCGCCCGGGAAGAAGGACTGCACGATCGCCGCGGACTCCCGGGCCGCGCGGCCGAGGGCGTAGGGGCGTCCGGCCAGCAGCACGGTCACCACGGGCGTGTCCAGGTCGAGCAGGGTGTCGAGCAGTTGCTGCTGTGCGCCGGGCAGCGCCAGCGTCTCGACGTCGCAGCCCTCGCCGCTGGTGCCCCGCCCGAAGAGTCCCGCACGGTCGCCGAGCACCACCAGGACGATGTCGGCCTCGCGGGCCACCCGCGCCGCCTCGTCGAGCCCGGAGAGGTCCCCGTCGTCGACGCCGGTGCCGCGGGCGTGGGTGATCTCGGCGGCCGGGAACTCGGCGGCGAGCGTGTCGCGCAGGGTGGGCAGTTCGATGCCGAGGGGGGTGCCGGGGTGGCGGACGCCGATGTGCTGGGGGAAGGAGTAGCAGCCGAGGACGGCGGCGGCCTCGTCGGCGTTGGGGCCGATCAGGGCGATGCGGCGGGGCCGTTCCAGCGGCAGGGTGCCGTCGTTGCCGAGCAGGACGACCGCTTCCTCGGCGAGCGTGCGGGCCAGCGCGCGGTTGGCCGGGCCGTCCAGGTCGATCCGGCCGCGCAGGGCCTCGGGGTCGTCCTGGTCGATCTCGCCGAGGGCGGCGGGGAGGGGGTTCCAGTCCGGGTCGAGCAGCCCGAGGGTGACCTTCTGGGTGAGCACCCGGCGTAGGGCGCGGTCGACCAGCTTCTCCGGGACACGGCCGTCGGCGATGGCCTGGGTCAGGGGCGCCCCGTAGGTCTTGACGTTGGGCAGTTCGACGTCGATTCCCGCGTGCAGCGCCGTTCCGGCGGCCTGCGCCCAGTCGGCCGCGACGCCGTGCAGGGTCTTGAGGAAGGCGATGGCGAAGTAGTCGGCGACCACCGTGCCGTCGAAGCCCCAGGTGTCGCGCAACAGACCGGTGAGCAGGTCCTGGTCGGCGGCGGAGGGCATGCCGTCGGTGTCGGTGTAGGCGTTCATCACCGACCGGGCGCCGCCCTCGCCGATCGCCATCTCGAAGGGCGGCAGCAGGACGTCGGCGCGTTCGCGCGGTCCCACGGACGAGGGGGCGAGGTTGCGGCCGGCGCGGGAGGCGGAGTAGCCGGCGAAGTGCTTGAGGGTGGCGACGATCCCGGCGGACTCCAGACCCTGGACGTAGGCCGTCCCGATGGTGGCGACGAGGTACGGGTCCTCGCCGATGGTCTCCTCGACCCGGCCCCAGCGGGCGTCGCGGACGACGTCCAGCACGGGCGCGAGGCCCTGGTGGACGCCGACGGCGCGCATGTCGCGGCCGATGGCGGCGGCCATGCGCCGGACCGTGTCCGGGTCGAAGGCGGCGCCCCAGGACAGCGGGACGGGGTAGGCGGTCGCGCCCCAGGCGGCGAAGCCGGCCAGGCACTCGTCGTGCGCGAGTGCGGGGATGCCGAAGCGGTTGGAGGCGGCGATGCGGGCCTGTGTGCGGGCCAGGGAGAGCGCGCCCAGGGCGGGGTCGACGGGGACCGTGCCGAAGGGGCGGGTGAGCTGGCCCAGGCCGGTGGGCAGGAGCGCGTCGAGGTCGACGGGCTCCTCCATCTCGTGCTGGTGCGGGGCGACCTCGCCGCCCTCGTCGGAGGCGCCCACCCACACTCCGTAGAGCTGGGCGGTCTTCTCCTCCAGGGTCATCGCGTCGATCAGCGCGTCGACGCGGTCGGTGACGGAGGCGGTGGGGTCGTTCCAGAGCGGGAGTGCGGAGGTGTTCTCCGCGGCCACGTCGGCGTTCACTTTCCTCCTCCGCCCGCCCGCCCCTTGACCGGGGCGGTACGGGCGAGCCGGTGGACGGGTGGGTGGGTGCCTGCGCCGGTCACCGGCCGAACCCCGCGGTCAGCCCGCTCAACAGCTGGCGGCGGGCGAAGGCGTACAGCACCAGGACGGGCAGCGTGGTGAGGACGACGGCGGCGAGCACGGCGGGGACGTTGACGCCGTACTGGCCCTGGAAGGTCCACAGCGCCAGCGGCAGGGTCCGGCGGTCGGGGCTCTGAGTGAGGACCAGCGGCAGCAGGAATCCGTTCCAGATGGTCAGGGCGTTGAAGATGCTCACGGTGAGGATGGCCGGCCGGGTGAGGGGCGCCGCCAGCCGCCACAGCGTCGTCCATTCGGTGGCGCCGTCGACCCGCATGGAGTCGAACAGCTCCTTGGGCACGTCACGGATGAAGTTGGCGAGCACCAGCACGGACAACGGGATGGCGAAGGCGATCGACGGGAGGATCAACGCCGCGAGGCTGTCGTACAGGTGCAGCTTGATGATGATCAGGTAGACGGGGATCACCGTCGCCTGCAGCGGGATGGCGAGTCCCATCAGGAACAGCCCGTTCATGGCGCGCAGGACCCGCATGCGCCAGCCGCGGACGATCGCGTAGGCCGCCATGAAGGACACGACGACCGCGGGCACCACGGCGCCCACGGTCACCACGACGCTGTTCACGAAGTACTGCAGGAAGTCGGACTCGATGACCAGCCGGTAGTTCTCAAGTGTCGGGTCGCCCGTCGGCACCAGCGGGTTGCTCGCGTAGTAGCGGCTGCGGTCCTTCAGACTGGTGATGAGGGTCCAGTACAGGGGTACGGCGACGACGGCGAGCCACAGCCATCCGGCCAGCCCCCCGGCCCAGTTGCGGCGGGCGGCCACCGGCCGGGAGCGGCGTGGCTGCGGGCGCGGGGTGGTCTTCTCGGGCCGTCGCGTCTTGGTCGGCGTGGTGGTCACGTCAGGAGGCCCCCTCGAGTTGGCTCGCACCGGCGTCCCGGCCTCCGAGGCGGCGCAGCAGCAGGGCGAGGGCGAGGCCCAGGAGGACCAGGATGACCGCGATGGCGCTGGCCGGTCCCATCAGGCTGGCCTGGAATCCCCGCTTGTACATGTCCAGTGCGAGGACCCGGGTGGCGTCGCCGGGACCGCCCTCGGTCAGGACGAAGATGAGGTCGAAGAAGGTCAGCGACCCGACGACCATCAGGGTGGACGAGGTGATGACGGTGTACTTCAGCTGGGGCAGTGTGATGCCGAAGAACTGCCGGATCCGTCCGGCGCCGTCCAACTGTGCCGCCTCGTAGAGGGACTTCGGGATCTGCTGGACGCCGCCCTGGTAGATGAGCGAGTGGAACGGGACGAACTGCCAGGAGACGACGAAGACGACGACCCCGAACGCCAGCCAGGGCCGGCCGAGCCAGTCCTGGCTGAGCGCCTGGATCTTCAGTCCGGCGCCGAGCCCGAAGTTGGGGTCCAGCAGCGCCTCGTAGGCGATGGCGATCGCCGCGGAGCTGAGCATCAGCGGGACGAAGTACACCACGCCCAGCACCGCGCGGTAGCGCTGGCGGCCCGCGAGGAACGTGCCGAGGAGGATGCTCAGCGGTGTCTGCACGATCCAGGACACCGCCATCACCAGGAACGTCACCCAGAGGGCGTGCGGCAGCCCGGGGTCGGTGAGCACCGCACGCCAACTGGTCAGTCCCGTCACGCGGATGGAGCCGATACCGTCCCAGGTGGTGAAGCTCAGCGCGAAGACGCCGACGAGCGGGACCACGGCGAAACCGACGAAGAGCAGCAGCGCCGGCGTCGCGAGCCACGGCAGGACGCTGCGCGGCTCGCGACGCCGTGGCGCGCCGGTGGCCGCGCTCATACGCCGGTGACCGCGTTGAGGTTGCTCGCGAACTGCTGCGGTGAGATCGACTGCTGGAACAGCTTGACGATGTTGTCCAGCAGGGTCTCGGCGGCGGTCGGACTGAGTGCCTGGTCCCAGGACTGGACGAACACCTTGGCCTTGCTGGCGAGGTCGTAGGTGAACTGGAGGAATTCGGCGTTGTCGGAGGCGGCCAGCAGCTTCTCCGTGCCGAGCCGGATCGGGACCGAGCCGTTGCCGATCCAGCTCTTGACCTCCTCCTCCTGGAGGAGACCCTTGGCGAAGAACTCCTTGGCGACCTTCTTCTCCTCCGCACTGGCCTTGGAGGAGATGGACAGGTACTGGGCAGGGTTGCCGACCGTGTTGCTGAGGTCGCCCTTGCCGCCCTCGACGGCCGGGAAGTTCATGAAGCCCAGCGAGCCGCTGGGGACGAAGTCCCCGCCGTCGGCCTTCTGGATGCCGTACGACCAGGCACCGTGGAGCATCATCGCGGCCCTGCCGGTGTACAGCAGCGCCTGGTCGGCGTTGGAGTCCGCGGTGATGGACGAGAAGCCCTTGACGAACCCGTCGGCCTCGACCAGGTCCTGCAGTGCGGTCAGCGCCTTGATGGCGTCCGGGTGGGACCAGGCGTTCTTCTCGCCTTCTATGGCGGCCTGGAAGACCTCGGGCCCGCCGATGCGGTCGAACAGGAACTCCAGCCACATCATGTTCGTCCACCGTGACTGGCCGCCGAGGGCGAAGGGCGCGATGCCCTTGGCGTTGAACCTCGGCACCAGCGCCATGATGTCGTCCCAGGTCTCGGGCGGCTCCACCCCGACCTGGTCGAACACCTTGCGGTTGTAGTAGAGGATGATCGGCTGAACGGTCTCGCCCGGCATCGCGTAGATCTTGCCGTCGACGGTCGCCGCGCCGAACGAGGACGGGAACAGCCCCTTCTTGACGTCGGGGTTCTCGTCGAACCACGGGGTGAGGTCCTCGACCTGGCCGGCCTCCGCGTAGGCGCGCAGGGTCCCGCCGCCCCAGCCCCAGATGATGGTCGGCGCCTTGCCGGCGCCGATGGCGGTCTTGATCTTCGTCTTGTACGCGTCGTTCTGGTAGGTCGTGTCGTCGATCTGGGTGTCGGGGTGGGCCTTGTTGAAGGCGTCCACGGCGCCGGCCCTGACCCCTTCCTGCGGCTGTCCGTTCAGGTACCAGTACGTGGCACCGCTGCTCCTGCCGGGTCCGGACGAGCCGCCGCAGGCCGTCAGCGCCGCGGAGACGGGCACGGCGGCGGCCAGGCCGAGGAGGGTACGTCGAGAGAGCGCCATGATTTTCTCCGCACTCGAGAGCCGTCGGCTTCTCGTGAGTCATGGTGAAAGGTTTTCGAAAATCACTTCTTCTTGCTCTGTCCGTGCAAGCTAGGTTTCGAGCTGATGCCCTGTCAATACGCGTGCACGAGCCTTGCGCGCCGGGCCACATCCGCTCCATACCGGCATGTGTGCCGCCCTTGAGGCGTCCCGGCGAGAGATCGAAAAGTTTTCGAAACAGGCCGGTCGGAGGCGATGGTGACGTGGTGAGCGCGGGCTGACAGACTGTCGGTGCAGGTCATGCCGGGCCGTCGGGGTCCGGTGCCGCCCGCGCCGGACCCCGACGACGCCCCCTCGGGCGCCCCACAGCTGAGAGGAACCGATGCGACCGAACGCCAGGCGCACCACGTTGGCGGACATCGCCCAAGCGGCCGGGGTCTCCGTCGCGACCGTGTCCAAAGTGGTCAACGGTCGCGGTGACGTGGCACCGCACACCCGCGTCCGGGTGCAGGAGCTGCTGCACCAGCACGACTACCTGGCACCGGTGTTCCGCCACACCGAGGCCGTCGAGACCCCGACCATCGAGGTGCAGTTCAAGGGCGGTCTCAAGTCGTACGTGGCGGAGACCCTGGAGGGCATCATCGACGCGGCGGCCGAGTCGGGGGCCTCGGTCGTGGTCAGCAAGGCGTCCGGCGCCCCGCACTGGGCGCGGGACCTGGTCTCGGCCGGGCGGCGCGCCGTCATCGCGGTCACCAGCGTCCACACCGCGGCCCACTTGAACGAACTGGCGCGCTCCGGGCTGCCGTTGGTGGTGCTGGACCCGCTGCACCTGCCGGACGGCCGGGTCAACAGCGTCGGCGCGACCAACTTCGGCGGCGGTCTGGCCGCGACCCGGCACCTGCTGTCGCTGGGACACCGCCGTATCGCCTACCTCGGCGGACCTGCCACGGCCGTCTGCAACCAGGCCCGCATGCACGGCTACCGCGCCGCCATGGAGGCCGAGGGGCAGCGGGTGCCGGAGGCGTACGTCCGTCCCGGTGAGTTCACCCACGAGACGGGCCTGACCGGCGCCTCGGCGCTGCTGGACCTGGAGGCGCCGCCCACGGCGGTCTTCGCGGGCAACGACGAGATCGCCCTCGGTGTCGTCGAGACCGCCCGCGCACGGGGTCTGCGCGTGCCCGAGGACCTGAGCGTGGTCGGCTTCGACGACACCAGCCTCGCCCAGATGGCCTCCCCGCCGCTGACCACCGTGCGCCAGCCGCTGCGGGAGATGGGCGCCGCCGCCCTGCGCACCGCGCTCCGGCTGGTCAACGGGGAGAGACTCGAGTCCCACCACGTCGAACTCGCCACCGAACTCGTGGTCCGCGCCTCGACGGCGCCGCCGCGCGAGGAGCCCCCTCCGCACGACTGAGTGCGGAGGGGACCGACGGCCGGGGGCGTGCGCACCCCCGCCGCTTCACTCCTCCTTCGGGGCGGGGTCCGCCACCGGAAGGCTCAGCTCGAAGCAGGCTCCGGGCGTCGTCGGGGCGAGGGTGAGGCTGCCTCCGTGGCGCTGGGCCAGATCGCGGGCGATGGCGAGGCCGAGTCCGGCGCCCCCCTGGTCGCGGGAGCGGGCGTCGTCGAGCCGGACGAAGCGTTCGAAGATGCGCTCGGCGTCCTCGGGGGGCACACCCGGTCCGTCGTCCCGCACCGTCAGGACGGCCCGGTCGCCCTCCCTGCCGACGGTGACCTCGATCCGGTGCTCGGCGTGGCGGACGGCGTTGTCGAGGAGGTTGCGCAGCAGCCGTTCGACCTCGTCGTGGTCGCCGCGGACGTGCACGGCGGCGGTGCTGTCGCAGGTGAGGGTCAACGGCCGGCCGTCGAGTGGGTACTGCTCGGTCAGCCGGGAGGCGAGAGCGCTCAGGTCGACGGTCCCGGTGTCGGCCTCGGGAGCCCGGGTGTCGAGGCGGGCGAGGAGCAGCAGGTCCTCGGCGAGTGCCTGGAGACGGCGGGTCTGCCGTGCGGCGGTGGTGGCGGTGGCGGGCCAGTCGGCGCGCTCCGGGTAGGCGAGGGCGACCTCCAGACTGGTCAGCAGAGTGGTGAGAGGACTGCGCAGCTCGTGCGCCGCGTCGGCGACGAAGCGTCGCTGCTGGGCGGCGGCGGTGTCGAGACGTTGCAGCGTGGCGTTGATGGTGGTGGCGAGGGCGGCGATCTCGTGACCGGAGGCGGGCACGGTGACACGTTCGCGTGGGTCCTTGGCGTCGACCGAGGCGGTGAGGGTGCGGATGGCCTCGACCGGCCGCAGCGCCATGCGGACGGTGACGTAGGCGACGCCGGCGATCAGGACGAGGCCGAGGAGACCGGCGCGCAGCAGCGTGCCGTCGGTGGCCGCGGCCATCTTCTCGGCCGCGTCCGGGAGGACCAGCACGTGGACCCGCAGGGTGGCGTCGGCGGCGACGCCCAGGGCGGCGGCCTTGTCGCGGCCCAGGTCGGCGGCCCGGACATCGAGGTACAGGACGGTGTAGGTCCGGCCGGCCAGGTGGGGAGCGGCGCCGCCCCCGTGGTCGTAGTCGGAGCGGTTCGGTATGTGCAGGGGCCGATAGGCGTACCCCCAGCCCTCGTCGTCGTTCAGCTCATTGGCCAGCGCCAGGGCCGTGGGGTCGGTTGGGGCGGGCAGGACATGGCGGGCAGCGGTGTCGAAGGCGTCCATGCCTCCGCCGGAGGCCACTGCGCCGCTCCTGCCGGTCGCGACGACCTCGTACGGCGCGGCGCTCCTGCGGCTGGGAATCGAACCGTCCTGCACCTGGTGGACGAGCACGGCGAGATGCGCCGCCGCCTGTTCATGGGCGGTGGCCATGCTCTCGTCGTACACCTCCTCGTGCACCCACCAGCCGATGCCGGCCAGGACGACGGCGGCGGTCAGGGCGGCTGCCAGCGCCGCGCGGGCCCGTACCGAACGGGGCCACCAGCTGCGGCGTCGGGGCTCAGTCACGTTCACGGTCGTCCACCAATCGGTATCCGGTACCTCGTACCGTCTGCAGGGACTGCCGCCCGAAGGCGGCATCGATCTTCTTGCGGAGGGAACTGACGCGGGCTTCCACGAGGTTGGGGTCCACGGCCTCGTCGGGCCACGCGTGGCAGAGCAGGTCCGGTTTGGGCACGGCCCGGCCCGCGCGGCGGGCCAGCAGTTCCAGCACGGCGAACTCCCGGGGGCTGAGGTCCACCCGGACCCCGGCCCGGCGGCAGACCCGGCCGGCGACGTCCAGTGACAGGTCACCGACGGCGAGGACGGGCGGCGCGACCGTGACGGAGCGCCGGACCAGGGCCCGCAGCCGTGCGACGAGCACCGGGTAGGAGAAGGGCTTGGCGAGGTAGTCGTCGGCCCCCGTGTCCAGGGCCTCCGCCTGGTCCCACTCCCCGTCCTTGGCGGTGAGCACCAGGATGGGCGTCGCGTTGCCCTCCCGGCGCAACTGGGCGCACACCTTGTAGCCGTTGAGCCCGGGCAGCATCAAGTCCAGGACGATCAGCGCGTAATCGCCGGTCCGGGCCATCCACAGCCCCTGCCGGCCGTCGTGCGCGAGGTCGACGCCGTAGCCCTCGGCGGTCAGGCCGGCGCGCAGGGTGTGGGCGAGGTCCACCTCGTCTTCGACCACCAGTATCCGCATGCGGTGCAGCCTCGCACGGCCCCGGCCCACTTCCCTGACCGTGCGGTCAGGTTGGATCAGCAGGCCCCAACGGGGCCCGGGCACCCTGGCGGGGTTTCCTCGCCTCTGCTGAAAGGCCCTGTCGCCCGTGTCCGGTGACGCACGGGCGCCCGGAGGGCGGACGCGCAACGGACCGACGCCCGCCGGCAGATCGCCCAGTGTGTGTGACCCGCCGACCGGTCGCACGCCGGTCAGCGGTGTGTGACCCGCCGACCGGTCGCACGCCGGTCAGCGCCGGCTCCTCCGGGGCTTCAAGGGCGTGGTCGGCAGCTGCGGTGCCGGCAGCGGGTCGCCGTCGTAGCCGTGGACCTCGCCGAAACGCGTCCCCGTCGTCCAGTCCTCACGGGCCCGGACGATGTCCTCGTGGGTGCGGCCGATGAAGTTCCACCACATGATGATCTCCTCCCCGAACGGCGGGCCGCCCAGGAGGATCAGCCGGGCCGGGCCGGTCCCCCGGTTGGTGAGGGTGAGGGCGGAGCGGCCCGGGGCGGTGTAGCCGAGTTCGGCGCGGCCCACGGCGGTGCCCTCGACGAGGACGTCGCCGGCATCGACGAGGACGCCGTGCTCGAAGACGGGGTCGACGTCGAGCACCAGCCGGGCGCCCGGGGCGACGGTCAGCTCGGCGCCCAGCAGCGGGGTGAAGGTGCGCACCGGTGAGGTGACGCCCGCGAGCGAGCCGAGGAAGACGCGCGCCTCGCCGCCGTCCAGCGCGACCGGTTCGGGCACATGATGCTGGAAGTCCCGTGCGGTGTCCCGGTGTTCGTCGGGGAGAGCCACCCACAGCTGGACGCCGTGCAGGGTCGTGGTGTCCGGCGTCGACACCTCCGAGTGGCTGATGCCGTGACCGCCGGTCATCAGGTTCAGCTCGCCGGGCCGGACGTAGGCGTGGCTGCCCAGGCTGTCGCGGTGCTCGATCTCCCCGCTGAACAGCCAGCTGACCGTCTGCAGACCGGTGTGCGGGTGCGGGGCGACGTCCATGCCGCCGGTGGCGGCGACGTCCTCGGGGCCGTAGTGGTCGGCGAAGCACCAGGCGCCGACGAGCGACCGGGCCCGCTGCGGAAGGGTGCGCCGCACCCGCATGGCACGCGGTCCGCCGAGCGGCACGTCACGTGCCGTGAGGATCTCGACCTCCCCGGGGAGGTCCGCGTCCGTCCCGCCGCCGCACCTGACCTCCGCGGGGCGTGTCTCCGTGTTGCTCATGCCGCGTGCCTCCCACCGAGGACGTTCGAGAGTCAAAGAAGTTCGATATTCAACATTCACGGACGACTATAGGCGGCCGTCCGGAAAAACGCGCGGGGGAGGGCCGTTCCCGGGCGGCCGGGGCCCGTCACGCCCCGGCCCGCACGGGCCTGCGCAGCAGGTAGCCGGCCGCCGTGACGATCAGGACGGCCATGCAGGCGATGAACACCAGACCCGCGTTCTCCAGCCCCAGGGGGTCCGACAGCAGGCCCACGCCGATGACCGGGACCGAGATGCCGGTGTACGCGACGACGAACAGCGACGAGATCACCGCGGCCCGCCGGTCCGCCGGGGACGCCGCGCCCACCGCGGACAGCGCCCCGCGGAACGCCAGCCCCTGCCCGAAGCCGCCGACCAGCGCGCTCAGCACCACCAGCGCCAGCTGGTCCCAGTAGAGGGCCCCCGCGAGCAGCGCGAGGCCGGCGAGCAGAACGGCGCAGCCCAGCGGCAGCGACCGGCTCACGCCCACCCGGCCGACGGCCGTCTGTCCGGCGATCGACGCGAAGAACGCCGCCGCCACAACCGTGCCGCTCACCGCGTGGTCGGTCACGCCCAGGGACTGCGCGAGGAAGGCGGGGCTGACGGAGGTGAACACGCCGAACAGGGCGAACCCCACGAACGAGGCCGTCGCCGCCGCTCCGAAGACGGGGCGCACCTGTGCGGGCACCCCCGGCCGCTGCGGCCGTACGGTCCTCAGCGGGCGGATGTCCCGTACGGTCTCCGGCAGCCGCAACAGCACCGCCGCCGAGCAGACCACCAGGGCCAGGTGGACGGCGAACGGCAGGTACAGCGGCCGGGCGGCGTACTCGGC
The DNA here is from genome assembly GCF_044540535.1 of Streptomyces sp. NPDC085937. Classification (NCBI taxonomy): domain Bacteria; kingdom Bacillati; phylum Actinomycetota; class Actinomycetes; order Kitasatosporales; family Streptomycetaceae; genus Streptomyces; species Streptomyces sp. NPDC085937. The sequence continues at coordinate 69,142 of NZ_JBITSH010000010.1, read as the reverse complement.
GAGCACTCCCGCGAGCAGGGGGCCGCAGCCGAGCCCGCCCATGTTGACGGCGGTGGCGACGAACGTGGCCCGGGAGGTGTGGCCGGGCGGGGCCGCCTCCATGACGTAGGCGGTGGCGGCACCGGTGAACAGTCCGGCCGACAGTCCCGACAGGAGCCGCCCGGCGTACAGCCAGCCCAGATCGGTGGCGAGGAGGAAGCAGATCGCGCTCGCGGCCGAGCAGGCCAGCCCCCACAGCAGCACCGGGCGTCTGCCCACGGCGTCCGAGGCGTTGCCCGCGAGCAGCAGGACGCCGATGACCGCGAACGCGTAGACCGCGTACACCACGGTGACCGTCAGTTCGGAGAAGCCGAACTTGTCCTGGTAGAGGGGGTACAGCGGGGTGGGAAGCGTGGTCCCGGCCATGCACACCGCGAACACGGCGCCACCGAGCAGGCACGCGCGCCATCCGATCCGGTCACCGGTCATGCCATGACGCTAGCCGCGCACCGGCCGGAGGCCCCCTTCACCACGCCACCTGCGTGATCACCCGAACACAATTTTGCATGCCGTGCATTTTTGCATAGCATGCACGGCATGACGGGGAAGGACACCGCGGGCGGCGGACTGCGGGAGCGCAAGAAGCGCGCCACACGTGCCGCGCTCGCGGAGGCGGCGGTGCGACTCGCCGCCGAGCAGGGGGCGGACCAGGTCACGGTCGAGGCGATCAGCGCCGCGGCCGGCGTGTCCGTGCGGACCTTCTTCAACTACTTCGACTCACGCGACGACGCCTTCGTCGTCGTGGACGCGGACGCGAGCGAGCGGGTGCGCCGGTCGCTCCTCGCCGCGCCGCCCGGCCTCTCGCCGCTGGAGGCGCTGCGCGAAGCGCTCGCCACCGAGCTGCGCGAGGCGGAACGGCAGCACGAACTGTGGAGCCTGCACGCCCGGGTGCTGCGGGCCTCCCCGCACCTCCTGGTGCGCAACCTCGGCGCCCAGATGGCCGACGAGACGGGCCTCGCCGAGGCGATCGCCGCGCGCGTCCGCGCCGGCGGCCCGCCCGGCGAGACCCCCGCCCCGCCCGAGGACGGCGTGGACCGCGCCGCCCTGGGCCTGTACCCGCGGCTGCTCGCCGCGGTGGCCGGCGCGGCGGTGCGGGTGAGCGTGCAGCACTGGTGCGAACGGCCCGACGACGTCGCCTTCGCCGACGTGTTCCACGAGGTGTTCGCCCTCCTCGCCGCCGGACTGCCGACCCCGGCCCGGTAGGCGCCGGACCCTTCGCCGGCCGGGCCCCCGCGCACACTCCGGCCCTCCCCCACTCCCGCCCCGCCCGGGGCGCGATCCCGCTTTCACCACCGATTCCGTGAGAGAGACGACCGTGACCGCAACACAGGCGCCCGACGCGGCGCCACCCGCCGCCATGACCAACCGGCAGATACTCCAGGCCATGTCCGGACTGATGGCCGGCATGTTCGTGGCGATCCTGGCGGGCACCGTCGTGGCCAACGCACTGCCCACCATCATCGCCGACCTGGGGGCGAGCCAGTCCTCCTACACCTGGGTCGTCACCGCCGAGCTGCTGGCCATGACGGCGACCGTGCCGCTCTGGGGCAAGCTGTCCGACCTGTTCAACAAGAAGCTGCTGCTCCAGCTGTCGCTGGGCATGTTCGTCGCGGGCTCGCTGCTGGCGGGCTTCTCCCACGGCGTCGAGCTGCTCATCTTCAGCCGCGTGGTGCAGGGCATCGGCGCGGGCGGTCTGACCGCGCTCGCCCAGGTCGTCATGGCGGCGATCATCCCGCCGCGCCGGCTCGGCAAGTACGCCGGCATCTTCGGCGCCGTGTTCGCCATCGGCACCGTCGCCGGACCGCTGGTCGGCGGCGTGCTGGTGGACACCTCCTGGCTGGGCTGGCGCTGGTGCTTCTTCATCGGCGTGCCGTTCGCCCTGCTCGCCATCGCGCTGCTGCAGCGCACCCTGCGCCTGCCGGTGGTGGCCCGCCGCGAGGCGAAGATCGACTTCCTGGGCGCCTTCCTCATCGTGGCGGGCGTCTGCGCCCTGCTGATCTGGGTGACCCTGGCGGGCAACGAGTTCGACTGGGCCTCCTGGCAGACCGCCGCCCTCACCGGCGCCGGTGTGCTGCTGCTGGTCGCCGCGGTGTTCGTCGAGGCGCGGACGGCCGAACCGGTCATCCCGCTGGGCATCTTCCGCAACCGCACCGTCACCCTCACCACCGTCGCCAGCCTGCTGGTGGGTGTCGCCATGTTCGGCGGCACGGTGTTCCTCTCGCAGTACTTCCAGGTCTCCCTCGGCAAGTCCCCGACCGTGGCCGGTCTGATGAGCCTGCCGATGATCCTCGGTCTGCTGGTCTCGTCGACCGTCGCCGGCCAGCTCATCAGCAAGTCCGGTGTGTGGAAGCGCTACCTGGTGGCGGGCGCGGTCATCATGACCGTCGGCCTCGGTCTGCTGTCCACCATCGACGCGGACACCTCCTTCACCCTGCTCAGCGTCTACATGGCGATCCTCGGCATCGGCGTCGGCATGCTGATGCAGAACCTGGTGCTGGCGGCGCAGAACGACGTGCCGGCCAGTGAGCTGGGCGCCGCGACGTCCGTGCTGTCGTTCTTCCGCAGCATGGGCGGCACCATCGGCACCAGCGTCCTGGGCGCCATCCTCGCCAACCGGGTCGCGTCCGAGATGACCAAGGGCCTGGACGCCGCGGGCATCCCCTCCGGCGGCGACGGCGGCGGGGAGAGCAGCGTGCCGGACATGAGCACCCTGCCCGAGCCGGTGCGGCAGATCGTCGAGCACGCCTACGGCGTCGCCACGGCCGACCTGTTCCTCATCGCCACGCCGTGCGCGCTGCTGGCCCTGATCACCGTGGTCTTCATCAAGGAGAAGCCGCTGAAGACGACCAGCGGCATGGAGCGCCTCGCCGAGGAGGCGGGCGACAAGACCGTCGTGGGGAGCTGACTCCCGTAGCGCACGACGAGCGAGCGCCCCGCGGCCGTGCAGGCCGCGGGGCGCTCGCTCGTCCGTGACGAAGGCGGGTCACTGGCCGCCGAGGCCGGTGGTCGCCACCGACTTGACGATGTGGCGCTGGAAGAAGACGAACACCAGCACCAGGGGCAGTGCGGCCAGCACCGACGACGCCATCGTCTGGGCGTAGTTGACGCCGTAGGCGTCCTTCACCGCGGTGATGCCGACCGGCAGGGTCATCAGCGCCGGGTCGGAGGTCGACACGAACGGCCACAGGAAGTTGTTCCACGCCCCGATGAACACGAAGATCGACACCGCGGCGAGCATCGGGCGGGACAGCGGCAGCATCACCGACCAGAAGATCCGCGCGTGCCCGGCGCCGTCGAGCCGCGCCGCCTCCTCCAGTTCGCGGGGGATGGTGTCGAAGTGCTTCTTCAGGATGAACACCATCACCGGGGCGACCGTCTGCGGCAGGATCACCGCCGCGTAGGTGTCCACCAGGTTCAGCGTCAGCATCTGCTGGAACCACGGGACGATCAGCATCTGCGGCGGGACGAGGATCGACGCGACCGTCAGCGCGAACAGCCCGCGGCGCCCCTTGAACAGGGTGCGGGAGAAGGCGTAGCCCGCCGCCGCCGACACGGCGACCGTGACGATCGTGACGGCCGCGGAGACGAAGAAGCTGTTCCACATCCACAGCGGCAGGTCACCGCGCTCGACGACGGTGCGGAAGCCGTCCAGGGTGAAGCCGCCCTGCGGCCAGAACCAGTGCAGGGGGTCGCTGGCGTCCTGTTCGGACTTGAACGCCGTGAGCACCGCCCACGCCATCGGCAGCAGCCAGGTCAGGGCCAGCACCGCGAGGACCGCCAGGGCCAGGACGCGGGCGGTCCTGCTCGCGCCGAGGGTGAGGTTCGGGCCCCGCCCGCCGGCCGGCCGGGCACGGCGGGAGGCGGGGAGCGGGGAGACCGTGCGGCGCGCGGGCCGTGTCCCGAGGTCTACGGAGGTCATGTCACTTCTCCCTGCGGCGGAAGGCGGCGAACTGCGCGGCGGACACGAGGACGACGAGGGCGAAGAAGACGTAGCTGATGGCGGAGGCGTAGCCGAGCCGGTAGCCGGTGAAGCCCATGTCGTAGAGGTACTCGACGACGGGCCGGGTGGAGCCGTCGGGCCCGCCCTTGGTCAGCAGGTACACCTGGTCGAAGACCTTCAGCGAGGCGAGGATCTGGAGCACCGTGACCACGCCGGTCATACGGCGCAGCTGGGGCAGCGTGACGTGCCACAGCCGGCGCCAGGCGCCCGCGCCGTCCAGTGCCGCCGCCTCGTAGAGGTGGTCGGGCACGGCCTGGAGCGCCGCCAGGAACAGCAGGAAGTTGAAGCCGACGGTCCACCACAGGGTGGCGATGACGATGGCGTACAGGGCGACGTCCTGGTCGCTCAGCCACGCGAAACCGTCCAGGCCCACCGCCTGGAGCAGGTGGTTGTAGAGGCCGAGGTCCGGCTGGTACAGCCAGCCCCACAGCAGGCCGATGACACCGACCGGCAGCAGGTAGGGGGCGAAGAAGGCCAGCCGCCACACCCACTGGCCGGGCAGCCCGGTGTGCACCAGGAGCGCCATGCCGAGGGCGACGGCCACCAGGGGCACCGTGGAGACCACGGTGAACCACACGGTGTTGCCGACGGCCTGCCACATCTCGGCGTCGCCGAGGGCCTCCGCGTAGTTGTCCAGCCCGACGAAGGACGGGTCGTGCGCGGACAGGGAGGTGTCGGTGAGGCTCATCCAGGCGCCCTGGACCAGCGGCCAGACCATGAACAGGGCGAACAGGACGAGGAACGGCAGGGCGAAGAGCAGGCCCGGCGGGACGAGCCGGCGCGCGGCCGCGCCGAAGCCCGTGGCCCTGTCGCCGGCGGGCACCCGGTCCGGCGCTGCGAGTGGGGTGGACATCTGCTGCCTCCTTCGCGGCGGTCAGGCCGGACTGGGCTGGGACAGGGCGGTGTTGACGCGGTCGACCATGGCGCGGGCCGCGCGGTCGGGCGCGAGGCCGTCGAGCAGGGCCTGCTGGAGCACCTGGGACATGGCGTTCTGGAAGTCGGAGCCGGCGCCGGCGAACCACACGGGCGGGTCGAGCACCACGTGGTCGGCGGCCACGACGTACCGGGCCTGCGGTTCGAGGCGGGCGTACTCCCGGGTGCGGGTCACCGGCCGGTACGCCGGGATGTGGCCCGCCTTCGCCCAGGTCTGGCCGGCCTTGAGGATGGCGGCCACCGCCCGGTGGGTGCGCCTGCGGTGCGCCTCGTCCGGGTCGGGGCGGCGCGGCAGGACGAACGAGTGGGAGTCGGCGTAGACCGCGGGCGTGCCGAACACCGTGGGGAAGGAGGCGGCTCCGATGTCGGGGTCGGCACCGCGGAAGGTGCCGAGTTCCCACTCGCCGGAGAGGATCATGCCGGTCTGCCCGTTGGTGAAGTTGGCGAGGGCGGCCGGGTAGTCGAGGCGGTGGGGGTTGGCGCGGCCGTCGACGAGCTTCCGCATGAAGGCGATGACCTCGGTCATGGCGTCGACGTCGGCGGTGACGGTGCCGCCGACGGGCAGCTCGAAGTCGTTGCCGGTCTGCCGGTAGAGGCCGTAGAACAGCCGCCAGCACTGCGCGGTGTCGTTGACGTAGCCGAAGGCGATGCCCTGCTCGCCGGTGGCGCGGGCCAGTTCACGGCCCGCCTCCAGGAAGCGCTCCGGGGTGGAGAAGGCGTCCTGGTCCAGGTCGCCGCCGGCGGTCAGCAGCCCGGCCTCGCGGACGGGACCAGGGTGGAAGAAGACGATGAACGGGTGGGTGTCCAGCGGCACGGCGTACGTCCGGTCGCGGTACAGGGTGCGCTGCCACACCGCGTCGGCGAAGTCCTCCTCACGGATGCCGAACTCGGCGAGCAGGCCGGTGTCCCAGGGGTCGAGCAGGCCGAGCGGGGCGTAGCCGGCCAGGCGTGACATGTGGCAGACGGCGACGTCCGGCCCGCGCCCGCCGGCCGAGGCCATGGCGAGCTTGGTGTAGTACGGCGTGCCCCATTCCAGGACGGTCCGGTCGACCCCGGTGCCCCCCATGTCGGGAGCCGCGATGTCGATCAGCTCGTCGAGCAGGGCGCCGTCGGCCCCGCTGAACAGGTCCCACATGCGCACGGTGTCGGGGTCCGAGGCCGCGGCGGCCCCGCAGCCGGCCAGGGCGCCGCCGCCGAGGAGGGCGGCGGCGGAGGCCAGCGACGCGCGGAGCACACCGCGCCGCGACGGTGCGGCGCGTCCGCTGTCCGGCCGGGCGGAGGCGGCTCGTGGGCCTGGCAGGTCGACCATGACGCTACCTTTCCTTTTCCATCGATGTACATCACCGGGGACGCCCACGCCGGCGCGTGGTGCGGGAGCCGGACGGTGAGTCGCTCCGGCCGGGCGGGACGTCGTCAGCGGGTGGACTCGGCGGCCGCGGGACGCTGCTGGGCGCGGCGCAGCACGGCGGTGTCGAACTTCTCGGCGCGGTCGAAGCCGTAGACGCCGTTGCGTTCCTGGAAGACGTCGGTGAGCTGGGTGTAGCAGTAGCCGAACATGTCCGGGTCGTCGAGCAGCACGTCGACCAGGCCGGTGAAGCGGGCGAGGAACTCCTCGACGCTGCGCGGGCGTTCGCCGTAGCCCCAGGACGACCCGGTCTCGTCGCCGGCCGCGGTGGCGGCGGCTTCCGCGTCCCACCAGATGCCGCCGAACTCGCTGCAGAAGTACGGCTGTCCGCGGTACGGCACCGACCAGGGGCGGCCCTCGGGACCGGTGTTGACGTAGGGGCGGTCCTCGGCGAGGCCCGCCATGGTCTTGGCGAACGCCCGCGGGTCCTGCTCGTAGCAGTGGGAGTCGTAGACGTCGGTCTCCGCCACGCGATGGGCGTAGCCGGAGGCGTCGATCACGGGGCGGCTGGGGTCGGCCTGCTTGGTCGCCAGGAACATCGCCCGGGTGACGTCGTCGAGCTGGGTGATGCGGTCGTGCAGGTGCTGGTACGTCTCGTTCAGCGGGCACCAGCCGATGATCGACGGGTGGGAGTGGTCGCGTTCCAGGGCCTCCAGCCACTGGGCGACGTAACTGGCGTCGGGACGCTGGTTGTCGTCGCGCACGCCGGTCTCGCAGCCCCAGTCGCCGAACTCGCCCCACACCAGGTAGCCGAGCCGGTCGGCGTGGTAGAGGTAGCGCTCCTCGAACACCTTCTGGTGCAGCCGGGCGCCGTTGAAGCCGGCCCGCAGCCCGAGTTCGATGTCGCGGACCAGGTCGGCGTCGGTGGGCGCGGTCATCAGACCGTCCGGGTAGTAGCCCTGGTCGAGGACGAGGCGCTGGAACACCGGTTCGCCGTTGATCAGGACCCGCTTGCCGTGCAGGGCGACCGACCGCATGCCCGCGTACGACGTGGCCTCGTCGACCACGGTGCCGTCGGCGTCCAGGAGTTGCAGGCGCAGGTCGTACAGGTGCGGGTCGGCCGGTGACCAGGTGCGCAGCCGGTCCTCGGGGACGGTCAGGACCAGGCGGGGGCACAGGTCGAGGTCGGCGCGGGCGGAGGCGGTGACCACCTCGCCGTCGCTGTCGCCGAGTACGGCGCGCACGCGGTGGCCAGGCAGGTTTCCGGTGACGGGGAGGTCGAGGTGGAACGAGCCGGAACCGAGGTCGGGGGTGATGCGGGGGCGCTTGAGGCGGGCGGCGGCGGGGACGGGCTCCAGCCACACCGTCTGCCAGATCCCGGTGGTGCGGGTGTAGTGGCAGTGCGTGTTGGCGTACCAGGTGGCCTGTTTGCCGCGGGCCTGGGGGCCGTGCCGCGAGTCGCGGGCGCGGACCACGATCACGGCCTCGTCGCCGGGGCCGGCCACGCCGCGCAGGTCCGCGGTGAAGGGGGTGAAGCCGCCGCGGTGGCGGGCCACCTCGGTGCCGTTGACCCAGACGGTGGCGTCGTGGTCCACGGCGCCGAAGTGCAGCAGCACCTCGTTGCCGGCCCACTCGGCCGGGACGGTCACCGTGCGGCGGTACCAGACGGCCTCCATGAAGTCCGTGTCGCCGATGCCGGACAGCTCGGACTCCGGGCAGAAGGGCACGACGATCTCACCGGAGAGATCGCGGGCCGGCAGGCCCCGCTCCAGTCCGCTGTCCCCGCGGTCGGTCTCGAACTGCCAGCGGCCGTTGAGGTTCAGCCACGCCTCGCGGGCGAACTGGGGCCGGGGGTACTCCGGACGCGGGAGGTCCAGGGGCGGGGGCGTGCTCATGCTGCTCCTCGTCACTGCGGTGCGCTACGTACAGGGGCCATGCGACCATACGATTACATCGATGTAAATGGCGGTGGCGAAAAGTTTTCGGCACGGCCCTTCCCCGCCGACGGTCCCGCCCCGAAGGGCTGCGGCTACGATCCGGGAGGCGGCAGGGAGGGCGAGAAGGGAAGCATGGGCAGGCCCAGGATCAAGGACGTCGCGGAGTACGCGGGCGTCTCGGCGAAGACGGTGTCCAACGTCCTCAACGACTACGAACACGTCTCCGAACGGACCCGCACCGCGGTGCGCGAGGCCATCGACGCCCTCGGCTACCGGGTCAACATCGCGGGACGTCAGCTGCGCCGGGGCCGGACCGGGGTGATCGCGCTGGCCGTGCCGGACCTGGACATCGCCTACTTCGCCGAGCTGGCCAAGCACGTCATGGCCGAGGCCGAACGGCAGGGCGGCACCACGCTGCTGCTGGAGACCGGCGGGCGGCGCGAGAAGGAACTGGCCGCCGTGCAGGGCTTCGACGCCCAGTTCACGGACGGGGTCGTCCTCTCGCCGCTCGCCCTGCAGCCGCGCGACCTGGAGGGCCGGGACACCCGGCTGCCGCTGGTGCTGCTCGGCGAGTGCAACCTGCCCGGCAGCGCGGACCACGTCGCGATCGACAACGTGGCGGCGGCCCGTGAGGCGACCGCGCACCTGCTGGCGCGGGGGCGGCGCCGCATCGCGGTGGTCGGCGGCGACCTGCGGGGCACGCACAACACCGGACGGCTGCGCACGGTCGGCCATCAACAGGCCTTGACGGAAGCGGGTCTGACCGTGTCCGAGGACCTGATCCTGCCGGTGCCCGCGTTCCGCTGGGCCGACGGCGCCGCCGCCGCGCGCACCCTGATGCGGCTGCCGCAGCCGCCGGACGCGCTGCTCTGCCTCAACGACCACCTGGCCCTCGGCGCGGTACGCGCCCTGCACGAGGACGGCTGGTCGGTGCCGGGGGACGTGGACGTGGTCGGCTTCGACGACATCGAGGCCACCCGGTACAGCATCCCGACGCTCACCACGGTCGCCCCCGACAAACCGGGCATCGCCCGCCGGGCGGTGGAACTGCTGCTGGCCCGCATAGAGGCGGCCGGCCCCGGCGGCCCGGCCGTCGACGAGACGGCCGGCCACCGGCTGATCGTGCGGGAGAGCTCGGGCGGGTGAGGGGGTGGCCCACAGGGTGGGCGGTCCCTTCCGGCGCGACGGGCCGGGCAAGCGGGCCCGGTGGTCTTCGGCGAGGTCTCGCAGTCGTGGGGGGAGACGGCACAGTCCGGCACGTGGCACAGTCGGTCCGCTCAGGGAACTGGTTCCGTCCCGTGAGCGGGGGTGCCGCGGCCGCCCGGACGCCACCCCCCGCACCACCCGTCCCACGCCTTGTCAGCGTCCGGTGACGGCGTGTATAACGTTGTAAAACTTGAGCCCAGCGGCTCGGCACACGACTCTCGGTGACGGCACCGCATCCGCACCGGCCAACCGAGTCGGGCCGCTCACGAAGGGATTGCCGTGCGGGTCAGCCTCAAGGACGTCGCCGCGCACGCGGGGGTCTCCATCAAGACCGTCTCGAACGTGGTGAACAACTACCAGCACGTCACGCCGGCCATGCGCGAGCGGGTCCAGCGGTCCATCGACGCGCTCGGCTACCAGCCCAACCTCGCCGCCCGCCACCTGCGGAAGGGCCGTACGGGCATCATCGCGCTCGCCCTGCCCGAGCTCGGCAACCCGTACTTCGCCGAGCTGACCGCCTCCGTCATCGACGCGGCGGCCCAGCACGACTACATCGTGCTGCTCGACCACACCGGCGGATCGCGCGACCAGGAGCTGCTGGTGAGCCAGGGCTTCCGGGCCCGGGTCATCGACGGGCTGATCCTCAGCCCCATCGAGCTGCGGACCGAGGACCTGCGCGACCGCGACCAGGACGTGCCGCTGGTGCTGCTCGGCGAGCGGGACTACGACCTGCCGTACGACCACATCGCGATCGACAACGTGGCCGCCGCCCGTGACGCCGTCCGGCACCTGATCGGCCTCGGGCGCCGGGAGGTGGCGTTCATCGGGGCGCGGCGCGACCGCAGCGAGCCGGCCCAGCTCCGCGTCCGCGGCTGGCGCGAGGAGCTGACGGCGGCGGGGCTGCCCGCGGACGAGGGCCTGGTCGCGGCCGTCGACGGCTGGGGGCACGCCGACGGCGCGCGGGCGATGCGGCACATCCTGGACAGCGGCCGCCGGCCGGACGCGGTGTTCGCCTACAACGACCCGATGGCGATCGGCGCGATGCGGGTGCTGCACGAACGAGGACTGCGCGTGCCCGAGGACATCGCGGTGGTGGGCTTCGACGACGTGATCGAGGGCCGTTTCGGCGCGGTCACCCTCACCTCGGTGTCACCGGACAAGACCGCCATCGGCCGCCTCGCGGTGGAGTCGGTGCTGGCCCGCCTGGGCGACCGGGCCCCGGAGCCGCGCCGCATCTGGGCGGACTACCAACTGGTCGAACGGGAGAGCACCTTGGGCCGCCCGGCGGCGGGCGTGCGACCGGACTGACCGGCCGTACGCCCCCACACCACTCTCCTCCCCGCGCCGCGGGCTTCGCGCGCAACCTCCCTCCCCGCGCCGCGGGCTTCGCGCGCAACCTCCCTCCCCGCGCCGCGGGCTTCGCGCGCAACCTCCCTCCCCGCGCCGCGGGCTTCGCGCTCCCACGCGGGACACGTATGGCCGGACACCCGGAGTCCCGGTCCCGTCAAAGCGCCGCACAACGGCGTACTCAACGCTCCGTCACCGCACGCGCTTACCGGAAGCGCGCCTTCGGCGTGGGCGCCGACTCCCCGTGACACCCCTTCCGCTCCGCCCTTCCGGACCTTGTGCACGAGGGGTTTACAGGTTCCTTCCAACGATGTAAAACCTCCTTGGCGGCGCACCGGACGCCGTTGTGCACAGGGGGAGCAGCTCCACCGCACGCGTCCTTCGGCTCCCCAGTTCCCTTTCAGCGTCACCCGGATCGGGGTCACCATGCAGCGCACCACTCACCGTTCCCTTTCCCTCGCCCGTCCCGTGGTCGTGGCCCTGGCCGCCGCCGTGGCCCTCACCGCGACCTCCTGTGCCAAGTCGGAGGACGACGCGGCGGACGGCAAGAAGCCCACGGCCGCGGCCGACGCCGGCCAGAAGGTGGCCGAGCCGAAGCCGGGCAGCAAGACCTGCACCGTCGACGCCTACGGCGGCAAGAAGATCGACCTGAAGGGCGCCACGGTCGGCTTCTCCCAGTCGGAGAAGGAGGCCAACCCCTTCCGTATCGCCGAGACGCAGTCCATCAAGGACGAGGCGGCCAAGAGAGGCGTCAAGCTGCTCACGGCCAACGCCCAGTCGCAGTTCTCCAAGCAGATCAGCGACGTGCAGGACCTGCTCGCCAAGGGCGCCGACCTCCTCGTCATCGCTCCGCTGAACTCCGACGGCTGGGACCCGGTGCTGCAGGCCGCCGCCGCCAAGAAGGTCCCCATCGTCACCATCGACCGTAAGATCAACGCCACCGCCTGCAAGGACTACGTCTCCTTCATCGCCTCGGACTTCGTCGAGCAGGGGCGCCGCGCCGCCGACCAGATGATCGAGGCCACCGGCGGCAAGGGCGAGGTCGCCATCCTGCTCGGCTCGGCCGGCAACAACGTCACCACCGAGCGCACCAAGGGCTTCAAGGAGCGGGTCGCCGAGAAGGCCCCCGCCCTGAAGGTGGTCTTCGAGCAGACCGGTGACTTCGCCCGGGAGAAGGGCCAGCAGGTCACCGAGCAGCTCATCCAGTCCAAGCCCGGCATCAAGGGCATCTACGCGGAGAACGACGAGATGGGCCTGGGCGCGGTGGCCGCGCTGAAGGGCGCAGGCAAGAAGGCCGGCGACGTCAAGATCGTCACGGTGGACGGCACCCGCAACGCCGTCCAGGGCGTCGTGGACGGCTGGATCAGCGGCGTCGTCGAGTCCAACCCGCGGTTCGGCCCGCTGGCCTTCCAGACCCTGGACGACTTCACCCAGGGCAAGGAGGTCCACCAGGACATCATCATCCAGGACGGCGCCTACGGCCCGGACAACGCCGAGCAGGACCTCGGCAAGGCCTACTGAGCCTGTCGCCGGGGGCCCGGCCCCCGGGCCCCCGTCCGTCCGTCACCCCTTTTCATCCTGGAGGCACAGGTGGCTCCCCCCGCCGAAGTCCTCGCCGTCCGCGGACTGAGCAAGACGTTTCCCGGCGTCCGGGCCCTGGACGACGTGGACCTGACCCTGCACGCCGGTGAGGTCCACGCCCTGATCGGCGAGAACGGCGCCGGCAAGTCGACCCTCATCAAGCTCCTCACCGGTGTGTACCGGCCCGACGCCGGAGACATCGTTTTCCAGGGGCGTGAGGTGTCCTTCGCGACCCCGCTGGAGGCGCAGAAGGCCGGCATCTCGACGATCTACCAAGAGGTCAATCTCATCCCGCTGTTGAGCGTGGCCCGCAACCTGTTCCTGGGCCGCGAGCCGCGGAACAGGTTCGGCCTGCTGGACTTCGCCCGTATGCACCGCGAGGCCGAGGAGACCCTGGGCGCCTACGGCGTCCGGGTCGACGTACGGCGGCCGCTGCGCAGCCTCGGCGTCGGCGCCCAGCAGATGGTCGCCCTGGCCCGGGCGGTGGCGAGCGAGGCGCGCATCGTCATCATGGACGAGCCGACCTCGTCCCTCGAGCCGCGGGAGGTCGAGACGCTGTTCTCGGTCATCCGCCGGCTGCGCGACGAGGGCATCGCCGTCGTCTACGTCAGCCACCGGCTCGACGAGCTGTACGCCGTGTGCGACACGGTCACCGTGCTGCGCGACGGCCGACGGGTCCACCACGGCCGCCTCGCCGACCTGGACCGGCTCTCCCTGGTGTCCACGATGCTGGGCCGGGAGCTGGGCGAGGTGCGGTCGGAGGGACTGACGAAGTTCACCGGCGACCACCACGCCACCGACACCCGGCCGGTGCTGGAGGCGGCGGACCTGACGGTCCCCCACCAGCTGCGCGGGGTGTCGGTCAGCATCCGGCCGGGCGAGGTCGTGGGCCTCGGCGGGCTGCTGGGCTCCGGACGCACCGAGACGGCGAAGGCCATCTCCGGTGCGCTGGCGACGAGTTCGGGCCGGGTGACGGTGGCCGGGGTGCCCCTGCGCGGGGGTTCCACACCGGCCGCGATCCGGGCGGGCGTCAGTCTCCTGCCGGAGGACAGGAAGAGCGAGGGCATCGTGCCCGGGCTGTCGGTCCGCGAGAACATCTCGCTGGCCGTGCTCCCCCGGCTCTCCCGCTTCGGGCTGGTCTCCGAGGCCCGCGTCGACAGCATCGTGAACACCTTCATCGAGCGGCTGCGCATCAAGGCGTCCTCGCCGCAGCAGAAGGTCGGTGAACTCTCCGGCGGCAACCAGCAGAAGGTGCTGCTCGCCCGCTGGCTGGCGATGAACCCGAAGGTGCTCCTCCTCGACGAGCCCACCCGGGGCATCGACGTCGGCGCCAAGGCCGAGGTGCAGAAGCTCGTGGACGAACTGGCCGCGGACGGCCTGGGCGTCCTGCTCATCTCCTCCGACCTGGAGGAACTGATCGAAGGGTCCGACCGCGTGGTCGTACTGAAGGACGGTGCCGTCGTCGGCGAGCTGACCGGCGACGAGGTCACCGAGGACGAACTGATGCGGACCATCGCCGGGCACTCCCCGGACCGGGACGCGGTCGAGGGGGCGGCCACCGATGGCTGAAGCCGCTCTCAAGACCGTCCCGCTCGACAAGGCCCGCGCCCTGCAGTGGCTGCAGACGTACGGCGTGTACGCCGGCGTGGCGCTGCTGCTGGCCGTCAACATCGCCATCACGCCGCACTTCCTGTCCGTGGAGAACTTCCGCACCCAGGCCGTGCAGGTGGCGCCCGTCATCATCGTCGCGCTGGGCATGGCCCTGGTCATCGGCACCGAGGGCGTCGACCTGTCGGTGGGTGCCGTGATGGCGCTGGCGGCCTCCGTGACCGCCCTCTACCTGGGCTACGGCCTGGTGCCCGCGCTGCTCGTGGTGGCGGTGTTCGCCGCCGTGGTCGGGCTGGCGAACGGGGCGCTGGTGGCGCTGGTCGGGGTGCAGCCCATCGTGGCGACACTGGCTTTGATGGTGGGCGGGCGGGGCGTGGCCCTGGTGCTGCTGCCGCAGCTCGAGGACCTGCGCAACCCGCAGCTGGCGTCGCTGGGTTCCGGTGACGTGCTGGGGATCCCGTACCTCTTCCTGATCGCCGCCGTGCTGGCGCTGCTGGTGGCGTTCGTGGTGCGCCGCACCACCTTCGGACGGCAGCTGCTCGCGATCGGCGACAGCCGTCCGGCCGCGCAGCTCGCGGGGCTGCCGGTGCGCCGCGTACTGATCCTCGTGTACGTGATCAGCGCGCTGCTCGCCGCCGTGGCGGGGGTGCTCGCCACCGCCCGGCTTCAGGCCAGCGACCCGACGTCGCTGGGCAATCTGATGGAGCTGTCCGCCATCACCGCCGTCGTGGTCGGCGGGACGCCGCTCACCGGCGGCCGGGTCAACATCGCCGGGACGGTGGCGGGCGCGGTCCTCATCCAGCTGCTCACCGCCACGCTGATCAAGCATGATCTGCCGCCGTCGTGGACGCAGATCGCGCAGGCCGTAGTGATCGTGGCCGCCGTCTACGCGGCGCGGGGACGGGGGAAGCGATGACCGTCACGAAGACGCAGACGCCGGTGAGCGTGGACGGCCGCGGGCGGACGGCTGGCGACGGGCCCGTGGGGCCGGCGCGGTCCGAGCGGCTGACCGCCCTGGTCCAGCAGCACGGCGCGCTGGCGGTGCTGGTGATCGTCTCCCTGGTGGCGACGTTCAGCTTCGACTCGTTCGCCACGGGCGACAACGTCAGCAACATGGCGACGAGTTCGGCGTTCCTGGCGATCGTCGCGCTCGGTATGACGTTCGTGATCATCACCGGGGGCATCGACCTGTCGGTCGGCTCGCTGTTCGCGCTCGGCGGGGTGCTCGCGGCCTGGGGTTCCCGGCACGGGACGCTGGTGGCGCTGCTGCTGCCGCTGGTGGTGTGCGGGGCGATCGGTGTGGTCAACGGCCTGCTGGTGGCCCGCTCCCGCCTGGCGCCGTTCATCGTCACCCTGGCGGCCATGCTCGGCGCGCGGGGTCTGATGCTGGCGATCACCGACGAGGGGGCCGACACCTATCTCATCGGCAAGGGCTCGTTCCTGGCCGAGCTGGGGCAGGGCAGCACGCTCGGCCTGGGCAACCCGGTGTGGATCATGCTGGCGCTGTTCGTCGCCGGGGCGGTCGTGCTGCGCCGGACGCGGTTCGGGCAGCACGTGTACGCGGTCGGCGGCAACGAGGACGCGGCGGCGCTGATGGGTGCCCCGGTGGCCCGCACCAAGATCCTCGTCTACACCCTGTCCGGGGTGCTGGCGGGCCTCGCCGGGGCGCTGAACGCCGCCTGGCTAGCCTCCGGGGTGACCATCCTCGGCAACGGCATGGAGCTGGAGGCCATCTCCGCCGTCGTCATCGGCGGCACGCTGCTCACCGGCGGGCTCGGCTACGTCAGCGGGTCGCTGGTCGGGGTGCTGCTGCTGAAGGTGATCCAGAACGTCATCAACCAGATCGGCTCGCTGGACTCCTCCTACCAGCAGGTCGTCAGCGGCGCCTTCCTGGCCGTGGTGGTCGTCGCCCAGACCTGGCTGGGGCGCCGACGGCAACTGTTGTAGACCCCGGGCGCGGCGGCGGGCCTCCTGGCTCCCGCCGCCGCGTCCGGTACGGCGGCCGGTCACGCTCCTCGCGCGGCCGGCCGCTTCTCGCACGCGCACGTCTCCCACCCCCACTTCCCGAGGAGTGACGATGCGTAGGACACCCGCACCCGTCCCGCCCGCCGGCCGCCCGAGACCACGGTGGACGGCGGCCGTCCTGGCGGTGCTGGCCCTGCTGGCCGGCACCGCCCTCATCGTTCCCGGGGCCGCGACCGCGGCGCCGGCGGCGTGGACGCCGAAGCCGGCGCCGATGACCACGCCGTGGACCAACCAGGTTCCGGTCGATATCCCGCTGCCGGAGTATCCGCGCCCGCAGCTCACCCGCCCCGACTGGGCGAACCTCAACGGCATCTGGGACTTCGCCGTCACCTCGGCGGACGCCGGCCGGCCCGCCGTGTTCCCCGAGCAGATCCGGGTGCCGTTCGTCGCCGAGTCGGCGCTCTCCGGCATCCAGCGCCGGATCACGCAGAACGACAAGCTCTGGTACAAGCGCACCTTCACCGTCCCGTCCGGCTGGGACGGCCGGCGCGTCCAGCTGCACTTCGGCGCGAGCGACTGGCGCACCACCGTGTGGGTCAACGACCGGCAGGCGGGCGCCGTTCACGAC
Source organism: Streptomyces sp. NPDC085937 (assembly GCF_044540535.1). Taxonomy (NCBI): domain Bacteria; kingdom Bacillati; phylum Actinomycetota; class Actinomycetes; order Kitasatosporales; family Streptomycetaceae; genus Streptomyces; species Streptomyces sp. NPDC085937. Next base: position 52,553 of record NZ_JBITSH010000010.1, on the reverse strand, counting down.
GGCGGCTTCGACGGCTTCTCGTACGACATCACCGACCTGCTGGACCGGGGCGGCGCCAACACGATCGTCGTCTCCGTGTGGGACCCCACCCAGACCGGCACCCAGGCGGTCGGCAAGCAGCGGCTGAACGACGTCACCCCGCACCCGGGTGGGGGCATCTTCTACACGGCCGCCTCCGGCATCTGGCAGACGGTGTGGCTGGAGCCCACGTCGGCGGCGCACATCACCCGCCTCGACATGGTGCCGGACCTCGTGAACAACCGACTCAAGGTCACCGTACGGGGCTCCGGGACGAACGGACACCAGGCCCGTGTCACCGTCTCCTCCGGCGGTACCGCGGTCGGCACGGCCACCGGTCCGGTCGGCGCGGAGTTCACCGTCCCGGTGCCGAACGCCCACCGCTGGACACCCGACGACCCTTTCCTCTACGACGTGCGCGCCGGCCTGCTGTCCGGGTCGACGACGGTCGACTCGGTCGGCAGCTACACCGGCATGCGCACCGTCGGTCTCGCCCGGGTGGACGGTGTCCTGCGGCCCGTGCTCAACGGTCAGTTCGTGTTCCAGACCGGCACCCTGGACCAGGGTTACTGGCCCGACGGCATCTACACCGCGCCGACCGACGCGGCCCTGCGGTTCGACCTGCAGAAGCACAAGGACCTGGGCTTCAACATGGTGCGCAAGCACATCAAGGTGGAGCCGCAGCGCTGGTTCCACTGGGCCGACCGGCTCGGGCCGCTGGTCTGGCAGGACATGCCGTCCATGGAGCGCACGCCCGACGCGGCGGGGCGCGCCCAGTGGGAGGCCGAGTACCGGCGGGTCATCGACCAGCACCGCAGTTCCCCGTCGGTCATCATGTGGGTGAACCAGAACGAGGGCTGGGGCCAGTACGACCAGGCGCGCATCGCGAACGAGGTGAGGGCGTACGACCCGTCGCGGCTGGTGGACAACATGAGCGGGGTCAACTGCTGCGGTGCCGTCGACGGCGGGAACGGCGACGTCGTCGACCACCACGTCTACGTCGGACCCGGCACGACGGTGCCCAGCTCCACCCGGGCCGCGGTGCTCGGCGAGTACGGCGGACTGGGCTTCAAGGTTGCGGGTCACGAGTGGTACCCGGGTGGCGGCTTCAGTTACGAGGACCAGCCGGACCTCGCCCATCTGAACAACCGGTTCGTCGGGCTCCTCGACGGCATCCGCGAGGTGCGCCTGCCCCGGGGCCTGTCCGCCGCGGTCTACACCGAGATCACCGACGTGGAGAACGAGGCGAACGGCCTGCTCACCTACGACCGCCAGGTGGTCAAGGTGGACGAGGCACGGGTCCGGGCGGCCAACCGGGCGCTGATCGACGCCTCACGCTCACCGGCCGCCCCGGTGACCCTGCCCACCGGCCAGTTCCGGTCCCTGCGTGTCACCACGCCCGGCCACACGGACCGCTACCTGCGGCACAAGGACGGCGCCGCGTTCACCGAGGTGGTGAACGGCGGCAGCGGTGCGCTGCTGAAGGCCGACGCCACCTGGCGGATCGTTCCCGGCCTGGCGGACACCTCCTGCTACTCGTTCGAGTCGCGCAACTACCAGGGCGAGTACCTGCGGCACCGCGGGTCGCGCGTGCACAAGGAGGGCGGCAGCGGCGACCTGTTCCGCGCCGACGCCACGTTCTGCCCGGTACGGGGAGCGAACGGCGGGGTCCGGCTGTCCGCGTACAACTTCCCCGGACAGTATCTGCGCCACTACGACGCCGAGTTGTGGCTGGCGGTCCCGGGCGGGACGCGCGCCTACGACTCCCCCGCCCTGTTCACCGAGGACACGACCTGGGCGGTGGAGGCGCCCTGGACACCCTGAGCCGTACACCGGCCCGGGGATGACGGGCACGCGAGAGGGGGCGGTCGCCGTGGCGTCCGCCCCCTCGTCGTGCCGGTGTTACGGCTTCTCCGCCTGGTGGAGGGCGGTCACCTCCTCGGCGGTGAGCGCCTTGTCGTAGGCGTGGACCTCGTCCACGGAGCCGTTCCAGAAGTCGGTGTCGTCACCGTTCCACTTGGCGCGGCCCACCGCGAGGGGACCGGAGCCCACGTAGTTCGGGCCGCCCGTGACGGTCGCCGCCTTCTGTCCGTCGACGTACAGCGTGATCTGGTTGGTGGCGCCGTCCCGGACGCCCACCAGGTGGTACCAGCGCCCGAGTTCGGGCCGGGTCTCCAGGCGTGCCCGCCTGCCGTCGGGGGTGCTGAAGGCGAAGGCGCCCTGGCCGTACTGGAGGTAGAAGGGGCTCGCCTGGCGCCGGCCGTCCTGGCTGACGGCGGTGGCGTAGTTGCCCGGCAGCGCGTCGAGGGTGACCCAGGCGGAGACCGTGTAGCTGCCGGTGGTGTCGAGCACCGGCCCGTCCGTCTGGGCGAACTGCCCGCTGCCGTCGAACTTCAGCGCGCTGCCGCTGACCCCGGTGGTCCAGGTGGTGCCCGGGGTGAGCTTCAGCGTCTTGCCGTTCGGACCGTTGTCCTCGGCGGTGGTGCCGGTGCCCTCGTCGAGGGACCAGTGGCCGCCGCCCTTGAGTCGCTCCCGCCGGCCCGCCGCCGCGCCGGCCGCGACGACCTTGAGGTTGATGTCGCGCACCTGCTCCGGGTCGACCTTGATCTCCCGGCGGTCGTACGTGTAGAGGCCGTTGAGCTCGTTCTCCAGGTCGGTGATCTGGGTGTACACCGAGCCGGACAGCTCGGCGCCGGCCTGGTCGAGGTAGAACCTCTCGGTGTTCTCCACGTACTTGCGGGTCAGTGCCTCCTTGCTGTCCACGCCGCTGTAGATGACGGTGGGCGGGCCGGGCCACATGTGCCCCGGGGAGCGCAGCGTGAAGCCGCCGTGCTCGCCGTCCATGGCCGCGCGGTGGTCCGGGAAGGGCGGGTCCTCGTTGGTGTAGTCGTGGTGGTCGATGATGTCGCCACGGCCGGAGTCACCCTTGCTGTTGCAGCAGTTGACCCCGCTGTGGGCGTTGACGACGCGGGAGGGGTCGGCGGCCTTGACGGCGTCGGTGAGCTTGCCGGTCTCCTCGCGGTTCCACTCGCCCCAGCCCTCGTTGAAGACGATCCAGCCGATGACGGAGGGCGAGTTGTGGTGCTGGCGCATCATCTCCCTGCCCTGGTCGACGAAGGCCTTCTGACCGGTCTCGTTCGTGATGTTGCCGGAGACGAAGTCCTGCCAGACCAGCAGGCCGAGCCGGTCCGCGTGGTAGAACCAGCGCGGCGACTCCACCTTGATGTGCTTGCGGACGGCGTTGAAGCCGAGCTGCTTGTGCGCCTTCAGGTCGAACGCCAGGGCGTCGTCGCTGGGCGCGGTGTAGAGGCCGTCGGGCCAGAAACCCTGGTCCAGGGTGGCGAGGGAGAAGACGGGCTTGCCGTTGAGGACGAGCTTCTTGTAGCCGCCCACGTCCTCGATGCCTATCTTCCGCATGCCGAAGTAGCTGTCGACCGTGTCGGTGGAGCGGCCGTCCTTCAGCGTGACGTCGAGGTCGTAGAGGTAGGGGTCGTCCGGGCTCCACAGGTGCTGGTCGGCCACGGGCAGGTTCAACTGCTTGCCGGCCGGGCCGGTCACCTTGCCGACGACCTTGCCGCGGTGGTCGCGGGCGACGGCCTCGACGCGTGCCTTCGCGGACGCGCCGGCCGACTCGACGGTCACGGCGAGGGTCCCGGTGTCGATGTCCGGCGTCGTGACGACGTTGTCGATGGACGTCTCGGCGACGGGTTCCATCCACACGGTCTGCCAGATGCCGGAGGACTGGGTGTACCAGATGCCGCCGGGGCTGGTGGACTGCTTGCCGAGCGGCTGGTCGGCGCCTCCGGTGTCGGTGACCGCGACGACGATCTCCTGAGGGCCCTTGCGCTTGAGCGCGTCGGTGATGTCGGCGCTGAACGCGTTGTAGCCGCCGGTGTGGTCGGCGACCTTCTTGCCGTTGACCCAGACGCGGGCCTGGTAGTCGACGGCGCCGAAGTTCAGCTTGAGTCTTTCCTTGCCGCCCTTGCCGACCTTCCAGTTCTTCGGCACGTCCACGAGCTTGCGGTAGAACATGTGGTCCTCGTGCCGCTCGATCCCGGAGAGCAGCGACTCCGCCGGGAACGGCACGATGATCTTCTCGTTCAGGTTCTTGCCGAAGACGGGCTGCTCCCCCGCCTTCGCGCCGCTGAACTGCCACGGCCCGTTGAGGTTCTTCCACTGCGTGCGGACCTGCTGGGGGCGCGGGTACTCGGGCAGCGGGTTGTTCTTGTTCACCTTGTCGCCCCACGGGGTGGTGAGGCGGTGGGTGGAGACGTTCTCGGCGTAGCGGGCGACACGGGGTACGGTCTCGCCGCCGGCCTTGAGGCCGCCCTCGCCGTCGTAGACGACGCGGACCGTCTGGTTCTTCTGGATCGCCTCGGAGAGGGTGACCTGGAGGGAGTCGCGGTCACCGGGGACGGTCCTCACCGACGTGATCGGCATGGCCGTGGTGTCGGCCTCGACCTTGAGGTGCCCGGCCACCCGCGCGAGATCGCTCACCCGGCCGTCGAAGCGGGCGCGCAGCGTGCGTCCGTCCCGGCCCACGGTCAGTTCGACGGGGTAGACCTCGAAGTCGGCGGGCGGGGTGAACGCCGTCATGGGGACGAGCTGTTTGGGGAGCGTCGGCGTGGACCAGCGCAGGAACATGTTCGCCCCGCCGACGTCCTGGAACATCTCCATGCGGAAGTCGTACTTCTTGCCGGCCGTCAGGGTGACCGGGGCGCTGGTCTGCTCGCGGTCCCAGTCGGGCTCCCAGTGGTCGATGACCGGCTCGCCGTCGATGAAGAGGCGGAAGCCGTTGTCGCCGATGGCGTGGAAGGTGTAGTCGTCGGTCTTCGGCACCTCGATCTGGCCGGTCCACCGGGCGGTGGTGTGCTCCGTCTGCCCGGTGAGCTCCTCGAACGTGCCGGCCAGACCGGCGAGGTTGATCTGCGGCTCGAGCTGGGTGCCACCGAGTTCGGCGAAGTCCCGGGCGCCGGGTGCCGACATGCGGAAGTACTCGCCTTTCAGCCCGTGCACCGTCACGTCGCTGTCGGCGGCCCGGGCGGCGGACGCACCGTCGGCTGCCGGTGCCGCGGCCGTCGCCGCGGGCGCCAGGGCGCCCGTGGACAGGGCCAGGGCTGTCACGGTCAGCACGGCCCACCATCTGGATCGCGGGCGGGGGTGTTGTCTGGTCATCGAACCTTTCCTCGCGCTGGGGGCATGGGGCCACGGCGGAACGGGGGTGGCCGTCAGCTCCGCCGGGAGTTATTCCAACGTTGGAAATCCGGTGTGCAGCGGAATGACAACACGAGGTTCGGCGGCTGTCCAGGCTTTGCGCAGAGGTGACTGTGCGTCAACAGTGATTGTGCTTGCGGATCTTGACCTCGACCGCGAACGGCCGCCCCGGGGACGGGGCGGCCGGCCCCGGTCAGCTCTCGGCGTCGGCGAAGGGGCCGCCGTCCGCGAAGACGTGGGCGGCGAAGTGCTCGCCGATGCGGCGGTGGGCGGCCGCGTCGGGGTGCAGCCGGTCCGGCAACGGCAGTTCGGCGTGGTCCGCCTCGCCGTACAGCACGCGGCCGTCGACGTAGTGAAGGCGCGGGTCGTCCTTCGCACGCTCCTCCACGATGCGTGCCAGTTCGTCGCGCACCACGTTCAGCGTCAGCTTGCCCTCGGCCCGCTCCTCCGGGTCGCCGGAGGCGGTGAAGGACAGCTTCCCCTCGGCGAGCCGGCTGTAGTCGAAGGCCGTGGGGCCGGGGGTGTCCTCGTGGATGGGGCACAGGATCGGCGAGACGACCAGCAGCGGGGTGTCGGGGTGCCCCTCCCGGACGGTGTCCAGGAAACCGTGCACGGCGGGACCGAACGCGCGCAACCGCATCACGTCGGCGTTGACGAGGTTGATGCCGATCTTCAGGCTGATCAGGTCGGCCGGCGTGTCGCGTATCGTCCGGGCGACGAACGGGTCGAGCACGGCGCTGCCGCCGAAGCCCAGGTTGACCAGTTCCACCCCGCCGGCCGCCGCGGCGAGCGCGGGCCAGGTGGTGGTGGGGCTCGCCGCGTCGGAGCCGTGGCTGATGGAGCTGCCGTGGTGCACCCAGGTCCGCCGGCCCGAGGGCGGCGCCGGCTCCACCGGGGCGTCGGTGCGCAGGGCGACGAGCGCGGTGATCTCGTTGTACGGCAGCCAGATCTCCACGGTCTTGTCGCGGTCGGCCAGGCCGTCGAAGCGCACGCCGCCCGCGGGCCCGGAGCTCATCTCGGCGTTCCCGGTGGACATGTCGATGGTGACGGTGTTGCCGCCGGTCGCGGATGCCTGCCCCGCCTGCTCGCCGTCGACGACCAGGTCGTACCGGCCGTCCGGGCGGGGCGGGGCGCCCGCGTAGACGCGCTTGGTGGGGACCGTGTCGAGCTCGACGACGGTGGCCCGGGTACGGAAGACCAGGCGGACGCCGGAGGGCTGGGACTCGGCCATGGCGAGCTGTCCGTCGGTGTTCTGCGCGCGCGCCCAGGCGGGCAGGCGGTGCGGCAGCAGGCCGTCGTGCGTCTGCTCCAGGTCGAGGGCACCGCGCACGAGGTCCGCGGTGACGGGTGTGGTGTGGGCAAGGGGTGCGGAGGTCATGTCTCGGTCCGTCCGTGGAGGGGGTGGCGGGGGCGGGAGGGGGCGCCGCGGGGTCAGGGCGCGGGCGGCCAGGTGCGCAGGAGGGCGTCCAGCGCGTCGAGGACGCGGGACCAGGTCTCCTCCGTGTCGGGCGCGCTGTGACTGAAGCCGCCGCCCATCTCGATGCTGACGTAGCCGTGGAAGACGCTGCCCAGCAGGCGGACGGCGTGGGTCTGATCCGGTTCGTCCAGGTCGTAGCCGCGCAGCAGGGCCCGGGTCATCCGGGCGTGCCGCACTCCCGCGCTGGCCGCGGCGGTCTCCGGGTCGAGCCGGAACTGGGCCGCCGCGTAGCGGCCGGGGTGCTCCCGGGCGTAGTCGCGGTAGACGTTCGCCAGGGCGACCAGGGCGTCCTTGCCGGCCCGTCCGGCGAGCGCGTCGGCGGCGCGGTCGGCCAGCTCCTCCAGGGCGAGGAGCGCGATGCGGGTCTTGAGGTCGTGCGAGTTCTTCAGGTGCGAGTACAGGCTCGCCACCTTGACGTCGAAGCGCCGGGCGAGCTCCGAGACGGTCACCTGATCGAACCCCACCTCGTCGGCGAGGTCCGCGCCTGCTTCGGTCAGGCGCTCGGTGGTGAGTCCTACGCGCGGAGCCATGAGCGATCCCCTCTTTCGGCTACAACGAGTGTGCCATTACCTAAAGCATTTAGGCAAAAGCGGGAGGGGTGAAGCTGCTCACACGGCGGCTGCGGGCCGTCGGGGGCTGGTCGCGCAGTTCCCCGCGCCCCTTACGGGGTGCCTCCCTCATCGGCGTTTCGGCCACCCGGGGTCACTCGACCGCCCCCGGCGCCCAAGCACTCGTACCCCGGCCGCCGCGTCCCGCACGGGCAGGACGTCGTCCGAAACACGTGTGTTCGATACCGGCGGCCTCCTCGTTGAGCCGGGTGCCGTCGCCCTCACCCCTCGGACCAGCAGGGAGAAGTGCCGTGACCCGACCCACCACCCAGGCCGCCCCGCCCCCGCCGCCCGCCGAGATCACCTTCTCGGGACACCACTCCGTCAACCCGCTCGGGCAGGTCGGCTTCCGCGCCCTGTGCTCCCAGCTCCCCGCGGTGCTGCGGCGGATCTGCGCCATGGCGTGGCAGACCGACCGCCGGGCCGTGCTGATGCTCCTCACCTGCCAGCTGGTGACCGGGGTGTCCGCGGCCCTCCTGCTGACCGCGACGGCCAGGGCGATGGGCCCGCTGCTCGGCTCGGGCGCGGTCGAGGACCGGCTGCGCGGTGCGCTTCCGGCGCTCGTCGTCGTCGCTGCGGCGAGCGCCGTCGCCCGGGCGTCGGTCGCGCTGGCCACGTACGCCGAGCGGCGGATCACCCCCCGGCTGACCACGGAGACCGACTGCGCGCTGGTCGAAGCGGTGTGCCGGGTGGAGGCCGAGGCGTACGCCGTGGACGGGTTCGCCGACCGTCAGGAGGCGGCCGAGATGGGCGTGATGCGCACGCACGTCATGGTGACGGACGCCCAGCGCTTCATGGCCGCGCTCATCAAGATGGTCACCGCCGGCGGCGTCCTGTCGGTGCTGAACCCGCTGATGCTGCCGCTGCTCCTGCTGGCCGTCGCCCCGGCGGGCGCGGGAGCCGTCCTCACCGCGCGCGTCGACTACGAGATCCACTACGCGAACGTCGCCGACCGCACCGTGCGGGGCATGACGCGCTGGTGGGCGACCACCCCGAAGTACGCCGACGAGGTCCGCGCCAACGGCATGACCGACTACATCCTCCACTGGTACCGCGCCCTGTCCGAGCGGGTGGACCGGCGGTCGCTGGCCGCCGCCCCGCGCACCCTGCGGATCGCCCTGCTGTCGTCCCTCGCCGGCGGCGGGTTCCTGGTACTGACCTGGGGAATGCTCGCCTGGCTCGCGGCCACCGGGCGCATCGCCCCGGCCGTGGCCGCCACGGCGGTGATCGCCGTGCAGACGACGCTGGCGGCGCTGTCCCAGGTCGTCATGAACGGCGCCGCGGTGTTCCACACCAGCCTGTACCTCAGCGACATGCAGGCGTTCCTCGACGACGCCGCCGCGCGGGCCCCTCGGCGGGGGCGGGAAGAGGTGGGAGCCCGGGTCGAGGAGATCCGCCTCGAGGAGGTCACCTACCGCTATCCGGGCAAGGAGAGGCCCGCCGTGGACGGCGTGTCGCTGACGCTGCGGCGCGGCGAGATCCTCGCCGTCGTCGGCGTCAACGGGTCCGGCAAGAGCACCCTGACCCGGCTGATCACCGGCATCTACGTCGCGGACAAGGGCCGGGTCACCTGGAACGGCGTCGACCTCGCGGACACCGACCCCGCGTCGGTGTGGCGCCGCACCGGTCTGGTGCCGCAGATCTTCGCCCAGTGGCCGCTGCGGGTGCGCGAGAACGTGACGCTCGGGCAGCCGCGCGGCGCGGGCGACGACGAGGTGTGGGAGGCGGTCGACGCGGTCGGGATGCGCGACGCGGTGCAGGGCCTGTCCCGCGGTCTCGACACGCTCCTGGCCCGTGAGATCTTCGGCGGTGCCGAACTGTCCGGCGGCCAGTGGCAGCGGCTCGCCTGTTCCCGGGCCCTGTACCGGCGTCCGCCGCTGCTGATCCTCGACGAGCCGACGTCGCAGATGGACCCCCGCGGGGAGCACGGCATCTTCGAGCGGATCAAGGCGATCGCGGGCGACCGCATCACCATCGTGGTGACCCACCGCCTGGAGAACACCAGGATCGCCGATCACATCGTCGTCATGGAACAGGGCCGCATCACCGAGCACGGCACCTACGACGACCTGGTCCACGCCGGGGGCACCTTCGCCGACCTGCTGCACCTGTCGCAGGACCGCTGAAGCCTCGCGGGAAAGGCCGGCGGCGCCAGGGCTCAGGCGCCCCCGGCCTTCGTCGAGGGTTTGTCCTCGCTCAGCACCGGCGCACTGCGCACGAGGCGCAGTGCCGTCGTCAGCAGCAGGCCGCCCACGACGTTGCCGAGGACCGCCCAGGCCAGCCACACCAGCCAGTCGCCGTACCCGTAGGACGTGCCGCCGGCGTGCAGGCCGGCGAACGCGATCAGGGAGTCCAGGACGGAGTGCCAGAGTCCGAGCCCGGCGAGCACGAACGCCGCCGAGACCGATGCGACGATCTTCCCGGTCATGGATTCGGTGCCCTGGTGCATGCGGGTCATGAGCGTGATGACGCCGCCGCCCAGTACGGCCAGGCAGAAGGTGCTCAGGGAGTACCCGCCGTCGACGAACTTCGCGCCCGCCACGGCCGCCGTGCCGTGCAGCTCCGGGAAGGCCCGCATCACGATCCAGAGGAACGCCCATCCGCCGACCAGGTTCATCACCAGGACCGTCGCCCACATCCGCAGCAGGCCGAGCCAGGTGGCCGCGCCGGCGATCACGGTGGCGACCGGGACCAGGAAGCCTTCCGTGAACAGTTCGCTGTGCCCCAGCAGCAGGGCGATCAGCCCCACGGAGAAGGCCAGGCCGGCCAGGAGGTCGCTGCCGGTCTCGTGCTGCACGAACAGCAGCGTCATGACGCCCACGCCCACGTCGATACCGCCGAGCAGCGAGGTGGCCACCAGCGAGATCCAGGTGCGGTGCAGACGTGGGCGCCCCTCCTCCACCATCCGTTCCGCCGCCTCGGCGACGCGCCGCTCCCCCGGGCCTCGCATGATCTGGTCGTCAGGTTCCATGGCGGTTCCCCGCTTCCGGCTTCCCTCGTCTCATGGACACGATTGCGGCCCCTCGGGGGCGCCAGTGCTGCCGTGTACCCCGGCAGGTCCGTGCGTACCACGCCACCGGTGCGGCGGCGGACGGGGGCGGGACGGCCGGCCCCCTGTCAGTCGTCGAGCAGGGCCGTCGGCGTGTCGGGGAAGAGCCGGCTGAATTCCAGGTCGGGCCTGACCTCGGCGGCGAGAACCAGCAGCCGCAGCGGCTGGGGGGCGAGGTTGGTCACCGTCGTCTTGCGGAGCGGATACTCCGGTGTCTTCTCCTCGAACAGCAGGTGGAGACCGGCGACGTCCATGAAACGGGCGTGTTCCAGGTCCCAGACCAGTTCGGTCACGCTCGGCGGCAGCCCGCCGGCGGCGGCGCGGAGAGCGGGCAAGGTGTCGTAGTCGATGTCTCCGTGCACGGTGATCCGTGCGGTGGAACCGTCGATGTGTGTGGTGAAGTGCATGGTGGGCGGCCCCCTTCTAGGGGGTTGTGAGCCCAAAGGCGATGCCCCTGGCGGGGGGGCCGACGATGGCGGATCCGACTGCCCTGATAGGGGGCGACTGCCAGGACCCACGAGCCGGCACCCTGACGCCGACCAGTCTCTTGTCCTCCCATCATGGCACGGCGAGTTGACGATCACCTACGATGCGGCCATGATCTACGGCCCGGGCGGTGCGCGACGACCGCCCGGCGTGCCGCTCACGACGCACCGACGTGCGCATCTCACCGACACCACGTCGGCACCCCGCCTCCGCCGGCGCGGCTTACGACGTCGGGTGCGCTATCTCCTGCGACCGCGAGGACTTCGAGCCGTGCCGGCCGGTGCCGCGCCGCTGTTCCGGGGAGGGGCGGCCGACCGCGACCATGATGGTCCGCGGGCTCGCGGATCCCCGGATGAAGATCGAGATCGAGGTGGAGGCCCGGCGGGCCGACCCCGCCGGCTGACCGCCCGCGCCCGGAGGGCCGGTCCCGCCGCCTGACCGCCCGGTCCGTCAGCTCCCCGACGGGGTGAGCAGGACGAAGTCGGCCCGGAAGGGATCGAGGCACAGGGCCATCCGGCCGACCCCCTCCGCGTCCACGGGGCCCATCTGCACACTGCCGCCCTTCCCGGTGACCTGGGCGACGGCCGCGTCGCAGTCGGCGACCGCGAACACCGGGTGCCAGTACGGCCGCCCGCCCGCCAGCGACAGGGCGTCCTCGCCGACCTGGAGCAGACCGCCGTGCATCCGCTCCTCGGGCAGCCCGGACGGCGTGATCAGGGTGTACGTGCCCTCGTCGCCCGGCATCGGCATGTCGCTGAACCGCCACCCGAGGACGTCCCCGTAGAACTGCCGGGCCGCGGTCGCGTCGCTCGTGTACAGCTCGGTCCAGCACAGCGAGCCGGGCTCGTCGACCAGGTCGACGCCGGCGCTCTCCTTGGGCTGCCACACGGCGAACTGGCCGCCCAGCGGGTCGCTGTACTGCGCCATCCGGCCCCACTGCTCGATGTCCATCGGAGGGACGCGGACGGTGCCCCCGCCGCTCTCCACGGCCCGGGTCGTGGCGTCCGCGTCGGAGACGGTGTAGTAGATCATCCAGGCCGGCCGGGCGCCCTCCTCGGTGAGTTTGCCCAGGCCGGCGACCATCTTGCCGTCCTTGCGGAACATGCCGCCCTCGACGTCCTCGTCCATCGGTTCGTAGTCCCAGCCGAGGACCGCGCCGTAGAAGGCGGCGGCGGCCGGGACGTCGGGGACGCCGAGGTCGAGCATGCAGGGCGAGCCGGGGGCGAAGTCAGTGGTGATCACCGCGAGGTCCTTTCGGAGCTGGCCTACGGCCTCAGCCTGCCACCGGCCGCAGGTGCCCGCCCTCCGGCTTCGCCGTCCGGGCGTCCCGGACGGCGAGAAGTCCGTGTTCCCACGCCTCCCTCTCAAGGCAGGCGGTGGTGGCGCCCGGGGCCTCGTCCCACGCGCGCGGGATGAAGTGGGCGAGTCGCTCGACGCCGTGCCGTCGCCCCGTCCGGGAGAGCGGCAGCCCGCCGCACGGTGCGCCTCCACACGGGTGTGGCCGGGTCCCCGCGGACCCGGCCACCACCCTGCTCCTCCTCAGCCTCGCGTCACCTCAGCGGCTCGATGCGGATGTTGCGGTAGCGCACCGTGCTGCCGTGGTCCTGCAGCCGGATCGCCGCGGCCGCCGGTCCCTCGGGGGCGCCGCCGCCCGTCGGACCGTCGACGGCCACGTCGTCGTGGATCTTCTTGCCGTTCCACACCACCGTGATCCGGGCGTCGGACGTCTTGTGGCCCTCGGCGTCGTACCGCGCGGCGCGGAAAACGATGTCGTACGACTGCCACGTCTCCGGCGGGAGGGCGGCGTTCACGTCGGGCGCCTTCTTCTGGTAGACGGCGCCCGCCTCGTCGGTGGCGGGGGTGGTGTCACCGTAGGAGTCCAGGATCTGGATCTCGTAGCGGTCCTGGAGGTAGACCCCGCTGTTGGCGCGGTCCTGACCGGTGACGTCCGGGGGCAGCTTCGGCAGCCAGTACTCGACGTGCAGCCGGAAGTCGTCGTAGCTGTCCTTGGTGCGGATGTCGCCGCAGCAGACCTCCGCCGCCCCGCCGGCGACCGGCCACTGCACCGGCCGCCCGTCGGTGTGCTGCCACCGGTCCAGGCCCCGGCCGTCGAACAGGGTGACCGGTGCGCCGTGCCGGTCGACGGTGATCAGGTCGATGTTGACGTGCCCGGTGTCGCCCTCGTCGACCCGGTAGGCGACGGTGTTGTGCCCGGCGCGCAGGCGCACCGTCTCCCTCTGGGTGGACCAGGTCTCCCAGTCACCGGTGCTGCGCAGCTGCGTCTGCCTCACCTTCTGCCCGTTGACGTACAAGGAGAGGGACTTGGTGCCCTGGAAGGGGTTCGGGCCGTTGGAGTAGCGCAGGCCCACGTCGTATTCGCCGGCCTTGCCGGCCGTGACGTCGAAGGTGGTCGTGGCGCCCTGGGTGCCGTACCGGTCGACGAAGCCGCTGCCGGAGTATCCGCGGTGGTCGGTGTTGATGCCGGCCGCGCCGGTCAGGGACGCCTCCTCCGCCTCGTACACCGGGCCGGGTGCGGGCTGCGGGCCGGGCAGGGCGTTGAGGGTGTACCAGGCCTCGGTGCTCCACAGGGTCTCGCCGGACGCGGAGCTGAACGGGCGCGGGGAGCGGACGTGCACCACGCGGCCCGGCTTGAGGCCGTCGATCGCCAGGGTGACCTTCTTGCGGTCGGCGGACAGCTTCGCCGAGGTCACTTCCAAGGTCTCCTCGGCGATCTTCGGGCCGCCGTAGTCGCGGGTCGGGGTGTAGCGCCACTGCTCGGCCCGGTAGTGGCTCACCAGGTTCTCGGCGGTCTCCTGCGACAGCGGCTGGGTGTACTCCAGCTCGAAGCCGCCCTTGCGCACCCGCATGGCCTGGATGTCGAAGGTGTTGCCGCCGTTGGGCGTCAGCTTCTGCAGACCGAACTTGAGCTTCCCCTCCTGGCCCCAGTTGCCGTCGGCGCCGAGGCCACCGACGTAGATGGCGCCGTCGGGGCCCATGCTGATCCGGTTCACGCCCGCTTCGAGGCCCTGGGTGAAGCGGAAGACGGCGCCCTGGTACTGGCCGTCGACCTTCTCCAGGTAGGCGCGCTGGAGGCCGCCGTAGGTGACGTCGCCGAACAGCATCTGCCCCTTGAAGCGCCCCTTGGTCAGGTACAGCGGTGTGCTGGGCGAGTTGGCGATCTCGTTCTGCGGCAGCCACAGCACCGGCTGTGTCACCGGCTGCTGGTCGAAGGGGCCGGTGGGGTTGGTGTAGTGGTTGAAGAAGCGGTCCTGCCGGACGTGGACCAGCTTCGAGGCGGGCAGCCAGCCGCCCTGGTTGTCGGTGACGAACATGCCGCCGCCGGGTCCCCAGCCGATGCCGTTGGGTGTGCGGAGGCCGCCGGCCAGGTAACTGACCTTGCCCGTCTTCTTGTTCACCTTGACGGTCACGCCCCGGCCCGGTGCGGGCTGCGGGTCGGTGGTGGCTCCGCCGTAGTCGATGGCGACGGACAGGTTCAGGTAGAAGTGGCCCTTGTCGTAGAGCAGTCCGAAGGCGAACTCGTGGAAGTTGCCTCCGTACGGCCAGGTGGCGACGGTCCGGGACCGGTCCAGGAAGCCGTCCCCGTCGCTGTCGCGCAGCTCGGTCAGCTCGTGCTTCTGCGAGACGTAGATTGTGCCGTCGACGACCTTCAGGCCCATCGGCTCCTTGAGTCCGTCGGCGATCTTCGTGGCCCGCACCTGGTCGGGTCCGGTGGGGCCGGTGGCGTGGTCGAGGACGTACACCTCACCGGCCGTGTTGTCGGTGCCGCCCCAGGTGCTCACCACCAGCCGGCCGTCGGGCAGCCAGTCCATGCCGGTGACCTGCGGTTCGAAGCCTTCGGGGCGCAGGTCGGTGAGCGTGTGGTCGGGGCGTACGGCGTTCAGCGGCAGGCCGTCGCCGGGCGAGTCGGAGATGCCCTCGCACTCCTTGCGGCCCGGCGCGGTCACCCGGACCACCCCGGCGTCGGTGCTCAGTGCCTCGTTCGGCACGGTCGTGAAGCCGTCGGCGCCCGGCGGCCGCCAGGCCAGGGTGAGCTGCTGGCCGCCGCCGCGCTCGAAGTGGTCGATGCGCAACGCGTGCAGGCCCGCGGTGAGTTCGACGGTGCCGTCCTTGGGTTCCGCGCCGTGCAGTCCGTCGTGGTCGACGACCACCCGGTCGTCGACCGTCAGCCGCGAGCCGTCGTCGCTGATCAGCCGGAAGGTGTACGAACCGTCGGCCGGCACCTGGACGTTGCCGGTGACCTGGCTGACGAAGTTGTCCGCGAACCCGCCGAAGTCGTCGGTGGAGCTGAAGTCGACGACCGGGGCCAGCCGGTCGACGTTGGGCGTCTGGCCGGGCTTGAGGGTGCAGATCTCCTCGAGCGGGACCTGCACGTCGAACACGCGGAGGGTGACGCCGGGCTCCTGGGGCGGCACCTCGGCCCGCGGCGCGGCGCCCGGGCGGGCGGAGGCCAGGGGCGACCCCCACACCCCGCCCGCGAGGAAGGCGCCGACGATCAGACCTGTGAGGGATCTTCGGACATGCCGGTACAGCCGTGCGTCCATGCTTCCTCCTGCTGGGTCGACCGGAGGGCCGGATCAACTCCGGTACCGAATGGGCGAGTACGCGAATACGCCAACGGTTGCGCCGACACGGTAGGAGACTTCTGCCGATCCCGTCCATACTTTGTCATCGATGAGTTCAAAGTTCGGCGGACGGGCAACGAAGAGGCGGGCCCCGGCAGTTGCGGGACCCGCCTCTCGTGGAGCGCCGGACGGCTCAGGGCTTACGGGCGAGACCGCCGTGCTCGGCGATGACCTCCGGGGCCGGCGCGTCGGCCTCCGGACGCCACTGCTGCACCGAGACCACGCCGGGCTCGACCAGCTCAAGCCCGTCGAAGAACGAGGTGATCTGCTCGACGGTGCGCAGGTTGTACGGGACGGCGCCGCTGGAGTTGTAGCCGTCCTGGGCGCGCTCGAAGACCGGGTCGACGCCGCGCGAGCCGTCGTTGATCGAGAGGTAACTGCCGGACGGCAGGGCGGACATCAGCCGGTCGACGACGGACCGTGCCTGGTCGTAGTCGGCGATGTGGCCCAGGATGTTGCTGAGGATCAGCGCGGTGGGCCGGGTGAGGTCCAGGGTCCCGGCCGCGGCCTGAAGGATGCGCTCGGGCTCCAGCACGTTCGCGTCGACGTACGCCGTCGCGCCCTCGGGCGTGGAGTAGAGCAGCGCGCGGGCGTGGGCGAGGACCATCGGGTCGTTGTCGACGTAGACGATCCGGGCGTCCGGTGCGATCCGCTGGGCGACCTGGTGGGTGTTGTCGGCCGTGGGGAGGCCGGTACCGATGTCGAGGAACTGGCGTATGCCCTGCTCGCCGGCCAGGTAGGTGATGTTGCGGCGCAGGAAGGCGCGGCTGCTGCGGGCGATGGTGACGATGCCGGGGAAGACGCCGGTGTAGGCGTCGCCCGCCTCCTCGTCGACGGGGTAGTTGTCCTTCCCTCCCAGCCAGTAGTTCCAGATGCGGGCCGAGTGCGGCACCGAGGTGTCGATCTTCTGCTGCGCTGATCCGGGTGCCGTCGCAGGGTCGGTCATGGGTACCGTCCGTGGTGATCCGAGAGCTGTTGTCGCGCTCAATCTACGGTCCCACAGCTCATTGGCGCAGGCTTGTTCGAAGGTGCGCCGGACGTTCGCACGGGGCCGCCGTCGCGATGACGGCGGCCCCGGTGAGGGCATATGCCACAGGCATGGCCAGGCCCACGGGTGAGCCCGTTGTTCAGGCGAGTTCGACGAGCAGGTCGCCGCCCTCCACCTGCTGGATGCGGTTGATCGCCAGACGGGACACCGTGCCCGACTTCGGCGCGGTGATGGCCGCCTCCATCTTCATCGCCTCGATGGTCGCGACCGTCGCGCCGGCCTCCACCGCGTCGCCCTCGGCGACCGCGAGGGTCACCACACCGGCGAAGGGTGCCGCGACATGGCCCTGGTTGGCGCGGTCGGCCTTCTCGGTGACCGGCACGTCGGAGGCCGCGGCCCGGTCACGGACCTGGATGGGCCGCAACTGGCCGTTCAGCGTGGCCATCACGGTGCGCATGCCGCGCTCGTCGGCGTCACCCACCGCCTGGAGCTCGATCAGCAGCCGGACCCCGGGGTCGAGGTCGACGCTGTACTCCTTGCCGGGACGCAGGCCGTAGAAGAAGTCCTTGCTGTCCAGCACGCTGGTGTCGCCGAACGACTGCCGGTGCGTCTCGAACTCGCGGGTCGGGGCGGGGAACAGCAGCCGGTTCAGGGTCGGGCGCCGGTCCTTGGCCAGGCCGTCGCGGTCCTCGGCGGACAGTTCCGTCACCGGCTTGGGCTCCGCACGGCCGCGCAGGGCCTTGCTGCGGAAGGGCTCGGGCCAGCCGCCGGGCGGGGTGCCCAGTTCGCCGCGCAGGAAGCCGATCACCGAGTCGGGGATGTCGTAGCGGCCCGGGTTGTCCTCGAAGTCGCGCGGGTCGACGCCCGCGCCGACCAGGTGCAGGGCCAGGTCGCCGACCACCTTGGACGACGGGGTGACCTTGACCAGCCGGCCCAGCATGCGGTCGGCGGCGGCGTACATCGCCTCGATGTCCTCGAAGCGGTGGCCGAGGCCCAGCGCGATCGCCTGGGTGCGCAGGTTGGACAGCTGGCCGCCGGGGATCTCGTGGTGGTAGACGCGGCCGGTCGGCGAGGCCAGGCCCGCCTCGAACGGCGCGTAGACCTTGCGGACGCTCTCCCAGTACGGCTCCAGGTCGCCGACCGCCTGGAGGTCCAGGCCGGTGGGCCGCTCGGAGTGGTCGGTGGCCGCGACCAGCGCCGACAGCGAGGGCTGCGAGGTGGTGCCCGCCATGGAGGCCACCGCCCCGTCCACCGCGTCCGCGCCCGCCTGGATCGCGGCGAGGTAGGTGGCGAGCTGCCCGCCCGCGGTGTCGTGGGTGTGCAGGTGGACGGGCAGGTCGAACTCCCGGCGCAGCGCCGACACCAGCGTCGCCGCCGCGGGCGCCCGCAGCAGGCCCGCCATGTCCTTGACGGCCAGGACATGGGCGCCTGCCTCGACGATCTGCTCAGCCAGGCGCAGGTAGTAGTCCAGCGTGTAGAGCCGCTCGGAGGGGTCGGACAGGTCGGCGGTGTAACAGAGGGCGACCTCCGCCACGGACGTGCCGGTCGCCCGCACCGCTTCGATGGCGGGCCGCATCTGGGAGACGTCGTTGAGCGCGTCGAAGATGCGGAAGATGTCGATGCCGGTCGCCGCCGCCTCCTGCACGAAGGCGTCGGTCACCTCCGTCGGGTACGGCGTGTAGCCCACGGTGTTGCGGCCGCGCAGCAGCATCTGCAGACAGATGTTCGGCACCGCCTCGCGCAGCGCGGCCAGCCGCTCCCAGGGGTCCTCGGCGAGGAAGCGCAGGGCGACGTCGTAGGTGGCGCCGCCCCAGCACTCCAGGGAGAGCAGCCCGGGCAGGGTGTGCGCGACCACGGGCGCCACGGCGAGCAGGTCCTTGGTGCGGACCCGGGTGGCGAGCAGCGACTGGTGGGCGTCGCGGAACGTGGTGTCGGTGACGCCGACGGTCGGCGACTCGCGCAGCCGGCGGGCGAAGCCCTCCGGGCCGAGTTCGGTCAGCCGCTGCCGCGAGCCGGCCGGCGGCTCCCCCGCGGGCACCTCGGACAGCTTGGTCATCGGGTCGATCAGCTCGGGCCGCTCGCCGTGCGGCTTGTTGACGGTGACGTCGGCGAGGTAGGTGAGCAGCTTGGTGCCGCGGTCGGCGGAGTGGCGGGCGGTGAGCAGCTCCGGGCGCTGCTCGATGAACGAGGTGGTGACCCGCCCGGCCTGGAAGTCGGGGTCGTCCAGAACGGCCTGCAGGAAGGGGATGTTGGTGGCCACGCCGCGGATACGGAACTCGGCCACCGCGCGCCGGGCGCGGCCCACCGCGGCTCCGAAGTCGCGGCCCCGGCAGGTCAGTTTGACCAGCATCGAGTCGAAGTGGGCGCTGATCTCCGTACCCGCGTGGGTGGTTCCGCCGTCGAGGCGGATGCCGGAACCGCCGGGCGAGCGGTAGGCGCTGATCCGGCCGGTGTCCGGGCGGAAGCCGTTGGCCGGGTCCTCGGTGGTGATGCGGCACTGCAGTGCCGCGCCGCGCAGGGTGACCGTCTCCTGCGACAGCCCGAGACCGGCGAGCGTCTCACCGGCGGCGATGCGCAGCTGGGCCTGGACCAGGTCGACGTCGGTGACCTCCTCGGTCACCGTGTGCTCGACCTGGATGCGCGGGTTCATCTCGATGAAGACGTGGTTGCCGTCGCGGTCGAGGAGGAACTCCACGGTCCCGGCGTTGCGGTAGCCGATCTGCCGGGCGAACCGTACGGCGTCGGCGCAGATGCGGTCGCGCAGCTCCGGGTCGAGGTTGGGCGCGGGCGCGAGCTCGATGACCTTCTGGTGGCGGCGCTGCACCGAGCAGTCCCGCTCGAAGAGGTGGATGACGTCGCCCTGCCCGTCGGCGAGGATCTGCACCTCGATGTGGCGGGGTTCGACGACGGCCTTCTCCAGGAACACCGTGGGGTCGCCGAAGGCGGAGGCGGCCTCCCGGGAGGCCGCCTCGATGGACTCCCGCAGCTGGGCGGGCTCCTCCACACGGCGCATGCCGCGCCCGCCGCCGCCCGCGACCGCCTTGACGAAGACGGGGAAGCCGATCTCGTCGGCGCCGCGGACCAGTTCGTCGACGTCGGTGGAGGGCGCCGAGGAGCCGAGGACGGGGACGCCCGCCTCGCGGGCGGCGGCCACGGCGCGGGCCTTGTTGCCGGTCAGCTCCAGGATCCGGGCGTCGGGACCGACGAAGGTGATGCCCGCGTCCTCGCAGGCCTTGGCCAGTTCGGGGTTCTCCGACAGGAACCCGTAGCCCGGGTAGACGGCGTCGGCGCCCGCCCGGCGCGCCGCGCGGACGATCTCCTCGACGGAGAGGTAGGCCCGGACCGGATGCCCCGGTTCGCCGATCTCGTAGGCCTCGTCGGCCTTGAGACGGTGCAGCGAGTTGCGGTCCTCGTGCGGAAAGACCGCGACGGTCCTCGCACCCAGTTCGTAGCCCGCGCGGAACGCCCGGATCGCGATCTCGCCGCGGTTGGCGACGAGCACCTTGCGGAACATGGTCGATCCCTTCAGCCTGCCGGTGACGATGACCATCGTGTCTGCGGCCGGTCCGGTACGCCATGTGAGCCGGGCCACTCGCCCCGGCACGTCATGACGCGAAAGGGGCCACAGAGGAGCGTTTCCCCTGTGGCCCCGGTGCCGGGCGGCGGTGTGCGCCCGTGCGGTGCGGTCTTACTCGGTGACCTTGAGCAGCTTGTTGGGCGTGCCGGTGCTCGGGTTGCCGATCGCGTCGGCGGTGGCGCCGGCGGTCAGCGCCTCGGCGACGGCGGCCGGGTCGGCGTCGGGGTGGCCGGCCAGGTAGACGGCGGCGGCCCCGGCCACGTGCGGTGAGGCCATCGAGGTGCCGGAGATGGTCTTGGTGCCGGTGTCGCTGTCGTTCCAGGCCGAGGTGATGTCGGAGCCGGGCGCGTACAGGTCGACCGACTGGCCGAAGTTGGAGAAGTCGGACTGGGCGTCGTCCTCGGTGCTGGAGGCGACGGTGAGGGCCTCGGGCACCCGGGCGGGCGAGCCCTGGCCCGCGTCGGCGGACTCGTTGCCGGCGGCGACGGCGAAGGTGACGCCGGAGGCTATGGCCTTCTGCACGGCCGCGTCGAGCGCGGGGTCGGCGGCGCCGCCCAGGCTCATGTTGGCGACCGAGGGGCCCTTGTGGTTCTCGGTCACCCAGTCGATGCCGACGACGACCTGCTCGGTGGTGCCGGAGCCGTTGTCGTCCAGCACTCTGACGGCGACCACGTTCGCCTTCTTGGCGACGCCGTGCTTCGCTCCGGCGATGGTGGCGGCGACGTGCGTGCCGTGGCCGTTGCCGTCGTCGGCGCTGTCGTCGTTGTCGACGGCGTCGTAGCCGTGGCTGGCGCGGCCCTCGAAGTCCTGGTGCGTGATGCGCACGCCGGTGTCGATGACGTAGGCGGTGACGCCCTCGCCCGCCTGGTCGGGGTAGGTGTACGCGCTGTCGCCCGCGGTGTCCGCCTGGTCGATGCGGTCCAGGCCCCAGGACGGCGGGTTGTCCTGGGTGGCGGTGGTGCGGTAGGTGCGGTTGGCGACCACGGCGCCGACGGCCGGGTCGGCGGCGAGCCGCTTGGCCTCCGTCGCGCTGAGGCCGTCCGCGGCGAACCCGTCGAGGGCCGCCGTGTACGACCGGCTGAGTTCGCCGCCGTACTCCTGCGCCAGTTCCTCGCGGTCCGCGGGCGTGGTGCTCTCGTCCAGCAGGACGATGTAGCTGCCGGCGACGGCGTTCGCGGCGCCGAGGCCGAAGACGGTGCCCTCGGCGGGTGGGGCCGCCTGGGCGGAGGTCGCCCCGAAGAGGGCTGCCGTGCTCGCGGCGGTCACCGCGCAGGCGGCGGCGGTGACCTTCAGTGCGACGGTGCGCATCCGATGCGTCATGAAGAGGGATCTCCTCGTCAGGTGTGGGGGGTTGACCTCCGGCGCGATGTCACGGGGAGGCTGACGAGAAGACTGACCAGCTGTCGCGGTCAGATCAATGGTGACCGGTGGCGGCGGACGCCGTGCGACGGCACATCTCCACAACGTCCGCCCATGTCGGAGCCAACCGATCGGCAAAAGCCGAGCTGAGCGGGGTACTTGAACGCGCCAACCAGCACCTGGGCGAGATTCGTGACCATGCCCTCACCCAACCCTCACCCGGCCGGTGTTTCGGACTCTCGCGTTCCGGGGCGTCGCCGGAGGTCAGCGGAACAGGTCCGCGTGACGCCGGGCCCAGTCGGCGAAGGCACGCGCCGGGCGGCCGAGGACGGCCTCGACACCGAGGCCGGGGCGCAGTTCGGCCTCGGTGGGCTCGCCCAGGATGCCGAGGGTGGTCTCGACGACGTCCTCCGGCATGAACCGCAGCATCGCCCCGCGGGCCTCCGCACGGGACTGCTCCACGAACCGCACCGGCTCGCCGAGCGCCGCGCCGATCTCCTCGGCCTGTCGGCGCGGGGTGACGAGCGCCGGACCGGTCAGCTCGACCACGCGGCCGCTCGGCCCGGCGTCGCGCAGGACGGCGGCGGCGACCTCGGCGACGTCCGCCGGGTCGATCACGGGCAGTCCCACGTCGCCGAACGGCGCGGTGACGGTCCGCGCGGCGCGCACCCCCTCGGCCCAGGCCAGGGTGTTGGAGGAGAACCCTCCGGGGCGCAGCACCGTCCAGTGCGTGCCCGACTGCCGGACGGCGTCCTCGATGCCGCGTGCCACCGCGCCGTGCGACGCCGAACCGGGCCGGGTGGCGACGCCCTGGCTGGACAGCAGCACGATGCGCCGGACACCGGCGGCCTTGGCCGTGCCGACGACGGCGTGCGGGTCGATCAGGTGGGCGGAGGCGCCCCCGTTCTGCAGGAACAGCGCGTCGGCGCCCTCGAACGCCTCACGCAGGCCGGCCGCGTCGGTCAGGTCGGCGCGCACCGGCCGTACGCCGTCCGGCACCCGCGCGGCCGTGATCCCCCTCGACGTCGCGGTCACCCGCTCGCCGTCCGCCGCGAGGGAACGGACCAGTTCCCGGCCGACGTTCCCCGTTGCCCCGGTCACCACGAACATGAACAACTCCCCTGTTGTCTCGGTGTGGTGAGGACGCTAACAGCCTGAATATAGTAGGTACCTAGAAGATAGTGACTTCCCCGGAGGGGTGCGCATGGCCGGCACGACACGGACGACGACCACCGGGAGCGAGCCCGCGTTCGCCTGTCCCGTCAGCCCGGTGGTGGACATCGTGTTCAGCCGCTGGACGACGCCGGTGCTGTGGGCCCTGCACACCTACGGGCGGCAGCGTTTCGTCGAGCTGGAACGGCGCATCGGCACCATCACGCCGAAGGTGCTCACCCAGCGTCTGCGGCAGCTGGAGCGTGACGGGCTGGTGGTGCGCACCTACCACCCGGAGGTGCCCCCTAGGGTGGAGTACGAGATCAGCGAGCTGGGCCGCAGCCTGGCGCCCCTCTTCGCGCATCTGGCCGAGTGGGGCGCCGCCCACCTGGACCGGGTCGAGCGGGCACGGCAGGAGTACGACGCGGACCCGGCCCGACGGTGAGGCGTCTGCCGGGCAGTCAGGCCTGGCCGGTCTCGAAGCGGGAGATGCGGCCGTCGTCGTCCACGGTGAAGGACCAGCTGGTGCGCATCTCGCCCCAGGTGTCGTTGCTGTAGCGGGCGACGAGGCGCCGGCCGCCGTCGGACTCGTTGTCGACCTCCATGTGACCGTGCGAGGAGAAGATCTCCCGGTCGGTCCACTCGGCGAGGTCACGCTCGGTGCCGTCGTCCGCCATGGTGGCGCCCGGCGCCAACAGGGCCATGAACGCCTCCCGGTCATGGTTGTTGACGGCCGCGACGAAGGCGCGGACGGCCGGGTCGCTGAGGCGGGTGATCTGAATGGTCATGCCGTCAGATTCGTCCCGATGCCCCGCCCCCGCCACCCGCGTCACCCGATCGGCGCCGATGGTGGGCCGGTCCCGGGGCTCCGGTGGGACGGTGGTCGGGGCCAGACCACCGTGCACGGGGAGACGACGTGACCTGTTACGACCGACGCGACCTGGGACTGCTGCTGCTCCGGCTGGGAACCGGCGGGGTGCTCACCGCACACGGTTCGCAGAAGCTGTTCGGCTGGTTCGGCGGTGGCGGCATCGCGGGGACCGGCCAGTTCATGGACTCCATCGGGTACGCGCCCGGCAAGGTCAGCGCCACGGCGGCGGGCCTCGCGGAGACCGGCGGCGGGCTGCTGCTCGCACTGGGACTGGCCACTCCGGCGGCAGGCGCGGCCGCCGCCGGCGCGATGGCGGGCGCCGCCGCCGTGCACGCGCCGAACGGCTTCTTCAACCAGGAGGGCGGCTTCGAGTACGCCGCGTCCCTTGGCCTGACGGCGGCCGGTCTCGCGGTGACGGGAGCGGGCCGGCTCTCCCTCGACCACCTGCTCGGGCACGCGGCCGACCGGAGCTGGATGGTTCCGGCGGCCTTCGCGGCCACGGCGGCGGCCACGGCGGTGGCGGTGGGCGCGCGCGGCCGGCGGCTGCGGAAGGCGCGGGAGGGTCAGCAGGGCGTGCTGTTCGAGTAGCGCGTCACGGCGCGGCGGGCACTGTCGGTGGACTGTGCCAGGCTCTGCGCCCATGAGCGAGCACCTGTCTTCCCCGCCGGCCTCGACCGCGGGTCTGTGGGAGTCCATCGACGGACTGTGCGGCTGGCTGGACGCGAACAGTCCCGTCGACGGCCCCGAGCGCCTGCTGATGCGCGTCCTGAAGCTGTCCGAGGAGGTCGGCGAGGTCGCGCAGGCCCTGGTCGGCGTGACCGGCCAGAACCCCCGCAAGGGCGTCACGCACAACTGGGACGACGTGCGCGCCGAGCTGTGCGACGTCGCCGTCACGGCCCTGGTGGCGCTGCGCACCCTCACCCCGGAGGCGCGGGAGGTCTTCACCCGCCACCTCGACCGGCTCACCGAGCGGTCACTGGGCGCGTGAACACCCGCGGGCGGCCCGTGGCGGCGTGACCTCCGCGGGCCGCCCGTGGGGGCGTGACTCCCCCGGCCGTCCCGCCGCGCGCCGCCGTTCGGAGCGCCTCCTCAGCAGGACCTGTCCTCCGGCAGGTGGGTCTCCGCCCACCTGCCCAGTTCCTTCAGCGCCGGTTCGAGCGCGGCCCCCGACTCCGTGAGGCGGTAGGCGACCCGCAGCGGCGGGCCCTCGTCCACCTCACGGACCAGCAGTCCCGCCGCGCCCAGCTCGGCCAGCCGGTCGGAGAGCATGCGCTCGCTGATGCCGGGGATGGCCCTGCGGAGCTCGGCGAAGTAGGCGGGCTGCTCCACCAGCACGGCCACGATCGGGCCGGTCCACCGCTTGCCGAGCAGCTGGAACACGCGCGTGATACCGCCGTCGACCTTTTTGCACGCCTCTGTCCCGTGTACCTGCTCCGCCGCCATGCCCTCAGGGTACTGCCGTCCGTAGGAGGTGAAAAAAAGTAAGTACCTGTGTTATTCATAGTCCCGTACGAATCCGCAGCGGTTGCGTGTCATGCGCCTCCGCTTCTCCGGCCATGGGAGAAACCCCAGATGACCACGCTTCTGCACATCGACTCCTCCGTCTTCCCGGCCTCCGCCTCCGCGTCCCGGGCCGTGGCGCAGACCTTCCGCCAGGCGTGGGAGGAGCAGCACCCCGAGGGCACGGTGATCCACCGCGACCTCGCCACGGACCCCGTGCCGCACCTGACCGCCGACTCCCACCTGGCGGCCCTGACCGACCCCGCGGAGCACACCCCGGAGCAGGCCGCCGCCCTCGCCCGGCGGCTGCCGCTGATCGAGGAGATCGAGCGGGCGGACGCGCTGCTGATCGGCGCGCCGATGTACAACTTCACGATCCCGTCCACGCTCAAGGCCTGGCTGGACAACGTGATCCTGGTGGGCCGCACCGCGGGGGACGCGCCGTCCGCCAAGGGCACCCCGGTCACCGTGGTCGCCAGCCGTGGCGGCTCCTACGCCCCCGGCACGCCCCGCGAGGGCTACGAGTACGTGCAGAACTACCTGCGCGCGGTGCTCGGCGACATGATGGGGCTCGACGTCGACTTCATCGTCCCGGAGCTGACCATGGCCCCGCGGGTGCCGGCGATGGCGGACCTGGTCCCGCTGTTCGAAAGCTCCCGCGAGCGCGCCCACCTGGACGCGACCGCCCGCGCCCGGGCCCTCGGGCACCGGCAGGCGGCCTGACGGCACCTCACCGGGCCGCGCCGCGAAGGTGCGGCGGGCCCGCCAGGAGGCCGTGCCGGGTCAGCCGCGGCGGCGGGTGTCCTCCAGGAAGTGCAGGACGGCCGCGACCCGGCGGTCGGTGCGGTCGGTGGGAGGCAGGTCGAGCTTGGCGAAGATGTTGCGGATGTGCTTGTGCACGGCGCCGTCGCTGACGACGAGCCGTTCGGCTATGGCCGCGTTGCCCAGTCCCTCCGCCATCAGCGCGAGCACGTCCCGCTCGCGGGGGCTGAGCCGCTCCAGCCGGGTGTCGGGCCTGCCTCGGGTCAGCAGCTGGGCGACCACCTCCGGGTCGATGGCGGTGCCGCCGTCCGCCACCCGGTGCAGCGCCTCGAGGAACTGCTCGACCCGCCCCACCCGCTCCTTGAGGAGATAGCCGAGCCGTGCGCTGCCCTGCGCGAGCAGATCGCCGGCGAACGCCTGCTCGACGTAGGCGGAGAGCACCAGCACCGCGAGGCCGGGCAGGCGCCGCCTGGCCTCCACCGCCGCGGTGATCCCCTCGTCGGTGTGGGTGGGCGGCATCCGCACGTCGACGATGGCGACGTCCGGCCGCTGCGCGTCCACGGCGTCCAGGAAGCCGCCGGGGTCCTCGGCCGTGGCCACCACGTCCAGGGACTCGGCGCGCAGCAGCAGCGCCAGCCCTTCGCGCAGCAGGGCGTCGTCCTCGGCGATCACGATCCGCATGGCAGGGTCACCTTCAGGGTGGTGGGGCCGCCCCGGGGGCTGGCCAGCTCCAGTGTTCCGTCGTGTGCCTCGACCCGGCGGCGGATGCCGGTGAGCCCGGACCCGCCCCGCTCGTCGGCGCCGCCGTGGCCGTCGTCGCGGACCTCGACGCGCAGCAGGCCGCCCGCGGTGCGGATGGCGACCCACGCCTCACCGGCGCCGCTGTGCCGGGCGATGTTGGTGAGGGCCTCGGCGACCACGAAGTACGCCGTCGCCTCCACCGCCGCCGGGCACCGCACGGGGACGTCCGCGTCGACCCGGCACGGCACCGGGCAGCCGGCCGCCAGCGCGGTGAGGGCGTCGGGCAGGCTCCGGTCGGCGAGGACCGGCGGGAGGATGCCGCGGACGACCGCGCGCAGTTCGGTGAGTGCCTGCTCGGCGGCGTCCTGGGCGCGGTCCAGCAGGGCGGCGGCCTCCTCCGGGTTCCGGGCGAGGGCCCGCCGGGCGGCTCCGAGCAGCACGGTGACCGCGACGACGCGGTTCTGTGTGCCGTCGTGCAACGCCCTTTCCACGCGCCGCAGTTCGGTGACGTGGGCGTCCAGCGCGGCCGCCCGCGTGGCGGTGAGCTCGGCGACCCGCAGGACGAGGTCGGTGCCCGCGTCGGGGCGCAGCAGCCGCCGTCCGGGCCAGGCCTGGAGGCGGGCGAGGGCGGGGGCGCAGACCAGGACGACGCCGACCAGCGCGGCGCCGACCAGGCTGACGGCCAGGGCGCCCGGCCAGTCCCGGACGGTCCACCAGCCCACGGCGGAGGTGGCCTCGCTCTCCGGCAGGAAGCGCCAGTACAGCGGGAAGCTGATGTCGTGCGCCGCGCTGAGCGGCAGCGTCGCCCCGATCAGCCCGAGGAACAGGCCGAGCAGCGTGTGCGTGGCCACCCAGCGGACCTCGCGGCGCACGGCGCGGTCGGCGAGCATCGCCCGGAGTCCTGACGGCAGCGGCGCCGGGCCGACGATCTCCGGACCCCAGCGGGAGAGCCTGCCGCGTTCCCGGTCGGCGACGGCACGCACCGCGTGCAGGGCGGACGGCAGAAGCCACAGGCCCGCCCCGACGAGGCAGGCCGCCGCGGTCAGGGCGAGCCACAGCGTCGCGAGCAGGGCGAGCAGTCCGGTGCCCAGGCCCCCGACGAGGTGCTCCAGCGCGTCCAGTGCCGCCCGGGCGCGGGCGGACCCGGCCCGGCGCCGCCCCGGCCGTACGTCCGCCGGGCGGTCGTGGGTCACCACCATCCGCACCTCCCAGGCACGGAGGATAGAACGCACGGGCCCCGGCCCGCCGACGCGTCCGGCCGGCGGGCGTTCACGGCCGGACGTCGCGGGGCGGGTGCGGGCCCGGGCGCGGGCGGGTGCGCTCACTCGCGGACGCCGATGCCCTCGACCGGGGCGGTACGCAGGATCCGGCCGACCGGGAGTACCGTGGCCAGCAGCGCCAGCGCCGCCGTGCCGCCCAGCAGCACCGCCCAGCCGGCGGCGGGCACATGGGGTACGCCCGCCCCGGTCACGGCACGGACGACCGAGGTGAGGGTGACGGCGGCGATCCCGGCCCCGATCAGCAGCGCCACGCCCAGCAGACCCGCCTGTTCGGCGTGCACCATCCGCCTGACCTGACCGCGGGTGACGCCGGCCAGGCGCAGCAGGGACAGCTCCCGGGTGCGGGCCAGCGCCGCCATGACGAGGGTGTTGGCGGCGGCCAGGACCGCGTAGCCGACCAGCACGGCGACGAGCATCTTGTTGAGCCAGCCGCTGACGGCGACGTCCTCGGCGAGTTCGCCGGTCGGCGCGCCGGTGTCCACCAGCGCGCCGCCCGGGTGGCGGCGGGCCAGTCCGGCCAGGTCCCGCTCGACCCCGGCGTCCGGGGCGGTGCGGACGAGGACCTGGTCGTCGAGGCCGGTGACCGTGTGCCCGGCGAGGATGTCCCGGTGCAGGGTGACGTCGCCGAAGCCCCAGCCGCGCTCGTACAGGGCGACCACGCGCAGGGTGACGGGGGTGCCGTCACCGAGCCACAGCCGGGCCCGGTCCCCCAGCCGCCAGCCGGCGGCGTCCGCCCGCGTGGTGGACACGGCGACGGTGTTCTCGCGCAGTTCGCCGAGGCTGCCGGACCGCACCCGCAGGTCCAGCGTCCGTTCCACGCCCGGAGGGTCGATGCCCAGCGCGGGCACGGTCTGCGGCTCCAGCCGGTCGGGCACCACGACCGAGGTGCGGCGCACGCCGGTCGCGGCGAGCACGCCGGGGACCCGGCGGGCCTCGGCCGCGGCGGACGCGGGCAGTCCGGCACCGGCGGTCAGCGCGTACTGGGCGAGGGTGCCGGCACGGCTCTGGGCGACCGCCTGCCGTTCGAGGTTGTCCTGGAGGAACCAGACGGTGCCGCCGAGGCCGACGGACAGCACCAGCGCGGTGAGCACGGCGACCATGCCGCGGGCGTTGGCGCGCAGGTTGGCGGCGGCGAGGTACCCGCTGTTCCCCCACACGGCGCGCAGTACGGGCCCGAGCAAGCGGGCCGTCCCCTGGTTGATCCAGGGCGCGAGCAGGGCGACGCCCAGGACGAAGGCGTAGAGCATCCCCATCGCGGCGCCCAGCGCGGTCTGCCCGTCGGCGGCGCCGGTGAGCACGGTCAGCGAGGCCGCCCCGGCGAGGCAGGCAAGACCGCTCACCAGGCGCGCCCCGCTTCCGGGGCCGGGTTCCACGGCGGCCTCCCCGAGCGCCTCGGTGGGGCGGATCCGGGTCACGCGCAGCGCGGCGGCCCAGGCGGACAGCAGCGCCACGGCGACGACGGTCACGGTGACGGCCGCGGCGGACAGCGCCCCGCCCTGGACGGCGAAGGTGTCCGGCACGAAGCCGCGGGCAACGAGTTGGTCGCGGACCAGGCCGGTGGTGAACAGCCCGGCCGGGACACCGACGACGGCGGCGAGCAGGCCGAGGAGGCCGACCTCCGCGAGCAGCATCAGCCGTACCTGGCCCGGGGTGGCGGCGACGGCCCGCAGCAGGGCGAGGTCACGCCGCCGGTGCCGTACGGACAGGCCCACGGTCCCGGCGACCACGAAGCCCACGATCGCCGCCGCGTAACCGGCGAAGGCGCCGCCGGCGCCGAGCGTGAGGGCCCGCGCGGTGGCGCCCTCGGGCTCGGCGGCCAGTCCGCGTGCGTCACCGGTGTACGCGGTGGCACCCGCGGCGTCCGCGATCCGGCGTACGGCGGCGAGGACGGCTTCCCGGTCGGCGTCCGGTGCGGTGAGGACACCGACGGCGTCGAAGCGGCCCGGGTGCGGGTCCAGCGCGGCGGCGTGGGCGTCGGTGAAGAACAGCGCGGCCGGCCCCGTCGCGGTCCCGCCCGTGTCGACGACACCGCTGACCCGGTAGGTGCGGCTCACGCCGCCGGTGACCACCTCGGTGGTCCCGCCGGGGGCGAGCCCGGTGCCGTCAGCGATCCGGGGGTCGACGGCGACGTCCCGGTCCGAGCGGGGCGGGCCGCCGTCCACGAGCCGGTACGGGGCGAGCGCCGCGCTCGACCAGCCGTGACCGGTGGTCGGCAGCTCCGGGGCGGCCGTCGTGGCCGCCACGAGCCGGCGGTCGCCCACCGCGCGGGCCACACCGGGCACCTCGGCCAGCTCGGCGGCCAGTGCTTCGGGGACGCTGCCCCGTTCGGGCAGGACCACGGTCGTCCGCTCGGTCTCGCCGAACACCGTCGGCCCGTCCACGGTCAGCTCCCGGTCGGCAACCACGGCGACCGCCGCCCCGTAACCCAGCGGGTCACCCTTGTACCGCCACCCGGACTCCATGAGCAGGGCGCACGTCATCAGGACGGCGACCCCGACGGCGAGGGCGACGAACGTGGCGAGGAAGCCGCTCTTGCGGTAGCGAAGCGTCTGCACTGCCAGTCGGAGCACGCGTCAGCCCTCCCGGCTCGCCGCGGGCCGCCGGCGGCCCGGCACGGCGAGCTGTTCGGCGATCCGCTCGGGACCGGACCGCTCCATGTCCCGGACGATCCGCCCGTCGGCGAGGATCAGCACGCGGTCGGCGCAGGAGGCCGCGACCGGGTCGTGGGTGACCATCACGACGGTCTGCCCGTACTCGTCGACGGCGGAACGCAGCAGGCCGAGGACGGCGGCGGCGGAGCGGGTGTCGAGGGCACCGGTGGGCTCGTCGCAGAAGATCACCTCCGGCCGGGCGACCAGGGCCCGGGCGATCGCCACCCGCTGCTGCTGGCCTCCGGAGAGCTGTGCGGGCCGGTGCCCCAGCCGCTCCTCCAGGCCCACCCGCCGGACCACCTCGTCGACCCAGGCGGGGTCGGGCCGCCGGCCCGACAGCCGGGACGGCAGCAGGATGTTCTGCTCCACGTTCAGCGCGCCCACCAGGTTGAACGCCTGGAACACGAAACCGACCCGGCCGCGCCGCAGTTCGGTGAGCCGCTTCTCCGACATCGACGAAAGGTCGGTGTCCCCGATCCGCACCCGCCCGGAGTCCGGCCGGTCCAGCCCGGCCGCGCAGTGCAGCAGCGTGCTCTTGCCGGATCCGGAGGGCCCCATCACGGCGGTCGCGGTGCCGCGCGGGAACACGGCGCTCACGTCGTCGAGCGCCACGACCGGCTGTTCACCGCCGTAGGTCCTGCGTACGCGCTCGAGGCAGACGGCGACGCCGTCCGGGGTCGGTGACATGGTGGGCCTTCCGGGTGAAGCTCTGCGGGACCCCACCGACGCTAGGGCGGCGGCGGCCCGCCGCCCATGCAGCCGGCTACCGGCTTCAGGTGGTGCAGGCGCTACCGTCCGGGGCGCCGGTGATCGAGTGGTGGCCTCCGGGGGGCGCGCGTACGGTCGAACGGTGGACTCCCGGAAGGGCGACCCGATATGACCGAAAGTCCGCGACCGGCGGCCTCCGCGCAGGACACCGCCCAGGGCGGCAGCGGCGGCGGCAACGGGATGGCCCTGTTCGTCATCGCCTCGTGTCAGCTGATGGTGGTGCTCGACATCACCATCGTGAACATCGCGCTGCCGCACATCCAGCGTGACCTCGACTTCTCGACCACCGGCCTGTCGTGGGTGGTCAACGCCTACACCCTCACGTTCGGCGGCCTGTT
Organism: Streptomyces sp. NPDC085937; assembly: GCF_044540535.1. Classification (NCBI taxonomy): domain Bacteria; kingdom Bacillati; phylum Actinomycetota; class Actinomycetes; order Kitasatosporales; family Streptomycetaceae; genus Streptomyces; species Streptomyces sp. NPDC085937. The sequence continues at coordinate 21,071 of NZ_JBITSH010000010.1, read as the reverse complement.
GCTGCTGGGCGGCCGGGCCGGTGACATCCTCGGCAGACGGCGGGTGTTCATCTTCGGTGTGCTGCTCTTCGTGCTGGCGTCGCTGCTGGGCGGGCTGGCGCAGAACTCCGGTCAGTTGCTGGCGGCCCGGGCGCTGCAGGGTGTGGGCGGCGCCATCGCCTCCCCGACCTCCCTCGCGCTGATCAGCACGACCTTCCGTGAGGGGCCGGAACGCAACCGGGCCTTCGGCGTGTTCGCCGCGGTCTCGGCGGGCGGCGGCGCGATCGGACTGCTGGCGGGCGGCGTCCTCGTCGAGTGGCTGAACTGGCGGTGGGTGCTGTTCGTCAACGTCCCGATCGGTCTGCTCATCGCCTTGGCCACCCCACGCTGGATCAAGGAGTCCGAACGCCACCCGGGCCGCTTCGACTTCACCGGCGCGCTGATGTCCACCGCGGGCATGGTGCTGCTGGTCTACGGGTTCATCAGGGCCGGGCAGGACGGCTGGCGGGACCCGCTCACCCTGGCCTCGTTCGCGGTGGCGGTCGTGGTGCTGGTGGGCTTCGTCATGGTCGAGCGGAGATCACGGCAGCCGATCACGCCGTTGCACATGTTCGCGGACCGCAACCGCGCGGGCACCTACGGGATCATGCTGTTCCTGGCGGCGGCGCTGTTCGGCATGTTCTTCTTCCTGACGCTGTTCGTGCAGAACGTACTGGGGTTCAGCCCCCTGCGGGCCGGTCTCGCCTTCCTCCCGGTGAGCGCGGTCATCGCGATCGGGGCCGGGCTGGCCTCACGGTTCCTGCCGGTGTACGGGCCCAAGCCGTTCATGGTGGGCGGCGGTCTCCTCGCGGCGGCGGGCCTGGGCTGGCTGACCCTCACCGACGTGCACTCCACCTACGCGGGCAGTGTGCTCGGTCCGATGCTGGTGTTCAGCCTCGGCATGGGCATGGAGTTCGTGTCGCTGACCCTGATGGCGCTGTCCAACGTGCCCGTGCAGGAGACCGGCGCCGCCTCGGGTCTGCTCAACGCCACCCAGCAGGTCGGCGGCTCCCTGGGGCTGTCCATCCTGGTGACGATGTACGGCACGGCCAGCCGGAACGAGTCGGAGAAACAGGTCCCGCGCTTCCTGGAACAGGCGACCCCGGCCGAGCGGCTGCAGTTCCAGCGCACGGGCGAACTGCCCGCGCCGTGGGGCGCCGAGGTGCTGACCTCCGGGGTCTCCGCCGCGTTCGTCACGGCGGCGGTCTTCGCCGGCCTGGCCGCGCTGGTCGCGGTGGTGGCGATCCAGGTCCGTCCCTCGGACCTGGAACGCCTCCAGGGCGGCGGGGCGGGCGCCCCGCCCGGGTGAGGGGCACGCCGAGCGGTCGGTGTGACGCGCGCGGCGAGCGGTCCTCGTCGCGCGGTCAGCGCCTCTCGCGGGGCAGACGCAGGTCGGCGACGACCGGACGGTGGTCCGACGCGCCGGTCTCCGGGGTGCGGGCGCCGGTCACGGCCACGCCGTGCGAGACGGTGATCAGGTCGATGCGCTTCTCCGGGTCGGTCGCCGGATAGGTGGCCCCGGCGCCGGGGGCGGCGTCGCGCAGGGTGTGCCACAGCGGCGCCAACTCGGGTGCGGACGCCTCCGCGTTGAAGTCACCGACCAGGACGCGCGGTCCCCGGTCGGCGGCCAGCACCTCCAGCATGTCGTCCACCTGGGCGGTGCGGATCGACGGGTCGGCCCGGTAGTCGAGGTGCGTGGTGTAGAAGTGCGTGCGTACGCCCTTCACCCGGATCACCACTTCGGCGAAGCCCGGCGCCGGGGCGGGCACCGGGTCGGGGGTCTGGGTGGACAGCCGGGTGATTTCGTGGTTCTCGGCGTACAGCACCGGGTGGCGGCTCAGCACGGCCACCCCGTACTGCCGGCGTTCACCGCCTTCGACGGCCGGGTCGAGGTCGTAGATCGGCGCGAAGAACACCCGCATGCGCAGCTTCCCGGCGAGCGCGCGGGCCTCGTCGGCGAAGGCGCTGCGGTCGCCCCAGTGCACGTCGACCTCCTGGAGCCCGATGACGTCGGCGCGCAGGCCGCGCAGGGCGGCGGCGGTGCGGTCGAGGTCGAAGACCTGGTCCTCCCCCGCTCCCGCGTGGATGTTGTACGTCGCCACGCGCAGTGGCACGGAACCGGACGCGGGTGCATCCTCCGCCCCGGCGGCCGGTGCCGCGGTGAGCGGCAGGACGGCGGCGAGGAGCACGGCGACGGCGCGGGCGGGGCGGACGGGACGTCTGGGACCGGGCAGCATGCCTTCTCCTGTGCGCGGACGCGCTGTTGGCGACGGGGGGTGCGTCATCGCATGGAAGCACAGGCGGGGCCGGCGGCCGAGTGCCTTGGCCGATCCTTTCCCCGCGCGTGAGCCTCGCGGTCGCGCAACCCCCGTTCCTCACACCGGTTCTGACGGGCGGTCGCTTCCGGTGACCGTGCGGATGAGCGCCAGCACGGTGTCGGTCGTGTGCTCCAGGTGACTGCGGCCGTCGGGGCGGTGGCAGCGGGGGCTGATGTAACTGCGGCTGCCCAGGTGGGTGGCCGGGTCCATCCGGTGCACCGTGATCCGTCCGGCGCGCCGGGCCCGGTTCCAGCCGCTGCGCCGCAGCAGGGGCCAGCGCTGGGGGAACAGCCAGGTGCCGACCCGTTCGATCCGGTCGTGGGCGCTGGTGAGCTGGTGCAGGTGCAGGGCGTCGGTGAGGTCGTTGGCGCCGTTGTGGAAGCCGCCGAGGGTGATCAGCAGCAGCGGGGCGCGCAGTTGGGCGTGGAGTTCGGGTACGGCGCCGGTGGCGACCTGGGCGCCGCCGCTGTAGCTGAGCAGCACGACGGGGACGCCGCTGTACGGCCGGTATCCGGCCCGCCGCAGCTGGCCGGCGATCTGGGCGCCCACGGCGCGGTTGTAGAGGGGACGGTAGCGGCGGTCGGCGGCCACGAAGATCTGCATGACGTTGTGCAGGAACAGCAGCAGTCCGGCGTGCCTGCGGATGCGCACCCACACCGGCCGGTCGGCGAGGGGGGCGGCCAGCGGCGAGTACGGCTGCACCTGTCCCAGCACCCGCAGTTCCGGGGCGGCGGCGATCAGGGCCTTGACCAGTTGGCCGCCGTCGCGCGTGTCGGTGAAGCGCCGTTTGCCGATGCCGTCCAGGTAGACCAGGTAGGCGGCGGGCGGACGGTCGGGGCCGGCGCCCCGGGCGTACGGCACGCCGGGCGGGAGGTCGGTGAGGGGGGTGCGCCAGCCGGCGGTGTACAGCATCACCTCGTAGCGGGCGAGCAGCGCCTCGACGAGCAGGAGCGGCCCCAGCACCAGGGCGACGAGCGGGAACCAGGTCGTCATGCCGGCACCCCCCGCGTCCCGGTCGTGCCGATCCGCCCCACGAGTCGCCGCACCGCCTCGACGGCCGCGGCGAGTCCGACCCCGGCGACGGCCACGCAGCCCGCGGCGGCCCAGCCGCCCACGCCGCTCGCCGCGGCGACCGGGCCGACCAGCCCGGCCCCGACGCCGGTCAGCAGCATCAGATGCAGCAGCGGGCCGAGCAAGGGGAACGCGATGACGGCGCCGAGCAGCATCGGCGCGACCTGTGCGGCCGTCCAGCCGGGCGCGGCGGCGGACGCGGTGGCGTGCGGCAGCATCTCGGCGAGGGTCCATGCGGTGAGCGGCCACAGCGCGATCACCGCGCTCTCCACCGCGGTGCCGGTGAGCAGCAGCCCGGCCACGACCGGGGGCGACACCGTCCGGCGGCGGGCCACCAAGGGCAGGATCCGCCCGGCCGCCTCGGAGAGGCCGGCGAGCAGCACCAGGGCGACGACGAGGGGTGACATGGTTCAGTGCTCCCGCTCCTGTGAGGGTTCCGTCCGGGGCCCGTCCGCCGGGGCCGGCCCGCGCAGACGGGACTCGATCACGTCGGCGGCGCGGCGGTGCCCGCCGGCCCGGCGCTGGGCGGTGCGCAGGGCGGCGGCCCGTTGCCGGAAGCGCGGCTCGGTGAGCAGGCGGCGGGCCAGGGTGCGCACCGTCGCGTCGGTGGCGTCCTCGGGGCGGACGGACAGTCCCGCGCCGAGTTCCACGACCCGGCGGGCCACCTGCGGCTGGTCCGCGCCCTGCGGGACGACCAGCACGGGGACGCCCGCGTACAGGGCCTCGTTGACGCTGTTCATGCCCCCGTGGGTGACGAACAGCGCGGCCTTGTCGAGTACGTCGGGCTGCGGGACGAAGCGGCGGGCGAGCACGTTGTCCGGGAGCGCGCCGAGGTCCGCCGGGTCGGTGCGTCCGGTGGCGACGACCACGGTGCCGCCGAGCGGCGCGAGTGCGGTGGCGAACCCCCGCAGCGCCCGCGGGCCGGCGTCGAACACCGTGCCCAGGGAGGCGTACAGGACCGGGGGCCGCAGGCCGTCCAGGGGGAAGGTGGGATCGTGCGGGCGGGCGCCGACGCTGGGGCCCACGAAGCGGTAGCTGCGGGCGAAGGAGCCGGCGCCGGGCTGGAAGGCGCGGGAGGTGAAGACCAGGTTGAGCGGTTGCGTGACGTTCACCAGGTCGACCAGCGGCAGCCCGCGGGTGCGGTGGCGGCGGGCGAGCAGTGCTCGCGCCCGTGCGTAGCCCAGGAGGCTGCGGGGCCGGGTGAGGGCCTCCGCCAGCAGTCCGGCCGAGGCGCGTGTCGGGCTGGGCGCGCCGGGGCCGAACGCCATGGTGGTGAACACCGACACCGCGGGTACGCCGAGTTCGCTCGCGGCGACCGGGCCCCAGGGGCACGCGGCGCCGTGGACGATCAGGTCGGGCCGGACGTGCCGCAGGTCGCGGAGCACGGACGGCAGCAGTTCGACGGCGGTGCGGGCGAGTTGCTCCAGCAGCGTGACGGGGGTCGGCGGACCGGCCAGCGGCGGGCCGTCCCCGGGGTAGCGGTGCACGACGGCGCCGGCGGCGGCCGTCTCCTCCGCGAACGCGGCGGTGGTGTGGTACGTGACGGTGTGGCCGCGGCGCACCAGTTCGGCCACGACGGGCAGGGTGGGGTTGATGTGACCGCGCAGCGGGACGTTGAGGAACGCGATGGTGCTCACCGTGCGGCTCCCGCACCGTGGCCACGCCGGCCGCCGCGGCCGCGCCGGTCCGGCGGGCACCCGGCACCGGCGCGCCTGGGACCGGTCACGCCCCCGGGCGGCGGCGTCGCGGGCCGGGGAAGGTCTCGCAGACCCGAGCCACTCATCGTTTCGTCCTCTCTCCTCACTCGGTCGACGCGTTCGCGTTCTCCTCATGGACCGGACAGCCGTCCCGTCTGTGACAGCTCCTGCCGGGGCGGCACCGCGCGGCGGCCGGGGGACGTGTCGGGCGTCACGGCGCGCGCTGTCACAGCGGGGGACGCGGGCCGGTCGTACGGGGTGAGCGGCCGGCAGGCGCCGCCGCCGGGCAGCCGGCGGGGACGACGGGCCGCCCCGGGGCGTGTCCCCCGCGCCCCGCCCCTGTGTGACTCGAAGGAAAAGCGCCATGAGTGACCCGTTCCGGCTCCCGGAGCCCTCCGCGGCGAGCGAGCTCGACCAACTGCCCGACCGTGACGCCGAGGAGACCGACGAGTGGCGGGCGTCCCTCGACGCGGTCGTGCGGAACGCGGGTCCCGACCGGGCCGTGTACCTGCTGCGCCGGGTGCACGAGCACGCCGCCCGGTCGGGGCTGACCGTGCCCGGGCTGCTGACCACGGACCACATCAACACCGTCCCGGCGTGGGCGCAGCCGGACTTCCCCGGCGACCTCGCGCTGGAGACCCGGATCACCGCGTGGAACCGGTGGAACGCGGCGGCCATGGTGAGCCGCGGCTCCGCCGCGGGCCTCGGCGGCCACATCTCCACGTACGCCTCCGCGGCCTGGCTGTACGAGATCGGGTTCAACCACTTCTTCCGCGGCAAGGACGGCGACGGCTCCGGCGACCAGCTGTTCCTGCAGGGACACGCCTCGCCCGGCGTCTACGCCCGCGCCTTCCTCGAAGGGCGCCTCGACGAACGCCACCTGGCGGGCTTCCGGCGTGAGGCCGACGGCCACGGGCTGCCGTCCTACCCGCACCCCCGGCGGCTGCCGTGGCTGTGGGAGTTCCCGACCGTGTCCATGGGCCTCGGTCCCCTCGCCGCGATCCACCAGGCCAGGTTCAACCGCTATCTGCACCACCGGGGTATCAAGGACACCTCCGCCTCCCGGGTGTGGGCGTTCCTCGGCGACGGCGAGATGGACGAGCCGGAGTCGACCGCGGCGCTGGCGCTCGCGGCCCGCGAAGGGCTGGACAACCTCACCTTCGTCGTCAACTGCAACCTGCAGAAGCTGGACGGCCCGGTGCGGCCCGGCACCCAGATCGTGCGGGAGCTCGAGGCGCGGTTCCGCGGGGCGGGCTGGAACGTGGTGAAGTCGCTGTGGGGCGAGGCCTGGGACCCGTTGTTCCGGCAGGACACCGACGGCTCCCTGGTGCGCCGGCTCGGCGAGGTGCCGGACGCCCAGCTGCAGACGTACGCGGCGCGGGACGCCTCCTACGTCCGCGAGCACTTCTTCACCGGCGACGCCCTCTCCGGTGTCGCGGGCGGGCTCGACGACGACCGGCTGGCCGGCCTGTTCGGCTCCTCGCGCGGCGGTCACGAGCCGCTCAAGGTGTACGCCGCCTACCGCAGGGCGGTCGAGCACCGGGGAGCACCCTCCGTGGTCCTCGTGCAGACGGTGAAGGGGCACACGCTGGGCCCGGACTTCGCCTCGCGCAACGCCAACCACCAGATGAAGAAGCTGACCACGGCGCAGTTCCGCGAGCTGCGCGACCGGCTGGACCTGCCGATCCCCGACCGGGCGCTGGACGGCGGCCAGGCGCCGCTGTGGCACCCCGGCGAGGACGCCCCCGAAGTGCGGTACCTGCGCGAACGGCGCGCCGCCCTGGGCGGTCCGGTCCCCGAGCGCAGGGTCGTGGCGCGGCCCCTGCCGCAGCCGCCGCCGGGCGCCTTCGAGGCGCTGCGGAAGGGCTTCGGCAAGCAGGAGGTGGCGACCACCATGGCGCTGGTCCGGCTCGTCAAGGACCTGATGCGGGACAAGGAGACGGGGCACCGCTGGGTGCCGATCGTCCCGGACGAGGCCCGCACCTTCGGCATGGAGTCGCTGTTCCCGACGGCGGGCATCTACGCGCCCGAGGGACAGAGCTACGAACCGGTCGACGCCGGCCAGTTGCTGCGGTACCGGGAGGCGAAGGACGGGCAGCTCATCGACGAGGGCATCACCGAGGCGGGTTCACTGGCCGAGTTCACGGCGGCGGCGACCTCGTACGCCACGCACGGCGAGCCGATGATCCCGCTGTACATCTTCTACGCCATGTTCGGCTTCCAGCGTACCGGTGACCAGTTCTGGGCGCTGGCCGACCAGTTGGGGCGCGGCTTCGTCGTCGGCGCGACGGCCGGGCGCACCACGATGACGGGAGAGGGCCTGCAGCACGCCGACGGGCACTCGCACCTGCTGGCGTCCACCAACCCGGCTGCGGTCAGCTACGACCCGGCCTTCGCCTACGAGATCGCGGTGATCGTCCGGGAGGGGCTGCGCCGGATGTACGGCGAGCGGCCCGAGGACGTCTTCTACTACCTCACCGTGTACAACGAGTCGAAGCGGCAGCCGCCCATGCCGTCCGGCCCGTCGGTGGAGGAGGGCATCCTGCGGGGCATCTACCGCTACCGGGCGGCCCCGTCGCCGGAGGCCGGACCGCGGATCCAGCTGCTGTCGTCGGGGACGGCGATCCACTGGGCGCTCCAGGCGCAGGAGTTGCTGGCCTCGGAGTGGGGGGTGCGGGCCGACGTGTGGTCGGTGACCTCCTGGACGGAGCTGCGCCGTGACGCGCTGCTCGCCGACGAGGCGCGGCTGCGCGGGGAGGAGCGCGTCCCGTACGTGACGCGCGCGCTCGCGGGGGCGCCGGGTCCGGTGCTGGCCGTCAGTGACTGGATGCGGCAGGTGCCGGACCAGATCAGCCAGTGGGTCGAGCAGGACTACGCGTCCCTGGGCACGGACGGTTTCGGCCTGAGCGACACCCGGGAGGCGGTGCGGCGCCACTTCCGCGTCGACCCCGGCTCGATCGTCGTGGCGGCCCTGGACCGGCTGGCCCGCGCCGGGGAGGTCTCCCCCGCGACGGTCGCCCGGGCCCGGGCCCGTCACGGGTGGGAGAAGGGAAGCGAGACGCTGCCCGGAACCACCGGGTGACACGGTGTGCCGGGTGCGTCCGGGTGCCGTGCGGGGCGCCCCGGACCCCGGACGCACCCGGTGGAGGCGGCGCGTAGCATGGTGATCCCGGAGCCGGAAGGACGACCATGAACGCTCGGGACGAGGCGGATTCCCTTGAGCGGGCGACGAAGGACTTCCTCACGGCCCGCCCGCAGCTGTTCGGGATCGCGTACCGGGTGCTCGGCAGTTCCGCGGAGGCGGAGGACGTCCTCCAGGAGACCTGGGTGCGGTGGCAGAACACCGACCGGTCCGGTGTCAAGGAACCGACCGCCTTCCTGACCACGATCACCGCGCGGCTCGCGATCAACGTGGCGCAGTCCGCGCGGGTGCGGCGCGAGGCGTACGTCGGTCCGTGGCTGCCCGAGCCGGTCGACACCCGGCACGACCCGCAACTGGGCGCGGAGCGGGCCGAGGCGCTGGAGATGGCGGTGCTGCTCCTGCTGGAGAAGCTGAACCCGGTGGAGCGCGCCGCCTATGTGCTCCGGGAGGCCTTCGACTACCCCTACCGACAGGTCGCGGAGATCCTGGAGACCAGTGAGGCCAACACCCGGCAGCTGGTGAGCCGCGCGCGCAAGCACCTGGCGGCCGAGCGCAAGGAGCCGGTCAGTCCGGCCGATCACCGGCGGCTGCTGGAGGTGTTCCTCGCGGCGGCGCAGACGGGCGACCTGCGGGTGCTGGAGGACGTCCTGGCGGCCGACGTCGTCAGCTACGCCGACGGCGGCGGCATCCGCGGTGCCTCGCGCATCCCGGTGGTCGGACGGCCGCACGTGTCCAAGTATTTGGCCGCCTTCGCGCCCCGCTTCTGGCCGCCGGCCGCAACCCGCTGGGTGGAGGCCAACGGGCGCCCGGCCGTCCTCGTCACGGCGGGCGGCAGCCCGGTGGCGCTGCTCTCCGTCGACGCTTCCGCGGACGGCATCGACCGGATCATGTGGGTGATGAACCCGGAGAAGCTGGCGCCGTACGTGGAGTCGCTCAGCACCTGACGTCACGGCGCGCGGGTCTCCTCCGTGCGGGCGGTTCCGCGCCGCGCGGGTCCGCCCTCACGGGTGGCATGTCACAAGGGCGTGATCCTTTCGGTCTGGTGGGTGACCCGCAGGACCACCGAGAGGCAGGATCATGACCGGACGCACCGTGTCCGTCCGTGAGGGCGGGCGCCTGGCCCGTTCCATCACGGTCGGACCGCATCTGCTGACCGCGGACGAACCCGAACCGCTCAGTTCGGACACCGGCCCCACCCCCGGGGAACTGCTCCTGGCCGCCCTCGGGTCGTGCACCTCGATGGCCGTCCGCGCGTACGCGCGACGCCAGGGCTGGCCGCTCGACGACGTCGGCGTGGACGTGCGGTTCGGCCCTCGCGGCCAGATCGTCAAGCACGTCCGGCTGACCGGCGAGCTGGATCCCTCCCAGGTGGAGCGGCTGCTGAAGGTGGCCGGCCGCTGCCCGGTGCAGCGCCTGATCACGGGGGACGTGTCGGTGGCCACCGTGCCCACGGTGGTCACGACGGTGCGCCGGATCGCGGCGCCGAGGCCGCTGCCCGAGTGACAGCGGGGTGGGCGGGGCGCAGCAGATGCGCGGCGAGGCCCGCCCACGCACCCGCCGTCCCGCGCCGGACGGCGGGTGCGCGCCCCTGCACGAGTCGCCCGGGGCGCGCGGCGGGCGCATCCTGGGAGGGCGTGCGCGGCGCCGAGGTGTCACAACCCGTGCGGCCGTCCGGTCGTAGTCGGTGAAACACCTCAACGATCGGAGCAATCGTGGCTGCCACCGAACAACGTCTTGCCACCACGGTGCTGGTCATCGGCACCGGCGGGGCCGGCCTGCGGACGTCGATCGAACTGGCCGAGGCCGGTGTCGACGTCCTGGCCGTCGGCAAGCGCCCCAAGGACGACGCGCACACCTCCCTCGCCGCCGGCGGCATCAACGCGGCCCTGGCCACGATGGACCCCGAGGACAGCTGGCAGCAGCACGCGGCGGACACTCTGAAGGAGAGCTACCTGCTGGGCGACCCCCGCACCACCGAGATCGTCACCCGGGGCGCCGCGCGAGGCATCGACGACCTGGAGCGCTACGGCATGGCCTTCGCCCGGGAGGAGGACGGCCGCATCTCCCAGCGCTTCTTCGGCGCGCACAAGTTCCGCCGCACCGCCTTCGCCGGTGACTACACCGGCCTGGAGATCCAGCGCACCCTCGTCCGGCGTGCCGAGCAGTTGCGGATACCGGTGCTGGAGGGCGTGTACATCACCCGGATCCTCACCCACGAGGGCGCCGTGTTCGGTGCGTACGGCTTCGACCTGACGGACGGCACGCGCTACCTCGTCCACGCCGACGCGGTCGTCCTCGCGGCGGGCGGGCACACCCGGATCTGGCGGCGCACGTCGTCACGGCGCGACGAGAACACCGGGGACTCCTTCCGGCTCGCCGTGGAGGCGGGGGCCCGGCTGCGCGACCCGGAGCTGGTGCAGTTCCACCCGTCCGGGATCATCGAGCCGGAGAACGCGGCGGGCACCCTGGTCAGCGAGGCCGCGCGCGGCGAGGGCGGCATCCTGCGCAACGCGCTCGGTGAGCGGTACATGAGCCGGTACGACCCCGAGCGCATGGAGCTGTCCACCCGCGACCGGGTCGCCCTGGCCTCCTACACGGAGATCAAGGAGGGCCGCGGCACGGCCAAGGGCGGTGTGTGGCTCGACGTCTCCCACCTGCCCCGGCAGACGATCATGAAGCGGCTGCCACGGGTCTACCAGACGCTGCTGGACCTGCAGATGCGGGACATCACCCGCGACCCGATCGAGGTCGCGCCCACGGCGCACTACTCGATGGGGGGCGTGTGGGTCCGGCCGGAGGACCACAGCACCGACGTGCGCGGCCTGTACGCCATCGGCGAGGCGTCCAGCGGTCTGCACGGCGCCAACCGGCTGGGCGGGAACAGCCTGATCGAGCTGCTGGTCTACGGCCGTATCACCGGGCAGGCGGCCGCCGCGTACTCGGAGTCGCTGACCGCGCAGCCCCGTTCGGCGGCGGCCGTCGCCGAGGCGCGGGCGGAGGTCGACGGGCTGCTGGCCGCGGACGGTCCGGAGAACGTCCGCGCGTTGCAGCGCGCCATCCGCAACACCATGACCGAGCACGCGGGTGTCGTACGCGACGAGGAGGGGCTGCGCGCCGGGCTGGACGAACTCGCCGCGATCGAGAAGCGGATGGAGGACGTCGGGGTGCATCCGGACATCGCCGGCTTCCAGGATCTGGCGCACGCCTTCGACCTGAAGGCGGCGGCGCTGGCCGCGCGGGCCACGCTCGAGGCGGCGCTGGAACGCCGTGAGACGCGCGGCTGTCACAACCGCAGCGACTACCCGGACATGGATCCGGGGCTGCGGGTGAACCTCGTGTGGTCGCCGGCGGGCGGCGTCACCCGGGAGAGCATTCCGCCGGTTCCGCCGGAGATCGCCTCCCTGATGGAGGAGGTGTCGGCGGACGGCAAGCTCGCGGAGTGAGCGGTGCGACTCCCCTCCGCGTGGCCCCCTTTCACTCCCCCACTCTCACCATCGTCATCGTCATCGTCATCGAAAGGATTCGTCATGAAGGTCGTAGTGATCGGCGGTACCGGGCTCATCGGCTCGAAGGTCGTCGCCCTGCTGGACGCACAGGGTCACCAGGCGGTCCCGGCCGCGCCCAACACCGGGGTGAACACGCTCACCGGTGAGGGCCTGGCCGAGGTTCTGGAGGGCGCCTCGGTCGTCGTGGACGTGTCGAACTCACCGTCCTTCGCGGACGACGCCGTCATGGAGTTCTTCCGCACCTCCACCGGCAACCTGCTGAAGGCCGAGGAGGAGGCCGGCGTGGCCCACCATGTCGCCCTGTCCGTGGTGGGCACGGACCGGCTGCAGGCGAGCGGGTACTTCCGGGCCAAGCAGGCGCAGGAGGACCTGATCACCGCTTCCGGCATGCCGTACACGATCGTCCACGCCACGCAGTTCTTCGAGTTCATGAAGGGGCTCGCGGACCTGTCGACGGTCGACGGCACGGTGCGGGTGCCGCCGGCGAAGTTCCAGCCGATGGCCTCCGACGACGTGGCCGCGGCGGTGGCCCGCGCGGCTGTCGCCACGCCCGTCGACGGGATGGTGGAGATCGGCGGCCCGGAGGCGGTGCCGCTGGAGGAGCCCCTGCGCACGGCACTCACGGCCGCGGGCGACCCCCGCCCGATCGTGACGGACCCCCAGGCCGGCTACTCGGGCGCCCCCGTGGAGGAATCCACCCTCCTCCCGGGCCCCGACGCCGAACTCTCCACCACAACCTACGCGGACTGGCTGGCGACACAGCAGTAACACTCACCATTCCCCTTGGGCCCCCGCCACCGGGCGGGGGCCCAAGGGCGCGGAAAGACGCCTGACCAGGCCTGGACAGGTCTCCGGCCGGGATACTGTCGGCTGACGACCTGCACAGCTGAACGGGGGGGAACGTGGGTCAACGTGCGGCCGGTTCGCCGGGCTTCTGGGGGCGGGGCGTCGGTCCCGGTGTTCTCTTCGGCGGGCTGACCTCGGTGGTGTCCGTTGCCGTCATCGGGAGGGCGTGGGCCGCGTGTGACGTCGGTTCGGGCTCGGCGGCCAACAGCGTGACGTTGCTGTTCCTCGCGCCTCTTGTATGGGTGGCGGCCGGGACACCGTGCGGGATCCTGTACGGCGCCCTCGCGAGGCGTGGTCGCGGCACGGCCCTGACGGCGGGGGTGCTTCTCGCCCTGTCGTTCACCTGGTTGCTGGTGACGTGGCTCGGCATGCCGGACGACTACCCCGCGCCGTACTGTCCGGGCAACGTCCCGCCCTGGTGGCCGGTGTTCCTCCCGGCCTGACCCGCGCGCGGAGCGGCCCGGTCCGGTGAGCTGTTCACCGGACCGGGCCGTCGTGCGCTGGGCGGCTCAGCCGAAGTTCACGTCGCTGCACATCAGGTAGGCCTGGTCGAGGTGCGAGGCCTGCCAGATGGTGAAGACGATGTGGTGTCCGGAGTACCCGGAGGTCTGGACCGGGAACGTGATGTCCTGCGCCGGGGCGAAGCGGCCCGTCTGCGTGATGAAGTCCAGGTCGTCCCAGCCCAGCGTCTGGGTCTTGGGATCGAAGCCCTGCTTGCTCACGTAGACCTTGAAGTAGTCCGCGCCGTGGGACGCCTGGTCGTGCAGGTGGACCGAGAAGTTGTCACCGACGGTGGTGGTCTTCCACGCACCGGGCCGGTTCAGGCTCTCGAAGTTCGAGAGGTTGTTGCTGCAGAGCTTGCCGTCGGGGATCCGCGCCTCGAACTGGCCGCCGAGCCCGTCCTGCAGCATGCTCATCCAGTTCCACATCGTGTTGGGGTTGGCCTGGTAGGCCTGCCAGCACATGGGGTCCTGCTCCGCCATCGCGGGGTTCATGTGGTCGTTGCCCCACGCCTCCCAGCAGTGGTACGCGCGGGAGGCGGGACCGACGACGGAACCGTGGGCCTGGGCGGTGCCCGACCACGACAGCGCGCCGGCCACCACGGCGAACAGCATCAGGAACGCCTGGAAGACGCGACGGCGTGCCGGCCGGTAAGTACCGGCGGATAAATGCGAGTTGTGCATGGGGGGATGACTCCAATCCTGTGGGTGAAACGTGATGGGAGCGCTCCCAAAGGTAGGTGGTACGGGTGCAGGTTTCATGGACGAAACGAAACCATTTCGCGCAGAGGTCCGAAGCTCCCGCGCGGCGGGTCGACGCGTTCCCGGGTGTCACAGGACGGGCGCCTGTCCGGTCTTCCTGGTCCAGCGGTGTCCGCCGCCGGACGGGAGCGTGTGAGGGAGGTGGGGTATGAGCCGCGTCGACGAGGGCCTGCCGATCGCCGACCTCCTCGACGAGCGGCGGCAGCTCGTGGCCATGGCGCGCTGGCTCCTCGGCAGCGGCCGTGCGGCGGAGAGCGCCGTCGACGAGTGCTACCGCCGCTGGTACGGGCTGTCCGACGACGAGCGGGAAGTCATCGGGACGCCGCGCTCCTGGCTGGCCGGTGTCGTAGGCGATCTCTGTCTGTCCCGCCTGGCGCTCCCCGACCGGGACGGCGACCTTCCCGGGGCGGGCGGCGTGCCGGAGGAGGAGCCCGCCGGCCTCCGCCTGTCGGCCCTCGACTCCCTGACACCCGCCGAACGGGCCGCCCTGGTCCTCGACGACGTCCTCGGGACGGCGCGGGAAGCCGCCGCCGGCGTACGACGACAGCCGGACACCGGCCACAACACCCCGGCCGACGTTGCGGAGCCTGTCGTACGGGCCCGCCCGGCACGGACCTCGTCGGACCGGCAGCACGACGTGATGGCGCACGCGGTGCGGCGGGCCTGTGCCGAGGAGGACGAGGCACTGCTCGCGTCGCTGCTGGCTCCGGACGCGACAGCCGTCTTCGACGGCGGCGGCAAGGTACGGGCACTGGTGGGACCGGTGCACGGCGACGCCCAGGTCGCCCGCAGCGTGCTGCGGCTCCTGGCCCGGCATCCGCGCACCACCCTCGACACGCACTCCGTCAACGGGCGCACCGGTCTGGTGGTCCGCTACGAGCGGCAGGTGGCGGCGGTCATCAGCCTGGACGTCGCCGACCACCACGTGGTCCAGGTCTGGGTGGTCCTCAACCCCGACAAGCTCCGCTCCTTCAACCCCGGGCGCCCGTGAGGGCCGCCGCCCTCCCCCGACGGCCGGACCGGCGTGAGCCACGGCACACGCCGGCGGGTGTGACACCGCGCGCGCGGCCGGTGTCTCCAGGCCGAGATCCGATTCCACGACAGGAGACGTCATGGGCACCGCCGCGGCACGTCAGATCGCCTGCCGCGCGCGGCAGCACGTCAACGCCCGCCGCCCGCGCACCACGGTGTCCGCGGAGGAGACCCGGGCGGCACTGGCCTCGTTCCGGTCCGCCCTGGAGACCGGCGATCTGCGGGGGCTGCTCGACGTGCTCGCCCCCGACGTCGTCTTCGTCAGCGACGGCGGCGGGCTCAGGCTCGCGGCCCTGCGGCCGGTCGTCGGCGCGGGCAAGGTGCTCCGCCACATGGCCGGCAGCCTCGGCAAGGCCGGCGGCACCCTCACCGTTGAGGCCACCACGGTCAACGGCAACCCGGGACTCGTCCTGCGCCTGGACGGCGGGATCGACGGCGTGCTGACCGCCGGGGTGGAGGACGGCCGGGTCACGCGCCTGTACTACGTGCGCAATCCCGAGAAGCTCACCCGCGTCGAGACCGAGACCTCCCTCGCCTCGCGCTGAACGGCCCGCGGTTCCGGCCCGCCGGGCGAACGGCACCGGGCCGTCCCCTTGCCGGGGACGGCCCAGTGGGCGTGCGGTCGGCCGGGGTCCCGGCCGGGGGTCAGACCTTCTCGGCGACCCGTTCGTCCGCCGGAGCCGCCGTCGGAGCCGGCCGGTTCTCCGCCGGCGCGTCGGGCGCCGCGTTCAGTTCGGCGAGCATGGTCCTGGTGAAGCCGAACCAGTACGTCGCCACGAAGCCCGCCACGTAGCCGACGACCAGGCCGGCCGCGTAGACGGCGATGGTCTGCCCGAGGCCGTGGTTGCCGTCGAGGAGCGGGAAGAGCGCCCAGCCGGACGGTCCGATCGCGGTGGAGCCCACGTCCGTGCCCAGCTGGTTGAACAGGCCGACGAAGGCACCGCCGAACGCGCCGCCCGCGCAGGCGGTCACGAAGGGGCGGCCGAGGGGCAGGGAGACGCCGTAGATCAGCGGCTCGCCGACACCGAGGAAGCCCGGCCACAGCGCGGACTTGATGGTCGTGCGGATCGAGGTGTTGCGGGGCAGCCGGAAGTAGATCGCGACAGCCGCGCCGACCTGTCCCGCACCCGCCATGGCGAGGATAGGCAGCAGGACGGTGAAGCCTTGGCCCTCGATCAGCGTCGTGTGGATGGGGATCAGCGCCTGGTGGAGGCCCAGCATCACCAGCGGCAGGAACAGACCACCGAGGAGGAAGCCGGCGCCCGCGCCGCCGTGGGTCAGCAGCCAGTCGGCGGCGTCACCGATCCAGGTCGACACCTCACCGGCCAGGAACATCAGCCCGAACAAGGTCGCGAGACCGGAGACCAGCACCGTGACGGTGGGGGTGACCAGTACGTCGACGGACTCGGGGACCCAGCGCCGGCACCGCTTCTCGACGTAGACGGCGAGGCAGGCCGCGCCCAGCGCGCCGAGCACACCGCCCTGGCCCGGCGACAGGTGCTGGCCGAACGCCTCGACGTCGGCCACCTTGGCGTAGACGATGATCGACGCGACGGCGCCGCCGAGGATCGGGGTGCCGCCGAACTCCTTGGCGGTGTTGTAGCCGACGAAGACGGCGATCAGCGCCATGAAGCCGGAGGCGATGGCGGCCAGCGCCGGGGTGACGGCGGGCAGCCACTCCAGGTTGACGAGCAGGCCGTTGAGGCCCGCGATGATGCCGCAGCCGATGAGCGCGGGGATCAGCGGCACGAAGATGTTCGCGATGCGCCGCAGGAACAGCTTGAACGGCGTGGCGTTCTTCGCCTTCCGCTCCGCCCGGAGCGCCGCGCCCTGCGCCGCCAGCTCCTCGGCGGTGACGGGGTCGGCCCCGCCCGCGGGAGCGGCGGGCTCCTCGGGGGCGTCGGCGCGCCCCTCCTCGACCAGGGCTTCGAACTCGGGGGTGACACGGGCGACGGTGCCCGGGCCCAGCACGATCTGGTAGGTGTCGTCCTCGACGACCCCCATGACCGCCGGCAGTGCCTTGAGTGCTTCCTCCTGTACCAGGGACCGGTCGCGCAGCCCCAGCCGCAGCCGGGTCATGCAGTGGGCCACCGACGTCACGTTCCCCGCGCCTCCGACGAGGGGAAGGATGGCGGCAGCAGTGGCGCGATGCTTGTTCTCTTCGCTCATGGTGCGGTCATGCCTTGCTGTGAGGTGGGGCAGGCCGCGTCAGGCGGCTGCGGCTTCCAGGGCCTTGCGCAGGTGCCCGTGGGCGTCCTGCAGCAGGCGGGCTGCGGTGGGGGCGTCGACGGACGCCAGGAGGGTGAGGATGGAGTTCTTCACCTCTCCCTCGTTGTCGGCCAGCGCGGTCTCGACGGACTCGTCGCGGGCGCCGGTGGCGAGGGAGACGATGCGGTGGGCGCGCGCCCTGAGCTTCTCGTTGGAGGCCCGGACGTCGACCATCAGGTTCCCGTAGGTCTTGCCCAGCTTGATCATGGTGATGGTCGAGATCATGTTGAGCACGAGCTTCTGCGCCGTGCCCGCCTTGAGCCGGGTCGAGCCCGTCAGCGTCTCGGGGCCGACGACCACCTCGATGCCGTGGTCGGCGGCGGCGGCGAGCGCGCTGCCCTCGTTGCAGGACAGGCCGACGGTGAGCGCGCCAAGAGCGCGGGCGTGCCGGACCGCCGCGACGGCGTACGGGGTGCGGCCGGAGGCGGAGATGCCGACGACCACGTCGTCGGCGGTCAGGGCCAGGGCGTCGAGGTTCTCGCGGGCGGCGTCCTCACGGTCCTCGGCGCCCTCGACGGCGTTGACCACGGCGGTCGGACCGCCCGCGATCAGGCCCACGACCTGCGCGGGGTCGGTGTTGAAGGTGGGCGGGCACTCGGAGGCGTCGAGGATGCCGAGCCGGCCGGCCGTGCCCGCGCCGGCGTAGACGAGCCGGCCGCCGCGGGCCATCCGCTCGGCGACGCCGTCGATCGCGGCGGCGATCTGCGGCAGCCGGGCGGCGACGGCCGTGGTGACGGTGGCGTCCTCCGCGTTCATGAAGCGGGCGATGTCGAGGGTGGGCAGGCGGTCGATGTCCGCCAGCTCGGGGCGGTGGGCCTCCGTGGTCATGGTGGCCAGTTGCTCACGCAACCGGCCGTTCTCCACGGCGTCTGCGGCGGGCACGACGTTCACACTCCTCGGTGTCGAAATTTACTTTCGGCGACTGGCTTGAGCCTGAAAGATATTTTCAGCCATGGCACGCGTCAAGGGTCGCCAGGCAAAGGTCCGATCACGACTCCGGCCGTTACCTGGGCACCCTCGCGGTGGGCGCCCCCCGCCCCGGCGTCCCCTTCCAGCCTCGCCAACGCATGCCCCACCCCTACAAGCCCGGACTCGGTGACGTGCATCACATCGCAGGGCGGTCACAGGTCCGGTGCCTGCCCGGTCAACGGAGTGCAACCGCATCTTGGAGGGTGAGGCAGACCATGGACGCTCGAATCGACTTCTTCGGCAACGCGCTCGCGGGGAAGGTGCTCCGGCACATCAACTCGGCGAACAAGGCGGTGCACGACTCGCCGCTGCCCGTCGCGACCCAGGAGCTGGTGAAGATCCGCGCCAGCCAGATCAACGGCTGCGGTTTCTGCACCGACATGCACACCAAGGACGCCACCGCCGCGGGCGAGACCCAGCAGCGCCTCAACCTGGTCGCCGCCTGGCGCGAGGCCACGGTCTTCACCGACGCCGAGCGCGCCGCGCTCGAACTGGCCGAGGAGGGCACGCGGATCGCGGACGCCGCCGGCGGGGTGAGCGACGAGGTATGGGCGCGCGCCGCCAAGCACTACGACGAGGAGCAGCTCGCCGCGCTGATCTCCCTGATCGCGATCATCAACGCCTACAACCGCATCAACGTCATCAACCAGCAGCCCGCCGGCGACTACCAGCCCGGCCAGTTCGGCTGACCCCCTGGCCACTGGCCCGTGGCCCCTGGCCCCGGCTCCCGACCCCCACGGACACCGTGGGGGTCGTGTCTCCCCTCCCCCGCGAGGGTGTAGAAGGGACCGGTGAACAGGACTGAACACGCCGCCGAGCGTCCCGAGCGCGCCCGCCCCGCGCCCCACAGCATGACGGGGGTGGGCGTCGCCGTCCTCGACGACGCCGGGCGCGTCCTGCTCGGTCTCGGTCACGACGGCCGGTGGGAGCTGCCGGGCGGCAAGGTGGACCCGGGCGAGGACTTCGAGACCGCCGCCGCGCGGGAACTGGCGGAGGAGACCGGGCTGTCCGTGCCGGTGACGGCCGTACGGGTCCTGGCGGTCGTGGTGGACGGCCTCCAGGGGCTGACCCGGGTCACGGCCGCGGCGGTCGCCGAGGGAGCGGCGGGCACGCCCGTGGTCACCGAGCCGGACAAGATCGTGCGCTGGGAGTGGTTCCCGCGCGGCGAGGTGCCGTCCGCGCTGTTCGGCCCTTCGGCCTCGGTGCTGGACTGCGTATGGCCGGCGCCGGCTCCCCGCGGGGCGGCGGGAACGCGTCACTACCGGATCGGCGGGGGCACGCCCGAGCGGCAGTGAACGGCTGTCCCGGCACGGAGCGGGGGACACATCGGTGCCGCTTTCCCCTGGTCCGGGGCTCACCCACGAGAACCGGCCAACCGGCGCGGCGGTACGTCGTTCCCCGGATCACCGTGACGCGGGTGGACTACGATGCAGACGTTGCCGCCGTGGCCTTCTGTGACTCAGTCAACTTCCCTCTGACCAGGGGTAGTTGCTTCGACGCTCCGGCCGCAGGCGCCTGCCCGTCCCCCACACCCAGGAAGATGCGGATGCGGATCAAAGACGTGAGCGTCGTGCTCGCCGGCTCCACCCTGATCGTCACACTGGCGGCCTCCCCCGCCCTCGCCGACTCCCCTTCCCTGCCCGCGCCCGATCTCGCCGCCGTGGCCGCGGTGCACGAGAAGGCGCTGGCCCAGGGCGCTCCCGGCGCCCTGACCCGGATCGACGAGGGCCGCAGGAGTTACCACGTCGCCACGGGTGAGGCCGACACCGCCGCCCACACGCCGATGGACACCGGGCGGCGGTTCCGGGTGGGCAGTGTCAGCAAGACCTTCACCACGGTGGTGCTGCTCCAGCTGGTGGCCGAGGGGCGGATCGACCTGGACGCCCCCGCCAACCGCTACCTGCCGCAGCCGCTGCCCGACGACCGCATCACGGTGCGTCATCTGCTCAGCCACCGCAGCGGGTTGTACGACTACACGAACGACATGTTCTACAACACCGTGCCGGGCTTCGAGGCGGTGCGCACCAAGGTCTTCAGCTACCAGGAGCTCATCGACCTGTCGACCGAGCGGCCGCTGAACAACACGCCGGGCGCCGCCTACAGCTACTCCAACACGAACTTCGTCGTCATCGGCGCGCTCGTCGAGCACGTCACGGGGACTCCGATCGCCACCCACTACCAGAAGCGCATCTTCAAGCCGCTGGGACTGAGGAACACGTCGTACGTCCACCCGCGGACGACCATCTCCGGTACGTACGCCCGTGGTTACCTCCGTCAGGACGACACCACGCTGCCGCTGGTCGACTCCACCGAGCAGACCGTCTCCTGGGCGCAGTCCGCGGGCGCGGTCATCTCCGACGCCAGGGACCTCAACCGGTTCTTCTCCGCGCTGCTGTCCGGAAAGCTGCTGCCCGCCGAGCAGTTGGACGAGATGACCACCATGGTCCCGGTCACCGCGGACGGCAAGCAGTCCTACGGGCTGGGGCTGCGCGGCCGGACGCTGTCCTGCGGCACCACCGTCTACGGGCACACGGGCACCGTGCAGGGCTACTACACGTACGCCTTCACCACGAGCGACGGCCGCCGCAGCATGGCCTCGCTGGCCAACACATCGAACAACGGCACGGTGAACACCACGCTGGGCGCCACGCTGGACGCCTCGTTCTGCGGCACCGACCCGGCCGCGGCCGTCCGGCGTGCCGCCGCGCCCGCCGGCCGGTTCACCGAGGACATCGCCCCGCAGGTCGCCCGCGACTGACAGACCGGCCGTGGGGGGGGGGGGGGGGGGGGGGGGGGGGGGGGGGGGGGGGGGGGGCGCCCCCCGGGCCCCCCCCCCGGGGGGGGGGCCCCCCGGGGGGCGGGGGGGGGGGGGGGGCGGGGGGGGGGGGAGCGCGCCGTTCCCCGCGCCCCTTCAGCGGGTCAGGTGTTGTCCAGGCCAGGTG
>NZ_JBITSH010000009.1:302521-325364 GCF_044540535.1 Streptomyces sp. NPDC085937 | reverse complement strand
GGCCTGTTGGGGGTCTGGTACAACAACTTCCACGACGCCCAGTCGCACGCGGTGCTGCCGTACTCGCACTACCTGTCGAAGTTCACCGCCTACCTCCAGCAGCTCGACATGGAGTCCAACGGCAAGTCGGTGGACCGCCAGGGCCGCCCCGTGGACTGGCAGACGGGTCCGGTGGTGTGGGGCACGCCGGGAACCAACGGGCAGCACGCCTACTACCAGTTGATCCACCAGGGCACCAAGCTGATCCCCGCCGACCTGATCGGCTTCGTCCGTCCGGTCGCCGAGCTCAGCGACGGACTCAAGGCGCAGCACGACCTGCTGATGGCCAACCTGTTCGCCCAGGGACAGGCGCTCGCGTTCGGCAAGACCGCCGAGGAGGTGCGGGCCGAGGGAGTGCCCGAGGAGCAGGTGCCGCACCGCACCTTCCGGGGCAACCACCCCACCACCACGATCCTGGCGACCGAGCTGACCCCCTCGGTGCTGGGCCAGCTGATCGCGCTGTACGAGCACAAGGTGTTCGTGCAGGGCGCCGTGTGGGACATCGACTCCTTCGACCAGTGGGGCGTCGAACTCGGCAAGGTGCTCGCCAAGCGCGTCGAACCCGCCCTCAGCGAGGGCGCCGACGTCCCCGGCCTCGACCCGTCCACGGCCGCGCTGGTGGCCGCCTACCGCGAACGCAGGAAGTGAACTGACATGCAGATCGGTCTTGTTGGTCTGGGCAAGATGGGCGGCAACATGCGCGAGCGGCTGCGCCGCGCGGGCCACACCGTCGTCGGGTTCGACGCCAACCCCGACGTGTCCGACGTACCCCACCTGTCCGACCTGGTCGACCAGCTCGAAGGGCCGCGCGCGGTCTGGGTGATGGTTCCCGCCGGCGGCCCCACCCAGGACGTCATCGACCGGCTGGCGAGCCTCCTCAAGCACGACGACGTCGTGGTGGACGGCGGCAACTCCCGCTGGACCGACGACGAGAAGCACGCCAAGGAGCTGGCCGCCCGGGGCATCGGCTTCGTCGACGCCGGCGTCTCCGGCGGCGTGTGGGGCCTGGAGCACGGCTACGCCCTCATGGTCGGCGGCGAGAAGGAGTACGTGGAACGGCTCGAGCCGATCTTCGAGGCCCTCAAGCCGGACGGCCCGTACGGTTACGTCCACGCGGGCAAGGTCGGCGCCGGGCACTTCGCGAAGATGGTCCACAACGGCATCGAGTACGCCATGATGCAGGCCTATGCCGAGGGCTGGGAGCTGCTGGAGAAGGTCCAGTCGGTGGACAACGTCCGGGAGGTCTTCCGCTCCTGGCAGGACGGCACCGTCATCCGCTCCTGGCTGCTCGACCTGGCGGTCAACGCCCTCGACGACGACGAGCACCTCCAGCGGCTGCGCGGCTACGCGCAGGACTCCGGCGAGGGCCGCTGGACGGTGGAGGCGGCCATCGACAACGCCGTGCCGCTGCCCGCGATCACCGCGTCGCTGTTCGCGCGGTTCGCCTCCCGCCAGGAGGACTCGCCGCAGATGAAGATGGTCGCGGCGCTGCGCAACCAGTTCGGCGGCCACGCCGTCGAGTCGGCGAAGAAGGCGTAGGCCCCATGGGGGATCTGCTGCTCGCCCGGCACGGTGAGACGGAGTGGAGCAGGTCGGGCCGCCACACCGGCGGCACCGACCTGCCGCTGACCCCGGCCGGTGAGGCCCAGGCCAGGTCACTGGCGCCGCTGCTGGCGGACCGGTCCTTCGCCCTGGTCCTCACCAGCCCGCTGGCCCGCGCCCGCCGCACCGCCGAGCTGGCGGGCCTCACCGGCGCCGCGCCGGAGCCGGACCTGCGCGAATGGGACTACGGCGGGTACGAGGGCGTGACCACCGCGGACATCCACACCACCCGGCCCGGCTGGGACCTGTGGACCGACGGGGTACCGCCCGGCCGGGACTTCCCCGGCGAGTCGCCGGAACAGGTCGGGGCCCGCGCCGACCGGGTGCTGGCCCGGGTGGCCGGCGCCCTGGAGGACGGGGACGTGATGCTGGTGGCCCACGGCCATCTGCTGCGGGTCCTCACGGCCCGCCGCCTGGGCCTGCCCCCGGCCGACGGCCGTCTCTTCCGCCTGGAGACGGGCACCCTGAGCCGGCTGTCCCTGGAGCACGGCCTCCCGGTGGTCGCGGAGTGGAACACCCGGCCGCCGGAGCCGGCACAGGGGTGAACGCGGGAGTTCCACAAGGGTGACCGGGGGCGGCCTCTCGCCCCGGCGCGTCACAGTGCACGGGCGCGGCGGCCCCTCGCCCGGGCGCGTCACGGTGGCCGGAGTCGGCACAGGGGGGATCGCAGGCGTTCCGCACGGATGAAGGAGGGCGCGTCCCCTCGCCCGGGCGCGTCACGGTGGCCGGAGACGGCCGGTGTGACGCGCCCTTCGCATGTCCGTACGCCTGTTCCCCGCCATCCGTGCCGGCGACGCTTCGGGCGACGATCAGGAATCGAGAAGCACGGCCGGGGGTCGCCCGCCTAGTCTGTCGGTGGCGCGTGACGCCCGGGGCGGGGGATGCCGGTCGGACGGGCTGTGGACCGCAGCGGTGAGCGCGCCGCCACAGGCCGACCGGACGCACCCGCAGGGCCGGTCGGACGGAGCCGGGGAACGCCGGCGGGACCCGCGACGGCGGCCCCGCCCGACGGATGGAGAACCACAACCATGGTCACGAACACGGGCCCGCAGGGCGGACAGCACATCGCCGACAGTCACGATCTGATCCGCGTGCACGGGGCGCGCGAGAACAACCTCAAGGACGTCAGCGTCGAGCTGCCCAAGCGCCGCCTGACCGTGTTCACCGGTGTGTCCGGCTCGGGCAAGAGCTCGCTGGTCTTCGACACCATCGCCGCCGAGTCGCAGCGGATGATCAACGAGACCTACAGCGCCTTCCTCCAGGGGTTCATGCCGACGCTGGCGCGCCCCGAGGTCGACGTGCTGGAGGGCCTGACCACCGCGATCACCGTCGACCAGCAGCGGATGGGGTCCGACCCGCGGTCCACGGTCGGCACCGCCACCGACGCCAACGCGATGCTGCGCATCCTCTTCAGCCGCCTGGGCAAGCCCTACTTCGGCCCGCCCGGCGCGTTCTCCTTCAACGTCGCCTCGGTGCAGGCGAGCGGCGGCTTCACCGTCGACCGCGGCGCCGAGAAGACCAAGACCGAGAAGGTGACGTTCTCCCGCACCGGCGGCATGTGCACCCACTGCGAGGGCCGCGGCACGGTCTCCGACATCGACCTCACCCAGCTCTACGACGACTCCAAGTCACTGTCGCAGGACCCGTTCACCATCCCCACCTACACCGGCGGCGGCTGGGTGGTGCGGGTCATCGCCGAGTCGGGCTTCTTCGACCCGGACAAGCCGATCCGCGAGTACACCAAGAAGGAACGCCACGACTTCCTGTACCGCGAGCCCACCAAGGTGAAGGTCGGCGGCGCCAACCTCACGTACGAGGGGCTGATCCCCAAGCTGCAGAAGTCGATGCTGAGCAAGGACCGCGAGGCGATGCAGCCGCACATCCGGGCCTTCGTGGACCGTGCGGTCACCTTCACCACCTGCCCCGAGTGCGACGGCACCCGGCTCACCGCGGGCGCCCGGTCCTCGAAAATCAAGGGGATCAGCATCGCCGACGCCTGTTCCATGGAGATCAGGGACCTCGCCGAGTGGGTCCGTGGCGTCGAGGAGCCGTCCGTGGCGCCGCTGCTGACCGCGCTGCAGCACACCCTCGACTCGTTCGTGGAGATCGGCCTCGGCTACCTCTCCCTCGACCGTGCGTCGGGCACCCTGTCGGGCGGTGAGGCGCAGCGCGTCAAGATGATCCGCCACCTGGGCTCCTCCCTGACCGACGTCACGTACGTCTTCGACGAGCCCACGATCGGCCTGCACCCGCACGACATCCAGCGGATGAACGATCTGCTGCTGCGGCTGCGCGACAAGGGCAACACGGTGCTGGTGGTCGAGCACAAGCCGGAGGCCATCGCCATCGCCGACCACGTCGTGGACCTCGGTCCCGGCGCCGGAACCGAGGGCGGCACCGTCTGCTTCGAGGGCACCGTCGAAGGGCTCCGGGCCAGCGGCACCATCACCGGCCGCCACCTCGACGACCGCGCCTCGGTCAAGGACACGGTCCGCACCCCCACCGGCACCCTCCCGATCCGCGGCGCCACGGCGAACAACCTCCAGAACGTCGACGTCGACATCCCTCTCGGCGTCCTCACCGTCGTCACCGGCGTGGCCGGCTCCGGCAAGAGCTCCCTGGTGCACGGGTCGGTCCCCTCCGACCAGGGGGTGGTCGCGGTCGACCAGACGCCGATCCGCGGCTCCCGGCGCAGCAACCCGGCGACCTACACCGGGCTGCTCGAACCGATCCGGAAGGCGTTCGCCAAGGCCAACGGCGTGAAGCCGGCGCTGTTCAGCGCCAACTCCGAGGGCGCCTGCCCCACCTGCAACGGCGCCGGGGTCGTCTTCACCGACCTGGGCATGATGGCCGGTGTCTCCACCACCTGCGAGGAGTGCGGCGGCAAGCGGTTCGACGCGTCGGTGCTCGAGTACCGCTTCGGCGGCCGCGACATCAGCGAGGTGCTGGGGATGTCGGTGACCGAGGCGGAGGAGTTCTTCCGGGAGGGTGAGGCGCGGCTGCCGGCCGCGCACAAGATCGTGCAGCGGATGGCGGACGTCGGTCTCGGCTACCTCACCCTCGGCCAGCCGCTCACCACCCTGTCCGGCGGTGAACGGCAGCGCCTGAAGCTGGCCACCCACATGGGCGACAAGGGCGGCGTCTACGTGCTGGACGAGCCGACCACCGGTCTGCACCTCGCCGACGTCGAGCAGCTGCTCGGGCTGCTGGACCGCCTCGTCGACTCCGGCAAGTCGGTGATCGTCATCGAGCACCACCAGGCGGTCATGGCGCACGCCGACTGGATCATCGACCTGGGCCCCGGCGCCGGCCACGACGGCGGACGGATCGTCTTCGAGGGCACCCCGGCCGACCTGGTCGCCGCCCGCTCCACGCTCACCGGTGAGCATCTGGCGCAGTACGTCGGCGCCTGACGCCCGTAGGACGGCCGGCCCGGCGCCGGATCGGCACCGGGGTGGTCGCCACGCCCCGGTGGCGGGGTCGCTCCGCCGGTCCCCGGCGCCGAGGCCGCTACGTCAGGACCGGTGCCGGGGGCGCTACGTCAGGACCCGGTGCCAGGGCCACACCCCATGCGGGCCCGGGCACCGGGGTGCTCGGCTAGGCCTCGGCGGCGCGGCGTGGGATGCCGTACGCCCGTTCGACGCGCAGCCGCAGCACCAGCCGGCGGTCGCGGACCATGGCCGCCCGGTACTCCTCCCAGTCCTCGTGCTCGCCGTTGATGTCCCGGTAGAGCCGGATCAGCTCCTCCACCGTCTCGTCGTACGGCTGGCCGGCGACGGGCGTCAGGTCGGCGGTGCCCTCCGCCACGGTGTACGCCCACCGGTCGGCGGTGGTGACGTGGTACGAGGCCCGCGGGTCGCGCCGCAGGTTGCGGGTCTTGGCCCGGTCCTCGGTGAGGGAGACGCGGATGACCCGCTCGTCGGGGTAGTAGGCGTGCATGACGTTGGACAGCTGGGGCCGTCCGTCGCGTTTCAGCGTGACGAGCACTCCGCCGTGGGCCTCGGAGAGCAGGGCGAGCAGTGCGTTCTGTTCCGCGTCCTGGGTCATGCTTCGATCAACGGCCCAAACCGGGCCGGCGTTCCCCGGAGGTGTGCGATGGCGGTGCTGCGGCAGGAGGCCGACCCCGGCGAGGCGGGGCTGGACGCGAAGGCGCTGGAGCGGCTCGACCGGGAACTCGCCCGCCGGGTCGACGGCGGGGGGATGCCCGGGTTCCTGGTGGCCGTCGCCCGCGCGGGGCGTGTCGCGCACCTGACAACGTATGGGGCACGGGACCTGGCGGCCGGTCTGCCGGTGGAGCCCGACACCCTCTGGCGGATCTACTCCATGACCAAGCCGGTCACAACCGTCGGCGCGCTGATGCTGGTGGAGGACGGGCTGCTGTCCCTGGACGACGAGGTGGGCCGCCACCTCCCGGCGTTCGCCGAGCCGCGCGTGTACGTGGACGGCGCGGACGACCGGGTACGGACGCGGCCGGCGTCCGGCCCGCTGCTCGTGCGGCATCTGATGACGCACACCGCCGGGCTGACGTTCGCCTTCTACCACGCCCATCCGGTCGACGCCCTCTACCGCGCGGCCGGCCTCGAGTCGTCGGTGGCGCCGGGCACGGACCTCGCGGGCACGACGGACGTGTACGCGGGTCTGCCGCTGCTGTTCGACCCGGGCACGCGGTGGAACTACTCGGTCGCCACCAACGTCCTCGGCCGCATCGTCGAGGTCGTCTCCGGCCGCCCCCTCGACGTCTTCCTCGCCGAGCGCGTGTTCCGGCCGCTCGGGATGACGGACGCCGGGTTCGAGGTGACCGACGCCCAGGCGGAACGGCTCGCGGAGCTCTACGGCGAGACGGACGGCGGGGCCATCGAGCCGGTCCCCGGAACGCCCCTGCGGGGCCGCCCCCGCTTCCTGTCCGGCAGCGGCGGCATGGTGGCCTCCGCCCACGACTGGCACCGCTTCATGGAAATGCTGCGCAGGCACGGCGAACTCGACGGCACACGGCTGCTCCGCCCCGGGACGGTGCGCCTGATGACCCGCAACCACCTCCCGGGCGGCGCCGATCTGCGCTCCGCCGGCGTCCCCCCGCACGACGACCCCGGCAACGAGGGCGTCGGGTTCGGCCTCGGCGTCTCCGTCGTCGTCGACCCCTCCCGCACCCGGGAGCCGTCCGGCCTGGGCAGCTACGGCTGGAGCGGGGTGGCCACCACCACCTTCTGGGTCGACCCCGGCCGCGACCTGACCGTGCAGTTCTACACGCAGGTGCGGCCCAGGTCCTCCCACACCGTCTACCGGGACCTCAAACGGCTGGTGCACGACGCACTCACCGGCTGACCTCCCGCGGCGACGTCCCGCCTCCCGGCCGGGCGTCAGGACAGGTGCGCGACCGCGTCCAGGTGCGGCAGGTGGTGGTCGAGCCGCTCCCGCTTGGTGCGCAGGTAGGTGATGTTGCTCTCGCACGGCTGGATCAGCAGCGGCACCTGCTCGTCGACCTCCACGCCGTGCAGGACGAGCGCCTCACGCTTGCGGGGGTTGTTGGACATCAGCCGCACCGACCGCACGCCCAGGTCCTTCAGCATCCCGGCGGCGACGGCGTAGTCGCGGGCGTCGACGGGCAGGCCGAGGGCCAGGTTCGCCTCGACCGTGTCCAGCCCTTCCGCCTGCAGCGCCATCGCGCGCAGCTTGGCGAGCAGACCGATACCGCGTCCCTCGTGACCCCTCAAGTAGACGACGACGCCCGCCCCTTCGGCGACGACCGCGTGCAGCGCCGCCGCCAGCTGGTCGCCGCACTCGCAGTGCTGGGACCCGAAGGCGTCGCCGGTGAGGCACTCCGAGTGCAGCCGGGTGAGCACCCGTTCCGAGCCGAGGTCGCCGTACACCAGGGCGACTTGTTCGTCGCCGCGGTCGTGGTCCAGGTAACCGATCGCCTGGAACTTCCCGTACACGGTGGGCAGCGGCGCATTCACGACGCGTTCCACACCGGTCCGCCGCTGAGGCTGCTTGCCGAGTACGCCTATTTTTTCTGTCATCATTCTCGAGTTCCTAAGCAGAGACGAAAGGCCGTGACGGATATGGGTGGTTCACACGAGCGGTCGGCGGCATACGGCCCGGTGCACGGTCTGTTGCCGGCGGACACTACAGAGGATGTACGGACGCGGGGAGCCGGCGTCTCACGTCAGATCGCGGTACTTCCGGTCGGCAGTTTCGAACAGCACGGTCCCTTCCTGCCGTTGGCGACGGACACACTGGTCGCCTGCGCGATCGCGCGCGCCGTCGCGGACGCCTACCCCGTGCACCTCCTTCCCCCGGTGACGATCTCCTGCTCGCACGAGCACGCGGCCTGGCCGGGCACCGTGTCCATCTCCTCCGTGACGCTGCACGCGGTGGTCCGGGACATCGCCGACTCGCTGCGCCGCTCCGGCGTCGACACCCTGGTCCTGGTCAACGGGCACGGCGGCAACTACGTGCTGGGCAACGTCGTCCAGGAGTCCTCCGCGCGCGGTGAACGGATGGCGCTGTTCCCGGCGTCCGAGGACTGGGAAACGGCGCGGAAGCGGGCCGGTGTCGCCACGTCGCTGCTGACCGACATGCACGCGGGCGAAATCGAGACGTCCATTCTTCTCCACACTTCTCCCGAGGTTCTCCGGCCCGGATTCGAGACGTCGGACCATGTTTCGGACGACCGGCGTCATCTGCTCACCACCGGAATGTCCGCCTATACGGATTCCGGTGTCATCGGACGGCCTTCTCTGGGGACGGCGGAAAAGGGCAGGGAACTTCTGGCGAGTCTCGCGGATTCCTTCGACACGTATTTCTCGCTCCTGACCTCCGGCAGCTGACGGGGTATCCGGACGACCGGCCCCGGCCCGTCCGTCGTGCGCGGGCCGGCCGGACGTTCCGTCGTACGCGGGCGGGACCGCGGGCCGGCCGGAGCTTCCTGTGCGACGGGAGCGGAGTCCCACGCACGGTCCCTCCCTGCGTACCACCGGGCCACCAGCACCACCGCCCCCGGCAGGCTCGCCACCAGACTGAGCACGCCGTACACCACGGCGACCGTCAGCCCCCGCCCCGCGCCCAGCCCCGCCGCGCCGAACGCCCACGCGGCCACCCCTTCCCGCGGACCCCAACCGCCCACGTTCAGCGGCAGACTCATCGCCAGCAGCGCCAGCAGGGCGAGCGGCAGCAGCTCCGCCACCGAAGCCCCCGCTCCGGCGACGTCGGCGGCGAGGACGAACATGGCGACGTAACCGGCGAGGACGACCATCGACGAGACCAGGACACCCGGCCCGGCGGCCCGGGACAACAGCCCCAGCCGCGCCTCGGCGAGCATCCCGCGCACGGCCTTCGGTTCCCGTCCGGACGGCGCCCGGTTCATCCGCAGGGCCAGCACCACCGCACAGGCCCCCAGCAGAGCGAGGCCGGCCAGTGGGGCCGCGTGCCGTACCTGGTCGCGGACCGGGGAGGGCATGGTCAGCAGGACCACTCCCCCGGCGGCGAACAGCGCGAGCTGTCCCGCGGTCCGCTCCAGCACCACCGCCCGTACGCCCCGCCCGAGGTCGCCTGCGTCCTTGCCGTGCCGTACCGCCCGGTGGACGTCGCCCAGGACACCGCCGGGCAGCGCCGCGTTGAGGAACAGCGCCCGGTAGTAGTCCGCGACGGCAGGGCCGAGCGGCAGCCGGATGCCGATCCCGCGCGACACGAGCGCCCAGCGCCAGGCACTGAACGCGGTGGTCACCAGCCCGATGCCGAGGGCGGCGGCCAGCGTCGGCCCGTCGATGCGTCGCAGCCCGTCCAGGAAGGCACCGGTGCCGAGCCGCCAGAACAGCACGCCGAGGATGACCACCCCGGCGAGGGTGCACAGCCGGGTACGCGCGGCGGGACCACCGAGCCGTCGGAGCAGGCGGCGGGCGCCGCCCCCGTCCGCCGGGGTGGACACCCCGTCAGCCGAGGCGGACATCTCCGTCGTGTCCGTCCCGTCCGCCTCCGCCGTGTCCGTATTCATGCGGAGCCGTCCACCGGGCGGCTCAGGGCGAGCAGGTCGGTGTGGTGGACGACCACCCGCAGCTCCCCCGCCGCGCAGGCGGCGAGCCGCTCGGCCAGGTAGGCGTCGGCGCGCCGGGCCAGGTCCTGCCGCTCCTCCACCGCCGCCCCGACCCAGCCTCGCAGCCACTGCTCGGTCAGCGCGGCCTGCTCCGGGCCCAGCCGCCACGGGCTGGGGTTCAGCCGTACGGTCGCGCCGTGCTCGGAGAAGGCCTCCGCGGCGACGGTCACGGCGTCCGGCCCGAGCAGTCCGCCCCGGCGCTGATGTGCGTTGAACGCCTCGGTGATCTCCTCGTCCATCGGGTGCGGCGCGGTCAGTTCCACGCGTCCGGCCACCGACAGGGTCAGCAGGGCCGGGCAGCCGGCTCCCGCGCAGGCCGCGGCCAGGGCGTCGACCTCCTCGCGGGTGAGGACGTCGAGCAGCGCCGACGCCGTCACCAGGGAGGCGCCGGCCAGGGCGTCCGAGGTGAGCCGGGCGACGTCGCCGCGCCGGGTCTCGACGGTGACGTGGCTGCCGTCGGCGGCGGAGCGCGGGGAGGCGACGGCGGCGAAGTGCAGGAGGTAGGGGTCCCGGTCGTGCAGCACCCAGTGCTGGGTGCCGTCGAGGCGGGGCGCGAGCCAGCGGCCCATGGAACCGGTGCCGCAGCCGATGTCGTGGACGACGAGGCCGCCGCCGGCCCGCCCGGGGAGGTTGGCGAGCCGGATCCGCAGTGGGTCGAGCAGCTCGTAGGAGCGGGCGTCGGCGTCGGCCGGTTCCCGCAACTGCAGCCACTCGGGGGCGTAGCGGGGCGGCTCGTCCTCGCCGGTGTCCCGAAGCCGTACGGTGGCCCGCTCACCGGGGCGTGGCGCGGCGGGTCCGGCGCCGGGGATGACCGTGGAGCCGTCCGTGCCGCTCTCGGGTGCCATGTCGTCCCTCGCTGGTCCGGGTGCCGCGTCGGTGACGTCCCGGGGTCCGGGCTGGGCGGGGATCGCCGCGGCGGGCTGGGTGGTGGTCGCCGGCTTCGTCATGCCGCCCTCCCGGATGCGGTGGGGAGCCGGCGCAGGACTCCCGCCAGGCTCTGCGCGGTGCTCGCCCAGCCGCCGAGCGCGGCCCGCCGGCCGCGGGCGGCCGCCCTCAGCCGGCGTCGTACGTCCGCCTCCTCGAACCAGCCGCGCAGTTCGGCGGCGATCGCGGCGGGGTTCTCCGGCGGGACGAGAATGCCGGGCACCCCGCCGTCGGGGGCGCGGCCGACGGCCTCGGGCAGTCCTCCGACGTCGGTCGCGAGCACCGGGATGCCCCGGGCCAGGGCCTCGGTGACGGCCATGCCGTAGGTCTCGGCGTAGGAGGTGAGGACCATCAGGTCGGCGGCGGCGTAGCTGGCGTCGAGTGCGGCTCCGGACTGCGGCCCGGTCAGCTCCAGCCGGTCCTCGAGGCCGTGTGCGCGGATGAGGCCGCGCAGGTGGGCGACGTACTCGGGGTCGTGCCCGAGGCCGCCGACCAGGGAACACGTCCACGGCAGGTCGGTCACCGTCGCCAGCGCCTCCACCAGCCGGCGCTGGCCCTTGCGCGGGGTCACCGCGGCGACGCACACCAGGTGCGACATGCCGTCGGTGCCGGGCGCGAGGGGCGCGATGTCGGCGCCGGGGGCGGCGACGTGGACCCGCTCGGGGGCCAGTCCGTGGTGGGCCACGAGCCGGCGCACCGCCCAGTCGCTGGTGGCGATCACGGCGGGCACGGCCCGCAGCACCGCGCGTTCCCGGGCGTCGAGTTCGGCGGCGACGGCCGGGTCCAGGCCGGTCTCGTCACCGAGCGGCAGGTGGACGAGCACGGCCATGTGCAGCCGTCCCTCTTCCGCCTCGGGGACGATGATCTCGGGCACCCCGCAGGCGACCAGCCCGTCGAGCAGGACGACCGCGCCGTCGGGCAGTTCCCGCAGGGTGCGGGCGAGTTCCGCGCGGGCGGTGGCGTCCGGGCGGGGCCAGTCGCCGGCCACGGGGTGCCGGTGCGCCTGCCAGCCGAAGCCGGGCAGGTCCAGGCACACGCGCCGGTCGTAGGCGTTGCCGCCGCTCGGGGCGGACGGGTCGTCGACCCCGCCCGGCATCACGAAGTGCACGGAGCGCAGGGACATGGGGATGATCCCGCCGTTCCTCCGGAAGGACGCCTGCACGGGCACGTAGTCCAGGCGGCCGGTGCCGCCGCGGCCTGCCGTCCTGGGGGGCGTGTCGCGCGTCCTGCCGGTCGTCGTCTCGGTCGTGTCGATGGTCGTGTCGGTCACAGCGCACGCTCGTAACTCGCCCAGGCGATGTGCGACTCGTGCAGCGTGACGGCGATCCCGGCGATGCCCTTGGCGCCTTCGCCCAGCGCTCCCTTGTGGATGCGCTCGGCGAGCCGGTCGGCGATGACCTTGGCCAGGTACTCCGTGGACGTGTTGACCCCGGCGAAGTCGGGTTCGTTGTCGAGGTTGCGGTAGTTCAGCTCGCCGACGACGGCCCCGAGTTCCTGAGTGGCCAGGCCGATGTCGACGACGATGTTGTCCTCGTCCAGCTGTTCGCGCCGGAAGGTGGCGTCCACGAGGAACGTGGCCCCGTGCAGGCGCTGGGCCGGTCCGAAGACCTCGCCGTGGAAGCTGTGGGCGATCATGATGTGATCGCGGACGGTGATGCTGAACAACGGACGACCCTCCAGGTGCGGCGCGTCTGTTCCCCGCCGGTCTGAGAGGCGGGGATGTCGAGTAGTACGGCTGGCTTCCTTCCCGTGTTCACCGTCGCTCGCGTCTTTTCTCAGGTCAGGCGTGCGCGCCTGGGTCCGGTTCGTCGTAGCGCACCCGGTGGCACAGCGCGGGGATGTCGCCGGAGGCGAGGCGGGGCATCACCTCGGGCAGTTCCTCGAAGGGCGACTCACCGGTGACGAGGGCGTCGAGGGCGGGGTCGGTGAGCAGGTCGAGTGCGAGGGCGAGCCGGTCTCCGTAACCGCGGTGGGCGCGGGCCGGGGAGACCGTGCCGACCTGGCTGCCCCGGACGGTCAGCCGCCGGGAGTGGAACGCCTCGCCGAGCGGGACGCTCACCTTCCGGTCGCCGTACCAGCTGAGTTCGACGACGGTGCCTTCGGGGCGGAGCAGTTCCAGGGCCCGGCCGAGTCCCTGTTCGGTGGCGCTGGCGTGCACCACCAGGTCGCACTCGCCCTCGGCGTCGGTGGGCAGGGCGAAGTCCACGCCGAGGGCCTCGGCGGTCTTCGCCCGCGCGGGGTCGGCGTCGACCAGCTGGACCCGTACGCCGGGGAAACGGGCGAGCAGGGCGGCCACCGAGCTGCCGACCATGCCGCCGCCGACGACGGCGATCCGGTCACCGAGCAGGGGTGCCGCGTCCCAGAGGGCGTTGACGGCGGTCTCCACGGTGCCGGCGAGGACCGCCCGCCCGGCGGGCACCCCCTCGGGCACGGGGGTCACGGCCGCCGCCGGCACGACGTACCGGGTCTGGTGCGGGTAGAGGCAGAACACCGTCCGGCCGGTGAGCGCCTCGGGCCCCTCCTCCACCACGCCGACGCTGAGGTAGCCGTACTTCACCGGCCCCGGGAAGTCGCCCTCCTGGAACGGTGCCCGCATCGCGGTGTGCTGGCTCTCCGGCACGCCTCCGCGGAACACGAGTGTCTCGGTGCCCCGGCTCACTCCCGAGTAGAGGGCGCGTACCACCACCTCGTCCGCGCCGGGCTCCGGCAGCTGCACCTCGCGGATCTCCCCCCGGCCAGGTGAGCCGAGCCAGAACGCACGTGCGGTGCGGTTCATCGAAGTCCTCCTGAACGATCGGGATCCTGCGCGCGTACCGAGTGGTGCACAGGCCGCGCACAAGGTAGCGGCGTTGATCGACTCTGTCACACGGCCGGAGGGTGTTCGGTGGCCCTGAACAACACTTACGACGCGAGGCTCGTACAGCAGGAGACCGCCCTGGGGGCGGGCGTACAGATCCTGTTGCTGGCCCTGATCGGTACCGCGATCGGCATGGGCCCCGCGGGCTGGCTGACGGGCCTCGCGTTCGCGATCGCCACCTGGGCTGTGCTGTCCCGGGCCCTGTACCGGGCCGGGTCGCGCTCCTTCGGGGCGGCGAACCGGGTCACCCTCGGCCGGGCCACCCTCGTCGGCGGGGTGACCGCGCTGGTCGCCGACTCGTTCCAGGACTCACCCCCCGTCTCCCTGTTCGTCGGCCTGACCGCCGTGGCCCTGATCCTCGACGGTGTCGACGGCAAGGTCGCCCGCAGGACCGGCACCTCGACCGCGCTGGGCGCCCGCTTCGACATGGAGGTGGACGCCTTCCTGATCCTGGTGCTGAGTGTGTACGTGTCGATGGCGATGGGCCCGTGGGTGCTGCTGATCGGCGCGATGCGCTACGTGTTCGTCGCCGCCGCCCGTGTGTGGCCCTGGCTGACCGCCCCGCTCCCGCCGAGCACGGCCCGCAAGACGGTGGCCGCGCTGCAGGGTGTGCTGCTGCTGGTCGCGGCCTCCGCCCTGCTCCCGCACGTGGTCAGCGTGGGGATCGTGGGACTGGCCCTCGGTCTGCTGGTGTGGTCGTTCGGCCGTGACGTGCTGTGGCTGTACCGGACCTCCCGCACACGGACGGTCCCGTCGGCGGGGCGGGCGCCGCGACCGGAGCTCGTGACGAGCTGACGTCCCCGAGGGGGCACCACCCGCCGGGGTCACCGAACCGGCGTCCGCGAGGGCCAGGTCGCGTTCGCGCCACGGCGGCCCCGTCCCCTACTCGATCCCCGTGGCGTCGAGCAGCCGTACCAGGTCCTTGCGGCCGTACCCGAGCAGTCTCGACCGGTGCGCGGCCATCAGCACCAGATGCGCCACCACCTCGGCCGCGTAGCCGTATCTGGTGCCGGCGTCGACCCACTCTCCGGGTTTCTCGACCCCCAGGCTGTTCATCACCACCCCGTGGTCGCGGCGGACCTCCGCGACGGTGCCGGCGACGGCGTCCAGCAGGGTCTTCCCCGGCCGCTCGCACTCCAGGGCGAAGTGCCCGTGGTCCGCGGGCACGCACCCCTCGGGCGGCCTCGCCCTCAGCCCCGCGTACGGCTCCTCCTCCACACCGCAGCCCAGGTCCTCCTCGTGCACCAGACAGAAACGATGGTGTCCCGGCGCGACCGGGGGCGGCGGGGGCGTGTACTCCCACCCGGCGTCCTCGTACAGCTGCCGTTTCACCTCCTCCTCGTCGGCGTGTGTCACGGTGAAGCCGTTGGCGTCGTTGCGCCCGGTGGTCGTGCCGTCGGCGTTGCGGTGGAAGTGCAGTCCCATGAGGTGCTCCCTCGTCGCTGGTGAGAGGTGCGGGCCGTGGCCCTCGTCCTCCCTCTTGGCCGGGGACGACCGCCGTCCCCGTCACCAGCTCGAACGGCCCGCACGACCGCCACGTGCCCGCTTCGCCCGTTATCACCTGATCGCGTGAAACAGGCAGTGGCGGGAACTCTTCCGCGGGCTCCCACCTGCGGTTGTTAGGCTCCGCGGGTGAGGATTCCGGGACCCGATGAGATCCGCGCGCTGCACGAGAAGCACGCGCCGACGGCCGAGGCGTTCGCCTCCGTCCACCGCCACTGCGAGGTCGTCTGGAGCGTCGCCGAGCAGCTGCTGGCCTCGCCGCACCTCGCCCACGTCGACGCCGAACTGGTCCGGGCGGGCTGCCTCCTGCACGACATCGGCGTCTACCGTCTCTACGGCGAGGACGGCCGGCTGGACCACAAGAACTACATCCGGCACGGCCTGCTCGGCCAGGAGATCCTGGAGGGCGAGGGTTTCCCGGGGACCCTGTGCCGCTTCTGCTCGCACCACACCGGGGTCGGACTCACCCGGCGCGACGTCGAGAGCCAGGGCCTCCCCGTCCCGCCCGCCGACTACCTGGCGGAGACGGCGGAGGAGCGCCTGGTGATGTACGCGGACAAGTTCCACTCCAAGTCGCGGCCTTCGCGGTTCCTGTCCGCCGACGCCTACGCCGCCCACGTCCGCCGGTTCGGCGAGGACAAGGTGACCGCGTTCGACGCCCTGCGCGCGGAGTTCGGCGATCCGGACCTCGCCCGCCTGACGCCCTGCGCGGAGGTGCCGCCCGCGTGACGGCGCTCGGGCGGTCCGGCCGCCCGTAGGTGACGGAAGGGCGGGACTCGCACCGGCAGACCGGTGGCTGGAGCAGGGGAACCGAACCGCCCGCCGGTGACGGGAGTGCTGGAGCTCGAACCGCCCGCCGGCGACCGAAGCGCCAGGTCCGACCGCCCCCCGCTCACTCCTCCGGCAGGTGGGCGTCCGGCGCGTCCGGCCGGTGGTCGGGGAGGTTGGAGCGGGTGGACGCCTCGTGCCGTACCCGCAGGAACTCCAGGTACCGCTCGTACTGGTCGAGGCTGTCGGCGATGAGCTGCTCCTTGGTGTAGCCCATCACGTCGTAGTCCTGGTTGCCCTCGGCGAGCCGGACCTCGAACCGTACATAGGTGTCGGCCCCGCCGACCGAACGCGTCGCGAACGCGGGGGTGGGCATCTCGACGGGCCAGACCTCGTAGACGAACTGGTCGCCCTCGCCGACCGGGACACGCAGGCCGACGTGGGTGAGGCCGTTCTCCTCGACGGTCCCTTCCAGCACCTCCGCCTCCGCTCCCTGCTGCCTCAGCTCGTGCGCCACTTCCTGGAACGCCGGGCGGCACACCTGGTCGACGAAACGCACGGCCGCCCGCCGGCCCGGGAACGACATCGCCCGCGCCAGCCGGTGCCGCCAGTTCGGCGCCCCCGGCAGACCGTGCTGCGCCGTGCGCCCGGAGAGCGACCCGGGCAGCGTGGTGACACGGGCCTCGACCTTCATCCGTTCGGTTCTCAGCGCCAGATAGAGCCCCGCCATGATCAGGAACATGACGAAGGAGAAGGGCAGGCCCATGATGATGGTGGCGTTGGTGAGGGCCTGCACACCGCCCACGATGAGCATCGCCAGCGTGAGCAGACCGGTCGCCACCGCCCAGAAGATGCGCAGGTACGTGGGCGCGTCGGTCATCGGGGTGGGCAGGTCCGCGCTGAGGTTGCCCATCACCAGGGCGCCGGAGTCGGCGGAGGTGACGTACAGCAGCAGGCCGACGAACGTGGCGAGTCCGGCGCTGAACATGAAGCCGGGGAACTGCTCGAGCAAGGTGTAGAAGCCCTGTTCGGGGACGTTCATCGCGGTCTCGCCGAACTCCTTGTTGCCGTCGCGCACCAGGAACAGGGCGCTGTTCCCGAAGATCGCCAGGAAGAGCCCGGTGAAGAGGAAGGGGATGACCAGCGTCGCGGCGACGAACTCGCGGAGGGTGCGGCCTCGGGAGATGCGCGCCAGGAACAGGCCGACGAACGGCGCCCAGGCGACCCACCACGCCCAGAAGAACAGCGTCCACGCGTCGAGCCACTCGGTGGGCTGGTCGTAGGCGAAGGTGTTCAGGGTCATCGACGGGAAGCGGCTGACGTAGTCACCGACGTTCTGGACGATGGCGTTGAGCAGCCGGAACGGGTGGCCCACGACGAGGATGTAGAACATCAGCAGGGCGGCGAGCAGGATGTTGAGCTGCGACAGCCGGCGGATGCCCTTGTCGACGCCGGACACCGCGGACACGGTGGCCATGCCCACCGCGATGACGATGAGGGCGATCTGCGCGGTGAGCCCTTCGGGGATGCCGAAGAGCGCCTTCAGGCCGTAGTTGAGCTGCACCACGCCGATGCCGAGCGTCACACCGATGCCGAACACGGTGCCGATGATGGCGGCGAGGTCGACGGTGTCACCGATCCGCCCGTGGATGCGGCGGCCGATGATCGGGTAGAGGGCGGAACGGATCGCGAGCGGCAGCCGGTAGCGGAACGAGAAGTAGCCGAGGGCCATGCCCATCAGCGCGTACATGCCCCAGCCGGTGATGCCGTAGTGGAACAGCGTCCACACGACCGCCTGCCGGGCTGCCGCCAGCGTCTCCGGGTCGCCCTCCGGCGGCGCGAGGTAGTGGCTGACGGGACCGGAGACCGAGAAGAACATCAGGTCGATGCCGATGCCCGCGGCGAACAGCATCGAACCCCAGGTGAACAGGCCGTAGTCGGGCTTGGAGTGCTTGGGGCCGAGCTTGATGGTGCCGTACTTGGACGCGGCGATGAAGATGACGAACAGCAGGTAGAGGGTCGCGGCGAGGAAGTAGTACCAGCCGAACCAGTGCGAGATCTTGCCGACCACCACACCGATGGCGTCCTCCGCGCCCGTCGGGGTGACGATCGCCCACAGGGAGATCGCCAGGACGAAGAGGGCCGACCCGAAGAAGACCACGGGCTTGACCCGCACCGGGCCCGCGGGCTCGTCCTCCGCCGGCACCTCGTCCGGCGTTCCGGGGCCCGTCTCACCGACCGTCGACACGTCACTTTCCTCCTCGGCCTCGGCTGCCGTCCGCCGCTCCGGCTGTCCGGTCCACGGCGTGGGTGCCCGGAACGCGCCCGGTCGCCGACGCGCGTATACCCGGAAGGCCCGGAGTCATCGCGGTCACCGCGTCGCCGCCCCGTCGCCCGGTCCCGGGCGGCCGGTGATGAGGTCGGCGGCACGTTCGGCGGCGAGCAGCACCGTCACCATGGGGTTGATGGTGGGCATCGTCGGGAACACCGAGGCGTCGACGATGCGTACGCCCTCGGCGCCGCGCAGCCGCATCTCCGGGTCGCAGACCGCGAGGGGGTCGTCCGCCGCGCCCATCCGGCAGGTGCCCGCCGGGTGGTAGACGGTGTGTGCCACGCGTCGCCCGTACTCCGACAGGTCGGCGTCGGAGGTGACGGACGGTCCGGGCGCGACCTCGCGGACGAGCCAGTCCTTCAGCGGATCGGTCGCCGCGACCTCCCGGGCCAGCTTGAGCCCCTCCACGATGGTGCGCTCGTCGTGGCCCTCGGGGTCGGTGAAGTAGCGGAAGTCCAGGGCGGGATGCTCGACCGGGTTCGAACTGCGCAGGTACATGCGGCCGGTGGAGCGGGCCCGCGGCACGTTCGGCGTCATGCACACCCCGTGCTCGGGCACCGGGTAGCCGAGCCGTTCGGTGTTGACGGTGAACGGCACCTGGTAGAAGTGGAACATCAGGTCGGGGCGCGGCTGTCCCTTGTCCATGCGCAGGAACAGACCGGCGTCGGAGTCCATCGCGGAGTTGGGCGGCAGCGGGCCGCGGGTCTCCCAGACGATCACCGACTCGGGGTGGTCCAGCAGGTTCTCCCCCACGCCCGGCAGGTCGACGGTGACGTCGATGCCGAGCCGGCGCAGGTCGTCGGCGGGACCGATACCGGACAGCATCAGCAGGCGCGGGGTATCGATCGCCCCGGCGCACAACAGGAGTTCGCGGTTGGCCCGTACGGTGGCGGGCTCTCCGTCGGCGCCGCGCACCGCGACCCGGGTGAGCCGTCCCGTCTCGTCGGTGAGCAGCCGGTGCGCCCAGGTCTCCAGCAGCAGCGTGAGGTTGGGGCGGTCCAGGACGGGGTGCAGGTAGGCGACGGACGCGGAGGAGCGCAGGTTGCCCTCCGGCTCGTAGGCGAGGGAGAAGAAACCGGTGCCGTCGGCGAACGGCTCGGCGTTGAAGTCGTCGACGACGGGGACGCCGGTGGCGCGGGCGGCGGCGGTGACGAAGTCCTTGGCGATGGGGTTCCGGTCGGCCTCCGCCACCGGCACGATGTGGGTCTGGAGCCGGTCCCGGTACGGCAGGATCGTCTCCGGGTCCCAGCCGGTGCAGCCGGCGGCCACCCAGTCGTCGAGGTCCTGCGGCAGCGGCAGGAAGCTGATCAGGGTGTTGTGGGAGGAGCAGCCGCCGAGGACGCGGGCGCGTGAGTGCAGGATGTGGGAGTTGCCGCGCGGCTGCTCGACGGTGGTGTAGCCGTAGTCGAACTCCGAGCCGAGCAGGTTGATCCAGTTACGCAGCCGCAGGATGCGGTCGTCGCCCACGTCGCTGGGTCCGCCCTCGATGACGCAGACGCGGCAGTCGGGGTCCTCGCTGAGGCGGGCGGCGAGCACGCATCCGGCGGTGCCGCCGCCGACGATGACGTAGTCGTAGTCCGACTCCGCGCCGTGAGGGGTGGTGGAGGCCATGGGCTGCCTTTCTTCGGAACCGTCGGGTGAGGGAGGGGGCGGCGCGCCGCGGATCGGGTGGGTCGAGGAGCCGTGGGTACCGCTCAGAGCCGTGGGTACCGCTCAGCTGCCGCCGCTCTCGCCCTTGAACCAGCCGGAGGGCCCCGGGTTCAGGTTCTGGTAGATGTGCTTGGCCTCCTGGTACTCGCGCAGTCCCGTGGGCCCGAGCTCGCGCCCGACACCGGAGCGGCCGAAGCCGCCCCACTCGGCCTGCGGGACGTAGGGGTGGAAGTCGTTGATCCACACGGTGCCGTGCCGCAGCCGCTGCGCGACGCGCTGCGCGCGGCTGGCCTCGGAGGTCCAGACGCCGCCGGCCAGGCCGTAGCGGGTGTCGTTGGCGAGTTCCACGGCCTCGTCCTCGGTGCGGAACCGCTCGACGGTGACCACGGGTCCGAACACCTCCTCCTGGACGATGCGCATGGAGCGGTCGCAGTCGGCGAAGATGGTCGGCAGCAGGAAGAATCCGCTGCTCAGCGCGGGGTCGTCGGGGCGGGTGCCGCCGGTGACGAGGCGGGCGCCCTCCTCCTTGCCGAGGGCGATGTAGCCCTCGACCTTCTCCCGGTGCTCGGCGGAGCTGAGCGGCCCGCTCTCGGTGCCCTCCTCCATGCCGTTGCCGAGCCGGATCTGGCGGGCGCGCGCGGCGAAGGCCTCGACGAACCGGTCGTGCAGCGAATCCTCGACCAGCAGGCGGGACCCGGCGGAGCAGACCTGGCCCGCGTGCAGGAAGGAGGCGTCCAGGGCGTAGTCGACGGCGGCGTCGAAGTCGGCGTCCGCGAAGACGATGTTGGGATTCTTGCCGCCGAGTT
The DNA here is from genome assembly GCF_044540535.1 of Streptomyces sp. NPDC085937. Taxonomy (NCBI): domain Bacteria; kingdom Bacillati; phylum Actinomycetota; class Actinomycetes; order Kitasatosporales; family Streptomycetaceae; genus Streptomyces; species Streptomyces sp. NPDC085937. Next base: position 304,794 of record NZ_JBITSH010000009.1, on the reverse strand, counting down.
CCAGGGCGATGTTCTTCGGCCCCTCGGCGGCGGCCGCCATGATGGCGCGCCCGGTGGACAGTCCGCCGGTGAAGGAGACCAGGTCGACCTCGGGGTGGGAGGTCATGGCCGCGCCGACGGTCGCGCCGGAGCCGAGCACCAGGTTGGCGACACCGCGCGGGGCGCCGGCCTCCTCGATCAGCCGGAACAGGGCGATGGTGGTGAGCGGGGTGGTCTCGCTGGGCTTGAGGACGATGGTGTTGCCGGCGGCCAGCGCGGGCGCCACCTTCCAGGACGCCTGGAGCAGCGGGTAGTTCCAGGGGGCGATGAGCGCGCACACGCCGATGGGCTGGTAGACGACGCGGCTGAGGACGTCGGGGCCGACGTCCACGACCCGCCCGCCGTCCTTGCCGGCGAGCTCCGCGAAGTAGCGGAAGGCGTTCGCCACGTCCTCCACGTCGAAGCGGCCCTCGGCCAGCGTCTTGCCGGTGTCGAGGGTCTCGGTGCGGGCGATCTCGTCGATGTCGCGCAGCAGCAGGTCGTGCACCCGCATCAGCAGGTCGACACGGCGGCGGGTGGGGGCGTTCGCCCAGTCCTCCTCGTCGAAGGCGCGCCGGGCGGCCCGCACCGCCCGGTCCACGTCGGAGGCGTCCGCCTCGTCGACGGTGGTGATGACGGAGGCGTCGTACGGATTGACCACATCCCGCCGCCCTCCGCCGACGGCGTTCGTCCACTCCCCGTCGATGTACAGCTCACCCATGGCGGGCGCCTCCTTCGCATCCGACCGGTACCGATCGGTTCGCCGGCCGGCAACACCGCTCATCGTGCGGTCGGCGGCCACGGCGCGCACGGCCACCACCGCGACCGGGTGGTCCGGTGACTCGGTCGGGCTAGCGACCGGCCGGGACGGGGCGTCCGCGAGGGTGCCGCGCCGCCGCGCCCGCGTGATGTGTGAGCCGCGTGACGGGACCGCGAGCCACGTGTGAATCCTTCACGATTCCGGGTGGCGTTCGCCACAGCACCGAAGCAAAGCATCAGGGCCGACGAGCCCGCGCACCCCGTCGAACGGCCGGAATGACGGCGGTTCATACCCACCCGGCACCCGGACAAGCCATCTCGCGCACCGACCTGATGATGAAGCACTCCGTTCCATTTGCTCTATGATCGTTTAATAGTTGACTTCATCGCGCTTGCAACTCCTCCCCGATGGTTCCCGGTGACCGCGAACGCATCCGTCGGTGCGAGTCCCGCCGCGGTGGCACAAAGGAAGAAAGGTGAACCGCATGGCCCTCGGACTGCTCCGGCGTCGACGTTCCCGCGGCGGTCCCGAGGCCGCAGCGGGCGTCCCGCTGCCCCTGCCGACCGGCGCCGGCGCGTACAGCTGCGAGGTCGTCGATCCCATGGGACAGCCCTTGGGCGGCGCCGAGGTCACGGTGACCGCCCTGGACAGCCACCGGGTCGCCGCCCGCGGCACCACCGATCCGTACGGCCTGTTCATGGCGGCGCTCCCCCCTGGCTCCTACAGCGTGATGGTCGCGGGCGAGGGCCTCACCCCGGCCCGCAGCGACATCGACGTAGCCGCCGGTGCCGTCCTCCCCCCGGCGCACGTCGCGCTGCTGCCCGCGCGCCAACTGGAACTGCCGCCGCCCGGCACCTGGCTGTTCGACCCGCCGCACACCGCGATCCGCTTCATCGCCAAGCATGTGGGCATGGCCCACGTCCACGGACGCTTCACCCGCTTCACCGGCGGTATCCGCGTCACGCCGGACATGCGCGACTCCCAGGTCTCGGTGCGCATCGACGCCGCCAGCATCACCACGGGCAACAGGACCCGTGACAACCACCTGCGTTCCGCCGACTTCCTCGACGTCGAGCACTATCCCTTCATCGACTTCACCAGCACCCGGTTCGTCTACCGGGGCGGCTCCAGGTGGACGCTGAACGGCACGCTCACCATGCACGGCACCAGCCGCTCCGTCGGGCTGGACACGACGTACCTCGGCACGGTGAACGGCGGTTACGAACAGGAGCTGCGTTGCGCGGCGCTGGCGAAGACGGAGCTGCACCGCGAGGACTTCACCCTCAACTGGCGCTCGATGCTGGCCCGCGGCATCGCGGTCGTCGGACCGACCGTGCAACTGGAGCTGGACGTCCAGGCGATGTACCGGACCGCCGAGACCCCCACGCCTCCGGAGTAGGCGGCGCGGGGCCCCCCCCCGCCCGGGGGGGGCCCCCCCCCCCCGGGCCCCCGGGGGGGGGGGGGGGTACCCCGGGGCCCCCCCCCCGCCCGGGGG
>NZ_JBITSH010000009.1:0-302511 GCF_044540535.1 Streptomyces sp. NPDC085937 | reverse complement strand
GGCCCCGCGGCAGCGGGGGCGGCGGACCGCCGGGGAAACTGGCGGTGTAGGGCCCGGGTTGGTCCCGCCCGGCCGCGCCCCCCCCGCCCCGGGGGTGGGGGGGGGGGGGGCCGCGCGGGCGGGGGGGCGGACCGCCTCCCGGTTCACGCGTAGGGGTCGGGGATGACCTCGGTCGCCGACTCGAGGACCTTCTCCACCCGCAGGACCGCGCTGCGGACGGCTCCCGTCTCCGCGACCAGCACATCGGGCACATGCGACTCGTGGAAGCGGAGGTACCCGACGGTACCCACGGTCGTCGTGCGCGCGCCGAGCCACAGCACCATCCTGCGCAGGTCGTCGAACTCGTCGGGATGCGCCTCCTGCCGCACGGTCAGCGCCCAGTGCGGCCCGTCGGAGCACAGTTCGCCGACCAGCGCGCCTCCGATCCGCAGCGCCGGCCCCCTGTCTTCCCAGAGGGGGTACGCGTAGCCGTCGTCCTGCCGGCCGCCCTCCTCCCCCAGGTGCCATCGGAGCAGGGTGAGGTCCCGGGGCGGAAGTGAGCCCGGCAGGTCGAGCGTGAGCTGGAGTTCGTAGATGTCGGCCATGATCGAAAGGCTACGAGCCCCGGCCCCGTCGCCTTCTGCCCCGGACCGCCCGGGAAGGACCGGGCACGTCGAAAACCCCTCACTGGCACGTCCGTTGATCTACTGTGCCCGCATGACGACGAAGTCCCTTCCCCACCTCACCCCGACCGGCACCTGCTGGTGCGGCTGCGCCAAGAAGGTCGGAGCCGGATCGTTCTTCGCCCCGGGCCACGACAAGGTGGCGGAGGCGGCGCTGCTCGCGGTCGAATACGGTTCCTCCGTCGCCCAGTTGCTGCACGGACACGGATACGGCCCCGGACACTCGGTGAGCGCGCGTGCCGTGTCCGAGGGTGTCTGGCGGACGTGCCCGGCCTGCGACTACGTCGGCGCGCCGGCGAGCATCGCCAACCACACGAAGAAGGCGCACGCCGCCGCCGTCGGCGAACAGGCACAGGAGGCGGGGCGTTGACCGGGCCGGACTCCAGCCAGCGCGCCGACCTCGAGAAGGCCGTGCGCACGTACGGCGGTTGCTGGGACACCGAGCGCGGCCTGCGCGCACTGCGCGACGCCGGGCACGACCCGCAGGACAAGCACACCCGGCAGATCCTCCGCGACCTCGCGAGCGAAGGGCTGCTGGAGAAGGTGGAGGACCGGCCCGTCCGCTACAGCACGGTGCGGACCGGCTGAGTCGCAGCCGAGTCCGCGTCACGGTGCCCGCCGTTACGGCGCCGAAGGGGAGGCCGCTCCGCCCGCGGGGACCCGGGTCCCGTGAATCCGCTGGTGCCCGCGCTCAGACAGGGACGACGGCCTTGGCGAGGCTCACCACCCCGTCCTCCTGCGCGTCGGGAAGCGCGACGTAGCCCTGCTGTCGGTAGAGGGCGATGTTGCGGTGGCTGGCGGCGCCGGTGAACAGGACGACGCGCCGGCACCCCTCCGCCGCCGACTCCGCCCGGCGCAGCAGCCACCGGCCCACGCCGAGCCCTCGCAGGTCGGGGGCGACGGCGAGTCGCCCGATGTGCAGGTCGTCGCCCGCACGACGGGTGCGGACCATCCCGAGCAGCCGTCCGTCCCGCCAGAGTCCCGTCGTGTCCCAGTCCGCCAGCCAGGCACGCACGTCTTCCGGAGTCTCGTGCAGCGCGGGGATGGCGAGGGTGTCGTTGGCCAGTGCCTCCTCCGTCCAGCAGCAGCGCTGCAGCACGGTCACCTCGGCGGCGTCGTCCGGGCCGAGAGGCCGTGCGTACGAACCGGGGAGCGGTCCCTCCACGGCGTCGGCGCGTTCGCGCTCACGCAGGGGCGTCAGGGCGTGCGCGACCCGTACCAGTTCCGCCAGCAGTCCTTCGGCCGCGTCGGCGTGGCGCGCCTCCGGGAGGAAGCGGTCCTCCCGCATCGCGTCCGCGATACGTATCGCGACGGTCGAGCCGAGCGTGACCAGGCGCAAGGTGGTCACCACCTGCTTGGCGTGCTGGACGGCCCGGGTGCCGGCCGAGGTGTGGCCGTAGCTGACGAAGCCGGCCGGCTTCCAGGCCCACTCCGGGCCGAGGTAGTCGAGCGCGTTCTTCAGGGTGGCCGGCATGCCGTAGTTGTACTCCGGCGTCACGAAGACGAAGCCGTCCGCGTCGTCGACGACGCGGCTCCACCGGCGGGTGTGCTCGTGGTGGTGGACACCGGTCGACGGGTGCTCCTCCTCGTCCAGGAAGGGCAGGTTCAGGTCGCCGATGGCCACGGGCACGAGGTCCACGTCGAGCCCCTTGGCGACCGGGGCCAGGGTCTCGGTCAGCCATCCTCCGACGGCGGGGCCGAGCGCGCCGGGCCGGGTGCTGCATGTCAGGACGAGGATGCGAAGGCGCTTCGTTGTCATGGAAACGAAATTAGCCGCTAGATTGATTACATGTCAACGAACAAGAAGAAGTCCGAGGTCCGCTGGCTCACGGCCGAGGAGGAACGCGCGTGGCGGGCGTACCGCCGCATGGTGATCGCCGTGCAGTCGCGCACCGCGCAGGACCTCGCCGCACACGGTCTGTCCGAGCCGGACTACGAGGTGCTCAGCACCTTGTCCGAACGCACCGGCGGCACCAGCACGTTGCGCGAGCAGGCCGCCAAGATGGGCTGGTCACGCAGCCGACTGTCCCGGCACGCCACGCGCATGGAGGCGCGCGACCTCATCCGGCGCGCACCGGATCCCACCGACGGCAGGGGCTGCCTCCTCGTTCTCACCGAGGCGGGCTGGGACACCCTCCGCGAGGCGGCACCGGCCCACCTCGACTCCGTAAGACGGCACTTCGTCGACCGGCTCACTCCCGAGGAACTGGCGGTGCTGGGCGGCATCGCGGAGAAGGTCGCCGACGACGAGTCGTGAGGGCACACCCACCCCTCCTCACGGATGGACCCTCTGTCGTGGACGCATCAATTGCGGCATCCTGGTCGCCGTCCGTGTCCGCTGACATCGCCGCGCGACGCACGTCGCAGTTCGGAGACAGCATTGCGATCGATACGCATCGCCCTCGTCGGCCTCGTCGCGCTCCTGGGCAGTCTGTTCGTGGCAGCACCCGCGCAGGCGGCGCCCCTGTTCAAGGCGCCCTTCGCGTGCGGCCAGAAGTGGACCTACAGCCACCACTCGGCCGAGGTCCGGCAGGCGCTCGACTTCGTCCGCAGTGACGGCGGCGCGACCAGCGGCGCGCCGGTGCTCGCGTCGGCGGCCGGCACCGCCACCCGGCACTACGAGGCGAACGGTGCCGGCAACTACATCGTGATCGACCACGGCGGTGGCTGGAAGACCTACTACTTCCACCTGAACGCCTTCTCCGTCGCCAGTGGCGCCTACGTCGGCCAGGGACAGCAGATCGGCACCACCGGCAGCACGGGCAACAGCTCCGGCGCCCACATCCACTACGAACAGCTCCTCAACGGCGTCGGCCAGAGGATCACCATCAACGGAGCGGCCCTCGCCTACCCCGGCTCGTACGGCGGATATCACCTGACCAGCGACAACGGCTGCGGCGCGGGCCGCTACTGGGTCGACACCTTCGCCAACGCCACGGGCTACGCGCAGCCCAGCACCGCCGACGCGCAGGGAGTGCTGAACGCGGGCACCAACTACGTGTACTGCAAGGTGTGGGGCCAGGAGATCCGCGGCGCGAACGGCACGTACAACCACTGGTGGCTGCGCACGGACCTCGACGTCACCTACGCGGGCAAGAACGGCCGCGGTGCGTACGTCTCGGCGTACTACTTGTCCCGCTGGGGGAACGACGAGGCACGGGACAACGGCGGGGCGGTCATCCCGAACTGCTGACGTGCCCCCATCGGCTTCGCGGGGGCTCACTTCCCGTACGCGTACCGGAGGAACCCACCGGCCTCCGCCTGACAGGCCGCGAGACTTCAGTTCCGTCGGCGGAGCGTGGGTCGGACGGGCGGCCATGTAACCCGAAAGCCTTAAGCCTGTGCGATTTAGGGTTCCCTTCGCCAGATCCCCGCATAGCGTGCATCGCGCGGCCGCATGCTCCCCGGCACAGGGGGATGCGGCGGCGACACGCAGGGCACGGGAGACGGAGGAAGAACGGGATGACGCAGGCCGCCGCAGGAAGCCCGCCGGACGAACGGCTGTCGGGGCACCGGTGGATGGTGCGTGTGGACCCCGTCGGCCGGGGCAGCACGGAGGTGCGCGTCTCGTGCGACCGACCCGCTTGCGCAGAGCAGCGTCTGCACTCCGCGGCGGCAGGCCGTGCCGCCGCGGTCGCCCACCTCAAGGCCCATCTGCGCGCCACTCCCGCCCCGAGGGCCGACGCCTACTGCGCCTGCCGGGCCGACGGCTGCCGGACCCACACCGCCGACACCCGCCGGCAGGCGCGTACCGCACCTTGGCGGTGCGGTGGGCCGGTCGTCCTGACCGTGATCACCGACCGGGCGGGACGCTGGTGGCGGGCCCTGGAGTGCTGCTCGTGGTGTGCCGCCGACACGCCCGGCGCCCAGGTCGTGGCCACGTCCAGGCCCTCCGCACCCCCGGCCCCCGGTCGTCCGGCACCCACGGCACAACGCACGGGCCCGGCCGCGCCGCGGTTCTCCGACCGGCAGGCCACCGCCGGGAGGACGGTTCCGGCGCCCCGCGCCGTACCCGCACGGCGCAGCCGCCCGCCGGAGCAGAGGGTCGGCCGGCGTGTCATCCCACGCGACCTGCGGCCCACGTCCCTGCGGGACGAACTCGTCGAACTCGGTGACCTCTTCCGTGCCTATCAGAAGCGCGCGGAACCCGACCTGGCGATGCTGGCCGATCTCCAGGAACGCAAGGCCCGCGCCTTCCTCACCTGGTTCGATGTCAGCTGCGACACCGTCCTGCGGCTGGAGGCCCGGCGCGCCGAGCAGGCCGCCGCCGTGATCCGGCGCCAGCACCAGCACCGCACCGGCTGCGTCCCTGACGACGAGGAACCCGGCGTGGCGCGCCTGCTGACCGTGTCGACGCAGTGGGAGTACGCGCGCTCCGTCCTCGCACACGTGGCCGACCACACGCCGCTGCCCGGAGCGGAAGCACGGCTTCTGGTGCTGATGCTGACCCTGCGCACCGCGCACTCCGGCACGGGCAATCTGGTCGGCCAGGACGTCACCGGTCTGGGCCTGACCGACCCGGAGGGCCTCCTCGAGAAGCTCACCGGCTGCGGCTGGCTCGACATCCCCGGCAGCGTCGGCGACCTGCTCGCCTCCCGGCCCGAGAGCGCCACCCCGATCACCGTCCCCTCCCTGGTGCCCGACGAGAGCGGGAGGGGCCCCTTCACGTTCGGCAGGAAGATGCGGCCCAAGCTCTCCGGCTGGGCCCAGCGCGTCGTCTCGGACAAAAAGCTCCGCAAGAAGAAGGCACCGGCCGCCACCCGGTTGCTCGCCGTGACGCTGGCCGCGTGGACGGACCACGTGGGACGCCTCGGGCCCGGCGGCCAGGGCATCGACCTGAACGCCCTCGCCACCCGGGTCCCGGTGGATGCCGGCGAACTGCGTGACCTGGTCGACAGGTTGACCGCAGCGGACTGGCTGGACGACGCCGTCCTCACTGACACTCGCCTCACCGGCGGGCTGACCGAACGTGTCCTCCCCCTCACCTGCCCCCTGCCGGATTGAGGTTCCGCCCCGCGTTCCTCGCATCACCTGTCCGCTCCGCCGTTGGCGAGCACCGCACGCCGGGTCGATCGCGATGGCCGAGCCGTACGAACCGGACCACGGCGCCGAAAACGGCACCGGCCCACCCGCGACAACGCGACGAACGGGGCCCAGGAGCGCGTGTCGAAGACCTGATGCCAGCAAGTCCCTTACCGGCCAGCCGTGTTCAAACTATTGACACGTGAATTACATGGGCTTTACGTTCCGGCCATCTGAGAGCGCTCTCAGAGCCTCCCCCTGTCACGACTTGAGGTGACGCATGCCATCCCCACGCACCAGACCGGCGACCGTTCTGCTGCTGGCCTCGGCCCTCGCCGCCGTCGGCCTGGCCGGCCCGGCCGCCGCCCCCGCGGCCGCCGCCACCATCCCCGTAGGCTCCGGCAGCTACTCCGACACCCGGCCGGCCGGCACGTCCGGCCCCACCACCAACACGGGAACGCCGGTCACCCCCAAGGTGACCGCCGCCGCCCGGAACCGGCCCGTGCCGACCAACGACTGGTGGTCCTCCCTCGCCTTCCAGCGCTACGGGGACAACCCGTACTCGACCCCCATGTACGGGCACCCCCTCACCTACCAGGCCACCGCCGGCGGACTGGACGTCGGTTACCCGACGTCGCCCACGATCACCGGCGACGGCCGCCAGTACGAGTACGCCCACAAGCGCGACCTCACCATCGGGCTGACCGGCCTCAACTCCCCCGACACCAAGGCCGACGCCTGGTCCGACTGGACGGTCACCCCCTACTGGTCCGACGGCGCCCGCACCCTGCGCACCACCATCGGACACGGCTCCCCGTTCGTATACGCCAAGGGAACCGGCGGCAACGCGCAGATCACCACCGCCGGCACGCCCAGTGTCTTCGCCGACCAGGGCAACGTCCTCGGCATCACCGTCGCCGGACACCACTACGCCCTCTTCGCGCCCACCGGCGGCGACTGGAACGTGTCCGGCTCCACCGTCACCGCCGGTCTGGGCGGCAAGGACTACTTCTCCGTCGCCGTGCTGCCGTCCACCGGCGCGCTGGCGACGTTCAAGAAGTACGCGTACAGCTTCGTCACCGACTCCAAGGTGACCTGGAACTACAGCGGCGGCACCGTCAGGGCGACGTACACCCTCACCACCGAGGCGCAGGAGGGCAGCGAGCGCGGCACACTCCAGGCCCTCTACCGGCACCAGTGGCTGCACACCACGGATCCGCTCACCTCGTACACGTACGTCTCGCCGCGCGGCACGATGAAGGTGCGCGAGGCGGCCTCTTTCACCACCACCCAGAAGGCGGCGGCGGTGCTGCCCGCGCTGCCGAAGTCGAACGGCGTGGACGCCGCCCGGCTGCGCGGCTACCTGAACGACGTGGTGAACGCCTCCGACCCCTTCTCCGGGGCCGTCGACACCTACTGGACCGGCAAGGCGCTCGGCCGTCTCGCGCAACTCGTGCCCGTGGCCGACCAGATCGGTGAGACCGGCATCCGCGACCGGATGCTGAACCTGATGAAGGGCAGGCTCCAGGACTGGTTCACGGCCGGCGGCGCGAACGAGTTCAGCTACGACAAGGACTGGAAGACACTCACCGGTTACCCGGCCTCCTACGGCAGTGACACCGAGCTGAACGACCACCACTTCCACTACGGTTACTACGTCTACGCGGCGGCGATCGTCGCCCAGTACGACCCGTCGTGGGCCGCCGACTCGGCGTGGGGCGGCATGGTCAAGACCCTGGTCCGGGACACCGCCAACCCGAGCCGCACCGACTCCGCCTACCCGTTCCTGCGCGGCTTCGACGTGTACGCGGGCCACGGCTGGGCCTCCGGCCACCAGGGTTTCGCCGCGGGCAACAACCAGGAGTCGTCCTCGGAGTCGACCAACCTGAGCGCGGCGCTCATCCTGTGGGGCTCCGCGACCGGTGACACCTCGCTGCGCGACCTCGGCACCTTCCTGCTGACCACGGAGTCGGAGTCGATCGCCCAGTACTGGTTCGACGCCGACGAGCAGGTCTTCCCGTCCTCGTTCGGGCACGACACGGCCGGCATGGTGTGGGGCAGCGGCGCCGCGTACTCGACCTGGTGGACCGCGAACCCCGAGGAGATCCACGGCATCAACGTCCTGCCGGTGACCGGCGGTTCGCTGCACCTCGGCGGTGAGAAGACGGCGATCCGGCGGAACCTCGCCGAGATGGAGCGGGAGAACGGCGGGCCCGCCGTCGAATGGCGCGACCTCCTCTGGGAGTTCGAGTCGTTCGCCGACCCGGCCTCGGCGAAGGCGAAGTGGGACGCGGGCAACGGCGGCTACACCCCGGAAGAGGGTGAGTCGAAGGCGCACACCTACCACTGGATCAACAGCCTCGCCACTCTCGGCGCCCCGGACGCGACGGTGACGGGTGACATCCCCACCTCCGCCGTGTTCACCAAGGGCACGACCCGGACGTACGCGGCCCACAACCACGGTTCGACCGCCCGCACCGTGACCTTCTCCGACGGCAAGACGCTGTCGGTGCCGGCTCGGTCGACGGCGACCGGCACGGGGACCGGCTCCACGGACCCCGACCCGGATCCGGACCCGGAGCCGCCGACCGGCAACACCTTCCAGCTGCGTGGCGGTGGTGTCCTGACCACGGCGACCGGCGGTACTGCGGGCAGCGACACGATCGCCTCCGCCAACGGCGCCAACCACGACGGCACCCCGTACCAGCCCCTGGTCTACGAGGTGCGAGGCGTCAACGGCACCCTGGCCTCGGGCGCCCAGACCTCCTTCCGCCTCCAGGTCGACGCGGGCACTTCGGTCGGCCTCGGCCAGCAGGCGCGCGTGAGCTACGACTTCACCGGTGACGGCACCTTCGACCGGACGGAGACGTACCACTACTTCGCGACGGACCCGGTGACCGGCTGGGAGGAGTACACCCAGGCCCGCGGTCTCAAGTCCGCCACGGGCTCCCTGAGCAACCTCAGGAGTGGCACGGTGCGGCTGGAGGTGTGGAGCGCCATCGGCAACGGCTCGTCGAAGCTGCAGACGGGGACGGACAAGTCCGTGCTGGTGATTCCTTACAGCTGAGTTGCTGTGAGCCGTCGGGTGGGGCCGGCCCTGAGAGGGCCGGCCCCACCGTGATGGGGATAGGGTCGCGTCAGGCCAGACGCCGCAAACTCCCCGTCCCGGTACAGGAACATGGATCCACGCACCACCCTCGCCGGCTTCCCGAACGCCGCCCCGCTCGCCGGCCTCGACCGGGCATGGACGTGGTCACTCGGCCCCGTCCTGCACTTCGCGGGCGCCGTGACCGCCGACGGTCGCCGCCTGCTGCAGACCAACCAGCGCGGCCGCCACGACGAGGGGCTCGCACGGGAGGTTCTCGCCTTCGCGCGGCGGCACGAGGACGCGCTCATCGGGGACGGCCGCCCGATCATGGCCGTGCGCGGCTTCTCGGCCGCCGGTTACGCCTTCGACGCGGTGGCCCTCACGACTCCCGAGGTCCACGGCCACCACAAGGCCCAGAACCCTGACCTGACCCCCGTCACCTACATCGTCTTCCCGGCCTTCGCGTCGGAGGTGTCGGGGCGCGAGTCGCTGGAGGAGGCGCGGGCACGGTACCGGAAGATGCTGAGTCCGGCGGACATCGGCCGGGACGCGGTGCCCTTCTTGAAAGTGCGCTTCGCCAACCCGCGCACGGGCGGTGGGAGCACCAACCCGGGGCGGGCGCTGACGTATCCCCGACTGTTGCGCCAGGAGATCCCTCAACTGGACGCCGTTGCCGGAGGGTTCGTGGAGTGGGAGAACCGGGTCGGGGACGTGTGGCGGGTGGAGTGGGATCAGGGGTGGGTCCTGATCGGTGGCGGGGAGGAGCGGCGGGGGCTGAGCCTGGACGACCTGGTGTCCTTCGCCGACACCACGGTGCGCCTGACCCCGTGAGGAGTCCGGCCGCGCAACCCCCGGAGGAGCTTTCCCCGCACTGCTGTGCCCGGTAAGTTCACGTGTGCATATGAGTGTTGGCGATGTGCGCGTGACGGGGGTTGCGGGATGGCGGGTCATCGGCCGAGTGATTGGCATGTCCTTGATCTGGACAAGGACCCCACGCCCGGTGACCCGGAACGGGTGCGCAAGCTCGCGAGGTTCCTGCACGACTTCGCCGACGACGTCTCCGAGGCGTTGCGTCTGGTCAAGGGGATGGCCGGTGAGGGGACGCTGGCGGAGTGGGCGGGGAAGTCGGCGACCGTCTTCAAGGAGGAGTTCTCCGGCGTTCCCAAGAACTTGAAGAAGCTGGAGAAGTCGTACGCGATGTGCGGGGACGCGCTCGCGGACTACTGGCCGAAGCTGGAGCGGGCGCAGGCGCTGGCGGACAAGGCGCTGGTGAAGGCGCGTGAGGCGCAGGCTGATCTAACGTCGGCGAAGTCGAAGCTGGCTTCGGCGGAGTCGTGGGTGGGGCGGGCGACGAAGGAGGCCGACAAGTACAAGGACGACCCGACGGGGTCGAAGTCGGACGCGGACAAGCCGGATGAGGCGAAGGTGCGGGCCGCGACCCGGGACGTGCAGAGCGCCAAGAGCGCGCACACGAAGGCGCAGTCGGACGTCACGTCCGCGCAGGGCGCGCTGGACGCGGCGAAGAAGATGGCCGCGGACGCGCGGAAGATGCGCGAGGAGGCGGCGCGGGACGCGAAGTCGAAGATCGACGAGGCGTCCGACGCGGGGATCCAGAACCGGTCGTGGTGGGAGGAGATCGGCGACTGGTTCACCGACAACTGGGACAACATCGTCGCGGCCTGCAAGATCGTGGTCGCGGTCGTCGGCATCGTCGCGATGATCATCGGAGGGCCGATCCTCGGCGCGATCGTCCTCATCGCGGCGCTCGTCGTCCTCGCCGACACGCTCTACAAATACTCCAAAGGCCAGGCGTCCCTGTGGGACGTGGGGCTGGCCGCGCTGGACTGCATACCGGGTATGAAGGGGCTGACCACCCTCGGCGGCCTCGCCAAAGGCATGAAGGCCTTCGGCAAGACCGGGCTCAAGGGCATGGCGCTCGGGGTCCGGGGACTGGGCAGAAGCACGAGCGCCCTCGGCCGGCAGATGAAGCAGCTCATCACCCGGGGCGACCCGGTCGATCTCGCCACCGGGGAGATGGTCATGTCCGCCACGGACGTGACGCTGGAGGGAGTCCTCCCCCTGACGTTGGAACGCCACCATCGGAGTCGCACACGCGGCGGTCGTCTTCTGGGACCCAGCTGGACCAGCACGCTCGACCAGCGACTGGTTCTGGACTCCGACGGCGTACGTCTCGTGGTCGACGACGGCATGGTGCTGCATTACCCCGTCCCTGAGCCGGACCTCACCGTTCTGCCCGTCACCGGCCCCCGATGGCCGTTGAGCTGGGACGGCACGGGTGAGGGAGAGATGGTCGTGGTGCGGAGCGAGACGGGGCAGCGTATGCATTTCCGCCCTCTCCCCGGGCGGCCGGCCGCCGAGCTGCCGCTGGCCGCGATCCGCGACCGCAACGGCAACTCCGTCGACGTGACCTACGGCGAGGACGGCATGCCCCGGGAGGTCGTCCACCACGGCGGCTACCGCATCGGCGTGGCCTGCGAGGACGGCCGGATCACCGAACTCGCGCTGCTCAGCCATCCCGACCGGCCGACGCTGGTCCGGTACGGGTACGACCACCGCGGCAATCTCTCCGCCGTGTACAACTCCTCCGGCCTGCCTCTTCGGTTCGACTACGACGACGGCAGGCGTGTCACCCGCTGGGAGGACCGCAACGGCGTCTGGTACCGCTTCCTCTACGACGCAACCGGCCGCTGCACGGCCGGCCACGGCAAGGAAGGCTTCCTCGACTACACGTTCACCTACGACGACGATGCCCGTCGTACCGTGGCCGTCGACTCGCTGGGCCACGCCACCCATTACCGGTTCAACGACTCCTTCCAACTCGTCGAGGAGACCGACGCACTCGGTCACACGGTGCTTCACGAGTGGGACGACCACGACCGTCTGATCCGGCGCACCGACCAGCTCGGACGAGCTCTGCGCCTGGAGTGGGACGACGCGGGACGGCTGACGTCCGTGCGGCTGCCCGACGGCTCCGAGTCGACGGCCCGCTACAACGACCTGGGGCTGCCGGTCGAGATCACCGAGTACGACGGCGCGACCCTGCGACAGGAGTGGGACGAACGCGGAAACTGCGTCGCACTGACCACTGCCGACGGCTCCACGACCAGATTCACCCGCGAGCCCTCGGGCGCCCTGGCAACCCTCACCGACGCCGAGGGCTCCGAGTACCGCTTCCTCAACAACGCGGCCGGGCAGCCGACCGCGGCGGTCGACCCTGTCGGCGCCGTGATCACGTACACGTACGACCCCTTCGGGCGCACCGGCCTCGTCACGGACTCGTTGGGCGGCGAGATACGCCGGACCTGGTCCGTGGAGGGCCTGCTCACTTCGGTCACGGACACGGACGGCACGTCGGAGCGCTGGACGTACGACGGCGAAGGAAACCTGATCAGCCACACGGACCAGATGGGCCGCGTCACCCGCTTCACCTACGGTCCGTTCGACGTGCTCACCTCGCGCACGACCCCGGACGGTGTCCGGCACACCTTCACCCACGACTCCGAGCTCCGGCTGCTGCGGGTCACCGATGCGCGCGGACTGACCTGGGACTACCGCTACGACCCGGTGGGCAACCTGGTCTCGGAGACGGACTTCGACGACCGTACGCTCACCTACACCTACGACGCCGCCCGTCAGCTCATGAGCCGGACGAACGCCGTGGGTCAGACAGTCGTCCACGCGTACGACGAGGTGGGAGCGCTGACAGCGTCGACCCTCGACGGCCGTGTCACGACCTACCGCCACGACCGGGCCGGCCGTCTCGTCCACGCGGTGGGGCCCGACGCCACCCTCTCGTACACCTACGACGCCGCGGGGCGGGTGACCGCGGAAACCGTCGACGGCCGGACGCTCACGACCGTCCACGACCCCCTGGGCCGTCCCATCGCCCGGACCACGCCGAGCGGGGCCGTCACCAGGTACGCCTACGACCGGGCCGGCCGGCGCACCCACCTGACCACCGCCGGCCGCACGCTCACGTTCGCGCACGACCTCCTCGGCCGGGAGACCGCCAGAAGCTACGACAGCGGTCTCGCCCTCGCCTCGACGTGGGACGCCCGGGGCCGTCTGACCAGCCAGGAGATGACCGCTGCCGGACGAGCGGCCCCGGTGACGCAGCGGACTTACGCCTACCGGCCGGACGGCCATGTCACCGCACTCGCCGAGAGCGGAAGCGGGCGCCGCGCGTTCGACCTCGACCCCTCCGGCCGCGTACTCGGCGTGCGCGCGGAAGGGTGGACCGAAACCTACGCCTACGACGCGTACGGCAATCAGACCCGGGCATCCTGGCCCGACCGGGGTCCCGCACCGGAAGCCCAGGGTGACCGCGTCCATCAGGGCAACCGCGTCGTGCGCGCGGGCCGCGTCCACTACGAGTACGACGCGGCCGGCCGCGTGGTGCTGCGCCGCCGGGTGCGGCTGTCCCGCAAGGCCGACATCTGGCGGTACGCCTGGGACGGTGACGACCGGCTCACGTCGGTCGTGACACCGGACGGCACCATGTGGCGCTACCTCTACGATCCGCTGGGCAGGCGCGTCGCCAAGCAGCGCCTGGCCGCCGACGGGCGCACGGTGGCCGAGGAGACCCGGTTCACCTGGGACGGGCCGCATCTGGTGGAGCAGGTCACGGCGCACGCGGATTCGTCCGAGGTGTCCACGCTGACCTGGGAACGGGACGGCGTCCGGCCCATCGCCCAGGTCCGGCGCTCCGCCCTCGCCGACGCGCCGCAGGACGTCGTCGACGAGCAGTTCCACGCGATCGTCACGGACCTCATCGGCACCCCCACGGAACTCGTCTCCGAGGAGGGTGAGGTGGCGTGGCGCTCGAGAGCGACGCTCTGGGGGCTCACGCCGGACGAAAGCCCCGGCGCCTCGACCCCGCTGCGCTTCCCCGGCCAGTACGCCGACGCCGAGTCGCAGCTGCACTACAACTTCTTGCGCTACTACGACCCGGTCGCCGCCACCTACGTCAGCGCGGACCCGCTGGGCCTCGAGGCGGGCCCCCACCCTCGTACCTATGCGCCGAACCCACTGACGTGGTTCGACTACCTGGGCCTGCTGACGTGTGCGGAGAACGCCGCCCAGCTGGCCAAGAACCTCGCGCGCGAAGGACGCGGCAAGGGGCCGGGACAGGCCGCCGCCCACCTCGTACCGTCCGGCATGAAACGCAACAAGGCGGCGGACACCCGGGCCCTGCTGGAGAAGTACGGCGTCGACATCAACGATGCGGTCAACGGCATCCCGCTGGGGCATCCCCGGCCGCACAACTTCACCCACCGCAAGGACTTCCTGCTGCGCCTCAACTCACATCTCACCGACCTCACGGAGACGATGACGGAGGCCGGACACGGTGCGCGCGCCATTCGCAGCGCGCTGCGCCGGGAACTACGCTCCATCGGGCAACAGGTCGAGAAGGAACTGGCGGGAGGGCAGCCAGGTTCGGGAGCGGTCTGGACGGCATAGGTCGACAGGCCGGTTCCGCCCCGCCGACGAAGATGAAGGGTGACCCGATGACCGGAACGCCGGAGACGAGCCCGGCGGTGTACCGACTGCTGCCGAAGCTGGCCGAGTACCGGCAGCTGAGCCCGGACGGAGGGGACCTTCGCCGGCTCAAACGCTGGCAGCGGCTGGGCGCGGAGGAGGACCGGCCCGTCCGGTTCCGGACCGAATGGGCCGGAGAGCGGAAGTGGTCCAAGGGAGATTTTCCCTCGGGTTATCCCGGTGCCCCGATTCTGAGCCGGCGCCTCGTCGACCGGTTCGGGGCCGATGCGCTGCGGACGGCGGGCAGCCTGGTGCCGGTCGAGATCGACGACGCGGCGAAGGACGAGTACTGCCTGCTCCTGGTCGACCAGGTGATCGACTGTCTGGACCTACGGAGGTCCTCGAAACCGAAAAAACTGAACGGGGAGGTCACCAAGGCGGTGTACCGCGCGGACGCCCTCCCTTCCCACCTCCCGGCATTCCGCCTGCCGCAGTTCCCCGGGGCCGTGCAGTGGACCGGCTGGGCAGCCGAGAGGCTGGTCGAACTCACAGGCGACCAGATCGAAGCGCGCCTGTGCTGGTCCGGCGATCCGACGGCGGTCCCGCACCCCGACCCGTGGGGCTTCTAGGCCCTGTGTCGTAAGTGGATCTTGGGCTGTGAGTGATCACGGTTCGTGGGTCGGGGAGATCTCGGACGAGCAGTGGGCGGTCAAGACATGGGAAGAGTTTGACGCCAAGGCCGCCGTCGGCAACACCACCACGATCACCGACGGCGGCCACCCGGGCACCGGCCTCGACATCCCGCACCGTCGGCAGCGCGGCCAGACCGAACTTCCGGCCTGGAAAGAGGAACACAGCCAGTCCCACAAGCAGGTCCGCGCCCGCGTCGAGCACGTCTTCGCCCGGATGAAGACCGGGAAGATCCTGCGTGACTGCCACCTCAAGGGCGACGGCGTCCATCACGCCATGCTCGGTATCGCACGGATGCACAATCTCGCTCCCGCCAGGTGGACAAGCGGGCCGAACGGCGGCCAACCATGCCCGAGGCAACCCGGAGATCATTTACGGGACAGCCCTTGGCGGGGGCCGAGCACCCTGCACACCGCGGGTCGCGCCGTTCCCAGCGGACGCGTAGGCGCCGGAAGCCGTGCAGCCAGGCGATGGTGCGTTCGACGACCCACCGGTGCACTCCGAGCCCCGAACCATGAGGGGCGCCGCGGCGGGCGATCACCGGCTTGATGCCCAGAGCCCACACGAGCTGACGGTACGTGTCGTGGTCGTAGCCACGGTCGCCGAGCACCACGTCGGGCCGCCGACGCGGCCGCCCGACCAGGCCCGTTCCGGCTCCGGCAACAACGGCGCGATCAGCGACCACAGTTCGTCCGACACGATGCACGGACGAGAGTTCCTCTTCCCCACGAACACAGCAACGAGCATCTGAGCCGACAGTCACACCATCAGCGACTTCTGTTAGGCCCTCCAAGGGGCGGAACGCCGGGCTTGGGCGCGGGCCGCGCGGGCACGGTCTCCGCAACGGGTCGAGCACCAGTGCCGTCGTCCGTGAGTGCGCAACAGGAACCGGTTGCAGGGTGCGGAGCCGCAGGTCGCCAGAAGATCCGAATCCGGCCCGGCGAGAAGGTCCGCCGCGTCGGCCGAGAGCACGGCCAAGGCATGCGTCAGCACCTGACCGGGCGTGGGTCGTACCTGCACCCGGTGTGGACCATTCGCTTCATCCCACTGAAGAATCGGAGCGGTGGGAGCCGCCATGAGTGCCTTGTTCACCGCATCCAATGACTGCGCCGGCGGCATGCGTGCGGTGGTCCGCGCGGTGAACAAGGCGCGTACATGGCCGCGCAACGCCCTCAGGCCTTGCACGCATGCGTCGTGCAGTTGGACGTCGGGCGCGGTGAGGCCGTGCGAGGCGAGCCAGCGCTGGGTGGCCTCGGGAGCCGGCAACAGATCGTAGGTCCGCTCCCGAGCAAGTTGGCCCACGGTATTGGCGAAGTCCAGGGAGACGTAACGGTCCGCGCCCGGGGCGGTGGGCAAAGGACGGTGGGCCAGTGCGAAGGGGGTCTGCTCATCCACGGCACTCATGTTAACGCTTGCCTTTTTCCGTGACTCCTGCCACTCTTGATCTCACGGATAATGAGGCTGTCATTCGTGAAGAAGGATGGCTTCTGCTGGGGCGTGTGGCCCCTCTCATGGGCCGGACCAGCCGTCGCGGAGCGCTCCGCCGGACCAAGGGCGGCAGCCCGAGTTGCCTCTGCCTTCGGTAGGCGCCGAGTGGCCTCCCGTGTGCGTCTTCGATCGGGACCAGGCCGTGCAGAGGGCTGCTGATCGCTCGCGGCGCAGCCCAGCCTCGAGATCCGCAGCAACAACAGCACCTGGGACAACCGGCTGTGCCCTCGCTCACGCATGGAGTCGAGCGCGTGCCAAGGAGGAAACGAACACGATGAACCCCTACCACTCAGGAGCGCTGGCCGTTCAGGCCAGGGCTGGGGTGAGCCAGCGGGCAGCCTATGTGGGAAGCGTCGCCTTCAGCACCTCACTCTTCCCGATGTTCGGTCAGTTTCTGGCGATGCAGCCGATGTTGGTGATCGGCGCCGAGGACGCAGACGGGCAAGCTTGGTGTTCCCTGATCACGGGCCGGCCTGGGTTCATGAAGGCCGATAGCCCCGACGTGATTCAAATCCAGGCCGATGTCCTACCCGATGATCCACTCGCGATCGCCCTCGGGTCTGGCTCAACGATGGTGGGCACGACGGCAATCGACCCTCGCCTTCGGCGACGCATCAGAGTGAACGGGACGGCAACGCCCAGCACGCACGGCTTGACCGTTCACACCGAGCGCGTCTTCGGCAACTGTCCGAAGTACCTGCAGCGACGTGAGTTGCTGGAGGTACCGGACGAGTCCGGAACCGCGCCGGCTGAGGCGCCGGCTCCGGATGTACGGCGCTCCACCCGCCTGACTGGCGTTCAGCAGTCATTCATTCGAGCCGCCGACACCTTCTTCATGACGACTGTGGCTCCTGGGGATGTCGAAGCGAGCCACCGAGGAGGAAATCCGGGTTTCGTCGAGGTGGTCTCACCCACCTCACTGAGGTGGTGCGACTACCCCGGTAACACCATGTTTTTGAGCTTGGGCAATATTGAAATCGATGGGCGAGCCGGACTGCTGTTTGTCGACTGGTCCACCGGTACCACGATCCAGTTGACGGGCCGGGCACGCACTACGTTCTCCGATGACGGCACCCGCTCTGTCGGGTTCGATATTGCACAGATCGTTGAGGTTGTGGCGGCAAGCCGACTGCGTTGGTCAGAACCAATGTTTTCGCCGTCCAATCCCCCGGTGTCATGCTCGCCCGGACGGTAGCTAGGAGCGGACCTTCCGTTCGCGGACCGGCATAAGGGTGCTGTCCACGATCCACAACCGGGCGGCCACTCGAGTGTCAGGCCAATGTCTCCGCCGTCCCGCTGACCGGGTCCGTCGCGCTTGCGTCGGACCCGGCTGCAGAAGCACGTCAAAGGCTCGAAGCCCGTTCCCCAGTGGGGACCTGGGCTACTGGGTGACCTTGTTGCCCGTAGGTCCGACGGCGAACCAGGTGTTGTCGACTCCCTGGCCGTTCAGGTCTCCTGGCTTGACATCGTTCGCGAACCGGTAGACGGGCCACCCGCCGACGGTGATCTGCAGGTTGCCATCCTGACGGCGGACGGAACCGACGTTCTCCGGGTCGACACCGGCGAGGTAGACCTTGCCGCCCTCCTCGATGGTGACGGGCGGCCACTTGGCGGCGCATGCGTCGTTGCAATTCGACGTCGAAGGATCGGCGGTGTCCTTGTCGAAGCGGTACAACGTCGCCTGATTGACGTTGATCAAGTGCGGTGAGGACAAAGGAGCCGCTACTGCCGTCATCTGAACCCACTTGGGCGGAGTTTCCTGGACGACAGTTCCCGTGACGGTACCCCCGTTGCCGTTGAGACCGGCATCCTTCGCTGTGGAGTCCACCACCTGGAGAGCGGAGTTGTCGCCGCCCGCACTCGGCGCCCCCAATGAGTTCGGGTCCTGAGTGCCCGAGGCGGAAGGCGTGGCGGGCTGGTCGCTGCTGTCCCCTATGTCGATCGTCTTTCCGCAGGCGGACATTCCCACAACGCTGAGGAGGACGAGGGCGGAGGAGGCGACGGCGCGGCCGCCGCGCCGACGGGGGGACCGACGCAGGGACGGCGGGCCGGGAAAAATCTGGTTCATACCTCAAACACGAGACCGGCGGGGTCCAAGGTTCAGCCGGCTGGATCCCAGAACGCCGGCTCGTCGATGAACGGTCCGTCCTGCTCGTCTCGTGTTCCACATGCAGAGCGCACCACCGCAGCAACTCAGGAAGGCCCCGATGGCTACGGACGTGAACATACCTGGGGATGAACTCAGGGAGGCGCAAAACATGTTGGGTGTCGTGCACGACACCATCGACATCGCAGGCAGCAACGTCGACTTCGACGAGGTCTTTGGGCCGGAGCTCTCACGGGGGTCAGCCCAGAACTTCGAGAAGAGATGGGAAGACGGCAAGTTCCAACTGCGACGACAGGTGGAGGGCATCCGGGATGCCATCGGCAGCATCCTGGACGCGTTCGAGAAGACGGACCAGGACGCCGCAGCCAGGCTTGACGACGGCGGTGCCCCGTGAGGTGGGGTTCGGTGTCACATGATTGCCGCCACAGACTGGGCATGACGTCGGACATGGCGGAAGGACTCGGCGACCGATGAACGGCACGCATCGCTTCCTTCTGGACTTGCCGGATCTGTGGGACCACATCGACTTGAGCGGGAACGAGCTCGCGAAGGTACGGGCGGGGGCACTGGCTGCGACCGCTGACCCACGGGAGAAGGCTCGTATCAACGACATGTTCCGCCAGGCGCGCGAGGTGTCACGCGCGGCGCGGCGTCACGGAGCCCTGTTGGCCGCAGGGACGGCCACGATGTACGCCGAAGGGCTCTTCATGGCGTACGGCATGGTCTTCGCCGTCTCGACGCCTGAGGGCCAAGAGCTGACACTCCCTGTCTTGTCGGCGCAGATGGGTGTTTCCTCCCCGGCCGGTGCGGCGCCGAAGGACCGGCACATCACCGCGGTACGAACGCCCCACGTGGGCCAGGTTGCCCGGGTAACCGGCACCGAGGTGACCCGGTTGACTGGCGATATCGACGTCGAACTGCTGACGATGCACACCATGATGCCGGTACCGGACAGGGCCGGAGACTTCCTCGTGGTGACCCTTGCGAGTCCCAACCTCCCACTGAAGGCGGAGGTCTTCGATCTGTTCGAGGCCATCACCAGCACGTTCCGCTTCGTGTCCGAGGACGGCGTCGAGATCGGACCCGACGGGCGGAGTCCCGCGGCGTGATCGCTGTGTGACGATGCCGCGAGGGGCGGCCGGGGCGTGTGCCCCGGCCGCCCCTTGGTGTTACGCCGGAAACTGACTGTGTCGTGCAGTGGTGCGAGAGAGGTGCACCCCGACGGGGGGAGGGGTGCACCTCTCTCGGCCGGCGGGGTTTCCCACGGCCGGCGGGGAAGAGGTGCGACCCCAACGGGGGGTGTGGGGACGCACCTCCGGTCTTGGCGCCCGGCTTCAGGGGCCGGCGTCCGGATCAGGAAGCGGCACTTGCACCGAGCGTGTCGTTCCGTCGCCGAGATGCAGCAAGCCCCTGCCTGGCTGAGGCACTTGGCCCACGACGCCACGGGTGAGCTTTACGCCTATGACCTCGCCGTCGCTCAGCCCCTGTGGTGACAGGAGCATCCCCGTACGGTTGCGCTTCACCTGCCCCATCCAGCCGGCCAGGCTCAGCGACAGCGACTCGGCGTTGCCGGCTGCCATAACGCCCCAGCCGTCGCCTGCGTTACCACGCGCGAGCAACGCGAGGTCCGGATCGATCTCGGCGCCCATGAACAGCTCGGCGTCGTCCACCACGATGACACCGTTCGGCTGCGACACATCGTTCAGAGCTTGACGGAAGGCGTTCACCGAGACTTCTGGATCGGTGAACACAGCAACGACTCCGGGGCGATTCTCCAGGTCCCGCAGCGGAGAGCGACGTGGGGCGAGAACGATCAGTCCAGTGCCGGAGGCCAGGAGCGAGTGCGCCGCAGTGAGCAACGCGGTGCTGCGTCCGGTGCGTGGTGGACCGGCGATGACGAAAGTCGGCACGTCCGAAAGGTCGGGGCCGAGTGAGGTGAGGACGTCCCCGCCAACCGCCACCAAGGGGCGCATGGGACCGCCGGAGGTGTGCAGATTCATGGCATCCGTGTAGGACAGGCGCTCGGGGAGCACATCGAGACGCAGCGCGCGCCGTCCCTCCGGTACCTCGGACTCACGCTCGGTCAACTCCCGGCCGAGGTGCTCGAGGGCCTGCGCCTGAGCCGTACCCGAGAGATCCTGATCCAGAACAGCGATCTGCAGTTCGCAGAGATCCTGGGTCCGCAGTGCCCGGCCCGCCGGCGGGTCCGTCGGCGCGGACTTCGTGGGGATACCGACGGTCGAGTAGTCCTGGCGGTCATTCATGCGGAGCACGACCTTGTCCTCCGTCGTGCCCGAGAACCTGCTGTTCCCGAGGACCCGGTCGCCGGCCAACACGACGTGGATGCCTGCCCCCGGTCCGTCGCGGAGCAGACGCAGCATCCGTTCCATGTAACTGCCGTTGTCGAAGGAGGTGAACTCACGCTCGAAAACCTCAAGCCGGTCGACCATCAGCACGATGTGCGGGGACCTCTCGCCAGGAGGTTGTGACATACGAAGTTCTGCGAGATCCGCAGTACCACGGACGCCCAGCAAGGTCTGCCGCGCGCTGAGTTCGGCGTTGAGCCGGTCCAGCAGGCGCCCCAGACGCTCGGTCTGGTTGCGGTCGACCACCGCACCACAGTGCGGGAGCGAGGTCAGTGCGTTGAGCGCGCCGTTGCCGCAATCGATACCGTACAGGTGTACGTCGTCGGCGCCGTGGGCCTGGGCCAGTGCCGCGGCGAGAGTACGCAGTGCCTGAGACCGACCGCTGCGAGGCGACCCGATGACGTGTAGGTGGCCCGATCTGTCGAGGTCGAAGAACAGCGGCGAACGAGTCTGCGCGGCCGGCAAATCGACCAGTCCGAAGGCGACGGGAGGCAGGGCTGCGTCACGCTCGGCCGCCGGTTTCGGTGCGGCGGGTGGCGTCCAGGGGAGCTTTGTGGGCAGAGGAGGCAGCCACGGACTGGCCTGGAGCGGAATCTCCGCCTGCTTCGCCGCTTGCGCGAGCGTGTTGACAAGGACAGCCAGGTCGGTGACGACTTCCGACTGTGCCGGGGAAGAAGCAGTATCCCGCGAACCGGGTTTCGGCAGTGGGCCGCCGAGAGCGGACCAAGGGATGATCTCGGCCCTGATGGGCGCCTTGCTCCCCTCGTCAGCCTGGCCCGCCGGACGGCGACCGCCGACCCGGCCGGCCTGGAAGGGCAGCAGGGCGGACGGCCCGAGTCTGGCGTAGGCCCGCCCCGGGTTGGACGGCGAGATGTCGCCCGAGTCTGGCGCGTCGATCACATCTCGGCTCTCGCCGCCGTCGGTTGTCCGCAGCGCGATGCGAAGGTTGGTGTTGGCGCGTATGTCAGGGGTGACGGCACCGCCGGGGCGCTGCGTCGCGAGAACGAGGTGGATGCCGAGCGACCGGCCGCGCTGCGCGATGTTGACGAGGCCTGAGATGAAGTCGGGCAGTTCACGTGCCATGGACGCGAATTCGTCGATGACCAGGAGCAGCCGAGGCAGAGGCGGCAGAACGTTGCCCCCACGGGACCGCTTGTCGAGATAGTCCTCGATGTCCTTGGCGGACGCCTGTGCCAACTGTGTCTCGCGACGGCGAAGCTCAGCTCCGAGGGACACCAGCGCCCGTTCGACGAGCTGTGTGTCGAGGTCTGTGACCAGACCGACGGTGTGCGGCAGGTCGGCGCACTCGGCAAACGCGCTGCCGCCCTTGTAGTCGACGAGCACGAACGTCATCTCGTCGGGCCGGTTCACCACAGCCAGCGTTGCGACGAGTGTCTGGAGAAGCTCCGACTTGCCGGCGCCGGTGGTACCCGCGATCAGGGCGTGTGGTCCATCCCGCACGAGATCGATGGCGAACTCTCCGTCGTATCCGACCCCGAGCACGGCGCGGGTGCTGCGGCCGTTCAGTGACCAGCCGGCCACCACCGCGTCGGCGGACGGCGGCTCCAGACCCAGAAGGTCCAGCAGGCGTACGGAGCCGGGCAGAGCGCTCTCGTCGGAGTTGCCCACACCACGCAGCGGAGCGAGAGCACGACCGAAGTGCTCGTACCAATCAGGTTCTGGCGAGTCGGTGCGTACGTCCTTCACGGCCGCAGCGGTGCCGCTGCGGACCTGGGAAGTGGGGGCGTCCGGCTGTGTCAGGACGACTGCGCCGCATTCCTCCGGAAGCAGCCGCTCTTCCCGGTCTATGCAGATGATGTGGACCCCCACCGACGGTCCGTCGCGGAGCAGACCGATCACTCCAGGGAGCGATCGCGCACGGCGAGCCTGCTCCAGGACCACGAGGATGTCGGGGTAGCCGTTCACGCCGCCACGGACCAGATCCGATCCGGCGGCGACGCGGGCGGCGACAATCTGTCCGAGTTCGCCGATGCGCCGCGCCAGGGAGTCGGCGGTACTGCCGACCAGGACGTGTGCGTCCTCCCCCTGGGCCTGGGTGTGCGGCAGCCAACGGGTCCAAGACCAGTTACTTTGGCCCTCTGGACCAGCCAGCACGACCAGGCGCAGGTCGGACGGGCTGTGCAGGGCGGCGGACTGGGCCGCGAGCCACGCGGCCAGTCGGGACGCGCCGGGACCGGCGATCCCCGCCACACCGGCCTTGCGCAGCTCAATGGCGACGGGGACCTGATTCAGCAGTGGCACCGAAGTACGTCGGTGCTCTTCCTCGGACGGGTCCTCGACACTCGACGATGAAGGCAGGTCGGTGGTACCGACTCGGACGGACAGGAAGTCGGGATCCTCCCATCGACGCTCCCACAGCCTCTCCATGGGCTGCGAAGCCATCTGCAGGAGCGTGGCCGGGTCCGGCAGCGCCAGTCGCAGCTTGTGCTGCTCCTCGAGCACAGCGGTGTCGATGTCCTCCGCAATGCGTGCCAAGGCGCGCTCGTGTTCCTCCTTCTGCTCCAGGTACTTGAGCATCGCTTGCTTGCGCCCACCGAACTGGGTGAGCAGCGCCGCGATCGGTGACAGGAGAGCGATGAACACGAAGGTCCAGCGCTGGGTGACAAAGATGGCCACGGCCGCGCTGCCGGCGGGCAGCAACAGGATCGGCAGGAGCGGAATGGGCCGCTTCTCCGGTTTGACCGGGGCGTTGGGCAGCCGAAACCTCGTTCCGGAAGGGGATGGCAGGAACCGCGGGGGGCGGTTGAACTCCAGTCCCAACCCGTCCTCGGCCGGAGTCAGTGGGGCTTTCGCCACCTGACGCGAGGACAGCTCCAGAAGGATGTCGCCAACGGCCAGCTGACTGCCTTCACGCCAGGGGGCCGGCGGCTGAGCCTTCTTGCCGTCGAGCAGCGCCATGTCAGCCGTCAGGAGTTCGGCACTCGCGTCCACCCGGACGCGGACGCGGGCCGCAACGGACGGAGATCCGTCGGCGAGGCGGATACGACACGACGGAGCGCTGCCGATGTCGTAGTCACCCGGAACGAGTCGAAAGACTGTCCCGGCGCCAGGGCCGGATACGACACGAATCTCGGTACGGCCGTCGGGCTCGGGGGTCTCGGGTACCGGGGTCCCCAGGCCGATGTCCATGCCGTCCCGTATTCCGGCCGCTTGCAGGGTTGCCTGAGGGTCGACGGGGCGTGCACCCACATAGAGAGTCAGGCCCAGTGCCTCGGCGTCACTCGAGGTGTTTCCTACGGCGCGTTGAAGCTCCGCCGCAAACGGGCCCGCCAGAGCCGTCGGCTCCGTTTCGACGACAACGGTGGTCTGCACCCCCTCGACCTCTGGGTCATGAACGCTGACGGTCAATCGCACTGTTCATCGTCCTTCTGCTCTGGAGGTAGGGGTGACACTGGTCGCCGAAACGGCGGCGGGCCGGGCGGCGAATCAGCCGAGATTGGCGCCGAGCTGGTTGTCGGTCTGGTCGAAGGCCTCACCCACGGCCCGGACGTACTGGCTGATCCCCTGAAGGCCCTGGTTCACCTGCTCGAACCCCCTTGCGAACTCGTCGAAGAAGGGGGAGAACTTCTGCTGGGCAGCGGGAGTGCTGTATCCGTTGGCGAGCAGCGTTGTGATCTTGCCCCGGACCTCGTTCAGCTTGTCCTGGAGCTGGGAGAAGTCGGCGAGCAGAGCCTGGGAGGTGCTTGCCGTTTCGTCCGAGTTTACGTTGAACGTAGGCATGGTGATTGTCCTTGGTGAGAGTTGTTTGTTGATCCGTCCACCCGACCTTGGGTGGAAGCCTGTGAGGGAGCCGCGACGGGCTCATCCGGGGTTGTTGAGTTCGCCCTTCCGCGGAATGGGAGGAAGGGGGGTCGCCGCATCCCGCGTGCCGGTCAACGTCCACTGCGACGCATTCCCGGAAGCCTGATGCCCGTCCCCCGGAGGGGCATCGTCGGCAAGTGCAGCCCGCAGCTCCGCGCTCGACACGTCCATGGACAAGGAACTGCCGTGGTTGATCCGCACCTCTGTGTCCTCGGACAACAGGGCGTCGAGCAGATCTGTCAGCGCGATGGGCAACAGTCGTGGCGCGCTCGGTGGCCCGTAACCCGGGTCGGTGAGCACGACGACGAACGTCTTGCCGCTGTCGTCCCGGTACGCCGTGGGGAGTCCTTCCGAACCCGAAGGAAGATAGACGGTCGCCTCCCGCAGTGCGTCAACGAGCGCAGTGGGCGATCCCTGACCGGTCACTGCACCGAGCATGGCGGTGCTCACCAGGTCCGACGGTGCGACGACGCCCGGTTCGGCGTCGTGAGACGCAGTGGGGGGCGGCCGGTGTCCGGGGTTGGACACGAACTGTCCCAGGGCGCCCTCCCGGCCTACTGGCCATGCACCGATCACCGCATGTGCCGGCACGGGGCCGTACTGGTCGTAGCCCGGGTCCAGCGCATAGCGCCAGCCCTCGTTCTCCGCAGGCTGTTGCGGCGCTGGCCCTTCGACGTGACCGTTACGGGGAGCATCAGCGGGTCCGTCGGTCTGGGGGACGTCGTCACTCATGTCGACTTTCATGTGCTCGGTACGACTATCTGGGCGGTGGTGGCGGTGGCAGCGGGGCACCGGGTTCGGGTCCGGCAGGCGGTGGGGCGAAGGTCCGGAACGGCCGACGCGTTGGTGCCGGCGGTGGTGGCAGGGGGGCCCCGGGTTCGGGTGCCGGGGGCGGTGGCACGTGAGTGCGGACGGGCCTGCCTGACGGCCGCGGGGGAGCATCGGAAACGGGCGCGGAGGACGATGACGCGTCCCCAGGGGCGGCCGGCGCCGGGACGGCGGCCGTGGTCGGAGCGTCAGGGCCGGGACGGAAGTTGGGGTTGGGTATGAAATCCCCGACGGTCACCGGCGAGAAGGGCAGCAGGCCGGCCGTCACTGGTTGAGCGCCCTCGATGAACCGGGGATTGATCCCTCCGGGGAAGGCCACCTCCGCCTGGAACGGGAGAGGGGACGCGTCTCCCAGAGTCTCGTTGACATCGACGCCTCCAGGAGCGCGAATGCGGAAACGGAAGACCACACCGCCCTGGTTTCCGAGGAAGTTCAGTTCCTCTCTCCGGGTGGTCGACACGAAGGCGGAGGGAGTGTTCGTCTCGACGAAGTCGAGTAGGTCGGTGTTGGCGGGGTTCCTCGGCACGAAACCCGTCTGGAAGATGATGCGGGGGTCTCGAGTGTCGTCTCGGAACAAGGGATTGCTGTCGCTGCGGAATTGTGGAACGCCATCCGGGTTCGTGCGGGTGGCCGGAATGCCGGTGATCGTGAGTGGGTTCACGGACGGCGCCAACGACACCGGGGGAGTGCCGGTAGGCAGTACTGGTGGGTTGGGCGACGTTCTGGGTTCCTCGAACCGCGGGACTCCCCGGCGGGGCGGAGTGGGTAGAGGACGGGAGGCGCCCGGTCCGGTGGACGGATTCGGCAGGCTACGGGAGATTCCTGGTCCGTTGGTCTGCGCCGGTCCCGGTCCCCGGGACGCACCGCCCCTGACTGCCCCGCGCCGGGGGATACCTGCGGCAGCGCCGCCCACGACCGCACCGCCGACTCCAGCCAGTGCGATGAGCCCGAGGTCCAACTCCTCACCGTCAAGCACCGAGCTCGCCACTTGGCTGCCGGCGCCCTCGACGAACTGCGCCGCGGCCTCGGTGCCGATCCTGCCCCCAGTGGTAGTGAAGACAGCGCCGACAGTCCTGCTGCTCCTGATCGTTGCCGCGACGCCGGTCACGCTCTCGTCCACCGCTCTGACCACGCCCGGTGCCAGCTTGCCGATCGCTCCGGCGCCGGTGCTCACCGCCACGCCTCCCGCTCTCAGCAGGGACCCGCCAGGGATCACTCCCAGGAGGCCGGTAACGAACTCCCCCAGGCTGAAGTTGCCGCTGGCGATGGCGGACACCTGTGTGATGGTGAACAGAGCCCCGCCCAGAAGGGCGCCGACCACGGGGAAGAACACGGCTACAGCCGCGATCAACAGACCGAGAACGATTTGAACGAACGGGAAGTCCTTGAAGAAGTCCGTGATCTTCTGGAAGATGTTCCGTTCCGGAATGGCCTCGCTTGCTGCCTGGTCCAACACATCGGCGCATGCGCGCTGGGCGGACTCCCGCATGCTCTTGGCTTGTTCGGCCAGGCTCTTCGCGGCGTTCAGTCCGGCAGTGCCCTCCTCGATGGCGCTCTGGGTTCTCCGTGCCTCTCCCAGTTCTTCGTCCGTCGGGTTCTCACCCAGGCGACTGGGCGTGAGAGCGGCCTGTGGCGCCGCATCGCGTGCCCGGTCCACCGCACGATCGAAGGTCTCCTGCGCCTCTTGCAGACGCGGTACGTACTCCTTGTATGCCCGTGCCGCGTCCTGGTAGGAGTCCCGTGTCTTCGCCAGCTTGTCAGGCAAAGTGTCGCCGATCATCTCCTTCAGCTTGTCCATCGCGGACCCGCGCCCCTGGGAGACCGCGCCGTCCCTCCTCAGCACGTTCAGTGCCCGTTCCGCCGCGTCCCCGACCTCCTGGTACCGCTGAGCGACGCTGAGTATCTGGTCAGGGTCACCGGGCGTCGGATCCGAGTCCATCCCGACGATCTGGAAGTCATCACGACTCGAGTGCCGACGTGCCATGCCGATCCCCCCGGTGCAGTGCTGATCATGTGCGGACGACTGGTACACGGGGTGGCACGGCGCAAAGGTTCAACTCGGTCGAACGCTTTCGCCCGGCAGTTCCGTGTAGACGGTGAGCACGCGGACGAGAGGACGCCAGAGCCGTGGACCTGGCTGTAGCACCGACCGCGTCGAGCGACGGGCCGAGCGCAGGAGACTTGAGTGGTTGGTGTGAAGAGGGATACGGATCCCGGGCTTGAACACAGACGAACAGCAAGGCCGGCGCCACCTGGTGCCCTGAGCGTGCTGCGCGTACTGGCGGTCCTGCTGCTGGCGTGCTTCGCGATGCTTGGCACGGATTCCGTCGGACACGCGGCGGAAGGTGATCTCGTCAAGGTTTTCGTAGTACCTGATCCTGGGCTGGTCTCCGGGCAGACCGTTACGTTGAGCACGATCGCCGCACGCACGCTGGGTGACGCATCGAGAGCCGCGGATATCTTCGATCTGAACCGTGGACTGAGGCAGCCGGACGGGGCGTCTCTCAACGGTCCGGAGGACCGGTTGCTTCCGGGCTGGATCCTGCGTCTGCCGCCCGACGCCTCGGGACCCGATGTACGCCAGGCTCGTGACACGGGTCAGGCGGGCAGTGAACCGGATCCATCGGCTGGGGGGACGACGCACAGCATCCCCCTCGCCACAGCCGTCGCCGCGAGCGTAGCCATCCTGCTCGCACTGACCACTGCCGCAATCGTTGGCAGGCGGAAGGTGCGCGCCGTGTCCTTCGCGGTGGGGAGATGGATGTGGGGACTGGGGGCTCCGGCCAGGCGAAGGCGCCGTCTGAAGTTGCGGCGAGGAGTCGGGCGGCACTTCGCCGAGGACGCTGACACCCCTCGTCGTGCGTACGACACCGTGGGCCAACTGGCCGGTGACGGAAAGGAGAGAGCCGTACACGCGCTTCGGATCGACCGCAAGAACGTGACGGTGTGGTTGGAAGACTCCGAGTCTCCCGGATCTCCTTGGTCGAAGGCAGAGGGCTCCCGATGGCGGCGTCCCGCGGACACTCGTGTGCCCTCCGGGTGGCGCCCTGACGACACCACTGCGGACGTCGCATCTGGTGCTGCCTGCCTGGTTCGCGCGGGTACGGATGAGGATGGTGAGCCTGTCTTCGTGGACCTCAGCCGCCTGGACGGAATCCTCAGCCTGACCGGAGATGCCGACGTAGCGCGTGACACGGTTCAGAACCTGCTGGCGGAGGTGGCCCGCACACGTCCGAACACTCCTGTGACAGTTCTCTCCAGTGAGGCGAGCAGAACGGCCCGACTCACGGTGCCTGCCGGACTGATGCAGTTGCCCAGCGCTGAACTGCGGGTGACCAACACGCGCACTGTGAGTCAGGGAACGTTGCGAGCCGCGGCATTGCGACGCCCCGTGCAGGGGCTGGTAGTGGCGACCGGCGCCCCGACCGATCGGCAGTTGGCCGAACTGGCCGCTCTGTGCGGACCGGGCGGGGCAGGCTGGACCGGCCTTGTGTGTGGAGATGTAGCGGGCGCCCACTGGCGCTGGCACGCTCATGCAGACGGACGAGTCGACCTGCCGGTGCTGGACATCAGCCTTACCGTGCCGGCGTGATGCGAGTCAATTGACGTCGGCAGCGGAGCGTGTTCCGGAGACCGAGCGAAGGGCGTTGAGTGCGTAGTGGCGGCGCGACTTGACGGTGCCTACGGGTATGCCGAGAAGTCGAGCCGTCTCTTGCACGGTTCTGCCGCACAGGTAGGTGTGTACGAGCACCTCTCGGTGTTCATGTGAGAGCCGACGCAGCAGCGAAATCGTCTCTATGGAAGACAGCACAGCATCGGAATGGTCGGGAAGCGTCACGTCCCAGTCGTCTGCACCGACTGTCTCGTGCCGTATGACCGCGCTGCGCATCCGATCAACGATGAGGTTCCTGGTGACGGTGAGAAGCCATCCCCGCACTGACCCGTTGGTGCCGTAGAGCCTCTCGGCGTGCGGCCATGCGCGGATGAGGGTCTCTTGCACGATGTCCTCCGCGGTGTGCCGGTCATGGAGGAGCTTCTCCGCATAAGACACCAGCGCGTTCGCGTGATCGCGCATCAGGGTGTGGAGATGAGTGAGCTGTACGGGCGTCGGGACGCCCGAAGCGATGGTCGTGTTCATGATCCGTTCCGAAAGGGTCCATCTGAGCGCGTCGTGCCCGTCTGATGAGAGGGGCTTTCGCCGAACGGGCCGGGACCATCAGCCTTGAAAACGACGTGGCTGTGCCGAGGCGACGGACCTGAGTGTCCGGCCGCTGCACGATCCCCCCGGGACGACGTGACGCGTAGCGAGCGTAGGCAGACGTCTCTGCCGAAATGCTGACGATGCGCTGACGAGCGACGATGGGGAGCGCAAGCGGGAGCTGCCCCGCCATGACAGTCGGCAGCATGCAGACCCGCGCCCGGTCTGCGTACCCCGTTGTCTTTTTCGCGGTCCTGCAAGAGGGCCGCTGGCCTCCGGGCCCGGCATGACTGTTGCCCCCTGTCGATGGGATGACCTGGGGGGTGTCACCGGTCCAAGGGGTGCCGTCGGAGACGCTGATCAGAGGTCCGACCGCCCAGGCGGGCGCAATGCCCGGCCGTGTCCGGGCGGCAGGTCTGCATAACGTGGATGCGCGCGAACGGCTCCCGACCTTGGGGCCGGCACGCATCGACGCATGGGGGCACGATGGTCGATATCGACGGGGTGGGCGTCTTCCTGGGCCTGGACGTCGGCAAGCAGACGCATCACGGCCACGGCCTGACTCCGGCCGGGAAGAAAGTCTTCGACAAGCAGCTGCCGAACAGCGAACCGAAGCTGCGGGCGGTCCTCGACAAGCTCACGGCGACAAGCTCACGGCCAAGTTCGGCACGGTTCTGCTGGTCGTGGACCAGCCCGCCTCCATCGGCGCCCTCCCGCTGACCGTCGCCCGGGACGCCGGCTGCCAGGTCGCCTACCTGCCCGGACTGGCGATGCGGCGGATCGCCGATCTCTATCCCGGCGAGGCCAAGACCGACGCGAAGGACGCCGTGGTCGTCGCGGACGCCGCCCGCACCATGCCCCACACCCTGCGCACCCTCGACCTGACCGACGAGGTCACCGCGGAGCTGACCATGCTGGTCGGCTTCGACCAGGACCTCGCCGGCGAGACTGCCCCGACGACCCGCCAGTCCGGCACCTCGATCCACAGCGAACACGCCCCCAGAAGCGGCAACCGGCAGCTGAAACGGGCGATGTTCCTCTCGGCGTTCGCGGCCCTCCACGCCCCCGCCTCCTGCTGCTACTACGACCGCTGCAGAGCCCGCGGCAAAACCCACACCCAGGCCCTCGTCCGCCTCGCCCGCCACCGCATCAGCGTCCTGTTCGCCATGCTCCGCGACGGAACCTTCCACCAGCCGAGAAGCCCCCGGCCTGCTTGACGAAAGACTTAGAGGCACCCTGCACCTCGGAGGCTCCCGAATGGGCGAGCGAACGCCAATGCTGCTGTCGGTCGGCGCCGCTTCGTCGACTGCTCCGATCGAGGTCCAGTTCCACCGTCAGCTGCGCTGCCTACTTGGAGTGTGCTTGCTGTTGACTTCCCGCGCCCTGGGCGAGCGTCGAGAGCAGGGCAGATCGATTGGTGTTCAGCCACTCCGCAGCCGACGCTTGATCAGCGAACCGCGCGACGGTCACACCCGGCGCCGGCGCGTGCACCTGTACGTCGTGACGGGGTCCGAGCGTTGTGTTCGCCGCGTGCGCGCTGAACAAATAGTGATCGAGCAGCCTCTGTCTGGCGGACTGCGTTTCGTCGTTGTCCTGTTCCTGGTTGAGCTCGGTACCGTAGCTGCGCAGCAGTTCGTGGCAACTGAACTGTCCGGGAACGGCTTCCACGACCAAGTGAGCCTGCGCCAACTCCGACAGTGAGTTGCGAGCATGCGCGATGTCCTCACCCGCAAGGCTTGCTGCGGCCTCGATCGAACAGTGGGGTCCAGGATGCAGGGCCAGCAGGCGGAACATGCGCAAGGCCCCGCTGCTGAGGGCTTCCAGGGACCAGGAGAAGGCGCTTCGCGCGTCGGCCAGGGGTGGGTCCACGGCGAATCCGTCGAGACTGCCCTGGACGCTCCGCAATTCTGACGCGATTGATGCGAGTGAGTGCGTTGGGTGCAACATGGCACGGGCGCTCACGATGGCTAGCGCCAACGGAAGGCGCCCGCATGCTCGGACGATCTCGGTTGCCGCTCGCTGCGCACCCGCGACCCGGTCTGTCCCCAGGCGTCGAGCGAGGAACTGGAGCGCGTCTTGCTCACTGAGCGGTTCAAGAGTCAGTACGAGGGCGCCCTCGCTGGCCACCAGTCCGTAAAGCTGCATGCGGCTGGTGACGATGACGAGGCTCCCTGGACCCCCCGGCAGCAGACGAACGATCTGCTCGGCGTCACGGGCATTGTCAAGGATGATCAGAACTCGCTTCCCGGCGAGCAGACTCCGGTACAAGGCCGCTTGGCTGTCGATGTCGGCCGGAACGCTGCGGGCAGGCACCCCGAGGCCCTCCAACAGGAAGGACATGGCCTCGGACGCGCTCATCGGGCGGCCCGCGGAATGGAAGCCTCGCAGATCGACGAAGAGCTGCCCGTCGGGGAACCGATGTGCCACCTGGTGGGCCCAGTGCACGGCCAGCGTCGTCTTCCCGATGCCTGCCATGCCGCCGAACACTGTGACCACCGGCGGTGACGCGTGCTTGTCTGCCATGTGAAGAACAGAGTGAAGGTGACTGAGCTCCTCGACACGGCCGGCGAAAGCGCATACATCAGGAGGCAGTTGAGCCGGACGCACCGGCATCGCGTACCGGCTGGGCAGGCTGTTTGGGCGAGTCTGTTCGCCCCTCGGAACCCGGGCAGGGGCGCCCATGCGGCCAGGGCGAACGTAGCTGCGGTCCAGCACGGCCATGTGAGCGGCCCGGAGTTCAGGGCCCGGGTCCACACCTAGTTCATCGGCGAGCCGTGAACGGACGGTCCTGTACAGCGTGAGAGCACCTGCTTGTTGCCCTGTCGCCGCCAGCAATTCGATCATGGCTGCGTGGAGCCCTTCATCAAGCGGATGGAGCGCAGCCGTTCGACGTAGTGGGTCGAGGACCCGCGCTTGCACCTCCGCGTTCAGGCCCAATGCGTAATGCGCCGTCTCCTTGACTGCAGCCAGATGTTCCTGGTCTGCAGCTGCGAACAGCGGATGGGTCCGTATGTCCGACGCGATACCTGCTGCGGCCGGCCCGCGCCAGATGGCGAGGGCCTCGAGCATCGCCTCTGTGGCCTCCAGTCGTTCACCACGGTCAGCCAACTGCCGGGCGTGATGGCGCTGCCTCCGGAATCGGAGTAGGTCCAGTGACTCGGGTTCCACCTCCAGGCGGTAGCCGCCCGAGCTGCGCAGGAGGCGACGCGAGTCACTTCCCGCGCGTAGGTCGGGCTCAAGGAGCCGACGTAGTGAACCAACGTGGCGTTGCACCACGTTCACGGCACTGTGAGGCGGTGCCTGACTCCACAAGGCATCCACGATGTCTTGCATGGCCAACGGATTGCCGGCATGCAGCAGGAGCAGAGCCAGCAGGCCACGCTGCTTCGGAGGGCCGAGCTCCAGTTCAATACCCTCCCGACAGGCCCGTAGCGGACCCAGAACCGAGAAATGTGTTTGCAACGGAACCCCCGGCATCGGCGAGTACGAGGTGACTACTTCACTTGGCGGGCCCGGTAGGTGAGAGCTCCCGGGATAGTGCCGATGGCTGGAACTCTGTCAGCTCCGCCAGGAAGCCTCGGAGCACGAAGTGAGATGTAGGCTGTGAACAGACGGTCGGGACCGGGACTGCTTCTTGCATGACGACCGTGAGCGCCCGGCTGACTCACCTTTCAACAGCCCGCGCAGCCAGGGACAGTAGTGCGTCGTCCGAGACCAGGGACCCGTCCCAAAGGGCAGTCAATCGGCTGATCCTCTGCAAGGAGTCCAGTTCCAGCCCCACTATTCCGCGTGGAACCGGCCCGTCGGCGGCCATGAACTCGTACCCACCGCCGACGTCGTTACCGAGCACATGGCGCACCGCTGTTCGCGCCCCCGCATAGGGCAGAAGTCCCGAAGCGGCCTTCAGGTACTTCTCGATGCTCGCGCGGCCCGTGATGGAGATGTGTGACGGAACGTCTTCAAAGACGGCGTCAGGCGCGAACAGTTTCGCAGCGGCAGCACCGTCAGCCTGGCGCAGGGCGCCGGCGAGGTGGCGTACCACGCGACGCATGACGGCAGACGCGGATCCGCCGACTGTGGACTCGCGGAAGTCATGCGGGAACTGGTCGGCCGGCAGCTGCAGGCTTGCCAGATTGTCCAAACCGAAGTGGCGACCGTCCCAGTAGTCGACCTGACGAGTAATCAACCCCCGCTCGAAGTCGACAGCTCCGGCCAGACGCAGTTCGGACGGTCCGAAAAGTCCTGCTGTATCAGTGAAAAATACCAAGGCGCTACGTGTGTCTCCGAGTATCCGCACAGGGTAAGACGCGCTGTCTTCGGGCCAGGTCGGCATATACGTGGCGAAGAAGTCGTACAGCTCGTCCCACGAGGCCAATTGCCAGCCCAACGTCGCGTCGATGTACGTGGATGACCGCTGCGCAAAGAAGGCCATGGTGCCCTCCAGATCTCGCGCGCTCTTGCGCCGGAAGTACCGGACCAGTTGTTTGGCGACGGCAGGCGTGGCATGAGAGGTGTCGACGGTGGGCTGCATGACAGGGTCTTGTTTCGAGGACTGCGCGATCCCTGGTTCGCTTTCTGTGGCGGCTGAGGTGACGCCGGCGGGGAGTATCGCCCATAGAGCCAAGGTGCTCCCGCCGAGAGCTGCATCACGCAGCAGTCGCCGCCGGGTGGCAGTGCCACGCATTGATGTGTCGTTCTTCATGAGAACTCCGAAATCGGGTTCGTCTTATACCGTGCAGAGGCGTTCGGGTAAACCGGAGGCACGCTCGTCCCTCGCAAGGTACGGGAGCAGGACCGGCCGCGTCGCTGTCCCCTCACGGAGGAGGTTGGGTGCAGGACTCCGGACGGGTTCGTCTGGATGTCGCTGATCACCGTAACCCAAGAATTGAGGCGTCGACGCGCCTGAGTCAGGCACTGCGTGCCCGTCCCGGATGAGCCCTTGATGACGCATCCGGATCGACTACGGCCGATTCATCGGCTGAGACCGAACTGCGATCTCGTCGACCGGCTTTCCCGGACACCGCCTGAGGTTGGATGATCACTCAAGAGCTTCGGACGAATAAACAAGGACGGTCTGCCCGTGGCATCCGTAAACTGATTCAGTGACCGACCGCGGAACAGCCCAAAGGCCCTTTACTATGTCCAGCAAAGGCGGTTTGGTCATGTGACTGGCAGCTTTGTCATCGATGATGTGGGCAGGGGGAAGCATCAGTTGTGCGTGGATCGTGCCGGTCGAACTGTGATCGTCCGTCCGTCGTTGCCCGAGCCGCCACCCAATCAAGTCGCGGGACGGCCGCGGGTGTCTGACCGGCAGGCCACCGAGGGTCCCCACGCACGCAGTCTGCTTCCGCCCGCCACGAGGACTCTTCCTCGGCCCACATCGGCCAACGGATGGGAGCGGGCCGTGGCGAGATACCCTGCCAGAGTCGTTGAACGTGTCCAACTCTTCGGCTGGAGAGGTGGCGCGGTACCGCCCCCGGCCCGTGCATCCGGCGCTGCCCGCAGTCACCGACGAGCACCGCGAACAGCGTTCTCGATGCACGGCCCGGTCGTGGTACGCGTCACCCTGACGGCGGAAGTCGTCAGCGCACCGCCGACTTCCGGGCGCGCGGCTCCGGCCGGTGGCGCACGCCGGTCACCAGCAGCGCGGCGGTCAGGACAAGGGCGGCCGACAGGATGGCCAACTCCCCGGCAGCGGACGGACGATACTGCACGGGCTGCCGCTCCGGACACCTGTCTGCGTGAGCGCGAGTAGCGCCGCCGGGTGTCCCGTCAGTCCTTCACACCCAGCGCGCCCGGCAGCATCGGCAGCGAGGCGTGCAGTTCGCGTTCCCAGTAGCGCCAGGTGTGGGTGCCGGGGCCGTGGAAGTTCGTGGTCAGGTGCTTGGCGCCGACCCGCTTGAACTCGGCTTCCAGGGCGTGGTTCTGGCGGTTGAAGTCCGCTTCGAGGGCGCTGGAGGCACCCTGCGCGTCCAGCGGGCCCGCGGTGCCGTCACCTCAGGACAGGTAGACGGGTAGGGACTTGAGCCACTTCGCGAGCTTGTGTCGAGGCATCAGCGCTTGCGGGGAAGAAGCAGCAGGGCGTCCCCCACCGGTCGTTCGCCCGCCGCGTCGGACGGGACGTTGACGACCTGGCCCTTCGCCACCATCGTCGTCGATCCGCCACCGTCGAGGTTGACGGCGTCCCGCAGGCCCAGGGAGCGGGCCACCTGCGCGCTCTCGGTGATGCTCAGCCCGAGCGAGTCCGTGCTGCGGCCGTCGGCGGTGACCAGGACCGTGCGGCCGGACGCGTCGGTGCCGGCGAGGGTGCGCGGATTGCGCTTGTGGACCCAGCCGTAGTACCAGCTGGGGTCGCCCGGGTGCACCATCCCGTCGGTTGCCGGGGTGACGTGGAGGCGTCCGTCGCGGACCAGTTCGGGGCCCGCGTTGACGATGTCCGTGCCCGGCGACGGCGTCACAGGGCGGCCTCGGTCGTCGCGGAGGATCGTCTCGACGCGCAGGCGCTCGCCGGGGCGGGCCAAGGCCGTCAGCGTGGCCACGTGCCGGCCGGTCGCCTGGATGGAGCTGCCGCCGGGCGGGAGGGAGCCGCCGCGGACGGGGCGCAGCTCCAGCACACGGCCCCGGCTGTCCAGTACGGCTTCCACGCCCTCACCCTGCGGGGTGCTCGCGCCGTACTCCGGTGTGAACGCCACCAGTTGGTCGGGGTTGGTGCATGTCACGTCGTGCAGGGGCAGCGCGGTCGGGCTGTCGCCCTCGCCGCCGCCGCAGTTGCGGATCAGGCCGGGGACCCGGTTGATGCCGTTGAGGCTCAGGGAGGTGCCGCGCGCCGAGGCTTTCCCCTCCCAGGTGAGACGGGTGATCCGCGTACGCCGGCCGTTGTCCTGGACGACGAATCCGGGCCGTCCGCTCACCGGTTCGCTCAGCAGACGCCCGTCGTACACGCCGACGCCCGCCGGGTCCCCCGGTGCGCCCGATCGGGGGTCGAGGACGAAGAAGCCCGCGTTGACCGCCGCCACGGCGCCGGCGTCGTCCGCCAGGGCGCTGACGGTCTCGCGGTTCTCGATGTCGGGGCCGTGGGTGGCGTCGAGGGTGCCCCGGAACGTGCGCGGGTTGATGGTGAGGACGTCCAGGCGCCACGGGCCGCGGTCCGTGGCCGCGCCGTCCCAGCCCGTGTAGGTGACCGAACCCGTGTAGCCGGCCCGGATCATCCGGGTGCGTTCCGCTGTCGCCGCGGACTGGGAGGGGAAGCTGCCGATGCGGACGCGCCAGCCGAGCGTGCCGCCCGCGTAGTCGGTCGTGCTCGGCGTCGTCACCTGCTCGGACCGCGCGTCGAAGCCGTCGCCGCGCAGGTCGGCGGCGAGCTCGTCGGCGCTGGCCCGGTCCTTGAGGGTGGTCGGCGGGGCGTCCGGGTCGGGCGAGGTGTCGCCGCCGGGGATCGTCGCCTCGACGGTCCAGTGGTGCGCCGGGTCCACGGCGCCGCGCACGATGCGGGTGAGGGTCAGGCCGGGCTGCAAGGTCCGCGTGGTGCGGGTCTCGGTGAGGTCGGACGAGCCCAGTGGCAGGGTGGCGCGGGTGCCGCCGGGGCGGGTGTCGGCGGACGCCTGGCCGGGCAGCCCGGTCATGGCCAGGGTGATGCCGAGGGCGGCGGCCGCCCCGCACAGTCTTCTCTTCATCCTTGACCGACCTCTCGCGCGTCGAGCCTGCCCGCGTCGCTCGTCGAGTGACGCCCCGGTGGGAACATGCGTCACTTTCTCGCCTTGTGCTGACGGCGTCACGAACAGTCACTTAACGCACGCTGGACAAGTATCGACCTGTGGGAACGCACGTCAAGAAGGCGTGTCGGACGAGCAGTTGGTCGGACACTCGGCCGATCGGCCTACGCCGGGAAGGGCGGCCTCGGGTGGTTCCTCCCACTTGTCCACAGCCCCGGGCCGTTGTCAGTGACCGCCGATAGATTTCTTCGCGTCCCGCCGATCGGGCGAGGACATCCCCTTTCGCATGCATGGGAGATGGTGCGTTGTCGCTCCGGGAGAGGTCGAGCACAGTGCGGGTGGTGCCGTCCGCACGGCCGCGGAAGCTGGCCAAGGTGCCGTTCGTCGAGCTGGCGGACGAGCGGTTGCAGGGGGTGGTGTCCAGCGGCTCCGACATCGGACGGGTGTACGTGTCGTCGGTGGAGGCGGGGACGTACGCGTTCTCGTGCAGCACCAACAACAACCGGCCCTGTGGCGGCGCGCGCGGAGCGTTCTGCAACCACATACGGGCGCTGATCGGCGAGGCCGTGCTGCAGTACGGCGCGGAGCGCGTCGCCCGGTACCTGAAGGTGGAGGTCTCCGGTGAGGAGGCCGAGGCGCACACCCTCACCGTCGCCATGACGTCCACGCGTCCCGCCCAGGGCGACAAGTCGGCCGCGGCTCAGGTGTTCAGCCGCTTCCTGCGCCATCTGGCGTATCTGGAGTTCACGCCGACGACCGCCCCCTTGCCCGAGATGCACTGGTTCCCGACGACCGGGGCGGTGGCGTGATGCGGGTGGACCTGCTGACCGACGTGGTCGACGGGCTGGACGAGGCCCTGGCCGCCGTGGACGGATTCGACCGGGTGCTCGTCGGCGGGCTGCTCCGTCCGCAGCCGGCCCAGGCCGCCGGCCTGGCCGGACTCGCGGACGCAGTCGCCGGGTCTCCGCTGGCCGGGCGGGTCGCCGAGGCGGCCGAGAAGTCCGCTGCGGGCGCCGCGGACGAGGACCACTTCATGGTGCTCGCCGCCGCCCGCACCGCGCTGCTGGGCTCCGTGCACGACGCGCTCGTCGAGCGGGTCGAGGAGGCGGTCGGGCGTGCGCGCGCCGAAGAGGCCTCCGCCCCGGCCGCGGGCGCGGAGCAGCCGGTGAACCTGTTGACGGCGGCGCGCGGCTGGCTGTGCGACCTGGCGCGGGCCGGCTGGCAGGGCATCGAGCACGAACTGGTCGGTGGTGCCGCTCCGGTCGTGACCGCGATGCTGCCCGAGCCGGCGCTGCGGCGGCTCGCCACGCTGCTCGACGGCTTCGCCGCGGAACTCGCGGCCTCCTGCCCCGGCGCCACTCTGGAGCGGGTGCCGGTGCGTCGGTGGGCCGACCTGTGGTCGCGGGCGATGCTGCTGACGCTGCCGGGTGCGGACCGGGCGACCGCCGTCACGGAGGTCACCGGTCGCCTGCTGCCGCTCGGTGTCGACCTGCACGAACACGCCACCGCCGTGCAGGCGCAGGTGCACGCGGTGTTCGAGCCGGCGGACGGCACGGCACCGACGCTGGTGCGGGCCGGCGTGTCAGCGCCCAAGCCGGACACCGTCGTCGGGGCCGGCCTGTGGCAGCTGCTGCGGCCGCACATGTCCCTGCTGGCCGCCGTGAGCGAGGGACGGGCCATGGAGCTGGACGCCATGCCCGTCACCGCGGAGGGCGACCTGATCTGGGACGACGCCCGCGCCACCCCGGGCGAGCCCGCCGACGTCTTCGCCACCGCGCGGGTGGCGCTGCCCACCGCGACCGCCGCCCCCGTGACGCCGGTGGACCGGCATCCGGCGCGGATCGCCGTGCCCGTGCTGCTCGAGGGGTACGCCGTCGAGCAGGAGGACGGCGGGGTCGTCTTCCGGGTCGCCGGGGAGCGACTCACCGTCGACGCCGGACGGGTGCCTGCCGCCGGTCCGCTGACCCCGGAGGCCGTGGCCGCCTCCGGGGCGTGCCTCGGCCTGCTGCGCTGGGACGCCGGGGAGTTCCAGCTCCAGCCGCTGGCCGTGGAGCGGACGGTGCGCAGGAAGCCCGTCGCCGTGCACGCGGGGGCCTGGGCCGGAGGTACGGCCGACAAGGCGGGCGTACGGGCCGAGAAGGCGGCCACCGACGCCGTGAACGTGCTGCGCGAGCGCGCGGGAAGGCTGCTGCGGAAATGAGCGAGGTGACCATCGACGGCGACGGGACCGAGGCAGCCCCGGGCCACGGCCCCGACCCCGCTCCCGCCCCCGACCCGGACGAGAACCGGCGGCAGGTCCTGTACTGGCGGCTGCTGGCCCGCCTCTTCGACCCGGAGGAGCAGGCGTCCCTGGAGTCGGCGAGTGTCGCGGTGGTGGAGGACGTCGGTCTGCCGACGGCGCTGCTCGACCCGGCCGCGTCCGTCGACTCGGTCGTGCAGCGGCACCCGGATCTGGCCGCCGAGTTCGACGGGCTGATGACGCCCGAGCCGGACGCGGACGGTGCCGGTGACCGGGCCGCCGAGGTGCGGCGGGCGGCGCTGGCGTCGAAGGTGCTGCTCAACGTCTTCGCGACCGGCAGCGGCACGGTCACCGCCGAACAGCTGGCCCGCTGGCAGTCCGACGCCGGCTGGCTGGAGCGGGCGCTGGGCTGCCGGCCCGGTGACCTGCGTGGTGGCGGCCGGGGCAACGGCGGGGGCGTCAGCCCGACGGGCACCGGTGCCGGCATGCCCGCGCCCGACCTGAGCAGGCTGATCCCGGAGATCGGTCCGGAGCTGGGCTCGATCGAGGCCGGACTCGTGCGGCGGATGCATCTGCGGGAGGTGCTGGCCGACCCCGCGCTCGCCTCACGGCTGACGCCGAGCATGTCGCTCATCGAGCAGCTGCTGCGGGACAAGAACAGCCTCTCCGGGGTCGCCCTCGCCAACGCCAAGGCGCTGATCAAGCGCTACGTGGACGAGGTCACCGAGGTGCTGCGCACGCAGGTGGAGAAGGCCACGGTCGGTGAGCTGGACCGGTCCGTGCCGCCCAAGCGGGTCTTCCGCAACCTCGACATGGACCGAACCATCTGGAAGAACCTCACCAACTGGGACCCGGAGGAGCAGCGGCTCTACGTCGACCGCCTCTACTACCGGCACACCAGCCGAAAGACGACCCCGCAGCGGCTCATCGTCGTGGTGGACCAGTCGGGGTCCATGGTCGACTCGATGGTCAACTGCACCATCCTGGCGTCGATCTTCGCCGGCCTGCCGAAGGTCGACGTGCACCTGATCGCGTACGACACGCAGGCGCTGGACCTGACGCCCTGGGCGCACGACCCGTTCGAGACGCTGCTGCGGACCCAGCTCGGCGGCGGCACCGACGGCACCGTCGCCATGACGCTCGCCCAGCCGAAGATCGCCGAGCCGCGCAACACCGTGGTGGTGTGGATCTCCGACTTCTACGAATGGCGCACGGAGGAGCTGTTCGAGAGCATGGCCGCCATCCACCGTTCCGGGGCGAAGTTCATCCCGGTGGGGTCGGTGACCAGCTCCGGCCGCGGCAGCGTCAACCCCTGGTTCCGGGAGAAGTTCAAGGACCTCGGTACGCCGGTGATATCCGGGCACATCAAGAAGCTCGTGCACGAGCTGCAGACGTTCCTCACCTGACCGTCGACCTCTCGGCGTCGCAACTTCTCGACTTCTCACCGTCTCGACTTCTCGACTCCCCCTCACCCCTCGAAAGGCTCATTCCTCATGTCCGAACTGCTGCGCGCCCCCGCCGAGATCAAGTACGCCGAGGAGCTCGACTGGCTGGAGTCGATCGACGACAACCCCAAGCCGTTCTCGTGGCGTCTGTCGCCGAAGATGGTGCGGCTTTTCATCCTCGGCTCCGAGCGGGCCGACGGGCTGGACCGCGAGATCTCGCAGAAGTGGTTCGGCGACCGCAGTTTCGTGGAGCGGTCGATCGTCACCCTCGCCTCCGACCGCGGCCTGCTGCTCATCGGCGACCCCGGCACCGGCAAGAGCTGGCTCGCCGAGCTGCTGTCCGCGGCGATCTGCCGCAACTCCACGCTGGTGGTGCAGGGCACGGCGGGGACGACCGAGGACCACATCAAGTACTCGTGGAACGTGTCGATGGTGATCGCCAAGGGGCAGTCGCGTCAGTCGATGATTCCCTCCCCGATCATGACCGCGATGGAGGCCGGCGCGATCGGCCGCTTCGAGGAGCTGACCCGGTCCACCAGTGACGTGCAGGACGCGCTGATCTCGATCCTCTCCGAGAAGTACATCTCCGTTCCCGAGCTGGAGAGCGGTGGCGGCGACGACAACATCGTGTTCGCCAAGCCCGGCTTCTCGATCATCGCCACCGCCAACAGCCGCGACCGGGGCGTCAACGACCTGTCGTCCGCGCTGAAGCGCCGTTTCAACTTCGTCCGCATCCCGGTGGTGACGAACAAGAAGAGCGAGGCGGAGATCGTCCGCTTCCGCACCGAGGAACTGCTGCGCCGC
The DNA here is from genome assembly GCF_044540535.1 of Streptomyces sp. NPDC085937. Lineage (NCBI taxonomy): Bacteria > Bacillati > Actinomycetota > Actinomycetes > Kitasatosporales > Streptomycetaceae > Streptomyces > Streptomyces sp. NPDC085937. The sequence continues at coordinate 260,541 of NZ_JBITSH010000009.1, read as the reverse complement.
CATTCGATCGACCTGGACGTGCCGCCGACGCTGCTCGACGTGCTGCTGCAGAGCTTCGCCGACCTGCGGGCCTCCGCCGCGTCGGCCGGCAGTGACGACGAGAAGCTGGAGTCCGCGCTGTCCACGGCCGAGCAGATCGGTGTGCTGGAGGACGCGGTGCTGCACAGCAACTTCTTCGGCGAGCGCGCCCTCACCGCCCGCACCCTGGCATCCTCGCTGGTCGGGTCGCTGACCCGGCGCGAGCCGGAGGACCTGGCCATACTCAACAAGTACCTGCACGGGGTCGTCGAGCCCCGCAGCAAGGACGAGGGCGGGGCCTGGCCCGAGTTCCTCGAGGGTGGCCGCGACGCGATCGCCACCCTGTCGTGAGCGGGCCCCAGGAGAGCGGCGTGTTCACCGCGCTGCGTACGCAACTGCAGGAGGCGGCGACCGAGTTCGCGGGTGGGCCCGACGCCCTGGAGGGCATCCTCCTGGGTCTGGTGGACGACGTCGACCGGGCGGTGCGTGAGCCGCTGGAGATCTTCCCGGTCTGCCACCACTCCCCCGCCTCCGCCCTCGCCATGGCCCGCCGGCTGCGGGAGAAGCAGCCCAAGGTCGTGTATCTGGAGCTGTGCGAGGACATGGCTCCGCTGCTGTCCGAACTGCGCAACTGCCGGCTGCCGGTGGCGGTCCAGGCGTTCGCGGGCGAGATCGACGGCTTCCCCCCGGAGTGGGCCCCGCTGTCGGTCGTCGCGCCGATCACCGAGGCGTCCGCCGAGTACCAGGCCATCGCCTACGCCCTGGACACCCCGGGCGTGGAACTGGTCCTGGTCGACCGTTCCTCCGACCACGTCTTCCAGTGGGACCGCGCCGACACCGCCGGCACCGGGGACGCTTCGGCGGAGGAGGACACGCCCAAGGCCGAAGAGGCCGCGCTGCACGGTGAGGCGGTCGGCGTCGAGATCGGCGACCTGCGCCCGCGCTTCGCGGAGCTGGAGGAGCACTTGCTCCGCCACGGCAAGGTGCGGCACTGGTCGGAGTGGTGGCACCAGTACGTCGAGGTGCCGCTCGGGGACAGCGACCACCACACCTACCGGCAGGTGATGTTCCTCATCGGCAGCCTGTTCCGGCGGCTCGCGCCGGGCGACGGCGACCGGGTCCGGGTGGACGAGGACCGCGAGCGGTACATGTGGACGCGGATGCGCGAGCACCTGGCGGCGACGGGCGCGGACCCGGAGGACTGCCTGTACGTGTGCGGAGCGTTCCATGCGGCCAGCCGGGTGGAGGAGTTCGGCGTGCACGGACTCTCGGGCGCGTTCACGATCTCCCCGCGCACGGCGACCACCTGGCAGTACGGCCTGATCCCGTCGAGTCACGCGGCGATCGAGGCGCAGTTCGGCCTGGCGGCCGGCTCGGTGTCGATAGCGGCGACGCAGTGGCAGAAGAGCCTCACGCGGACGAAGGTGCGGCCGTACCGGCTGGAGGGCCAGGCGGGGGCACGGAAGTCCCGCGCGAAGAAGGCGCTGCCCGCCGCCACGTCCGTCGCCGAGGCGCCGGCCACGGACCGGCTGTCCGGATTCCTTCACCAGCCCCCTGTCCTGGACGGCCTGGACGAGGCGGAGCTGCTCGGCTGGTCCGTGGACATCGTGCGGGCGGCCCGGCGCAACGGGTACCTCGCGTCCACCGCCGACGCCATCGCCGTCTTCGAGACGTCGATCCTGCTCGCGGGGATGCGGGACCGGGCGAAGCCGACGCCGTACGACTTCCAGGACGCGGCGGTCACCTGCATCGAGAAGGACAGGGTGCCCGGGCGGCGGGACGTGCGCCGGCTCGTCGAGATCATGATGGGCGGCGACCGGATCGGGCAGGTGGGCTACGAGGCGCTGCCGCCGCTCGCCCGGGACGTGTACGACCGGCTGGAGCCGCTGGGGCTGAAGTTGCAACAACGCGGAGTGCAGAGGGCTTTGCTGGACATCGCGGGCCGGCCGGAGCTCGAGGCGTGTTCCGACGTGCTGTGGATGCTGCGGCGGCTGATGCCGCAGGGCGCGGCGCGGCCGATCATGGGTGAGCGGCGGCTCGGTGAGCGGCCGATCCAGGAGTCCTGGGACCTGGCCCTCGGTACCCATCAGCGGGCGCTCATCGAACTCGGCTACGAGGGCGTCAGCCTCGAACAGGTGCTGGAGCAGCGGCTGCGGCGCGAGGCGTACGGGCCGCGGGCGACGACGGCGGGGGTGCTGGCGGCCGTCGAGGACACACTGCTGTACCTGCGCAGCGGGCGCCTGGCGGACGAGCTGGGCACGCACGCGTTGAAAGTGCTGGCGGCGGAGCGCAGTGTCGACGGGGCGCCGGAGGTGCTGCGCCGGGCGCGGGCGCTGCTGGCGTACTACCGGACGAGCAGGCCGGCACTGCCTGCCTGGATCGAGTCGTTCGTCAAGACGGGCTACGCGCACTACTGCACGCTGCTGCCGACCGCGTTCCGGGACGAGGACGCGACGGTGGGGCAGGTCGCGGCGATGCTGGGCTTCCTGTTCAGCATGGAGAGCCTCGCGCTGTCGCTGGGCTGCGACCGTACGCAACTGGAGCTGGCGGTCGCCCAGTCGCACCCGGACGACCCGTCGAAGACGGCACTGCTGTGGGCGGCGCAGGTGCAGCTCGGCACCCTGTCGCGTACCGAACTGCGGTCCCGTTCCGACGCGTTGCTGGACAACCCGCTGGTGGTGCCCGCCTACCCGCGCTACCTCAACGGCTTCGTGCACGCGCTGGAGCCGGTGCCAGGGCTGGCGGACGTGGTGGTGGAGGCGGTGTCGAACGCCTTCGGGCGTCTGCCGGACACGGTCCTGCTGCCGTGGCTGCCGCTGCTGATCACCACCCTGCGCAAGGGGGCCGCCGATCTGGCGCCCCTGCTGATCCGCGAGGCGGGACGGATCTTCCCGGCCCGGCTGCCGGCCCTGGACGCGTGGGTGCCGCCGTGGCGGACACCGCAGGAGGACCCGTTCGCGGCCTCCCGGGCCCGGCGCGCGACCACGGCACCCCGGGGCGCCGCGCTGCTCGCCGCGCATCCGACGACGTGCGACGCGGTGGCGGGGCTGCTGGGGTGCGACGAGGGCTGGGCGCCGACCGGCAACGCCGGTGCGCCGGGCGCGGTGTTGACGGTCACGTATCCCGTCACGGCCGAGGCCATCGAGGCACTACTGGCCAGCGGCTGACATCGGAGGCTGGACACCTGCAAAACGGTGTCCAGCCTCGGGTGCAGGGCTGATGTCTTCGGGCGCCTGCTGCCGCCCGCCGACGGGCAGTCGGTCGCCGCGGTCTTGCCCATCGTCGGAGTTGGTGGGCTGAGACAGGTCGGAAGGGCGGCTTGTTGGCGGGGCGCTCATGCATCGCGCATGAGCGCCGCGTTGACGGCGTCGACACGCGCGTAGAGAAAGCTCTCGGTAACGACGCCCTCTCTTATTCCCCGGTCTCCGTGTGTGCCTCGGCCGACACCAGCTCCCAGGTTCCCGGGTCGAAGTGGGGCACCGTGCCCAAGGGCGCCCCACGTTGCTCCAGCGAGAACTTCCCCCAGGCAGCATGGAGCGACTCGTGCGGGTGGGGGCGTGTCCTTCAAGACTCCACCGGGGTGGAGCGGAAGCCCGTCGGGCCGCGTTGACGATGTGGACGATGTGGACGATGTGGACGAGGTTACCCGGCAACGGGAGAAGGGTGAGGCGGGCCGGCACAGGTCACGACGCCCGGACGTGCCGGAGGACCCCCGGTCGACCGGCCCCCTCACGCACCGGACTCGACCACGTCCTGTGTGCCGAGGACCGCGAGCAGATCGAGGAGGTCCGCGCTGTCGGTGCCCAGGGCCGGGGTGAACCACAGCAGGCGCTGTCGGCCGTCCTCGCTGAACAGGTTCAGGCAGTTGACCTCCACGACCCCGAGGGCGGGGTGCCGGATCCGCTTGCGGTCGTCGCGGCGGAACGCCACGTCGTGCTCGGCCCAGAGGGCGGCGAACTCCGGCGAGGCGTGCAGCAGGGTGCGGATCATCGAGGCGGCCTCGGTGTCCTTGGCGTCCCTGCGGGCGGCGGCCGCGCGGAGGTCGGCGACGAACGCCCGCGACTGGGTCGCATGGTCGGCCTCCGGGTAGAGCAGGCGTGCGTCGGGCTCGGTGAACCAACGGTGGACGAAGCTCACGCGCGGTCCGCGGAAGCCCGACTGGTCGCCGAGCAGTGCCACCGCGAGCCGGTTCTGCACGAGGGTGACGTGGAGGTCGGTGATGACCTGCGCGGGAGTGGACGGCATCCGCTGGAGCAGGTCGAGCATGCCGGGGTGGACGTGCGCGGTCACGCCGCCCGAGGCGGGCACGGGACGGTCCGCCAGCCGGTAGAGGTAATCACGCTCGTCGGCGGTCAGCCGCAGCGCCCGGGCCAGGGCGGCGATCATCTGTTCCGAAGGCTGGGAGCCGGCTCCGCGCTCGAGTTCGTTGTAGTAGTCCACCGATGCCCCGGCCAGCTGGGCGACCTCCTCCCGGCGCAGACCGGGCACCCGGCGCCGCGGGCCGGCGGGGAGACCCACGTCGGCCGGGCGGATGCGGTCCCGGCGCGACCGCAGGAATGCCCCGAGCTCGGTGTACTTCGCAGAACCCATGTGCACCATTCTGTGCCCGGCCGGGGCGCCGACCCAGGGGATGGCATCCCCTGGTTGCGCGGGCCGGGACCGCGCACCGTGGAGGCATGACTACGAATGACAGCCTTCGCGCACCGGACCCCGGGCGGGTCGCCGTCGTCACCGGCGGTTCGCGCGGCATCGGCCGCGCGGTGTCGCTCCAGCTCGCCCGCGAGGGTCTCGCGCTGGTGGTGAACTACGCCAGGGACACGACCTCGGCCGAGGAGACCGTGAAGGCGATCACGGCGGACGGCGGGAAGGCGATCGCCGTGCGGGCGGATGTGGCGGACGAGCACGCGGTCGCCGCGCTGTTCGACCGGGCGGAGCGGGAGTTCGGCCGCGTGGACGTGGTGGTCAACGCCGCCGGCCGCCTCGTCCTGTCGCCCGTCGCCGACCTCGATCTGGCCGCCCTTGACGCGATGCACCGCACCAACATCCGCGGCGCCTTCGTGGTGGCCCAGCAGGCCGCGCGGCGGCTGCGGCCCGGCGGCTCCTTCCTGGGCGTGTCGACCTCCGTGGTCGGAGCGCAGTTCCCCGCTTACGGCGCGTACGTGGCGAGCAAGGCCGCCGTCGAGTCGATGACCCTGATCCTCGCCCGCGAGCTGCGCGGCCGGGACATCACGGTGAACACCGTAGCCCCCGGCCCCACGGCCACCGACCTGTTCCTCGACGGCAAGACGCCGGAGGAGATCGACCGGCTCGCGAAGACCCCGCCGCTGGAGCGGCTGGGCACCCCGGAGGACATCGCCCGGGTCGCCGCCTTCCTCACCGGCCCGGCGGGGCACTGGGTGAACGGGCAGGTCGTGCGGGCCAACGGCGGAATGGTGTGAGCACCCGGCCGGCCGCCGTGCCGGCCGTCCAAGACCCGCAGGCCACCTGTGGCCGACCGGCCACCCCAGCCCCGTCGCTGTCCAGGACCCCCCGGCGGCCCCTGAGAACGTCCGTGCGGCGCCCGTACCGCGTTCGCAGCCTCTTCCAGAGCTACCAAGGAGTACCACTCATGCCTTTCGCCCACTTCAAGGTCCCCGCCGACACCCTCAGCCCCGACGACAAGAGGAAGATCGTCGAGCGCACCACCGACCTGTACGCCGAGATCTACGGTGAACGCGCCCGCGCCACCACTGTGGTGCTCGTCGACGAGGTCGCCGACGGAGGCTGGGGCGTAGGCGGTCACGTCCTCACGGCCGCCCTGCTCAACGGCGACGCCTGACCCGTGGCCGCCGGCGGGCACGGACCCTACCCGCGCCCGCCGGCGCCACAGGCTCACGCCGCCTTCCGCACCCGCTCCGCGTGCCCCCGGACGATGTCCGCGTACCGGTGTCCCGAGCCCTTGATCGTGCGGGCCTGGGTGGCGTAGTCGACGTGGACCAGGCCGAAGCGCTTGTCGTAGCCGTACGCCCACTCGAAGTTGTCCAGCAGGGACCAGGCGAAGTAGCCGGCCAGCGGGGCGCCCTTGCGGGCGGCGGAGGCGCAGGCGGCCACGTGCCGGGTGAGGTAGTCCTGGCGCTCCGGGTCGTCGACGGTGCCGTCGGGGCGGACGACGTCGGGGAAGGCGGAGCCGTTCTCGGTGACGTAGAGCTTGCGGGCGCCGTACTCCTCGGTGAGCCGCAGGAGCAGGGCCTCGATGCCGCCCGCGTCGATCTCCCAGTCCATGCCGGTGCGGGGGACGCCGTCGCGGCGCACGAAGGCGGCGCGGGGGGCCGGGCCCTCGGGGTCGTCGGCGACCACCTGCGGGAAGTAGTAGTTCAGGCCGAGCCAGTCGAGCGGGGCCGCGATGGTCTCCAGGTCGCCGGGGCGTTCGGGGAGGTCGACGCCGTAGACCTCGCGCATGTCCTCGGGGAAGCCGCGGCCGTGGACCGGGTCGAGCCACCAGCGGTTGGTGTGGCCGTCCATGCGGACGGCGGCGGCGTGGTCCTCGGGGCTGTCGCTCGCCGCGTGGATGGTGGAGAGGTTGTTGACGATGCCGACCTGGGCGCCGGGGGCGGCGGCGCGGATGGCGCGGGCGGCGAGGCCGTGGCCGAGCAGCAGGTGGTAGGAGGCGCGGACGGCCGCGGTGAGGTCGGTCCAGCCGGGGGCCATCTTGCCCTCGAGGTGGCCGATCCAGGCGGAGCACAGCGGCTCGTTGAGGGTGGCCCAGTGGTGGACGCGGTCGCCGAGGCGTTCGGCGACGGCGGAGGCGTACGCGGCGAAGTGCTCGGCGGTGTCGCGCTCGGGCCAACCGCCGCGGTCCTGGAGGGTCTGGGGCAGGTCCCAGTGGTAGAGGGTGACCGACGGGGTGATGCCGGCGTCGAGCAGGCCGTCGACCAGCCGGTCGTAGAAGGCCAGGCCCTTGGCGTTGACCGGGCCGTCGCCGCCGGGCACCACGCGCGGCCAGGCGACGGACAGCCGGTAGGCGTTGGTGCCGAGGCGGCGCATCAGGCCGATGTCCTCGCGCCAGCGGTGGTAGTGGTCGCAGGCGGTGTCGCCGTGGTGGTCGTTGTCGATCCGGCCGGGGGTGTGCGAGAAGGTGTCCCAGATCGACGGAGAACGGCCGTCCTCCGCCACGGCGCCCTCGATCTGGTAGGCCGAGGTGGCCGTGCCCCACAGGAAGTCGTCGGGGAGGGCGGCGTAGTCGATGGTCACGAAGGTCCTTTCGGGGTCGGTCACTTGACGGCTCCTGCCGTCAGGCCGGCGACGAGGTAGCGCTGCAGGAGCAGGAATCCGGCGACCACGGGGACGCTGACTACGAGGGAGGCGGCCATGATCTGGTTCCAGTACACGTCGTTGAGGGTGGAGTAGCCCTGGAGGCCGACCGCCAGGGTGCGGGTGGTGTCGTTGGTCATCACCGACGCGAAGAGGACCTCGCCCCAGGCGGTCATGAAGGCGTAGACGGCGACCGCGACGATGCCGGGTACGGCCGCCGGGACGACGACGCGGAACAGCGCGCCGAGCGGGCCGCAGCCGTCCACGAGCGCCGCCTCGTCCAGGTCGCGGGGGACCGAGTCGAAGTAGCCGATCAGCATCCAGATGGAGAACGGCAGGGAGAAGGTCAGGTACGTCAGGATCAGGCCGCCGCGGGAGCCGAACAGGGCGATGCCGGTGGCGTTGCCGATGTTGACGTAGATGAGGAACAGCGGGAGCAGGAACAGGATGCCGGGGAACATCTGCGTCGACAGCACCGTCACCGTGAAGACGCGTTTGCCGCGGAAGGAGTAGCGGCTGACGGCGTATGCGGAGAACACCGCGATCACCACCGAGCAGACGGTGGCCGCGCCCGCCACGATCAGCGAGTTCACGAAGTAGCGGCCGAGCGGGACGGTGGACCAGATGTCGATGTACGGGCGGATCGTCAGCTCGGTCGGCAGCCAGCGGAACGCGCCGGTGACGTCGGCGAGCGGCTTCAGCGAGCTGGACACCATGACGTAGACCGGGACCAGGACGAAGCCGGTGAGCAGGGTGAGGAAGATCCGCCGGGTCCAGAGGAACGAGCGGGGCGGGGCCATCGGGGACCGGGGCAGGCTCATGAGGCGGTCCTCCGTCCGCGTGAGGTGAGGGCGAGGTAGGCGCCCGTGACGACGAGCAGGAACAGCAGGAGCAGCACGGACATCGCGGACCCGGTGCCGAAGTTCCAGGTGACGAAGGACGCCTGGTAGATGTGCACGGAGATGAGGTCGGCGGCCTCGGGCGCGCTCTTGCCGAAGAGGACATAGGGGGTGTTGAAGTCGTTGAACGTCCACAGGAACAGGACGAGGACCAGCACCTGGTTGACGGGGCGGAGCGACGGCAGGGTGATGCGGCGGATCTGCTGGATCATGCCGGCGCCGTCGAGGGCGGCGGCCTCGTACAGTTCGCGCGGGATGTTCTGCAGTCCGGCCATGACGATGAGGAAGGCGAACGGCCAGCCCTTCCACACCGACACGGTCAGCAGCGCGACGAAGCTGTTGTCACCGATCAGCCAGAAGGAGGGCTTGTCGGTGATGCCGAGCTGGTCGTGCAGGACGTGGTTCACCAGGCCGTTGTCGTGCTGGAACATGAACACCCAGGTGATGACGGCCGCGTAGACCGGCAGGGCGTACGGCACCAGGAACAGGGCGCGCAGGAGGCCGCGGCCGCGGAAGGTGTCCTGCATGTAGACGGCTGCGGCCGTGCCGATCAGCCAGCACAGGCCGACGGACAGCAGGGTGAAGGCGATCGTGACGAGGAACGAGTGGAGCAGGGCCTTGCCGACGGGGGCGTCGAAGTCGACCGACACCGCGTAGTTGTCGAGACCGGCCCAGGGGGCGGTGCCCCAGTCGCGGATGTAGAACTGGGTGAGTTCCTTGAAGCTCATCACGATGCCGATGACCATCGGCACCAGATGCACGAGGAGTTCGAGGAGCAGGGCGGGCAGGAGCAGCAGGTAGGGCAGTCCGATGCGGCGCAGCCGCCCGGTGCGGCGGCGGGGGCCGCGCGCCGCACCGGGGGGACTCTTGCGCACGGCGGCCTCAGCTGCGGGGGCAGTGGCAGTCATGGCGGTGTCGGGGCTCACTTCGTGGGCATCTGCTGCTGCGCCTTGGTGAGCGCGGCCTTCACCGAGTCGGTGGTCACGGGCCGGCCGGCGGCGGCGTCGGCGAACAGGTCCTTGACGGCGGTGCCGACGGCGGTCTCGAACTGGGACTCGTCGGGCACCTGTGGCAGGGCGACGGCGCTCTTGGCGAGGGTGTCCTTGAGGACGGCGTTGGACGGGGAGTTGAAGGCGGGGTCCTCCTGGGCGGCCTTCACCGGCGGGATGGAGCTGTAGGCGGTGTTGAGGATCTTCTGCTCGGCGTCGCTGGTCATGAACTTCACGAACTCACCGGCGCCGTCGAGGTTGTCGGTGTTCTTGAAGACGGCCAGGTTGATGCCGGCGACCATGGAGTTGACCTGCTTGCCGGCGCCGGGGGTGCCGGACTGCACGGGCACCGGGGCGATGCCGTAGGCGTCCTCGCTCATGCCCTGGGACTTCAGGTTGGCGGACGCGGACTGCCACAGCAGCATGCCCGTCTTGCCCTTGGCGAAGTCGCTGACCGACTGGTTCTGCGCGTACTCCGCGTTGCCCGGGGCGATGATCTTGTCCTTCGCCATGAGGTCGACGTACTGCTTGACCGCGGCGACGGCGCCGTCGCTCGTGAAGTCGGGCTTGCCGTCGGCGGTGAAGAAGTCGGCGCCGTGCTGCTTGGCGAACACGAAGGCGTGGTGGATGTTCTCGGAGGGGTTGGAGCCCTCCATGCCTATGCCCCACGTGCCGTCCTTGGACAGCTTCTTGCCGGCGGCGACCAGTTCGTCCCAGGTGGCGGGCGGGGCGTCGATGCCCGCGTCGGCGAACATCTGCTTGTTGTAGTAGAGGGCGTAGGCCATGGAGTAGAGCGGGACGGCGGCCGGGTCCTGGCCCTCGACTCCGGTGGAGCCGAGCGCGGAGTCGACGAAGCGGTCCTTGCCGCCGATCTTCTCGAACTGCGCCTCGTCCCACGGCAGGAGGGCGCCGGTCGCCTGGAGCGAGGCGGACCAGGTGTTGCCGATGTTCAGCACGTCCGGGCCCTGGCCGGAGGTGGTGGCGGTGAGGATGCGGTTCAGCAGGTCGGACCAGGGCACGACCTCCAGCTTGACCTTGATGCCGGTCTGCTTCTCGAACTTGTCGAGCTCGGGCTGGAGGACCTTCTTGTCGACCTCGATGCTGGCGCCCTGGTTGGAGGCCCAGTAGGTCAGTTCCTTCGGCGAGTCGTTGGACCCGCCGCCCGTGCTCGAGCCGCCTCCGCAGGCCGAGGCGGCGAGTGCGAGAGACAGCATGACGGCGCCTGTGGCCGCGGCTCGGATACTGCGCATGGCTCCAGTTGTCCCTTTCCGGGGGCGTGAGGCGGCGCGTCCCTGGACGCGCACGGCACCGCCTCACGGCTTAATTTAGGACGTGAGTTAAACCCTCCGCGGGCGCTGCGTCAAGGGTTTGGACAGCGCGCGGTACGGGCCGGCCCTCGTTCCCCGCCGTCCGCCGCAGGCGGCCCTGACGCTCGGAAGCCACGGGCGGCCCCTCCCCGCCGGGACGACGAGGAGGAACCGCCGCACACGCGCTCTACCGAGCGCTACCGCGCGGTGGCGGGCGCCGGCGCGTAGCCGGTGGGCCGGCTGGTGAAGGTGCCGCGGCCCTGGGTGCGGCTGCGCAACCGGGTCGCGTAGCCGAAGAGTTCGGCCAGCGGCACGGTCGCGGTGACGACCGCCGCGCCCGCCCGGGTGGCCGAGCCGCCGACCCGGCCGCGGCGCGCGGCCAGGTCACCGAGCACGGAGCCCACCGCGTCCCGCGGCACGGTGACCGTGACCTCGGCGACCGGCTCAAGGAGCACCATCGCGCACGCCCGCAGGGCGTCCCGCAGCCCGAGCCGGCCCGCGGTGCGGAAGGCGGTGTCCGAGGAGTCCTTGACGTGCGTCGACCCGTCGGTGAGCGTCACCCGCAGACCCGTCACCGGGTGACCGCCCAGCGGGCCCTCGGTGAGCGCGTCCCGGCAGCCGGCCTCGACAGCACGGACGTACTCCTGCGGCACCCGGCCCCCGACGACCGTCGAACGGAACTCCAAGCCCCGCTCCGCGTCGTCCAGCGGCTCGACGTCGAGCACGACGTGCGCGAACTGGCCCGCGCCTCCGTCCTGTTTGACGTGCCGGTACACGACCCCGGACACACCACGGCCCACGGTCTCCCGGTGACTGACGCGCGGCCGGCCGACGGCGACACCCAGTCCGTGGTCGCTCCGGACGCGCTCCACCGCGACCTCCAGGTGCAGTTCGCCCATGCCGGACAGCACCGTCTGCCCCGTCTCGGCGTCGGTGCGCACGACCAGCGAGGGGTCCTCCTCGGCGAGCCGGGCCAGCGCCTGCGCCAGACGGCCGGTGTCGGTGCTCCGCAGCGCCTCGACCGCGACCGAGACGACGGGTTCGGCGACACCGGGCGGCTCCAGCACCAGCGGCACGTCCGGCGCGCACAGCGTGGTACCGGCGCGGGCGGACTTCAGCCCGACCACGGCGACGATGTCACCGGCGACGGCACGGTCCAGCCGCGCGTGCCGGTCGGCCCGGACGCGCAGGATGCGCCCGACGCGCTCGGTGCGGCCGGTGGTGGCGTCCCGCACGGTGTCCCCCTGTTCGACGGTGCCGGAATAGACGCGCAGGTAGGTGAGCCGTCCGGTGGCGGTGGCGTTCACCTTGAACGCGAGCGCGACCAGCGGCGCCTCCGGGTCGGCGGCCCGCTCCTGTTCGGTGCCGTCGTACGTGCCGCGCACCGCCGGCACGTCCAGCGGTGACGGCAGGTAGGCGAGCACGGCGTCCAGCAGCGGTTCGATCCCGCGGTTGCGGTAGGCCGAGCCGCACAGGACGACCACGGCCTCACCGCGGGCCGTCAGGTCCCGCAGGGCCGCCGTGAGCGTCCCGGTGCCGAGCGCGCCCGTGTCGCAGAACTCCTCCAGCGCGGCCGGGTGCAGTTCCGCCACGGCCTCCTCCAGCAGCCGCCGCCTGCGCGGCGCCTCCTCGCGCAGCGCGTCCGGCACCGGCGCCGGGTCACGGGCCTCACCGTCGTCGGTCCAGGTCAGGGTGCGCATGCCGATCAGGTCGACGACCCCGGTGAAGGCGCCCTCGGCCCCGACCGGCAGTTGCACGGCCAGCGGCACCGGGTGCAGCCGGTCCCGGATGGAGGCGACGGCGGCGTCGAGGTCGGCGCCGGCCCGGTCCATCTTGTTGACGAACGCGATGCGCGGGACGCCGTGCCGGTCCGCCTGCCGCCACACCGACTCACTCTGCGGCTCCACCCCGGCGACCGCGTCGAACACGGCGACGGCGCCGTCGAGGACGCGCAGGGAGCGCTCGACCTCGTCGGCGAAGTCGACGTGGCCCGGGGTGTCGATGAGGTTGATCCGGTGACCGTTCCAGGAGCAGCTCACGGCGGCGGAGAAGATGGTGATGCCGCGGTCGCGTTCCTGCGGGTCGAAGTCGGTGACGGTGGTGCCGTCGTGCACCTCGCCGCGCTTGTGGGTGGTGCCGGTGGCGTAGAGGATCCGCTCGGTGACGGTGGTCTTGCCGGCGTCGACGTGGGCGAGGATGCCGAGGTTGCGGACGACGGCGAGAAGGTCGGTGGTGCGCATGGCCCGTGGCCTTTCGGAGGGAACCGGAGAAGGGCAGCGCGATCTCCCCCGGACGCACGGCGCCGAGCACCCCTCGTCGGAGGGGTCGGGCCGGACGTGCGTCAGGGCATCCGGTACCGGCCGCGCAGCGGGCACCGGGCGGCCGGAGACACCAGGATCACCACGGTCCGGCGGGACCGGGAACGGGGAGCGGCAGCAGCGGTGTGGTCACGCACGGCCCTGACTCCCCTCCCTGGTCGGTGCGCGCGGCCCGGAAGCGGGCGGCGCCTGCCCGCTGAGTGTAGGGAGACGGGTCCCCACGAGGCCACATATTTTCCGCGCCCAGGTCAGACCGAATTCGTCTCATATCTTGGTACGCCGTTCCTGAGGCATGAGACTTCTGACAGTGTGGAGCGATCGTTCCCCGTGGAAAGACCGTGAAATGCCCGCACCAACCACCAGTCCGGCCCCGGCTCCCGTCAACTCGCGTTCGCGCGTCCTCATCGCCAGCCTCATCGGCACGACGATCGAGTTCTACGACTTCTACATCTACGCGACCGCCGCCGTACTGGTCTTCCCCACGCTCTTCTTCCCCAGCAGCGACCCCACCACGGCACTGCTCTCGTCCTTCGCGGTGTTCGGCGCCGCGATGGTCGCCCGGCCGATCGGCGCGGTGGTCTTCGGCCACCTCGGCGACCGCCTCGGCCGCAAGGGAACGCTCGTGGCGTCCCTGCTCACCATGGGCATCGCCACCTTCCTCATCGGCGTCCTGCCCACCTACGCGCAGGCCGGCTGGGTCGCGACCGCGCTGCTGGTGCTGATGCGGCTGGCGCAGGGCTTCGCGCTCGGCGGCGAGTGGAGCGGCGCGGCCCTTGTCGCCACCGAGAACGCCCCGAAGGGCAAGCGCGCCCTCTACGGCACCTTCCCGCAACTGGGCGCCCCGCTGGGCTTCATCATCGGCAACGGTCTGTTCCTGGCCATCGGCGCGCTGCTGCCGTCCGCGGCCGGCGCCGACCCCTCCAAGCCGTCCGAGGCCTTCCTGAACTGGGGCTGGCGCATCCCGTTCCTGTTCTCGGCGGTGATGGTCGCGATCGGCCTGTGGGTGCGGATGCGCCTGGTCGAGGCGCCGGTGTTCGCCAAGACGCGCGAGGCGGGGCTGGTCCGCAAGCTGCCGCTGGCGACGGTCTTCCGCAACCACTGGAAGCAACTGGTCCTCGGCACGTTCTTCATGCTGGCGACGTACGTGCTCTTCTATCTGATGACGACGTTCTCACTGAGCTACGGCCGTACGGCCGAGGACGCCGACGTGCCGGGACTGGGCTACGACTACACGACGTTCGTACTGATGATGATCTTCGGTGTGCTGTTCTTCGCGGCGTTCACCCTGATCTCCGGCCCGCTCGCGGACCGTTACGGCCGGCGTGCCACGCTGATCGCGGTCACCGCCGGGATCCTGGTGTTCGGTCTCGTCTGGGTGCCGCTGATCGGCCTGGGCACGGTCGGCGTGGTGCTGTGGCTGGTGTTCGGCTTCACGCTGATGGGCATGACGTTCGGCCCGATGGGCGCGCTGCTGCCGGAACTCTTCCCGACGAGCGTGCGCTACACGGGCTCCGGCATCTCCTACAACGTCAGCTCGATCCTCGGCGCGGCCGTCGCCCCCTTCATAGCGGTGGCCCTGTGGGAGGCCGGCGACGGCTCCCCATGGCTGGTCGGCGTCTACCTGTCCTCGATGGCCCTGCTGACGCTGGTGGCGCTGCTGCTGGGGCGGGAGACGAAGGATGTGGGGCTGGAGGAGGGCGAGGCCGCCGAGGCGACGGCCCGCGAGAAGGCTGCTGTCAGCGCGGCGACTTCCTGAGCTTTCCCCGCACCACTGAGGCCCTCCGCGTCCGATACCCGGACGCGGAGGGCCTCTGCGTACCGTTCCCGTGCGGCGCGTCGGCACCAGAAACGTCAGCCGTGGCCGGACCGGCCGGAGTCGCCTGGTCGCCACTCTCTACGGAATAACCAGCCGGCGTCGGCCATCACCTGACGTGGAAACCGAAGACGTGGTGGGCGCCGGCCCCGGCGAAGGGGGCCAGGGTGTGGGGCGGGAGTACTGCGACGTCCCATCCCAGGTTCGTCTGCCAGAAGACGACCACCTCGTGGGCACCCGAGGAGAAGGAGGTGACCCCGCCCTGTCCGAGCGAAACGTCACCGCGTCCTGTCCAGCACCGGCTGAGCTCCGTGCCGTTCTCCAGGTACGTCACCCGCACGGCATCCGTGCCCGCGCCACAGTCGATCTCCTCGGTCGCCAAGGCCGGGGCTGCCGGGAGCGCGAGGCTCATGGCGACGGCCGCCACGGCACCCAGCGCCAGCTTCCTGGGCAGGCTCTTCATAGTCGTGGTTCCTTCCGGTCGGAGCTCCGATGAGCACAGCTTTAGATGAACCATCAACCATCAAAGGCGTTCACTCAACGGTGCGGGAGGAACTCCCCGCAAGCTGGCCGACAATGGTGCATGCGAGTCTCACGGACCGGAGCACCGGACATCGTGATGATCGGCCGGCCTCTGAGCGCACCACGCCCATCGGCGCGGCGCACTGCCCGTGCCTCACACCGGCAGTGCGTGCAGGGCGGTGCCGTGCAGGGCGAAGAGGCGTTCGCCGTCGGTGGCCGCCAGCCAGGCGTGGTGGTCACCGCTGCCGTCGTTGAACGTCCAGCGCACGTCACCGGTCTTCGCGTCCATGGCGATGATGCCGCCCTTCGCGTCCAGGTCCGTGCCACCGAAGAGGGTGTCCCCCACCTTGACGTACTGGCGCGGCACCTGGAGTCCCGCGTCGGCGAGGGCCGTCGACTGCCAGAGGATCTTGCCCGTTCGAGGGTCGACCGCCCGCAACGTCCGTGCGCTGTCGGCGATGTACAGCACGTCCTCCAGCACGGCCGGTTCCTTGAAGAGGTCCAACTCCGACGACTTCAGGGTCCATTTCTCGGTGCCGTCGGAGAGGTCGAAGGCCTGAAGGACACTCCCCTGCGGGACGATGACCAGGTCCTCGTGCACGGCGAAGAAGCCGCAGTTCGTCTTCGTGGTCTTCCGTGTCCACACCTGTCCGCCGGTGGCGGTGTCGCGGACGGTGAGGTTCTTCCTGAAGTCGGTGTAGACGAGGTGGCGGCCGCGGACGGCGGCGTGAATGCCGTTCTGCATGGTGCCCAGGTCGCGCTGTTCCTTCCAGGCGATCCTGCCGGTGCCGCTGTCGAGGGCCGCGATGACGTTGGTCTTCGACGACCCGTCGTCCTCGAGGATTTCGGCGACGACGTACACCTGCGTCTCGTCCACCGCGACGGGCCGGGGCTGCCGGTAGCCCGTGCCCAGGCGGCTGCGCCAGGTCTCCTTGCCCGAGGCCGGGTCGTATCCGGTGACGGTGCCGTCGTACCGACTGCCGGCCAGGTACAGCGTGTCCTTGCCGAGCAGCAGGGGCGCGCCGGGGATCACGCCGCCCGGCAGGGACCACTTCTGCTTACCGGTCGCGGTGTCGAGGGCTGCCAGCGGGCTGCCGCTGGCGAGCACGACACCGGCGGCGACCACGAGTTCGTCGTTGTCCCCGTACGTCTCCGCGGAGGTCGTCTTCGTCCACAGCGGCTTCGGGGCCTTGCCGCCCCCGCCCGTAGCGCTGTCGCCGGGCTTCTCGTCCTCACCCTTCGGCTTCTCGCCGCCGGCGCTTGCCGGGTCCTCGGCCTCCACCGCGCCGTCGTCGCAGCCGACCGCGCCGGCGGTCAGGGTGGCCAGCGTGAGACCCCCGGCGGCCAACCGCAGCAGACGCCGACGGGAGGAGAACCCCGGCTCCCCCGGCGTTCTGTCGTCCGACGTGCTGTTTCGCTCGGCCATTTCGCCGTACCCCCGTGAGCGTCAGGAACATGAACGTGCGGGCCACGCCGTACCGAACATACAGGCGGGTGCCCCTGTGACCTGGAACGTTAGCCGGGCTCCTGCGATGTCCCCACGACGGGATCGCGACCGGGACAGCACCGTGAAGCATTCGAGACGTGCCAGGCACACCCTCGGAACCACGGAGTCCTCAGCTCAGTCCTGTTGTCAGTCCCCCGTCCTAAGGTGAAGCCGTCATCTGGACGGACCAGAGTCCATCCCGGCGTTCACGCTGTGGGTGGACACGTCCGCCTGCGGAAAAGGGCGTTGGGGAGCTCCCCGGCGGCTGAGGGGGAAAGGGATGGACGCGATGAGCGCCACGGTGAAGGACCGGCTCAAGAAGCACTTCGTGAACCACGTCGCTCTCGTCATCGACAAGTCCGGTTCGATGCGAGGCCACTCCGAGCAACTCGTGCGTGTGGTGGACGAGTTCGTGAAGGGGTTGGCGGAGGAGTCGGACCGGCTCGGGCACGAGACCCGGATCAGCTTGTACGCCTTCGACCACCTGGTGGAGAACCTGGTGTGGGACATGGACGTCAAGCACCTGCCGTCCATGCGCGGCCTGTACACCGTCGAGAACGGTGCGACGGCACTGATCCAGGCGTCGGTGAAGGCACTCGACGACCTCGGTCACATCTGGGAGGAGTACGGCGAGCACAGCTTTCTCCAGGTCGTCGTCACCGACGGCGAGGAGAACGCCTCCGGCGCCGACACGACCGGCGCGCGCCACGACCTCCTGCCCGACGGCCGCGCCGTCCTGGACGAGTGGCGTGGCCGCATCGCGGACAAGATGAACACCCTGCCGGACCACTGGACCTCCGCCATCATGGTGCCGAACTCCCTGGCCAAGCGCACAGCCCAGCAGTACGGCTTCCCGACGGGCAACATCTCGATCTGGGACGCGGACTCCGACCAGGGCGTCGAGGAGGCGATCGGTGCGGTCAAGACCGCCGCCACGAGGTTCCTGCGCGACCGCGAGCAGGGCGTGCGCGGCACCCGGAACCTCTTCGCGATGGGCGAGGACCTGAGCGCGGCGGACGTGACGTCGAACCTCCAGGCCCTCGACGCCGGCAAGTACGTGCTGATCCCGGTGGACCAGGCCACGTCGATCCGCGACTTCGTCACCAGCGCCGGGCATCCGTACAAGACCGGCTGCGCGTTCTACGAGTTGTCCAAGCGCGAGAAGATCCAGGCCCGCAAGCAGATAGCGGTGGCGGAGAAGGACCCGGCCACCGGCCGCATGACCGGGAAGGTGTTCACCGGTCCCGCCGCCCGTCAGCTCCTCGGCCTGCCGTCGACGGAGGTCACGGTGACGCCGGGGAGCAACGAGGCCTACACGGTGTTCGTCCAGTCGACCTCGGTCAACCGCAAGCTGGTCCCGGGGACCAAGCTGCTCGTCCTGCTGTGACGGTGGTGCCGCGCCCCCTTCATGATCCACAATCAGCCGGCACACCTCAGGAGGTTCTTCCGTGCCCTCGCTCCATGACATCGCCACCTGGCAGCCCCTGCTGCGCCTTTTGCACGCCGCGCACGCGGACACCCTCTGCGCGCCCGGCGGGCACGTCTCAGGGCAGATCGGTCCCGGTGCGTGGAGTGTTCCCCTCCCGTACCGGCCCCCGCAGCCGGGGCGTGCCTCACTGGTCTCGGACAACCAGGACGAGTTCGACGCCGTGGGCCTGGTCGTCGAGGCGCTCAAGGAGGACGGGAGCAGTGGGGTCTCCTTCGTCGTGGAGGCCGCGTCCACGCCCGGTGGTGTCCGGCTGCACCTGATCGAATCGAGCTCCTCCACCGAGCCGGGCATCGCGACCGCGCACCCCGGCGCGCTCCTCCTCGCGGACGGGGCACTGCCCGAGCCGGTGCGCCGCCTGCCCGATCCGGTGCCGGACGCGGTGCCGGCTGCGTCGGCGGACGTGGAACTGCTGCGGCGCACTCTGCGCGAGCGGCTCCCGGACGCGGTGGGGGCCACCGAGGAGGAGATCGCGGCGGCCGAGGCGCGCCTCGGCGTGCCGCTGCCGCCCGAACTGCGGGCCCTGTACCAGGTCGTCCGTGGCCGGTACGAGGACTGGGACGACTCCCGGGACCCGTACGACATCATCGGCTGCGAGCTGTTCCCCCTCGGCGAGGTGTACGTCGCCGACGCCGCGTCCCGGCACGTGCTGTGGCGGTTCGGCGCCATGGAGGCGGTCGAGACGGGTCCCGAGGACTCCGTGCAGCAGCTCGTCGGTTCGCCGGGCTGGATCGTCTTCGGTGACAACGGGGGCGGGGACCGTATCGCCGTCGACGTCACACCGGGGCCGGACGGGCACGTGGGACAGGTGATCATCATCGGCCACGAGGGGAACATCGGTGCCGGGCTGGTCGCCGATTCCCTCACCGACATGGTCGTCCACGGTCACTTCGGCGGCAGGCCGGTGCCGAGGGTCGAACGGCCCCCGCTCGTCGCCCATGTCAATCACGTCTCCGTTCCCAGCGTCGAGGCCGCCGCCCACCCGGGTCTGGAGGTCCTCAGCATCGGAGTGTGGAAGGAGAAGCCCCTCAGCCTCGCCCCGGTCTTCGGCCTGCCACGCCTGCGGACCCTCTGTGCGTACGAGGGGACTCTCGCCGATCCGTGCGAGATATCCCGGCTCACCCACCTCGAGTATCTGAGCCTCCCGCCTGCGGAGTGGCGCGTCCTTCTCGACGCGGGAGCCGTGCCCACCGGCCTCCTCGCCGCGGGGATCGAGGCCCGCCGGCAGCGGGACAACCCCTTGCAGATCATCGCCCTCGCCAACGAGATCCTCGTCCTCCACGGCCGATCGCCGATCACCGAGATCACAGTGCTGGAGGGGACGGCCTCATGAGACGGCCCGCCGGCCGGGGCCCGGAACGCCTCGAGGGCCCCGACCGTCTGGTCGGGGCCCTCGATGGAGCCAAGTGTCCGAGGGGGGACTTGAACCCCCACGCCCGATAAAGGGCACTAGCACCTCAAGCTAGCGCGTCTGCCATTCCGCCACCCGGACAAGGTGTCTGTCGCATGCGGGGTGGTCCCCGCGGCGACATGGACAACCATACCAAGGTTTCGCAGTGCCTTTCACCTGCGTTTCCGTCGCCCGGGAGGCGGTGCGGACGGCAGCGTGCGCGGCCGGGCCGCGACGGGCTCAGGGCATCAGTTGGTGGTCCGGGAAGTTGCCCGGCAGCCTCTCCCCCGCCGGGCCGCGGGTCACCGCCCGCACCAGAAGCTCGCCGCCGACGAAGGCGCCGCGCCAGGACGCCCCGAAGCCGCCGAACAGTTCGTCCCTGTCTCCGCGCGAGCGGGGCACCCCGTGGCCGATCTTGAAGGCGCGGATGTGCGGGGCGAGCCGGTCGAAGGTGGACCGCTCGTCCGTGGAGAGGGTGGCCACCAGGGCGCCGTTGGACGCGTTCATGGCGGCCAGCAACTCGGCCTCCGTGTCGACCAGGACAATCGTGTCGACCGGGCCGAACGGCTCCGCGTGGTGCAGCGGGGAGGAGCGCGGCGGATTGAGCAGCGTGACGGGCTGGACGTACGCCGACGTGTCCTGGCCGTGCAGGAAGCGGGCGCCGGCCGGGGTGCCCCGGTGCAGCGGGACGGCGCCCCGGTCGACGGCCTCGGCGACCTGGTCGTGGAGCTCCTTCGCCTTCGCCGCGTTGATCACCGGACCGAAGTCGAGCGTCGGGTACGGGTCGTCGGGGTGCTCGACGGCGAGGGGGTGGCCGGTCCGCAGGGTGCGGACGGCCGGGAGGTAGGCCGCGAGGAACTCGTCGAAGAGGCTGCGCTGGACGACGAAGCGCGGGTAGGCCGTGCAGCGCTGCTTCCCGTAGTCGAACAGCTTGGGGATCACCGCGCTCAGGGTGTCCCAGCCGGAGTAGTTCCAGATGCCCCAGGTGTTCAGTCCCTCCTGTTCGAGGATGTGGCGTTTGCCCAGGTCGGCGACTGCCGTGGCGATCGCCGCACCGGTGTCGCGTCCGCCGACGAAGGACACGCAGCCGATCTCCGGCGCCCGTACCAGCGCCTCCGACAGCTCGCCCCCGCCGCCGCTGACGAGGGTGACCGGGATCCCCTCGCGGGCGGCGAGTGCCGTGGCCAGGGTGAGGCAGGCGACGCCGCCGTCGGTCGGGGTCTTGGCGACGACCGCGTTGCCGGCCAGTGCCTGCACCAGCAGGGCGTGGACCAGCACGCTCATCGGGTAGTTCCAGCTGGCGATGTTGGAGACGGGTCCGTCGAGCGGGGTGCGGCCGTCGAGCATGGTGTCGATGCCGTCGACGTACCAGCGGACCCCGTCGATGGCCCGGTCGACGTCGGCCCGGGCCAGGCGCCAGGGCTTGCCGATCTCCCAGACGAGCAGCAGGGCGAGCAGGTCGCGGTGCTCGGCGAGCGCGTCCAGGGTGGCGGCGACGCGGGCCCGGCGTTCCGGCAGCGGGACGTGCCGCCAGGCGCGGTGCTGGTCCAGGGCCGCGCGCACGGCCTGCCGGGCGGTGGCCCGGTCCAGGCGGGGCGGGCCCGCGACGGGGGTTCCGTCCACGGGGCTGACGGCGGGCAGCGCCCGTCCGTCCGCCTGCCACGTGGCGTTCCAGAGGTTGAGGACGCGGTCGTCCCGGAAGGCTTCCGGGGCGACGGTCAGGCAGCGCTGCCAGGCGTCGGCCCAGGCGGTGCCGGACTTGAGGGTGAGGGTGGGTGTCATACGGTTCGCTCCGCTCTCGGTGCACGGTCGAGAGATAAGGGGTTGGCCCCGGGGGGCGCGGGCGAGCGACAGGTACGGCTGCCCGGCCCCGCGGGGGCTCAGCTGCCGGCGTCCAGGACGGCCAGCACCTGCCGGGCCGTCTCCGTGGGCGTGTGGCCGACCCGCACGCCGGCCGCCTCCAGTGCCTGTTGCTTCGCCCGCGCCGTGCCGGAGGATCCGGAGACGATCGCGCCGGCGTGGCCCATGGTGCGGCCCTCGGGGGCGGTGAAGCCGGCGATGTAGCCGACGACGGGCTTGGTGACGTGGTCGCGGATGTAGGCCGCCGCGCGTTCCTCCGCGTCGCCGCCGATCTCGCCGATGAGCACGATCAGGTCGGTGTCGGGGTCGTCCTCGAAGGCGGCCAGGCAGTCGATGTGGGTGGTGCCGACGACGGGGTCGCCGCCGATGCCGACGCAGGTGGAGAAGCCGATGTCCCGCAGCTCGTACATGAGCTGGTAGGTGAGGGTGCCGGACTTGGAGACCAGGCCGATGCGGCCGGGCTTGGTGATGTCGGCGGGGATGATGCCCGCGTTGGACTGGCCGGGGCTGATCAGGCCGGGGCAGTTGGGGCCGATGACGCGGGTGCCCCTTCGGCGGGCGTGTGCGAGGAAGGCGACGGAGTCGTGGACGGGGACGCCCTCGGTGATGACGACCGCGAGCCCGATGCCGGCGTCGGCGGCCTCGGTCACCGCCGCCTTGGTGAAGGCGGGCGGCACGAAGACGACGGTGACGTCGGCCCCCGTGGCGTCCATGCCCTCGGCGACGGAGCCGAAGACGGGGACGGAGCGCTCCGTGAAGTCCACGGTGCGGCCCGCCTTGCGGGGGTTGACTCCGCCGACGACGTTCGTGCCGGCGGCGAGCATCCGCCGGGTGTGCTTCATGCCCTCGCCGCCGGTCATGCCCTGGACGAGGATCTTGCTCTCCTTGGTGAGGTGGATCGCCATGTCGTCCGGTCTCCTCAGGGTGTGGTGGCGAGGTGGGCGGCCCGGCTCGCGGCGCCGTCCATGGTGGTGACCTGTTCGACGAGCGGATGCGCGCGCTCCCCGAGAAGGGCCCGTCCGCGTTCCGCGTTGTTGCCGTCCAGGCGCACGACGAGCGGCTTGGTGAGCCGTACGGTGTCCAGCGCGCGGACGATGCCGTCGGCGACCGCGTCGCAGGCGGTGATGCCGCCGAAGACGTTGACGAAGACGGACTTCACCGACGGGTCGGAGAGGACGACGGACAGTCCGTCGGCCATGACCTGGGCGGAGGCGCCGCCCCCGATGTCGAGGAAGTTGGCGGGGCGGGCGCCGCAGCCGGCGACCACGTCGAGGGTGGACATCACGAGTCCGGCGCCGTTGCCGATGACGCCGACCTCACCGTCGAGCTTGACGTAGTTGAGCCCCTTGGCGGCCGCCGCCGCTTCCAGCGGGTCATGGCCCGCGTCGGCTTCGTCGCCCCAACGTATCTGCCGGAAGCGGGCGTTGTCGTC
The DNA here is from genome assembly GCF_044540535.1 of Streptomyces sp. NPDC085937. NCBI lineage: Bacteria > Bacillati > Actinomycetota > Actinomycetes > Kitasatosporales > Streptomycetaceae > Streptomyces > Streptomyces sp. NPDC085937. The sequence continues at coordinate 237,731 of NZ_JBITSH010000009.1, read as the reverse complement.
GAGGGTGACCTTGCCGTCGAGCGCCATGATCTGTCCGTCGCGGGTGCGGACGAGCGGGTTGACCTCCACGAGGAGGGCGTCCTCGCCGACCAGGACGTCCCAGAGGCGGACCAGGACGTCGACGGTGCGGGCGGGCAGGCCCGCCGCGTCGGCGATGCGGGCAGCGACCGCCGGGGTGACGCCCTCGGCGGGGTCGACGGGAACGCGTGCGACGGCTTCGGGGCGGGTGGCGGCGACCTCCTCGATGTCCATGCCCCCTTCGGCGGAGGCGATGGCGAGGAAGCGGCCGGTGGCGCGGTCGAGGACGTAGGAGACGTAGAACTCGCAGTCGATGTCGACGGGTTGGGCCAGCATCACGGTGCCGACGGTGTGGCCCTTGATGTCCATGCCGAGGATCTGGCGTGCGGTGAGTTCGGCGGCGGCGGGGTCGGCGGCGAGCTTGACGCCGCCCGCCTTGCCGCGTCCGCCGGTCTTGACCTGGGCCTTGACGACCACGCGGCCGCCGAGCCTGCGGGCGATCTCGCGGGCCTGTTTGGGCGAGCCGGTGACCTCGGCCCGCGGCACCACGATGCCATGGTCTGCGAAGAGTTCCCTTGCCTGGTGTTCGTACAGGTCCATCTCGGCTCCTGTCTGCGAAGTCGCGGAGGGTCCGGTGGGGCCGGGGACCGGCGACCGAAAAGTGCCGCGCACCCCCTGGACACCACCCATCGGATGCGGGATAACAAGCTTCATACAGTATTCGTCGACTGTATGCAATGTACCGCGACAGCGCTCCCCGCCCCCTAGGAAAGGGACAGGACTCTGCCATGCCCGACGACACCCAGGACGTCATCTCCGGCGGTCATCTCGTCGCCAAGGCCCTCAAGGCCGAGGGCGTCGACCGCATCTACACACTGTGCGGCGGCCACATCATCGACATCTACGACGGCTGCGTCGACGAGGGCATCGAGGTCGTCGACGTACGGCACGAGCAGGTCGCCGCGCACGCCGCCGACGGCTACGCGCGCATCACCGGCAAGCCCGGCTGCGCGGTGGTCACGGCGGGACCGGGCACCACCGACGCGGTCACCGGGGTCGCCAACGCCTTCCGCGCGGAGTCGCCGATGCTGCTGATCGGCGGCCAAGGGGCCCTGACCCAGCACAAGATGGGGTCGCTGCAGGACCTGCCGCACGTCGACATGATGAACCCCATCACCAAGTTCGCGGCGACCGTGCCGGACACGGCGCGCGCCGCGGACATGGTGTCGATGGCCTTCCGCGAGTGCTACCACGGCGCGCCCGGGCCCTCCTTCCTGGAGATCCCGCGCGACGTGCTGGACGCGAAGGTGCCCGCCGACAAGGCGCGGGTGCCGCGGGAGGGCGCCTACCGGGCCTCCACCCGCTCCCCCGGCGACCCGGAGGCGGTCGAGAAGCTGGCCGGCCTGCTGGTGCACGCCGAGAAGCCGGCGATCCTGCTGGGCAGCCAGGTGTGGACGACCCGGGGCACCGAGGCCGCCGTCGAGCTGGTGCGCACCCTCAACGTCCCCGCCTACATGAACGGGGCGGGGCGCGGCACCCTGCCGCCCGGGGACCCGCACCACTTCCAGCTGTCGCGCCGCTACGCCTTCTCGAACGCCGACGTCATCGTCATCGTCGGCACGCCCTTCGACTTCCGGATGGGCTACGGCAAGCGGCTCTCCCCGGCCGCGACGGTCGTGCAGATCGACCTCGACTACCGCACGGTGGGCAAGAACCGCGACATCGACCTCGGCATCGTCGGGGACGCTGGGCTGGTGCTCAAGGCGGTGACCGAGGCAGTCTCCGGGCGGGTCAACGGCGGCGCGTCGAAGCGGAAGGAGTGGCTGGACGAGCTGCGCGCGGCCGAGCAGACCGCCCTGGAGAAGCGGCTGCCGCAACTGCGGTCGGACGCCTCCCCCATCCACCCGTACCGCCTGGTGAGCGAGATCAACGACTTCCTCACCGAGGACTCGATCTACATCGGCGACGGCGGTGACATCGTCACCTTCTCCGGGCAGGTCGTGCAGCCCAAGTCGCCCGGTCACTGGATGGACCCGGGGCCGCTCGGGACGCTCGGTGTCGGCGTGCCGTTCGTGCTGGCCGCCAAGCAGGCCCGGCCCGACAAGGAGGTCGTCGCGCTGTTCGGTGACGGCGCGTTCTCCCTCACCGGCTGGGACTTCGAGACGCTGGTCCGCTACGACCTGCCGTTCGTCGGCATCGTCGGCAACAACTCCTCGATGAACCAGATCCGTTACGGCCAGGCCGCCAAGTACGGCAAGGAACGCGAACGGGTCGGCAACACCCTCGGGGACGTCCGCTACGACGAGTTCGCGCGGATGCTCGGCGGGTACGGCGAGGAGGTCCGCGACCCCGCCGACATCGGCCCCGCGCTGCGCCGCGCCCGGGAGTCGGGCAAGCCGTCGCTGATCAACGTCTGGGTGGACCCGGACGCGTACGCCCCCGGGACCATGAACCAGACCATGTACAAGTGAGGTGAACGCCCATGACCCCCAAGGCACTTGAGGGCATCCGCGTCCTCGACATGACCCACGTCCAGTCCGGGCCCTCCGCGACCCAGCTGCTGGCCTGGCTCGGCGCGGACGTCGTCAAACTGGAGGCGCCCACCGGCGACATCACGCGCAAGCAGCTGCGTGATCTGCCGGACGTCGACTCCCTCTACTTCACGATGCTCAACTGCAACAAGCGGAGCATCACCCTCAACACCAAGACCGAGCGCGGCAAGGAGATCCTCACCGAGCTGATCCGGCGCTCGGACGTCATGGTCGAGAACTTCGGGCCGGGCGCGGTCGACCGGATGGGGTTCACCTGGGACCGCATCCGGGAGATCAACCCGCGCATCGTCTACGCCTCCATCAAGGGCTTCGGGGACGGCCCCTACACCGCCTTCAAGGCGTACGAGGTCGTCGCGCAGGCGATGGGCGGGTCGATGTCGACCACGGGTTTCGAGGACGGTCCGCCGCTCGCCACGGGCGCCCAGATCGGTGACTCGGGCACCGGCGTGCACGCGGTGGCCGGCATCCTCGCCGCCCTGTTCCAGCGGGAGCGCACCGGGCGCGGGCAGCGGGTGAACGTGGCCATGCAGCACGCGGTGCTCAACCTGTGCCGGGTGAAGCTGCGCGACCAGCAGCGTCTGGCGCACGGGCCGCTCGCCGAGTACCCGAACGAGGACTTCGGCGACGAGGTGCCGCGCTCCGGCAACGCCTCCGGAGGCGGTCAGCCCGGCTGGGCCGTGAAGTGCGCGCCGGGCGGCCCCAACGACTACGTGTACGTGATCGTGCAGCCCGTCGGGTGGAAGCCGATCAGCGAGCTGATCGGGCGGCCGGAGCTGGCGGACGACCCCGAGTGGGCGACGCCGGAGGCCCGGCTGCCGAAGCTGAACAAGATGTTCCAGCTGATCGAGGAGTGGTCCTCGACGCTGCCCAAGTGGGAGGTGCTGGAGAGGCTGAACGCGCACAACATCCCGTGCGGGCCGATCCTGTCCACCAAGGAGATCATCGAGGACCGCTCGCTGGTCGCCAACGAGATGGTGGTGACCGTCCCGCATCCCGAGCGCGGCGAGTTCGTCACCGTGGGCAGCCCGTTGAAGCTGTCCGACTCCCCCGTGGACGTGGTCGCCTCCCCGCTGCTCGGCGAGCACAACGAAGAGGTCTACGTCGGCGAACTCGGCCTCGGCGACGAGGAAGTGCGCCTGCTCAAGTCGAACGGGGTGATCTGACGTGATGGCCGAGGACCGGGCGTCGAAGGTGCGCGCGCTGCTGGAAGCGGTGCGTGCCGAGGGGCGGACCGCGCTCACCGCGCCCGAGGGCAAGGTGATCGCCGACGCGTACGGCATCGCGGTGCCCGGGGAGGAGCTGGCGCGGGACGTCGACGAGGCCGTGGCGTGCGCGGCGCGGCTGGGCGGGCCCGTGGTGATGAAGATCGTGTCGCCGGACATCCTGCACAAGACCGACGCCGGCGGTGTGGTCGTGGGCGTCGAGGGCGCCGCGGACGTCCGGGCGGCGTTCTGCCGGATCGTGGAGAACGCCCGGGCGTACGACGCCGGGGCGCGCATCGAGGGTGTGCAGGTGCAGGAACTGCTGCCGCAGGGGCAGGAGGTCATCGTCGGCGCGGTCACCGACCCGACGTTCGGGAAGGTGGTGGCGTTCGGGCTCGGCGGGGTGCTCGTCGAGGTGCTGAAGGACGTGACGTTCCGGCTGGCGCCGGTGGACGCCGACGAGGCGCTGTCGATGCTCGACTCGATCCGGTCGGCGGAGATCCTCACCGGCGTGCGCGGTCAGGAGGGTGTGGACCGCTGGGCGGTCGCCGAGCAGATCCGGCGGGTGTCCGAACTGGTCACGGACTTCCCGGAGATCGCCGAGGTGGACCTCAACCCGGTGATCGCCACGCCGGCCGGCGCGGTCGCGGCCGACATCCGGGTGATCCTCGCGGACGGGCTGCCCAAGGAGCGGCGCCGGTACTCCCGGGAGGAGATCCTCACCTCCATGCGGCGGCTGATGCAGCCGCGGTCGGTGGCGGTGATCGGCGCGTCCAGCGAGTCCGGCAAGATCGGCAACTCGGTGATGCGCAACCTCGTCGACGGCGGCTTCGCCGGGGAGATCCATCCGGTGAACCCCAAGGCCGATGACATCTTGGGCCGCAAGGCGTACAAGAGTGTCACCGACGTTCCCGGCGAGGTGGATGTGGCGGTCTTCGCGATTCCCGCCCGGTTCGTGGCCGGGGCGCTGGAGGAGGTGGGGCGCAAGCGGATCCCGAACGCCGTGCTCATCCCGTCCGGCTTCGCCGAGACCGGTGAGCAGGAGCTGCAGGACGAGATCGTGGCGATCGCCGAACGGCTGGGCATCCGGCTGCTCGGGCCCAACATCTACGGCTACTACTCGACGTGGCAGGACCTGTGCGCCACGTTCTGCACGCCGTACGACGTCAAGGGCGGGGTGGCGCTGACCAGTCAGTCGGGCGGCATCGGGATGGCGATCCTGGGCTTCGCGCGGACCACGAAGACGGGTGTCTCGGCGATCGTCGGCCTCGGCAACAAGTCGGACCTCGACGAGGACGACCTGCTGACCTGGTTCGGGGAGGACCCGCACACCGAGTGCATCGCGATGCACCTGGAGGATCTCAAGGACGGGCGCGCGTTCGTCGAGGCCGCGCGGGCGACCGTGCCGAAGAAGCCGGTGGTGGTGCTCAAGGCGGGCCGTACGGCGGCGGGCGCGAAGGCCGCCGGCTCGCACACCGGGGCGCTCGCGGGCGACGACGCCGTGTACGACGACATCCTGCGGCAGGCCGGCGTGATCCGGGCGCCGGGGCTGAACGACATGCTGGAGTACGCGCGGGCGCTGCCCGTGCTGCCCGCTCCGCGGGGCGACAACGTCGTGATCATCACCGGGGCGGGCGGCAGCGGGGTGCTGCTGTCGGACGCGGTGACGGACAACGGGCTGTCGCTGATGGAGATCCCGCCCGATCTGGACGCCGCCTTCCGGGAGTTCATCCCGCCGTTCGGGGCGGCCGGGAACCCGGTGGACATCACCGGCGGCGAGCCGCCGTCGACGTACGAGGCGACGATCCGGCTGGGGCTCGAGGACCCGCGCATCCACGCGCTGGTGCTCGGTTACTGGCACACGATCGTCACGCCGCCCATGGTGTTCGCCGAACTCACCGCGCGTGTGGTGGCGGAGTTCCGGGAGCGGGGCGTCAACAAGCCCGTCGTGGCCTCGCTCGCGGGGGACGTGGAGGTCGAGGAGGCGTGCCAGTACCTCTTCGAGCACGGGGTCGTGGCCTACCCGTACACGACGGAGAAGCCGGTGGCCGTCCTCGGCGCCAAGTACCGCTGGGCGCGGGCGGCCGGACTGCTGGGAGGCGGTTCATGAGGTGAACGCAGCCGGGTGGCCGGCCGGCGGGTGCGCGCCGGCCGGTCCCGGACCCGGGCGCGCACGAAAGGCACGGGACAGGGGGCGCTGGCCAGTTCTTTCGACGCAAGGGGTGCAAACTACATGACAACCACGGATGTCACACGGGTCGTCCCCTATCGGGAGGTGACCGACAGGAACGGGCGGGTCTACCGCGTCGGTGAGACCGACATCGACATCATGGGCCGCAAGCGCAAGTGGATGGTGATCCTGCCCTGGGTCGGCATGATGGGCATCTCTTCCGCCGAGTACGCGTTCGCGTCGGCGGAGGACACGCTCCACGAGGCCCACAGCTGGTCGAGCGGCAGCATCTACTGGATGATGACCGCCTGGGTGTTCTGCCAGGCCGCGGTGGCCTTCCCGGCGGGGCGGCTGCGGGAGAACGGCAAGCTGCCCGCGCGGTGGGCGATGATGCTCGGCTCGGTCGGCACGCTGCTCGGCTATCTCTCGCTGGCGTTCGCGCCGCATGTCGCGCTCGCCTTCATCGGGTTCGGCGTGTTCAGCGGCATGGGCGCCGGCATGGTGTACGCGACCTGCGTCAACATGGTCGGCAAGTGGTACCCGGAGCGCAAGGGCGGCAAGACCGGCTTCGTCAACGGCGGTTTCGCCTACGGGTCGGTGCCCTTCGTCTTCATCTTCCACGGCTACATGGACGGCTCCAACTTCCGCTGGGTGCTGGTCTCCTCCGGTGTCTTCCTCGCCGCGGTGGTGGCCGTCGCCGGCTTCTACTTCCGCGACCCGCCGAAGAACTGGTGGCCGGACTCCATCGACCCGCTGAACCCGCCGGACGACCCGCGGGCCCGGCGTTCGCTCGAGAAGAACCCTCCGGCCGTGAAGCAGTACTCGCCCCTGGAGGCGTGGCGGACCGGCCGGGTGGCGCTGATGTGGTTCTGTCTCGCCTGCACGTCCGGCGTGAACATCTTCGGCATCGCCTTCCAGGTCGACATCGGTGAGGACGCGGGCTTCGCCGCCGGCATCGTGGCCACCGCGATGTCGCTGAAGGCGATCGTCAACGGCACCGGGCGCGGCGTGATCGGCTGGCTCTCCGACCTCTACGGCCGCAAACAGTGTCTGCTGTACGTGTGCGTGATCCTGGGCCTGGCCCAGTTCGGCATCATCTGGTCGGCGGAGATCAAGAACCTGCCGCTGTTCCTGATCTTCTCCGCGATCTCCGGCTTCGGCGGCGGTGCCATCTTCCCGATGTTCGCGGCGCTGACCGCGGACTACTTCGGGGAGAACAACAACGCCACCAACTACGGGATGGTCTACAGCTCCAAGCTGGTCTCGGGTCTCGGCGCGGGCATGGGGTCCGTGGTCGTCGCCGCCTGGGGCTACAACGGCGCCTTCGGACTCGCGGGCGGCATCTCACTGTTCGCCGGCTTCGTCGCGCTGTTCCTGACCCCGCCGGGACGGACGAAGAAGAAGCAGGTGACACCCAACCCCCGCCCCCTCGGGGAGGGCTGACGGGCGGCACCCGCGGCCGGGCGACGGACCGGGCGGCCCCTCCCAGGTGCGGGAGGGGCCGCCCGGTCCGTCGTCACCCGGTCAGTGACGGCGCTTGCGCAGGGCCGCCATGTTGTCGTAGCTGATCTTCGCCTCGCGCAGCGACTGCGCGGGGTCGGTGGCGCTCGGGGAGTTGTCGTCCTCCACCATCGGGTTGCGGTAGCTGGTCAGGCCCACCCGGGAGAAGAACGTCGTGTAGTCGATGTCCCCGGTGCCGAACGGCACCATGTCCCAGCCCATGCCGTTGGTGGTGTCGACGACACCGTCCTTGGCGTGGAACAGCGGGTAACGCTTGTTGTACCGGGTGACCAGGCCCGCCGGGTCGAAGACGTTCCTGCGGGTGGAGCCGTCGGGGGCGGTGTAGGTGTGGAACTTGTACTGGGCGACGTGCGCCCAGAAGATGTCCATCTCCAGCCAGACCGTCTTCGGGTCGGTGACCTTCAGGAAGTACTCCAGCTTCCGGATACCCGAGCTGCGGGTCGGCCGGCCCTGGTCGTCCAGCGGGCCCCGGTCGAGCAGGAAGCCGTACGCGCTGTCGTGGTTGTGGGTGTAGAGCTTGATGCCCGCCCGGCGGGCGATCTCACCGAGGGCGTTCCACTTGTCGGCGGCCACGTCCCAGTCGGCGCGGTAGGAGCTGCCGGTGGGGTCGCCGCCGGTGCCCATGTGGTCCATGCCGAGGATGTTGGCGATCTCCAGGTGCTTCTTGAAGGTGTCCTTGTCGGCGGTGGTCAGCGGCCAGGACGACGGGATGAAGCCGTGGTTGCCCTGGGCCCGCAGGCCGTACTCGTCGAGCCAGGAGCGCAGCAGCCGGGCGCCCTCGACCGACTCCAGGTTCGCGCCGCCGGGGGCGTTCGCGTGCTGGTTGTAGCCGGCGAACTCGACCTGCCGGTAGCCGTGCCGGGCGAGCTGCTTGAAGACCTCACGGAAGCCGGACGGCAGGTCACTGGCGAGCGGGTCGCGGGCGGTGGCGTCCCGGACGGTGTAGAGGATGATGCCGCGCTTGTGGGGCGGGACCAGCACCGGACCGCGGCCGTGGTCGTGCCCGTGGTCATGTCCGTGCCCGTGGCCGTGGTCTCTGCCGTGGGCCAGGGCGGGGGCGGCGGCGAGGACGGGGGCGGCGACGGCGCCGGCCGCCACGGCGGTGCAGGTGCTCAGGAAGCGGCGCCGGCCGACGCCGAGGCTGCGGCGCAGCGCCTCGTCGGGGGTGTCGGTCAGAGGGGCGGCGTCGCTGCGCGAGGGATCGGAGTACGGGGTCACGGGTGCCTGCCTTCTCGGTCGTGGCCGGTCCCGGCGGCTGCGGGAACGGCCGTTGTCAGTGCCGTGTGTTTCACTCTCGGTAGTCGAATCTCGGCGGCCGTGCGTGGTGCGGTGTCAGCCGAGCCCGGCGAGCCGGAGCAGGAGTTGTTTCACGTCGGTGGCCGCGACGCGGTCTCCGACAGCGTGGGGGGTGGAGCAGATGAGGAGCGGACCGTCGTCGTCGCTCGCGGGGAGGCGGCCGTGGCTGCCGCGAACAGGTGAGGCGTCGAGGGGCACGACCGCCATGCGGTAGCGCATGCCGAGCTTCTTGCGGGCCAGCGCGCCGGCCGCCTTGACCTTGACGTAGGGGTCGTGGGGGTCCATGAAGAGCTCGACCGGGTCGTAGCCGGGTTTGCGGTGGATTTCGACGAGCTGCGCGAAGTCGGGCGCGCGGTCGTCGTCGAGCCAGTAGTAGTACGTGAACCAGGCGTCGGGTTCGGCGACGGCGACGAGCTCCCCGGCCCTCGGGTGGTCGAGGTGGTGGGCCTTCTTGCCCTCGTCGTCGAGGAGCTGCTCGATGCCGGGCAGTCCGTCCAGGGCTTCCCTGGCCGCGTCCAGGTCCTCGGGGCGGCGCACGTACACGTGGGCGATCTGGTGGTCGGCGACCGCGAAGGCGCGGGAGGCCATCGGGTCGAGGTACTCCATGCCGTCCTGGGTGTGCACCTCGAGCAGGCCGGCGCGGCGCAGGGCGCGGTTGATGTCCACCGGCCGGTTCACGCGGGTGATGCCGTACTCGGACAGGGCGACGACGGTGCGGCCCTCGGCGCGGGCGTCGTCGAGGAGCGGGGCGAGGGCCGTGTCGAGGTCGGTGGCGGCCTTCAGGGAGCGCGGGTCGTCGGGGCCGAAGCGCTGCAGGTCGTAGTCGAGGTGAGGGAGGTAGCAGAGCGTCAGGTCGGGGTGGCGGGTGTGCATGATGTGGCGGGTGGCGTCGATGATCCACCGGCTGGACACCAGGTCGGCGCCGGGTCCCCAGAAGTGGAACAGGGGGAAGGTGCCGAACTTCTCGGTGAGTTCGTCGTGCAGGGCGGGCGGCCGGGTGTAGCAGTCGGGTTCCTTGCGGCCGTCGGCGTAGTAGACGGGGCGGGGGGTGACGGTGATGTCGGTGTCCGCGCCCATGGCGTACCACCAGCAGATGTTGGCGACGGTGTAGCCGGGGTGGGCGCGGCGGGCGGCGTCCCAGAGCTTGTCGCCGGAGACGAGGCCGTTGTGCTGCCGCCACAGCAGGACGTCGCCGAGCTCGCGGAAGTACCAGCCGTTGCCGACGATGCCGTGCTCGGAGGGCATGGTGCCGGTGAGGAACGTGGACTGGGCGGCGCAGGTGACGGCGGGCAGGACGGTGCCGAGCGAGGCGCGGGAGCCGGACTGACCGAGGGACTTCAGGTGCGGCATGTGGTCGAGCAGGCGCGGGGTGAGGCCCACGACGTCGAGGACGAGCAGGGGGGTGGGGTCGCTCATGGGAGTTCCTTCAGGCCGAGGTCCGTCAGCAGGTCGCGGGCCAGGGTGAGTTCGGCGGCGATGCCGTCGGCGAGCTGGGTGCGGCCGCGGGGGCGCAGCTCGGGCGGGAGGGCCTGCCAGGTGTAGGTCTCCACCTCGAGGTGGTGGGTCAGCGGGTGCGGGCCGCCGACCAGCCGGGTCAGCACGGAAACCATGACCGGGAGCGTGGAGGTGAGGGGCGCGGCGGGGGCCGCGTGCAGCGGGACGTGGAAGTGGGAGCGCCAGGGGCCCGCGTCGGGCAGGGCGTCGCCGGCCAGGGCCTCGTCGAGGTCGTCGGTGCCGCGCAGGCCCGCGGCGACGGGGGTCCCTCCCGGTCGAGCGGAGTCGAGGGTGGGGGGCGTGCGGGTCTGATGCAGGAAGCGGGGTTCGGCGAAGGCGGCCAGGGCCTCGCGGACCTCGGGGAGGTGCGGCTGTTCGGCGTGCAGGGCGGCGGACAGCTGGGACTTGACGACGCGGACGCCGGCGTGGCCGAGGTCGTCCAGGGCGGTGTGCGGGTCTTCGAAGGAGGTGGCGAGGTGGCAGGTGTCGACGCAGATGCCGACGCGGTCGTGGCCGACCGCGGTGAGGGGCGCGACGGCGTCGTGGGTGGTCTCGACGACGCACCCCGGTTCGGGTTCCAGGGCGACGCGGATGGAGCGTCCGGTCAGCTCCTGGAGCGCGTCGAGGCGTTCGGCGAGGGTGCGCAGGGCGGAGAGGGCGGTTTCCGCTCGCTCGTCGTCGTAGGCGGTGCGCCAGGCCAGCGGCAGGGTGGAGATGCTGCCCTCGGTGACGTCGTCGGGCAGCAGTCCGGCCAGCACGCGGGCGAGGGCGGTGGTGTGCTCCAGGCGTTCGGGGTCGGCCCAGTCCGGTGTGTAGACCCGGTACTTGACCTCCTCTGCGCCGAAGCCCTCGTAGGGGAAGCCGTTGAGGGTGACGACCTCCAGGCCGCGCCGCTCCAGTTCGCAGCGCAGTCCGCGCAGGGCGGCGGGGTCGGTGACCAGGGCGCGGGCGGCGTCCTTGGCCAGCCACAGGCCGATGCCGAGCCGGTCCCGGCCGAGGCGCCGGCGGACGGGCTCGCAGTGGTCGCGGAGCTGGGCGAGGACGCCGTCGAGGGTCTCGGCCGGGTGGACGTTGGTGCAGTAGGCGAGGTGGACGGTGGAGCCGTCCGGGTGGCGGAAGCGCATGGCTCACGCCCCCGCGGCGTCGGCGGTGTCCGGTGCCGGGGCGTCTCTGGGCTGCCCCCGCAGGATGGAGTTGCCCTCGTGGGTGGCCTCGGGGGCGGTGACGTCGAGGTTCAGGCGGCCGCTGAGGCCGTAGAAGGCGACCGGATTGCGCCACAGCACGCGGTCGACGTCGTCCTCGGTGAAGCCCTCGGCGAGCATCAGGTCGGCGACCTTGCGGGTCTTGAGGGGGTCGCTCTTCCCCCAGTCGGCGGCGGAGTTCACCAGTACCTGCTCGGGGCCGTGGGCGCGCAGGATGGCGACCATCCGCTCCTCGTCCATCTTGGTGTCGGGATAGACGGAGAAACCGAGCCAGGCGCCGCTGTCCTTGGCCTCCTTGACGGTGGTCTCGTTGAGGTGGTCGATCAGCACCCGCTCCACCGGCAGCGCGGACTCGCGGACCACGTCGAGGGTGCGGCGCAGCCCCGCGAGCTTGTCCCGGTGCGGGGTGTGCACCAGCGCGGGCAGGCCGTGGTCGGCGGCCATCTGCAGCTGGGCGGCGAGGGCGGTGTCCTCGGCGGGGGTCATGGAGTCGTAGCCGATCTCGCCGACGGCGACGACGTTGTCCTTGACCAGATAGCGGGGCAGCGCGTCCAGGACGGGGGTGCAGCGCGGGTCGCCCGCCTCCTTGGGGTTGAGGGCGAGGGTGCAGTGGTGGGCGATGCCGTACTGGGCGGCGCGGAAGGGTTCCCAGCCGAGGAGGGAGTCGAAGTAGTCGAAGAAGGAGGCCGGGGAGGTGCGGGGCTGGCCGAGCCAGAAGGAGGGTTCGACGACGGCGCGGACGCCCGCGGCGTACATGGCCTCGTAGTCGTCGGTGGTGCGCGACGTCATGTGGATGTGGGGGTCGAAGATGCGCATCAGGACTCCTTGCCGTGGGGGACGTCCGGGCCGTGCGGGTGGTCCGTGCCGGGGGCCGGGCCGGCGGACTCGCACCCCGGCTCGGTCAGGGCCAGAACGCGGTGCAGATCCTCCGGGACGGTGCGGCCGGCAGCGGTGCGTTCGGCGGCGTAGTCGCCGAGCATGCGGGCCAGTTCGCCGTCGCCCCGGGCGCGCCGGGCGAGGTCGGCGACCAGGTCGACGGCGACACCGGTGAACAGGCACTTCAGTACGGCGTGCCGCCAGGCGTGGGCGTCGAGGTGGCGGGCGCCGTACGGGCCGAGCGCGGCGGCGACCAGCCGGGTGTCGTTGGTGCGCAGGGCGTCCTCGACGAGCGGGAGCGCCTCCGGCCCGGGCACCAGGTGGGGCAGGGCGTGCAGGACGGCGCGGCGTTCGTCGGCGGTGCCCTGGAAGTACACCCGGGTCAGGGCGTCGGCGTCGGCGCGGGCCGCGTGCAGGATGAGGACGCGGGCGGCCTCGGCGTGCTCGGGGCCGCAGCGGCGGCCCGCCTCGGCGAGGCGCAGTTCCCACACCGAGATCGGTCCGTGGGTGCCGGGGTGGGCGGTGGCCTCGTCCAGGGCCTGGTCGAACCAGGCGCGGGCGGCGCCGTCGAGCCGTGCCGCGAGGTGGCGGCGCAGGTCGGCGGGCGGGGTGAGGGCGGGGGTGGTGCCGTCACAGGAGATTGCCGGTCTGCCGGTGGTGTCTGCCTCCGGGCCGGCCGGGGTCGCGTGCGGGCGGGTCATGGGGTGGTGCTCCCTTCGGGGGTGGCGGAGGGATCGCCGTGGGAGGGGACGGTGGAGGGACCGGTGGCGGTCCGTGCCGCGAGGCGGGCGGCGCGACGGAGGTACGGCAGGGAGTGGGCGGCGAAGCGGGGGCCGGCGTGGGAGTGGCGGGGCAGTTCGACGACCGTCAGGCCCTGGTACCCGGTGGCGGCGAGGGCCGCGAGGACGGGCGGGAAGTCGATCTCGCCGTCCCCGAACGGCAGGTGTTCGTGGATGCCGCGCCGCATGTCCTCGATCTGCACGTGGCGCAGCCAGGGGGCTGCCTCGCGGACGCAGTCGGCGGGCGCGAGGGGTTCGAGGCACTGGCAGTGGCCGATGTCCAGGGTGAGGCCGAGCGGCTCGGGGTCGCCGAGGGCGCGGCGCAGCTGGTGGAAGTCGGCGAGGGTGGCGAGGAGGTGGCCGGGTTCCGGTTCGACGGCGAGCGGGACGCCGGCGGAGGACGCGGCGTCCAGCACCGGGGTGAGGGACTCGGTGAGGCGTTTCCAGGCGGTGTCCTCGTCGGTGCCGTCGGGCACGGTGCCGCTGAAGCAGTGCACGGCGTGCGCCCCGAGGTCGGCCGCCACCCGCACGGCCCGCAGCAGCAGGTCGACGCGGCGCGCCCGGTCGTCGGGGTCGGGGTCGAGCAGGGACGGGCCGTGTTTGCGCCGGGGGTCGAGGACGTAGCGGGCGCCGGTCTCCACCGTGACGCCGAGCCCCAGTTCCTCCAGCCGGCGGGCGACCCGCCGGGTGCGGGCGGCGAGGTCCGGGGCGAGCGGGTCGAGGTGCATGTGGTCGAGGGTCAGGCCCACGCCGTCGTAACCGAGGTCGGCCAGCAGGGCGAGGGCGTCGTCGAGGCGGAGGTCGGCGAGGCCGTTGGTGCCGTACCCGAAACGCAGCGGCAGCGCCGGGGGCTCGTGCGGGGTCATGTGATGCTCACCTTCCTCATGGCGCGCCTGCGGGCGAACGCCCGGCCCGCGGGGGCCAGGGCGGCGATCAGCAGGGACGTGACGGGCGCGCCGGACCGGGCGGCGAGCGCGGCCTGCAGCGGGACGGTGGCGCGGATGCCGCCTCCGACGGCGCGCTGGGTGAGCGGGGGTGAGGGGTTGAGCGCGGCGTGGAAGTACGGCCGCCCGGCCGTGGCGGCGTACGCGGCGGCCAGCGCGGCGGTGACGGCGCCGGCGGGCGTGGGCCGGGCGCCGCCCGGGGTGGAACCCGGCAGGCCGGGGGCGGCTGCTGCCCGCCGGCCTGCCGGGAGTCGGGTACGGCCACGGGTGGCCAGGCAGGTCAGGACGCCCGTCGCCGCGAGGGCCGCGAGCGGGGCCGCCGCGGAGCCCCCGGTGGTCTCACGCCGGGAGACGGCGGTGACCGCGAGCGTGTGGCAGCCGAGCAGGGCCGCGGAGGGCGCGGCGGCCTTGGTGTCACCGGCGGCCGCCGCGCCCATCAGCAGGTCCAGCGCACGGGCGGCGGCCATGGCGGCGGGGCCCGCGGGCGTGTGCTTCAGCGCCAGGTCGTACGCCCAGACCGTCGCCGCCAGCGGTGCTGCCACCGCGAGGGCGGGCCGGCCGGCTCGGGCGGCGAACAGCAGCCCGGCGCCGGTGAGTCCGCAGGCGGCGGCGAACGCGGCGGCGGGGCGGACCCGGCCCGACGGGAGGGGGCGGTGCGGGCGTTCCACGGCGTCCTCGTCGCGGTCGGCCCAGTCGTTCAGCACCATGCCGGCCGCGTACAGGCACAGCGAGGATGCGACGGGGAGCAGCGCGCGGGCGCCCGGGGTCCGGCCGGCCGCCGCCACACCCGCCAGGGTGTCGCCGGGGACGGTGAACAGGGCGGGCAGCCGCACCAGTTCGGCCCAGGCGGCGGCGTGACCGGGGCGTGGGGCGGCCCGCGGGGCGGTCCCCGGCGCCGGGGTTTTGGCCCCGGACGTGGTGTCCGGGGCCGCGGGGGCGGGCGGGGCGGGCCGGTGCGGGGACACGAGGCGGGTCATCGCCGGGCCTCGCTGTCCCCCGCGTCGTCGCGCAGGCGGGCGGCGAAGCGTCGCAGCTCCGTGTACTGCTCGCCCAGGGACGACGGGCCGTCGCCGACCGGGTCCTTGAAGTAGAAGCCGAGTTCGCCCAGCGGGCCGGTCAGCCTCTTCTCCTGGGCGCGTACCAGCAGCCGGGCCAGGTCCAGCACCAGGGGCGCGGCGAGGGCGGAGTCGCAGCCCTGCCAGATGGTCTGCAGGATCATGCGGGAGCCGAGGAAACCGTCGAAGGCGATGTGGTCCCAGGCGGTCTTCCAGTCCCCCAGCGCGGGCACGTCGTCGATGTGCACCTCGCCCTGCGGTGCCGCGCCGAGGGTGTCGGCGAGGACGCGTTCCTTGCCCGCGTTCTTCGCGGCGGCCGCCGCGGGGTCGGCGAGGGCGGCGCCGTCACCGCCGCCCAGCAGGTTGGTGCCGGACCAGGCCCGCACGGCGAGGGCCCGCTGCTGGAACATCGGGCCGAGCACGGAGCGGAGCAGGGTCTGCCCGGTCTTGCCGTCACGGCCCGCGTACGGCACGCCGGAGGACGCGGCGAGGTCTGCCAGCGCCGGGTGGTGCAGGCCGGTGGAGGGGGTGAAGTTGGCGTAGGCGCAGCCGGCGCGCAGGGCGGCGGCCGCGTAGAGGGAGCTGGGCGGCAGGGCGCCGTCCGTGGGGGCGGGCTCGGTGGAGGCGACGTTCACCACGACGGCGCCCGCGAGGTCGTTGCGGCGCACGAAGTCACGGATGTCGGCGGCGAACACCTCGATCCAGTCGTCGTCGGTGCGGGCCGGGACGGTGTCCGTGCCCTCCGGGACGGGGCCGCCGGGCCTGATCTCCCGGTCGGCGGCGACCAGTTCGGCGTGCACGGCGGCGGGCAGGCCGTGCGGCAGGACACCGCCGTCGGCGAGGTGCTCGGCGCGCTTGGGGAGCGGGCAGTCGACGGTGTCGTGCCCGCCGAAGACGAGGGACGACAACGATGGCAGACCGCACGCGGCGAAGTCGGCCGTCTCGGTGACCATGCCGGTCGCCGGGTGGAGTCCGGCGGCGACGGCGGCACAGCCCGCGACGGCGGTCGTGGCCACGGACCCACGGGCGCCGACGAACCAGACGCCGTGGCGGGGAGCGGAGGACGAAGGGGTGGGGGCGGTGGGAGTGGGGATGGACGACGGTTCGGCGGACATGGGCAGCCTCCTTGTCGAACGCGAACCGGGTGGCGGTACGCCGGCCCGGGGGCCGGACGGTGTGCCGGACTCGGGCCCGGGCGTGTGCCCGGTCCCGAGGACGAACGAGGTGTCGGGGAGAGGCCGGCGGGCGCCGGACCCGAAGACCGGCGGGTGCCGAGCCACGGACCGGCGGGGTGCCGGACCGGGGCAGGCGGATGCCGGACCCGAGGCTCGGCCAGGGTGCCGAGCCACGGACCGACGAGGTGCCCGGCCACGGACCGGCTGGGTGCCGAGCCACGGACCGGCGAGGTGCCGGGCCGAGGGCAGGCGGGGCGCCGGCCCCCGGTCGGCGGGGGTGTCGGGCCGTGAGGCCCGGGGAGGCGGCGGGCGGAGGTCCGGCGTCCTTCGCCCGCCGCCGTTCTCGGTGCCCTAGGAGGGCAGTTCCTTCAGCTGGATGTTGCGGAAGGACACATGGTCGTCGGCCCCGTGGTTCTGCAGGCCGATGTACCCGTCGGTCAGGCTCCGCTGCGGGTCCTTGTTGGTGAAGTCGTTGATCTTGACTCCGTTGAGGAACACCTGCAGCCGCTCGCCCTGGACCTTGATCTCGTAGGAGTTCCACTGCCCCGGCGGGCGCAGCACCTGGTCACGGGCCTTGATGTTCGCCGCCTTGAACGTGTAGATCGCACCCGTGGTGCGGTCCACCGCGTCCGTCGCGTCGATCTGGACCTCGTACCCCTTGTCGACCGCGGACCACGGGTCGTCGGAGGCCGGGAAGCCCACGAAGACACCGGAGTTGTCGTCGCCGCTCATCTTCCAGTCGAGCTTGAGCGAGTACGACCCCAGCTCCTTGGCCTGGTACCAGAGCAGACCCATGCCGCCCTCGGACTGCAGGGTGCCGTCCACGACGTTGAACTTGCCGGGGCCGGCCTGCTTCCAGCCGTCCAGGGTCTGGCCGTTGAAGATCTTCCGGTAGCCCTTGTCCGGCTTGCAGTCCGCCTTCACCTGGCCGGTGGCGTACTGCAGACCGCCGAGCAGGTGGGCGCGGAAGGCCTCGTCGGCGTACGACTCCTTGGTGTGGCCACCGCCCGTGTAGAAGGAGCGGCCGCCGCCGTAGGTCTGGCACCAGGCGATCGGGTGGTCGCCCTTCATGGTGCCGCCCTGGTAGGTGGTCTCGTCCAGGGTGGCGAGGACCTTGGCCTGCTCACGCGGGTTGGTGCGGTAGTTGTACCACTCGTCGGTCCGCTCCCACGCGTCGTCCAGGTGGGCGGTGGCGGGGTGGTCGTGGTCCTCCACGCGCACGGTGGCCTTCTGGATGGCCGGGTGCGAGTGGAAGTACGCGCCGACGAGTCCGCCGTAGAACTCCCAGTCGTACTCGGTGTCGGCGGCGGCGTGGATGCCCAGGTAGCCGCCGCCGTTCTTGACGTAGTTCTCGAACGCCTTCTGCTGGTCGGCGTTGAGGACGTCACCGGTGGTGGACAGGAAGGCGACCGCGTCGTACTTGGCGAGGTTGGCGGTGGTGAACTGTCCGGCCTCCTCGGTAGCCGTGACCGAGATGCCGGCCGGGGCGCCGAGTTCCTTCAGGGCGGCGACACCGGTCTCGATGGAGTCGTGCCGGAAGCCGGCGGTCTTCGAGAAGACCAGGACCTTCTTGCCCTGCTTGAACGGCTCGCTGGAGAACTCGAAGTCGTCCACGTCGTACAGCGCGCCGTCACCGCCCCTGAAGACCAGGTAGATCTCGGTGGTCTTCTTCGGCAGTGCCCGCAGCGGAACGTCGACGTCCTGGAACGTCTCCCAGCTGCCGGTCGGCGGGATGTACGCCGAGCCGTGCAGCGGGCCCTCGGGCGAGCCGGTGCGCAGCTCGAGGAAGCCGCCGGAGCCGCCGGAGGAGGCGCGTACGGTCATCTTCTTCTGCCCGGCGAAGCGGTAGGGGCTGAAGGAGATCCAGTCGCCGTCGTGGATGTCACCGACGGTCTTGCCGCCGTTGGCCTGCGTCTTGTCGAAGACGTTCACGCCGGACTGGGACGTGAAGTGCTCGGCCTGGCGGTGCAGCGGCTGGACGACGGTGCGCGCGGTGCCGGTCAGGGCCTCCTGGCCGTTGGCTCCGCCGTCGGTGTAACTGGCCCCGACGACACCGTAGATGTTGGCGTTGGGGTCGTGGCCGCCGTCACCGGCGGGCGGCTTGAGGGTGCCCTCGCAGCCCGTCTCGCTGGTCAGCTCGTGGGCGTGGGAGTCGTGGCCGAGGCTGTAGGCGACCTTGACCTTGGAGCAGTCGATCGTCTCCTCGGGGTCGGTGACGGTCACCTTGAACGGCACCGGCTCACCGAAGGCGGCCAGGCTGCCGTTGCCGGGCACCTCGATCTTCACCTTGGGCTCGGTGTTGCCGACGACGATCCGGGCGCTGGCGTTGCCGGTGTTGCCCTCGGGGTCGGTGGCGGTGAAGGTCGCGGTGTAGGTGCCGACCTTCTTGTACTTGTGGGTGGGGTTCAGCCCCTCGCCCTTGGTGCCGTCACCGAAGTCCCAGGCGTAGGTGAGGTCCGGGGAGTCGGCGTCCTCGGCGGTGGCGGTGAACGTGACCTTCAGGCCGGCCGCGCCGGACGTCCGGTCGGCGCTCACCCCGACGATCGGGGAGAAGCCGTCCTCGGCGTTCTCGATGCGGTACAGCCCGGAGTACTGGTCGCCCTGGAACCAGGACAGGCCGTAGTCGAGGACGTAGAGCGCGCCGTCGGGGCCGAACTCCATGTCCATGATCTGGGTGCCGGTCCACGGGAAGTCGTTGATCTTCGCGACCGAGCCGTCCTCGTTCTGCTCGATGCGCTTGATCCAGCGGCGTCCGAACTCACCCGCGAAGAAGTCGCCGTCGAACTCCTCGGGGAACTTCACCGACGACTCCAGGTCGGGGTCGTAGCGGTAGACCGGGCCTCCCATCGGGGACTCGGAGCCGGTGCCGAACTCGGGGACGGAGCCGTCGTCGTAGGGGATCCAGGCGGGCTGGGCGGGCGGCAGGTCGACCAGGCCGGTGTTGTGCCGGGAGGTGTTCTTCGGCGCGGAGCAGTCGAACGTGTCGCCCGAGGCGCCGGTGGCGAAGTCGTAGTCGACGTAGGCGTCGTTGTCGCCGGTGCAGAACGGCCAGCCGAAGTTGGCGGCCTTCGTCACCTTGGCGAACTCGACCTGTCCGGCCGGGCCGCGGGTGGGGCTGGCGGCGCCGGCGTCGGGGCCGTAGTCACCGACGTAGACGATGCCGGTCTTCTCGTCCACGCTGATGCGGAACGGGTTGCGGAAGCCCATCGCGTAGATCTCGGGACGGGTCTTGTCGGTGCCCGGCGGGAAGAGGTTGCCCTCCGGGATGGTGTACGAGCCGTCCTCGGCGACCTTGATACGCAGGATCTTGCCGCGCAGGTCGTTGGTGTTGCCGGAGCTGCGGCGCGCGTCGAACGCGGGGTTGCGGTCCGGCCGCTCGTCGATCGGCGTGTAGCCGTCGGAGGCGAAGGGGTTGGTGTCGTCGCCGGTGGACAGGTAGAGGTTGCCCTCGGCGTCGAAGTCGATGTCGCCGCCGACGTGGCAGCAGGTGCCGCGGGAGGCCGCGACGTCGAGGACCTTCTTCTCGCTGGCGAGGTCGAGGGTGCCGTTGGGGTTCAGCACGAACCGGGAGAGGCGGTTGACGCCGTCGAACTTGGCGAAGTCCGCGGCGGTGCCGTTCTCCGGGGCGTCCCCGGCGGGGGTGTCGAGCGGCGGGGCGTAGTAGAGGTAGATCGCCCGGTTGGTCTCGAAGTCGGGGTCGACTCCGACGCCCTGCAGACCCTCCTCGTCGTGGTTGTACACGTCCAGACGGCCGGCGACCTTGGTGGTGCCGCCCGCGTCGGTGAGGCGCAGGGTGCCGTCCCGGGACGTGTGCAGGACGCTGCGGTCCGGCAGCACGGCGAGCGACATCGGCTCGCCCGTCTCGGGCTCGCCCTTGGCGAGCGGGACCTGCTGGAACTGGCCCTCGGCCGCGGCCGGCTGGTCGTGCTCCGGGTGGCCGGGGTGGGCGCCGGCGACGGTGGCCGGGGTGCCCACGGCCAGCAGCAGGCCGGTGACGAGGGCGAGGGTGGTGCGGAAGGCGGGGCGCGTCGTGGTGCGGGTGGATTTGAGTCTTCTTCTGTGCACGAAGTCCCTCCGGGAACGGGATGGGGCCGTACGGAACAGGTGCTGATCGTGCGGTGCGTGCGGGCGCCGGGGTGCGCCGTCACCCCGGAGGCGTGGGTGTCCTGAACACTTCAGGGACGGTAACCGCGTTCTTCCTGGGACAACACCCCTTGGACCGCTACTGGTTCAACTTTTTCCCACGAGAGGACAAAGCGGTTTCCGGGCAGGCCGGAGCGGGGGCCGACGGCTTCGCCGGCCCCCGTCCCCGACCTGTCGCCGGACCCGGGTCGGTCAGCTGTTGAAGGCCGCGTCGAAGGACGCGGTGGGCGGGTCGAAGTCGAACGCCTTGAGGCGCTTCAGCGCCTCCGGGGCGCCCTGGAGGCGGTCCATGCCCGCGTCCTCCCACTCGACGGAGACGGGACCCTGGTAGTCGATGGAGCGCAGCATGCGGAAGACGTCCTCCCAGGGCACGTCACCGTGGCCCGCGGAGACGAAGTCCCAGCCGCGCCGGGGGTCGCCCCACGGCAGGTGGGAGCCGAGCCGGCCGTTGCGGCCGTCCAGACGCTTGCGGGCCTCCTTGCAGTCGACGTGGTAGATCCGGTCACGGAAGTCCCACAGGAAGCCGACCGGATCGAGGTCCTGCCACACGAAGTGGGACGGGTCGAAGTTCAGCCCGAACGCCGGGCGCCGGTCCACCGCGTCGAGCGCGCGCACGGTGGTCCAGTAGTCGTAGGCGATCTCGCTGGGGTGGACCTCGTGCGCGAAACGCACGCCCTCGGCGTCGAAGACGTCCAGGATCGGGTTCCACCGCTCGGCGAAGTCCTCGTAGCCGCGCTCGATCATCGACTCGGGGGCGGGCGGGAACATGGCGACCAGGTGCCAGATGGCGGAGCCGGTGAAGCCGATGACGGTGTCGACGCCGAGGAGGGCCGCGGCGCGCGCGGTGTCCTTGATCTCGGCGGCGGCCCGCTGCCGTACGCCCTCGGGTTCGCCGTCGCCCCAGATGCGGGGCGGCAGGATGCCCTGGTGGCGTTCGTCGATGATGGCGTCGCAGACCGCCTGGCCGACCAGGTGGTTGGAGACCGCCCAGCACTTCAGGCCGTACTTGTCGAGGAGCTGGTGGCGCCCTGCCACGTAGGACGGGTCGGCAAGGGCCTTGTCCACCTCGAAGTGGTCGCCCCAGCAGGCGAGTTCGAGGCCGTCGTAGCCGAAGTCACGGGCGAGCCGGCAGACCTCCTCGAGCGGCAGGTCGGCCCACTGGCCGGTGAACAGGGTGAAGTTGCGCGGCATCCGTATCCGTCCTCCTCAGGCGGCGATCGGGGTGTAGACGGCGTTCTTCTCGGCGCTCTCCTCCACCGCTGCGAGGACGCGCTGCACCTGGAGTCCGTCCGCGAAGGACGGTTCCGGGCCGCGGCCCTCGGCGATGGCGTGCACCAGGTCGCGGGCCTGGTGCGCGAAGGTGTGCTCGTAGCCGAGCCCGTGGCCCGGCGGCCACCAGGCGTCGAGGTAGGGGTGGTCGGGCTCGGTGACCAGGATCCGGCGGAAGCCGCCGTGCGTCGCGGGCCCGGTGCCGTCGTGGTACTCCAGCTCGTTGAGCCGTTCCAGGTCGAAGGCGAGCGAGCCGCGCTCGCCGTTGAGTTCGATCCGCAGGGCGTTCTTGCGTCCGGTGGCGTACCGGGTGGCCTCGAAGGAGGCGAGGGCGCCGGAGGTGAAACGGCCGGTGAACAGGGCGGCGTCGTCCACGGTGACCGGCCCGGTGCCCGCCGCGGAGACGGCGGCCAGGCCGCTGCTGGGCGCGGTGGGCAGCGGCCGCTCCTTGACGAACGTCTCGGTGAGCGCGGAGACGCCCGCGAGCTGCTCGCCGGCCAGGTACTGGGCGAGGTCGACGATGTGCGCGCCGAGGTCGCCGAGCGAGCCGGATCCCGCCTGTTCCCGGCGCAGCCGCCAGGTGAGCGGGAACTGCGGGTCGACCAGCCAGTCCTGGAGGTAGACCACCCGCACGTGCCGCAGGGTGCCGATGCGGCCCTCCTCCACCATCCGCCGGGCCAGCGCGGTGGCGGGCACCCGGCGGTAGTTGAAGCCGACCATGGCGACCTGGCCGCGGGCCTGCGCGTCCTGTGCGGCGCGGGCCATCGCCTCCGCCTCCGCGACGGTGTTGGCGAGGGGCTTCTCGCACAGCACGTGCTTGCCCGCGGCCAGCGCGGCCAGCGCGATCTCGGCGTGGCTGTCGCCGGGGGTGCAGATGTCGACGAGGTCGATGTCGTCGCGCTCCACCAGGGCGCGCCAGTCGGTCGCGGCCTCCGCCCAGCCGTGCCGGCCGGCCGCCGCCCGCACGGCGTCGGCGTCCCGGCCGCAGATCACGGCCATGTCGGGGCGGAGCGGCAGGTCGAAGACGCGTCCCACGGTGCGCCAGCCCTGGGAGTGGGCGGCGCCCATGAAGGCGTAACCGACCATGCCGATGCGCAGCGGTGGCTTCCCCGTTTCCGCCCCTTCGGACGCTTGCGGCTGTGCCATTCGGAAGTCCTCCTCGTCGTCGTGGCGGGCGGGGCGGTCCCCGCCCGGTGGGCTGGTCAGGCCCGTGGGGCGGGGCTCCTCACCGGAAGCCGGTGGGCATGTACTGGTCGACGTTCTCCTTGTCGACGACGGCCGAGTAGCAGGTCACCGACGAGGGGATCTCGAACTCGGCCAGGCCGCCGATGCCCTTGCCCTGGCCGAGGGCCCGGGCGAGGTCGATGGCGGAGGCGGCCATGGTCGGCGGGTACAGGACGGTGGCCTTCAGGACGCCGTTGTCGGCCTTGATGGCCTCGAACGCGGAGAGCGCCCCGGCGCCGCCCACCATCAGGAAGTCGTCCCGCCCTGCCTGCTCGATGGCGCGCAGGGCGCCCACGCCCTGGTCGTCGTCGTGGTTCCACAGCGCGTCGAACTGCGACTGGGCCTGGAGCAGCTGGGCCATCTTGGCCTGTCCGGACTCGACGGTGAACTCGGCGGCCTGGCGGGCCACCTTGCGGATGTTCGGGTAGTTCTTCAGCGCGTCGTCGAAGCCCTGGGTGCGCTGCTTGGTCAGCTCCAGGTTGTCCAGGCCGGCCAGCTCGATGACCTTGGCGTCGGACTTGTCCTTGAGCTTCTCGCCGATGTAGTGCCCGGCGTTCAGGCCCATGCCGTAGTTGTCGCCGCCGACCCAGCAGCGGTACGCCTGCGGGGTGTTGAAGATGCGGTCGAGGTTGACGACCGGGATGCCGGCGCGCATGGCCTTCAGGCCGACCTGGGTGAGCGCCTTGCCGTCGGCCGGCAGGATGACCAGGACGTCGACCTTCTTGTTGATGAGGGTCTCGATCTGGCCGATCTGCTGGGCGGTGTCGTTGGAGCCCTCGGTGCTCTCCAGCGTGACGTCGGAGTACTTCTCGGCGCGCTTCTTGGCGTTGTCGTTGATCGCGTTGAGCCAGCCGTGGTCGGCCTGCGGTCCGGCGAAGCCGATGGTGACCTGCTTGCCGGGCTTGTCGTCGGCGGCCGGCTGGTTGTCGGCGGCGGGCTCGTCGCCGCCGCTGGGCTCGTTGCTGGTGCAGCCGGTGACGAGAACGCCGGCGGAGACGGCGGCGGCCCCGAAGAGGAGCCCTCTGCGGCTGGTGAACGTCGGCTCTGGCATGGCGGTGAACCCTTCCCTCAGGTCGTGCTCGCGGTACGCCGCTGGACCAGCACGGCGGCGACGATGATCGCGCCCTTGGCGATCTGCTGGACGTCGGTCTGCAGGTTGTTCAGGGCGAAGATGTTGGTGATGGTGGTGAAGATCAGGACGCCGAGGACGGAGCCGACGATGGTGCCGCGGCCCCCGGTGAGCAGGGTGCCGCCGATGATCGCGGCGGCGATGGCGTCGAGTTCGTAGAGGTTGCCGTTGGTGTTCTGGCCGGAGCCGGCCAGCACGATCAGCAGGAACGCGGCGATGCCGCAGCACAGTCCGGACAGCAGGTACAGGTAGAGCCGCTGGCGGCGGACGTCGATGCCGGCCAGCCGGGCGGCCTCCGCGTTGCCGCCGACGGCGACGGAGCGGCGGCCGAACGTGGTGCGGTTGAGGACCAGCCAGCCGATGACGGTGACCGCGGCGAACACCAGCACCAGCGGGGGGACGCCCAGCACGTAGGCGTCGCGCTCGCCGAGGTCGAGGACGCTGTCGACGGTGACGATCTGCGTCCGCCCGTCGGTGATCTGCAGGGCGAGGCCGCGGGCCGAGGCGAGCATGGCCAGGGTGGCGATGAACGGCACCATCCCGCCGTACGCGATGAGCACCCCGTTGACCAGACCGCAGCCGAGGCCGACCAGGACGGCGGTGAAGAGGATGCCGGCGAAGCCGTACTCCTGGGTGGCGACGGTGGTGGCCCACACCGAGGCGAGGGCGACGATCGCGCCGACCGACAGGTCGATGCCGCCGGAGATGATCACGAACGTCATGCCGACGGTGACGACACCGATGACGGACGCCTGGGTGAGGACCAGCTGGAGGTTGCGGGTGTCCAGGAACTGGTCCGGCTTGGTGAGGCCGCCGATCAGGATCAGCACGGCGAGCACGCCGAGCAGGGACAGGGTGCGCACGTCGGCGCGGAACAACACGGCCCGCCAGGCGGGCTTCTCGGCGGCCGACGGCACCTTGTCGGTGCTGTCCCGCGGCGGGGAGACGGGCTGCGTCATGACGCCGGGCTTCCTTCCATGACCAGGTCGAGTACACGGTGTTCGTCGAGTTCGCGGGCGGGCGCCGTGTGGACGACGGTGCCCTCGCGCAGCACCAGGACGCGGTCGGCGAGGCCGAGGACCTCGGGGACCTCGCTGGACACCAGCAGCACGGCGAGGCCCTCGTCGGCCAACCGCCTGACGACGGCGTACAGTTCGGCCCGCGCGCCGACGTCGACGCCGCGGGTGGGTTCGTCGAGCAGCAGCACCCGGCAGCCGCGCAGCAGCCAGCGGGCGAGCACGGCCTTCTGCTGGTTGCCGCCGGACAGGGTGCGCACGGGCACGTCGGGGTTGTCGGGCCGCAGGGACAGCTCCCGGACCGCCGCGCGCGCCGCCCCCAGTTCGGCGCCGCGGTCGATCCAGCCGGCCCGCGCGAAGCGGGACATCGAGGAGACGGACACGTTGCGGGTGACCGACTCCAGCATCAGCAGGGCCTGCGCCTTGCGTTCCTCGGGCGCGAGGCCGAGTCCGGCGCGGACGGCGGCGCGGACGCTGCCCGGCCGGAGGGGCTTGCCGTCGACGAGGACCCGGCCGGTGTCCGGCTTGCGGGCGCCGTAGACGGTCTCCAGGATCTCGGACCGCCCGGACCCGACGAGCCCGGCGAGACCGACGATCTCGCCGGGGCGGATCTGGAGGTCGAGCGGGGCGAACTCGCCCTGGCGGGACAGGTTCTCGACGGTCAGCACCGGTTCGCCGGCGGTCGGTGCGGCGGCGGGCCGGGGCGGGAAGACGTACTCGACGTTGCGTCCCGTCATCAGCGAGACGACCTCGCTGGTGGGCGTCGACCTGGCGGGGAGCCCGCGGGCCACCGCCCGGCCGTCCTTCAGCACGGTCACGCGGTCGCCGATGCGGCGGATCTCCTCCAGGCGGTGGGAGATGTACACGACGGCGACGCCCTCGGCGGTCAGGTCGCCGACGATGCGGAAGAGGTTGTCGACCTCGTCCGGGTCGAGCGCGGCGGACGGTTCGTCCATCACGATCAGCCGTACGTCGTGGGAGAGGGCGCGGGCCATCGACACGATCTGCTGGTGCGCGGCGGAGAGGTCTCCGACCAGCCGGCCGGGGTCGATCTCCGGGTGTCCGAGCCGCTTCAGCAGGTCGGCGGTGGACGACTTGGTGGCGCGTCCGCGGACGACGAAGCCGGCGGCGGTGGGTTCGTGGCCGAGGTGGACGTTCTCCGCGACCGACAGGTGCTCCACCAGGTCGAGTTCCTGGTAGATGGTGGCGATGCCGAGGCGCATGGCGGCGATCGGCGAGCGCAGGGTGACGTCGTCGCCGCGCCAGCGGATCGTGCCCGTGTCGGGCTGGTGGGCGCCGGCCAGCACCTTGATCAGGGTGGACTTGCCGGCGCCGTTCTGGCCGAGCAGGCAGTGCACCTCGCCGGCCTGGACGTCGAGGTCGACGCCGTCCAGGGCCCGGACTCCCGGGAAGGACTTGGTGATGCCGGACATGGTGAGCAGCGGTGGTTCTGGTGCCATGCGGATTCCCCTCGGCGGGCGGTACGGGGCCGGTGGCCCCTCGCGGGGCAGGCGGTGCCTGGCCCCCTGCGGGGCCGGCTGTCCCGGCCCCGTGCGGGGCAAGCGTTTTCTGGCAGGGCGGAGCTGAGCGACGGCGTTGTGTGGTTGCGCGGCGGGTGGTGCGGCTCGCACCGGAGCGGGGTGGCGCCCGCGCCGGCGGGTGGTACGGGGCGGTGCCCCGCACCGACGGTTGGTGCGGCTCGTACGCCGGAACGGACGGCTTCCGTACCGGCGGGTCGTGCCGTGTGCGGACGCGGGTGGCGATCGCACCGGCACGGTGGTGCCTTGCACGCCGGCGACGGGACGGCGTCCGCGCCGGCGGGTGGTGCCTCGTGTGCCAGGACGGGCGGCTTCCGTCCGGGCACGTGGCGCACCGCGTGCGGACGCGAGTGGCCGTCGCACCGGCACGTCGGTGCCTGACAACCGGTGCGGCTGGCGGTCGCACCGGCGAGGGGCCGGAACGGGCGGCTTCCGTACCGGCGGGTCGTGCGGGTGCGGCTGGCGGTCGCACCGGCGAGGTGGTGCCTTGCGTGCCGGCGACGGTGTGGCGCCCGTGCCGGCGGGTGGTGCCCTGCACGCCGGTACGGGACGGCGCCCGTGCCGGCGGTGGTGCAGTTCGGGTCGGCGCGGGCAGGCCCGCGCCGGGTGGTGCCGGGGCGGTGCACTCGCCCCGGTCGGTGCTGGTGCCGGGCGGGCGAACCCGTTCCGGGTGGTGCTGGTGCCGGGCGGGGTGGTCCGCGCCGGGTGGTGCTGGTGCCGGTGGCGGCGGGGCCGCCCCGGCGTGGGCCTACGCGGGTGAGAACAGGTGGTCGCTGATGAGGCGGGCCGCGCCGATGACGCCGGCGGCGGGGCCCAACTCCCCGAGGACGATGGGCAGGTTGCCCGTCGCCAGGGGCAGTGAGCCGCGGTAGACCTGGGTGCGGATCGCGGCGAGCAGGGTGTGGCCGAGGCCGGTCACCCCGCCGCCGATCACCACCAGGCCGGGGTTGAAGAAGCTGACCAGGCCGGCGATGACCTGGCCGGTGCGGTTGCCGCCCTCACGGATCAGGTCGAGGGCGGTGGCGTCACCGGCGGCGGCCGCGGCGGCGACGTCGACGGCACTGAGCGTGCCGTTCGCCTCCAGCCGGGTGGCGAGTTCGGCGGAGAGCCGCTGTTCGGCGGCCTCCGTCGCGTCCCGGGCCAGGGCCGCGCCGGAGAAGTGCGCCTCCAGGCAGCCCCGGTTGCCGCAGGCGCACGGACGGCCGTCGGGCACGGCCTGGATGTGCCCGATGTCGCCCGCGCTGCCCGTCGTACCGCGGTAGACGTCACCGCCGACGACGATGCCGCAGCCGATGCCGGTGCCGATCTTGACGCAGAGGAAGTCGGCGACGGTGCGGGCGACGCCCGCGTGCTGCTCCCCCAGCGCCATGAGGTTCACGTCGTTGTCGACCATGACCGGGCAGCCGAGCTCCTGGCTGAGCGCCTCCCGCACGGGGAAGCCGTCCCAGCCGGGCATGATCGGCGGCGCCACCGGGATGCCCTCGGGGAAGCGGACCGGTCCGGGGACGCCGATGCCGGCGCCGTCGAACCCCTCCGCGAGCCCGGTGGCTCTCAGCTTGGCGGCCATGGCGAGCACCTGCTCGAAGACCGCGACCGGTCCCTCGCGCACGTCCATGGGCTGGTTGATGTGTCCGAGGATCTCCAGTTCGGCGTTGGTGACGGCGACGTCGACCGAGGTCGCGCCGATGTCGACGCCGAGGAAGCGCAGGTGCGGGTTGAGACGGATGTTGTGGGAGCGGCGGCCGCCGCGCGAGGCGGCGAGTCCGTCGGCCACGACGAGTTCCGTCTCCAGCAGCCGGTCCACCTCCACGGCCAGCTTCGACCGCGACAGGTCGACCTGGTCGCCCAGCTGGGCACGGGAGTTGGGTCCGCCGTCGCGCAACAGCCTGAGCAGTCGTGCCTGATGGGCGTTCGCGGGTCGCGCTGTCATGCGTCTCACGAGCCCCTCCCCGCCTCGTCGGCTGTGCGCGCCGGATTCCGGCCACGTGTGTGGCGTGCCTTCGGATGGGAAAGTAGCAGCGCCTGCCGAAGGTGGGAAGAAGTCGCGCAGGAATTGACCCCTACTTTTTCCACTCTCAGGACAAAGAGGGGGTGCGGGGACCCGGGAGGACCCGGTCGGTACGGGCCCGAACGCGCCGGGACCAGGCAACGTGCGGTGCCGCGCGCCGGCGGGCGGGGCGGGCTCAACGCGCCCGGGCCGCCCGGTCCGGCCGGAATCCCGTGGGCTTCCCGGCCCCTCAGCCGTCCGTCCGGGCGTGGTACGACCGGCGGGTGTGCTCGGTGTGCTCCCGCATCAGGCGGGTCGCCGACTGCTCGTCGCGCGCGGCGATCGCCGCGATCAACTCCCGGTGCTCCACCCAGGACTGGGCACCGCGCTGCCGGGCGACCGGCGTGTAGTACCAGCGCACCCGCCGGTCGACCTGGGCGGCCAGTTCGGCGAGCACGGCGTTCCCGGCCAGCTCCATCACCTTGGCGTGGAAACGGGCGTTGAGCGCCACGGCGGCGTCCACGTCGTCGGCCTCGACGGCCGCGACCCCTTCGGCGAGGATCTCCTCCAGGGCCCGCACCCCCTCGCTGTCGGCGTTGCTCGCGGCCAGCCGGGCCGCCTCCGCCTCCAGCAGGGTGCGCACGGTGAGGAGTTGGTCGGCCTCCTCCTCCGTCGGCTCGTGCACGAACGCGCCCTGGGCGGGGCGCAGGTCGACCCAGCCCTCGGTGTTGAGACGCTGGAGCGCCTCGCGCACCGGCTGACGGGACACCCCGAGGTGGCCCGCGAGTTCGCTCTCGACGAGGTGCTGACCCGGCCGGAGGGCGCGGGTGGTGATGAGTTCGAGCAGTGCCTCGTAGACGCGGTCGCGCAGCGGGCCCGGCCGTTCGAGCCGGGGCACCGCCCCCTGGGGCAGTCCTGTCGACAACATCGGTCCCCCTCCTCGGCGGCGCCCGTGCACCCGGCGCACGAGCCGGAGACGCCGCAGACGTCCTGGGTGGTGATTGTCTTTCGTCTACAGTCTACGGCTCGACGCCGCACCCCGTTCGGGTTGCCCTCGTCACACCGGCGTCACCCGTGGCGCGCTCACGGGCACCGCACGACCTGCCCCGCGTACGACAGGTTCCCGCCGAAGCCGAAGAGCAGCACCGGGTCCCCGGCCGACACCGCTCCCTGCTCCACGAGTTTGGAGAAGGCGAGCGGAATGCTCGCGGCCGAGGTGTTGCCGGAGTCGACGACGTCCCGCGCGACGACGGCGTTGACGGCGCCGAGCCTGCGCGCGAGGGGCTCCACGATCCGCAGGTTGGCCTGGTGCAGCACGACGGCGGCGAGGTCCTCGGGCGTCAGTCCCGCCTTCTCGCACGCCTGCCGGGCGAACTCCGGCAGCCGCGTGGTCGCCCAGCGGTAGACGCTCTGCCCTTCCTGCGCGAACCGCGGCGGGGTCCCCTCGATCCGCACCGCGTTCCCCATCTCGGGCACGGAGCCCCACAGCACCGGTCCGATGCCGGCCCCGGCACCCTCCGCGCCCCCGGCGCACTCCTCGGTCGCCTCCACGACGGCCGCGCCCGCCCCGTCGCCGACCAGGACGCACGTGGTGCGGTCGGTCCAGTCGGTCACCTCGGACATCTTGTCGGCGCCGATCACCAGCGCCCGCCGCGCCCCGCCGGCCCGCACGGCGTGGTCGGCGGTGGCGAGGGCGTGGGTGAAGCCGGCGCACACCACGTTGATGTCCATCACGGCGGGGCCGGGCATGCCGAGGCGGGCCGCGACCCGGGCGGCCATGTTGGGCGAGCGGTCGATCGCGGTGGAGGTGGCGACCAGGACCAGGTCGATCTCGGCGGGCGTGCGGCCGGCCGCGGCGAGCGCCTTGGCGGCGGCGTGCGCGGCCAGTTCGTCGACGGGCTCGTCGGGACCGGCGATGTGACGGGTACGGATGCCCACCCGGCTCGTGATCCACGCGTCGCTGGTGTCGACCATGCCCGCCAGGTCCTCGTTGGTCAGGACCCGGGCGGGCTGGTAGTGGCCGACGGCGGTGATGCGCGAGCCGCTCATGGTGATCCCCTTGGTGATCCGGTTGCGGGATGCACCAGTCTGATCAGTGACTCACGGGTACGGCCGCAAGTGAAGCGACAGGAAACGGGCGCGAGGCTTGTCGGCTTCCGTCAGCCCCGGGAAGGCTCCGTCAGGCGTCCCCGCGCCCGTCCCCTCGGCCACCGGCCGGTCACCCGGTGAAGAGCTGGGTCGCCTTGCGCACCAGCTCGTACAGGCCGTAGGCGAGCGGGAGGCCCACCCAGAGCCAGGAGAAGGCGATCAGCGCGCGGCGGTCGGGCTCAGGCGGACTCTGACTGCTCTCGCCGGTCATGGGCGGCCTCCTTCGGGGTCCCGGCCGGGGTGCCGGCGGCGGGTTCGTGGTGGCGGGGGTGGACGGGGCGGACCAGTTCGTTGGCGACGAAGCCGACGGCCAGCAGCCCGATCATGACGACCAGGGACACCCCGTAGAGGGACGGGCCGTGCTTGCCGGCCTCCTCCTGCCGGTCGGCGACCCAGTTGACGATGAGCGGTCCGAGGACGCCGGCCGTGGACCAGGCGGTGAGCAGCCGGCCGTGGATGGCGCCCACCTGGTAGGTGCCGAACAGGTCCTTGAGGTAGGCGGGGACCGTCGCGAAGCCGCCTCCGTAGAAGGACAGGATGACGAGCGCGGCGAGCACGAACAGCGGCTTGGAGGAGTCGCCGAGCGACCAGATGAGGGCGTACATCAGCGCGCCGACGCCGAGGTAGACGCGGTAGATGTTCTTCCGGCCGATGAGGTCGGAGGTGGTGGACCAGCCGATGCGGCCCGCCATGTTGGCGGCGGACAGCAGGGCGACGAACCCGGCGGCGGCGGTCGCGGACACCGGTGCGGAGCTGTCCGCGAAGAAGTCGCTGATCATCGGCGCGGCCTTCTCCAGGATGCCGATGCCGGCGGTCACGTTCATGCAGAGCACGAGCCACAGCAGCCAGAACTGCGGGGTGCGCACGGCGGACCGGGCGGAGACCTGCGGCCCGGCGGTGACGGCGGGCGCGTCGGCCGTCGGCCGGGCGGTGGGCGGCACCCGCACCAGCAGCACGCCGAGCAGCATGAACACCGCGTACGTCAGTCCGTGCACCAGGAAGGCGTACGCGATGCCAACGTTGTCGCTTCCGAACGATTCGAGCATCTGCGCCGACCAGGGGGAGGCGATCAGCGCGCCGCCGCCGAAGCCCATGATGGCGATGCCGGTGGCCATGCCGGGCCGGTCCGGGAACCACTTGATGAGCGTGGAGACGGGCGAGATGTAGCCGATGCCCAGGCCGATGCCGCCGACGAAGCCGTAGCCGAAGACGATCAGCCAGTACTGCTCGGTTGCCGCGCCCAGCGCGGAGAGCAGGAAGCCGGAGGAGAAGCAGATCAGGGCGACGGTCATCGCCCAGCGCGGTCCCCGGCGTTCGACGAGGGTGCCGCCGAAGGCGGCGGACAGCCCGAGCATCACGATGCCGAGCTGGAAGGGCAGGGCGCTCTGGGTGCCGCTGAGGTCGAGCGCGGACTCCAGCGGCGGCTTGAACACGCTCCAGGCGTAGGCCTGGCCGATGGAGAGGTGTACGGCGAGTGCGGCGGGCGGTACGAGCCAGCGGCTCCAGCCCGGCGGTGCGACGGGGGGACTCATGAATCCCCAACCGTAGGGAGCGACCGGCCCCTTGAGAAGACGGTTGAGCGGACAACCACCGGTACTGCACAAAGCCTTGTCGGCCTCGCCTCCATACTGTAGACAATATTTCGTCGACAGAGATTCGGCGATTCTCCCGGTTCTTCGGTATCCCTCGACCGAACGGAGCTCCCTTCGCCATGAAAGTCGCAGTCCTCGGCGCCGGGGCGATCGGCGCCTACGTCGGTGCCGCGCTCCACCGTGCGGGCGCCGACGTGCATCTCATCGCCCGTGGACCGCATCTGGCGGCCATGCGGCAGGACGGGGTCCGGGTGCTCAGCCCGCGCGGTGACTTCACCGCGCGTCCCCGTGCCACCGACGACCCGGCCGAGGTCGGCCCGGTCGACTACGTGTTCCTGGGCCTGAAGGCCAACTCGTACGCGGCGTGCGGGCCGCTGATCGAGCCGCTGCTGCACGGCACGACCGCCGTGGTGGCCGCCCAGAACGGCATCCCCTGGTGGTACTTCCACCGGCACGGCGGACCGTACGACGGACGCCGCCTGGAGAGCGTGGACCCCGGCGGCGCGGTCAGCGCGGTCCTCGCGCCCGAACGGGCCGTCGGCTGCGTGGTGTACGCGGCCACCGAACTCGAACGGCCCGGTGTCGTACGCCATGTGGAAGGCACCCGCTTCTCGATCGGCGAACCCGACCGCGGCGTCTCCGCGCGGTGCCGGGAGCTGAGCGAGGCGATGCGGGCGGGCGGCCTGAAGTGCCCGGTCGAGACGGACCTGCGCAACGACATCTGGCTCAAGCTGCTGGGCAACATCTCCTTCAACCCGATCAGCGCCCTGGCGCGGGCCACCATGCGGCAGATGTGCCTCCACGGCGGCACCCGCCGGGTCATCGAGACGATGATGGCCGAGACGCTGGCGGTCGCCCACGCCCTCGGCTGCGAGGTCGGCGTCTCCATCGAACGGCGGCTGGCCGGCGCCGAGAAGGTCGGCGACCACCGCACCTCCACGCTCCAGGACCTGGAGCGCGGCAAACCGCTGGAGCTCGACGTGCTGCTCGCGGCCGTGGTCGAGCTGGCGGAGATCACGGGCGTCCCCGTGCCCACCCTGCGCACCGTGCACGCCCTGTCCGACCTGCTCGCGCTGAGGAGCGCCGCATGAGGAAACGCGACCGGACCCCGAAGACCTACACCCGCCTCACCCACCCCCTCGTCCGCGACTCCCGGGACGAGCCGCTGCGAAGGGCCACCTGGGACGAGGCCCTGGACCGCACCGCGCGCCATCTGTCGGCGGCGCGCGGCGCGTTCGGCATGTTCTCCTGCTCCCGCGCCACCAACGAGATGAACTACGTGGCGCAGAAGTTCGCCCGGGTGGTCATGGGCACCAACAACGTCGACTCCTGCAACCGCACCTGCCACGCCCCCTCGGTCGCCGGGCTGTCCGCCGCGTTCGGCTCGGGCGGCGGCACCTCGTCGTACGAAGAGGTGGAGCACACCGACGTCGTCGTGATGTGGGGCTCCAACGCCCGCTTCGCGCACCCGATCTTCTTCCAGCACGTGCTGAAGGGCATCCGTAACGGCGCCCGGATGTACGCCGTCGACCCGCGTCGGACGTCCACCGCCGAGTGGGCGGAGAGCTGGCTCGGGCTGAACGTCGGCACGGACATCGCGATGGCCCACGCGATCGGCCGCGAGATCATCCACTCCGGTCTGGTCAACGAGGCGTTCGTCCGGCGGGCCACCACCGGATACGAGGAGTACAAGGCGCTGGTCGAGCCCTGGACGCTCTCGCTCGCCGAGAAGGTGACGGGCGTCCCGGCCGCGGCGATACGGGAACTGGCGCACGCCTACGCCCGCGCCGAACGCGCCCAGCTGTGCTGGACGCTCGGCATCACCGAACACCACAACGGCACCGACAACGTGCGGGCCCTGATCAACCTCGCCCTGCTGACCGGGCACGTCGGCCGCTACGGCTCGGGCCTGCAGCCCCTGCGCGGCCAGAACAACGTGCAGGGCGGCGGCGACATGGGGGCGATCCCCAACCGGCTCCCCGGATTCCAGGACCCCCTCGACGCGAGCGTGCGCGCCAAGTTCGAGGCCGCCTGGGACACCGTCATCCAGCCGCACTACGGGATGACCCTGACCGAGATGTTCGAGGCGATGGAGGACCGGTCGCTGCGTGCCGTCTACTGCATCGGCGAGAACCCGGCCCAGTCGGAGGCGGACAGCGACCAGGCCGTGCGCCGGCTGAAGGAGCTGGACTTCCTCGTCGTCCAGGACATCTTCCTCACCAGGACCGCCGAACTGGCCGACGTGGTGCTCCCCGCGACCGCCGGCTGGGCCGAGACCGAGGGCACCACCACCAACAGCGAACGCCGGGTGCAGCGCGTCCGCCGGGCCGTGACACCACCCGGTGAGGCGCGCGAGGACATCGACATCCTCTGCGACCTCGCCACGCGCCTCGGCCACGACTGGAAGTACGCCGACTCCGAGGCGGTGTGGAACGAGCTGCGCTCGGTCTCCCCTGACCACCACGGCATGACGTACGCCCGCCTGGAGGAGCACCAGGGCATCCAGTGGCCGTGCCCGAGCACGGACGCGCTGGAACCGCCGTACCTGCACGGCCGGCTGTGGGAGAAGGACCCCGGGCGGCGGGGGCGGCCGGCGCCCTTCGGGATCGTTCAGCACGACCCGCCGGTGGACCTCACCGACGAGCGGTACCCGATCCGCCTCACCACCGGGCGCCGCCTCGACTCCTACAACACCGGGGTGCAGAGCGGCTCCTTCGCCTCCCCGCTGCGGCGCGGCGAGTCCGTCGAGCTGTGCCCGGAGGACGCCGAGCGGTACGGCGTCGTGGTGGGCGAGGAGGTGCGGGTGACCTCGCGGCGCGGGTCCGTGCTGGCGCCGGTGTGGGTGGACCCCGCGCTGCGGCCGGGGCTCGCCTTCATGACGTTCCACTTTCCCGACGAGGTGGACACCAACCAGCTGACGATCGAGGCGAACTGCCCGATCGCGGGGACGGCGGAGTTCAAGGCGTCGGCGATCCGGATCGAGAAGCTCCCGGCTCCGACACACGTGAGGTGAGCAAGCGTGGACCTGCACTTCGGTGACAGCAAACCGACCGACGAGGAACGCGCCGCCGTGGACGCCCTGCTGGGCCCGCCCGAGTCGTCCTGGGAGGGCGCCGACCGTTCCGAGGCGGACCTGCGGTGGGCGCGCGGCGGGCGGGCGGCGCGCGACCGCCGCGACCTGCTGCTGCCGGGGCTGCACGCGCTCAACGACCGGGTCGGCTGGATCAGCGAGGGCGCGCTGGACTACCTGTGCCGCCGGCTGACGGTCCCGCCGGCCGAGGCGTACGGGGTCGCGACCTTCTACGCCATGTTCTCCGTGCGTCCGCGCCCGGCCACGGTGCTGCACGTGTGCACGGACCTGGCCTGCGCGGCGGCGGGCGCGCCGAAGCTGTGCGACGCGGTGGAGGCCCGCCTGGGCCCGGCGTCCGGAGTGGCGGTGCAGCGCGGCCCGTGTCTGGGCCTGTGTGAGCGGGCCCCGGCGGCGCTGGTGGTCCGGGCCGGGGAGGACGCTTCCACGGCGCCCGACGGCGGAGCGCCCGGCGCCGTCCCCCGGGCCACCGCCGTGTGCGCGCCCGCCACCGCGGACGCCGTGGTCCGGGCGGCGCTCGCCCCGGAGAACGCCCCTCAGGAGCCGCCGGCCGTCACGGCGGTCCCGCAGGCCGGCGATCCCGGGCTGCTGCTCCTGCGCCGCGTCGGCACCGTGGACCCGGCCGACCTGGACGACTACCGGGCGCACGGCGGCTACACCGCGCTGCGCCGCGCCTTCGCCCTCGGGCCCGCCGGGGTGATCCGGGAGGTGACCGACTCCGGTCTGCTCGGACGCGGCGGCGCCGCCTTCCCGACCGGCCGCAAGTGGCAGGCCACCGCCTCCCAGCCGGACCACCCGCACTACCTGGTCTGCAACGCCGACGAGTCCGAGCCGGGCACGTTCAAGGACCGGGTGCTGATGGAGGGCGACCCGTACGCGCTGGTCGAGGCCATGACGGTCGCGGCGTACGCGACCGGCGCCCGGCACGGCTACCTGTATCTGCGCGGCGAGTACCCGCGCGCCCTGGAGCGCATGGAGCACGCCATCGCCCAGGCGCGGGCGCGCGGCCTGCTCGGCGACGACGTCCTCGGCCAGGGTTTCTCCTTCGACATCGAGATCCGGCGCGGTGCGGGCGCCTACATCTGCGGCGAGGAGACGGCCCTGTTCAACTCCATCGAGGGCTATCGGGGCGAGCCCCGCTCCAAGCCGCCCTTCCCGGTGGAGAAGGGGCTGTTCGGCAAGCCGACCGTCGAGAACAACGTGGAGACGCTGGTCAACGTGCTGCCGATCCTCACCCTGGGCGCCCCCGCGTACGCGGCGATCGGCACGGGGGCGTCCACCGGTCCCAAGCTGTTCTGCGTCTCGGGCAGCGTGGCCCGCCCCGGGATCTACGAGCTGCCGTTCGGCGCGACCCTCGGCGAGCTCCTCACGCTCGCCGGCGTACGGGACGGTCTGCGGGCGGTGCTGCTCGGCGGGGCCGCCGGCGGATTCGTCCGCCCCGACGAACTGGACATCCCCCTCACCTTCGAAGGCACTCGGGAAGCCGGCACCACCCTCGGCTCCGGAGTCGTCATGGCCTTCGACGACACCGTCCCGCTCCCCCGCCTGCTGCTGCGCATCGCCGAGTTCTTCCGCGACGAGTCCTGCGGGCAGTGCGTGCCCTGCCGGGTCGGCACGGTCCGCCAGGAGGAGGCGCTGCACCGGATCGCCGAGCGCACCGGCGCGGACGCCGCCGCCGACATCACCCTGCTGCGCGAGGTGGGGCGCGCGATGCGGGACGCCTCGATCTGCGGTCTGGGCCAGACCGCGTGGAACGCCGTGGAATCCGCCATCGACCGTCTGGGGGCGTACGAATGACCGTGACACCTTTGGGGATCCCCCGCCGCCTGCTGGAGTTCACCCTGGACGGTGAGCCGGTCCGGGCGCCCGAGGGATCGACGGTCCTGGACGCCTGCCGGGCCGCGGGGAAGGACATCCCGACGCTGTGCGAGGGCGACACGCTCACCCCGAAGAACGCCTGCCGGGTCTGCGTGGTGGAGGTCGAGGGCTCACGCACCCTGGTCCCCGCCTGCTCGCGCAAGGCGGAGGCGGGCATGGATGTGCGTACCGGCACCGAGCGGGCGCGGCACAGCCGCAAGGTCGTCCTGGAGCTCCTCGCCTCCTCGGTCGACCTGTCGACGACGCCCCGGGTCGCCGAGTGGCTGAAGGAGTACGAGGCGA
Source organism: Streptomyces sp. NPDC085937 (assembly GCF_044540535.1). Lineage (NCBI taxonomy): Bacteria > Bacillati > Actinomycetota > Actinomycetes > Kitasatosporales > Streptomycetaceae > Streptomyces > Streptomyces sp. NPDC085937. The sequence continues at coordinate 200,153 of NZ_JBITSH010000009.1, read as the reverse complement.
AGCCGGACCGCTTCGGACCGGACGCGGCCCGGCTGAACGAGGAGCCCCGGGTCGACAACGACCTCTACGTGCGCGACTACGGCAAATGCATCCTCTGCTACAAGTGCGTGGACGCCTGCGGCGACCAGTGGCAGAACACCTTCGCGATCTCCGTCGCCGGGCGCGGATTCGACGCCCGTATCGCGGTGGAGCACGACGCGCCGCTGACCGACTCGGCGTGCGTGTACTGCGGCAACTGCATCGAGGTGTGCCCCACGGGGGCACTGTCGTTCAAGTCGGAGTTCGACATGCGGGAGGCGGGTACGTGGGACGAGTCGCGGCAGACGCGCACGACGACCGTGTGCGCCTACTGCGGCGTGGGCTGCAACCTGACGCTCCATGTGCAGGACAATGAGATCGTGAAGGTCACGTCGCCGCACGACAACCCGGTGACCCACGGCAACCTGTGCATCAAGGGCCGGTTCGGCTACCAGCACGTGCAGAACCGGGACTGAACGGAACGGACAGGGACATGGGACGAGTCACGGAACGACGCAAGGTGATCCGCATCCGGGACGGGGCGGTGTCCACCCGCCCGGACACGCTCGTTGCCGAGGAGCCCCTGGAGATCCGGCTGAACGGCAAGCCCCTGGCGATCACGATGCGCACCCCGGGGGACGACTTCGCGCTGGCGGCCGGCTTCCTGGTCAGCGAGGGCGTGCTGGCGGCGGCCTCGGACCTCCGCAACATCGTCTACTGCGCCGGGGCCACCGCCGACGGCTCGAACACGTACAACGTGGTCGACGTGACGACCGCCCCCGGAGTGGAGATCCCCGACATCACGCTGGAGCGGAACGTCTACACGACGTCCTCCTGCGGTCTGTGCGGCAAGGCCAGCCTGGACGCGGTGCGCACCACGACCCGTCACCCGATCGCGGACAGCCCGCCGCTGCGGGTGACGCCGGAGCTGCTGGCGGAGCTGCCGGACCGGCTGCGGGCCGCCCAGCGGGTCTTCGACCGCACCGGCGGACTGCACGCGGCGGCCCTGTTCGACGAGCACGGCGAGCTGCTGGACGTACGGGAGGACGTGGGCCGGCACAACGCGGTCGACAAGCTGGTCGGCCGGGCGCTGCAACAGGGGAACCTGCCGCTGTCCCGGACGCTCCTGATGGTGTCCGGTCGGGCCTCGTTCGAGCTGGCGCAGAAGGCGGTCATGGCCGGCATCCCCGTGCTGGCCGCGGTCTCGGCGCCGTCCTCGCTGGCCGTGGACCTGGCGGCGGAGACCGGCATGACCCTGGTGGGCTTCCTGCGGGGCAGTTCCATGAACGTGTACGCGGGTGAGGAGCGGATCGCCCTGCGGGCCGCGGCCGTCAGGGCCTGACCGGTCCCCCCGCTGCACGGCGGCGGGGCCCCAGCCGGCGGGGAGCGCCCCCTGCGCCGCGGGGCCCCGCCGCGAACAGGGTGCCGTGGACCCGAGCCCTGTCGGCCCCTGACGTCACCGGGCGTGCCGGACGACACCGCACGACGACGGCACCCCGCGCGACCGCTGGAGCAGCCTCTGGTGCTCAGCCACGACGTGGGCCGGCTGGGGGACGTCCGCGGCGGCGGTGGTGCTCAGCCGGAACGTGTGCCTGTACCGACCTCGGTTCGTGACCGTGCGGCCCGGTCCTCCGGGGTGGCCTCCGGGACCGGGTCCTTCGAGCGGCGCTTGGCGATCACCGCGCACACCATCAGCTGCATCTGGTGGAACAGCATCAGCGGCAGCACGGCCAGCGAGGCGTGCGCCCCGAACAGCACGCTCGCCATGGGCAGTCCGGCGGCCAGCGACTTCTTCGACCCGGCGAACTGGATGGCGATCCGGTCCTCCCGGCCGAAGCCGAGCCCCTTGGCTCCGTACCAGGTGAGCGCCAGCATCACGGCGAGCAGCACGGCCTCGACGACGAGCAGTCCGCCGAGCCGGGCGGGGCTCACCTGGCTCCAGACGCCCTGCACCATGCCCTCGCTGAACGCGGTGTAGACGACGAGCAGGATCGAGCCCCGGTCCACCAGTCCCAGCACCTTGCGGTGGCGGGCGACGAAGCCGCCGATCCAGCGGCGCGTGAACTGCCCGGCGAGGAACGGCACCAGCAACTGCAGCACGATCTTCACCACCGAGTCCGCGGAGAAGCCGCCGGCGCCGCCGCCGAGCAGCGCCGCCGCGAGCAGCGGGGTGACGACGATGCCGGCCAGCGAGGAGAAGGATCCGGCGCAGATCGCGGCGGGCACGTTGCCGCGGGCGATCGAGGTGAAGGCGATCGACGACTGGATGGTGGAGGGGACGAGCGTGCAGAACAGCAGCCCCTGGTACAGCGGGTCGGTGAGCAGCACCGGGACCAGTCCGCGGGAGGCCAGGCCCAGCAAGGGGAAGACGGCGAACGTGCAGACCAGCACGGTGAGGTGGAGCCGCCAGTGCTTCAGCCCGTCCAGTGCCTCACGGGTGGAGAGCCGGGCGCCGTAGAGGAAGAAGAGGAACGCGATCGCGGCCGTGGAGGCGCCGGAGGCGATGTCCGCGCCGGTGCCGCGGGCGGGCAGCAGTGCGGCCACACCCACCGTGCCGAGCAGCAGCGTGATGTACGGGTCGATCGGCATCCATCGCGGCCAGTGCGGGCGTTTCACGGTGCTCCACGTGCTCGGGTGTGTGTGCTCGGCGGTGCGGTCGCGGAGGGCGGGTTCCCCCGGCTGCCGGGGACAAGGCGTCCCCGCCCCATCGTGCTCCTCCGTCCCGTGATCGGGAATCCCGTACACCGCACTCACTGTGATCGTGATACGTGATGACGGGGGTAGGCTGCCGGGCATGTACGAGCCGACCCACCTGCGGACCTTCCTGTCCGTGGCCCAGACGCTGAGCTTCACGCAGGCGGCGCGGCGGCTCGGGCTCCGCCAGTCGACCGTGAGCCAGCACGTGCGGCGGCTGGAGGAGGCGACCGGGCGGCTGCTGTTCACCCGGGACACCCACTCCGTGGAGCTGACCGAGGACGGCGAGGCGATGCTCGGCTTCGCGCGGCGCATCCTCGACGTGCACGAGCAGGCGGCGCAGTTCTTCACCGGCACCCGGCTGCGCGGGCGGCTGCGCTTCGGGGCGTCCGAGGACTTCGTGCTGACCCGGCTGCCGGAGATCCTCGAACGGTTCCGGCACGAGCACCCGGAGGTCGACCTGGAACTGACGGTCGAGCTGTCGGGCACCCTGCACGAGCAGCTCGCCGCGGGCCGCCTCGACCTGGTGCTGGCCAAGCGGCGGCCGGAGGATCCGCGCCCGGACCCGCACCGGCTGGTGTGGCAGGACGAACTGGTCTGGATCGGCACGCCGGGCCTGCGCCTCGACCCGCACCGCCCGGTGCCACTGATCGTCTACCCGCCGCCCGGCATCACCCGGGACCTCGCGCTGCGGGCGTTGGAGCGGGAGGGACGGCAGTGGCGCATCGTGTGCAGCAGCGGCAGCCTCAACGGGCTGCTCGCGGCGGCCCGGGCGGGGCTCGGGGTGATGGTGCACGCGCGCGGGCTGATCCCGCCGGGGCTGGTGCGGATGCCGGAGCGGGCGGGGCTGCCGGAGCCGGGCTCGGTGGACTTCGTGGTGGTGCACGGCCGGCGCCGCCCCTCGGCGCAGGGCGCGGCGGACGCGCTGGCGGCGGCGATCCTCGCGGGCGGCGACCGGCTGCACCGCGGCGGGCGGGGGTGACGGTCCGGGTCGTCCGTGCGCTGAGCTGGGTGAGAGCCGTCGCGACGGCCATGGGGCGGTCATGGGGTCGTACAGATTCCGTGGAGATTGCCGCACCGAAACTTACTCCACCGTCAGGAATGTGCCGGACCTCTCCCCATCTGGGAGGTATCTCCTTCACCGGCCGACACCAGGCCGCCTGGTACGCGGCTTTCGACCCGGTTCCGCCCCTCGGACCCGTGGGGTAGCTTTCACCGCGCTGTGCGGGACGACGGTGTTGCCGCACCGGTCCGAGCGCCAGGAAGCGGGGAGCGGGATTGCGCGAGTTCACCAACCCTCCGTTGTCACAGGCGCCCTCGGTGGGCGGTCTGGCCGACGTGGTGTTCCGGTACGCCGAGGAGGAGCCGCTGCGCGTGGCACTCGGCCGCAAGGACGACGACGGCCACTGGCGCGACGTGACCTGTGCCGAGTTCCGTGATGAGGTGCTCGCCCTGGCGAAGGGCCTGCTGGCGGGCGGCATCCGGTTCGGCGACCGGGTCGCGATCATGTCCCGCACCCGCTACGAGTGGACCTTGTTCGACTTCGCGCTGTGGGCGATCGGCGCGCAGGTCGTCCCGGTCTACCCCACGTCCTCCGCCGAGCAGTGCTCGTGGATGCTGCACGACGCGGAGGTGACGGCCGCGATCGTGGAGCACGAGGACCACGCGATGACCATCGCCACGGTCATCGACCGGCTGCCGCGGATGCGCCGGCTGTGGCAGCTCGACGCCGGCGCCGTCCAGGAGCTGTACGACGCGGGGGCGCACCTCGACGACGACGTGGTGCACCGGCACCGCCGGGCGGTCACGCCCGACTCGGTGGCGACGGTCATCTACACCTCGGGCACCACCGGCCGCCCCAAGGGCTGCGCGCTCTCGCACGGCAACTTCATGTACGAGGCGGACACGGTCATCGAGCGCTGGGAGCCGGTGTTCCACTCCCGCCGGGGCGACGAGGCGTCGACGCTGCTGTTCCTGCCGCTCGCGCACGTCTTCGGGCGGATGGTCGAGGTCGCGGCGATTCGCGGCAAGGTGAAGTTCGGCCACCAGCCGCAGCTGAACGCGGCCGCGCTGATGCCCGACCTGGCCGCGTTCAGACCGACGTTCATCCTGGCCGTGCCGTACATCTTCGAGAAGGTGTTCAACGCGGCGCGGCGCAAGGCCGAGCGGGAGGGGCGCGGCGGGCCCTTCGAGAAGGCCGTCGAGGTGGCGGTGCGGTACGCGGACGCGGTGGAGGCGAAGGCCTGGGGCACGGGGCCCGGCCCGTCGGCGTCGCTGCGGATGCAGCACCAGCTCTTCGAGAAGCTCGTCTACACCAAGATCCGCGCCGCGATGGGCGGCAGGATCCGGCACGCCATGTCGGGCGGTTCGGCCATGGACCGCCGGCTCGGCCTGTTCTTCGCGGGCGCGGGCGTGCAGATCTACGAGGGGTACGGGCTGACCGAGTCGACCGCGGCGGCCACCGCCAACCCGCCCGAGCGCACCCGCTACGGCACGGTGGGGCAGCCGATCCCCGGGGTGAGCGTGCACATCGCCGACGACGGCGAGATCTGGCTGCACGGCGGGAACGTCTTCCAGGGCTACCTCAACAACCCCAAGGCCACCGACGAGACGCTGCACGACGGCTGGCTGGCCACGGGCGACCTGGGCGCGCTGGACGAGGACGGCTATCTGACGATCACCGGGCGGAAGAAGGAGATCCTGGTGACGTCCGGCGGCAAGAGCGTCTCGCCGGGGGTGCTGGAGGAACGGGTACGCGACCATCCGCTGGTCAACCAGTGCCTCCTGGTCGGCAACGACCGGCCGTACGTCGCCGCGCTGGTCACCCTCGACCAGGAGGCCGTCGAGCACTGGCTGTCGATGCGCGGCAAGCCGCAGCTCCCCCCGGCCGAACTGGTGCGCGACGCGGACCTGGAGACGGAGGTGCGGCGCGCGGTGGTCGCGGCCAACACCCTGGTCTCGCAGGCCGAGTCGATCCGCACCTTCCGCATCCTCGCGCAGCCGTTCACCGAGGAGCACGGACTGCTCACCCCGTCGCTGAAGCTGAAGCGCAAGGCGATCGAGAAGGCCTACGGGGAAGAGGTCGAGGCGCTCTACCGGGCATGAATTCCGCGGTCAGGAATGCGCGGAGCGTCGTGATCGTTGACGATGGGGGTATCAGCTGACCACAACCTAAGGATCGAGAGCTCGTGAGCAAGGTCCCCCCGATCACCCTGAACAACGGCGTGGAGATGCCCCAGCTGGGCTTCGGCGTCTGGCAGGTACCGGACGCGGAGGCCGAGACGGCCGTGGCGGCGGCACTGGAGGCCGGCTACCGCAGCATCGACACGGCGGCGATCTACGGCAACGAGGAGGGCACCGGAAAGGCCATCGCGCGGTCGGGCGTCCCCCGTGAGGACATCTTCGTCACCACCAAGCTGTGGAACAGCGACCACGGGTACGACTCCACGTTGAAGGCCTTCGACACCTCGCTGGCCAAGCTGGGCCTCGATTACGTCGACCTGTACCTCATCCACTGGCCGACCCCGGCCCGCGACCTGTACGTCGACACGTACAAGGCGTTCGAGAAGCTGCTGTCCGACGGGCGGGCCCGCGCGATCGGCGTGTCCAACTTCCTGCCGGAGCACCTGGAGCGCCTGATCGCGGAGACGTCGGTCGTCCCGGCGGTCAACCAGATCGAGCTGCACCCGCACCTCCAGCAGGCCGCCTCCCGGGAGTACCACGCGGAGCAGGGCATCGCCACCGAGGCCTGGTCCCCGCTGGGCTCCGGCAAGGGCATCCTGGAGATCCCGGCGATCGTGGCCATCGCGCAGAAGCACGGCCGCACCCCCGCGCAGGTGGTGCTGCGCTGGCACCTCCAGCTGGGCAACGTCGTCATCCCCAAGTCGGTGACGCCGTCCCGCATCAAGGAGAACATCGACGTCTTCGGATTCACCCTGGACGCCGAGGACCTCGCGGCGATCAGCGCGCTCAACGAGGACCGGCGGTTGGGTCTCGACCCCGCGGAGTTCAACCAGGCCTGAGGCACAGGCTCCGGTGGCCGGCCCCCGTGGTGACGGGCGGCCGGCCACCGGCGTGTGCGGGGCTGTCGGTTCGGCTTCCCCGACGGCGTGTCCAGGCTGGTCGGTTCAGCTGTCCCACCGGCGTGTGCGGGCCGGTCAGTTCGGCTGTCCCGCCGGCCTGACGACGACGGTGTTGACGTCCACCCCCTCCGGCTGACCGAGGGCCCACACCACCGAGTCGGCGATCTGGCCGGCGGTGAGCAGGTTGCCCGGCGGCAGACCGTCCCCGCCGTCCCAGAACGGGGTCTCCACCCGGCCCGGCGCGATCAGGGTGACCCCGATGCCCCACTCGGTGACCTGCCGCCGGGTGTTCTCGGCGAGCCCGGTCACCGCGTACTTCGTGGCCCCGTACAGATTTCCCGGGGTGGGCACGAACCCGGCGACGCTGCCGATCAGCACGATCCGCCCGCCGCTCTCCCTGAGCGCGTCGACGGACGCCCGGATCAGCAGGGCCGGGCCCAGCACATTGGTCAGCACCATCTCGGTCCACCCGGCGGGATCGCCCTCGGCGACCGTGTCGTGGGTGGCGAACCCGGCGTTGGCGACGACGGTGTCCAGCCGGCCGAACCGCGCGAGCGCGGCGTCGACCGCCGCCCGCACGTCGTCGTACGCCGCCGCGTTCCCGGGGATCATCAACAGCCGCTCCGGATCGCCCAGTTCCTTGGCGAACGTCCGCAGCCGTTCCTCCCCGCGCCCGGTGACGGCGACCCGTTCCCCCGCCTCCAGCAGCCGCCGCGTCACGGCCGCCCCGATCCCGCTCCCGCCACCCGTGACGAGCGTGACGCGCGTGTCGTCGGTCATCTGTCCCCCTTGTGTGTGAGTGCGGGGAAGTCCACCACGTGAAGCGCTTCCCAAGTCAAGCGATCCCTCCCCCGTACCGGGGCGGCCGTACAGGCAAACACGGCTGCTTGTGCGGGAGTCGTGAAGGCGCGACGGCCCGGTCGAGCGCTTCCGCCGGGCGCGGGCCGGAGCGTCCTCGCGGGTCAGCGCACGGTGGTTGACGTTTGCACATTGCAGAAGTCGCCCCGGGCTGCTATCAATTGCGCACGCTCGTCACACGATCTTCACTTCTTCAGAACTCTCCCAGGAGCAGTGCCATGGACTTGGACAAGACGCCTGCCGCGGCCCCGGCCGACCCCGCGACCGGTACCGCGCCCGCGCCCGGGGCGCCGACCGGGTTCGGGCCCGCGCCCGTCGTCCCCGCGGCACCCGTCGTCCCCGTGGCGCCCGTCGTTCCGGCCCCGGTGCCGGGTCACGCCGGCGTCCTGTACCCCGTGCCCAAGGAACTGCGCGTGGGCGCGGGGTCGCGGTTCCTCGCCTACCTGCTCAACGTCGTCCTGATGACCGTCACCCTGGTCGTCGGCTGGCTGGTGTGGGCCATGGTCACCTGGTCCAACGACTCGGCGAATCCCGGCCAGAAGCTCATGGGCCTGACCATCGTGAAGAAGGACACCGGCGCCCGGCTGACGTGGGGCGAGATGTTCGTCCGGAACTTCCTGCTGGGCGGCCTGGTGCTCGGCGTGCTCAGCACCGTCACGGCGGGCATCGTGGGCCTGGTCAACCTGTTCAAGATCTTCGGCAGTGAGAAGCAGAACCTGGTGGACTCCATGGCCGGTACGGTCGTCGTCAGGACCGCCGGCTGAAGCCCGCACCCGCGCGGGAGACGTCGAGGGCGTACCGGTGTGCCGGTACGCCCTCGACGCGTTCCGGTCACACCGGGCGCACCGCCGCGTGGACGGTGTGCGCGGCCAGGACGAACACGTCCGGGCGGTGGTGGACGCTCGCCGGGTCGTCCGGGTCGGTCAGACGGTCCAGGGTCGCGCGGTCGTCGGCGTCCAGGTACTCGCCGAGCAGCTCGCGGGTGCGGGTGAGGGACGTGACCACGTAGGCGCGGGCACGCTCCGGCACCGGGGCCGGCAGGTCCAGGAGGAAGGTGCGCGAGCGGGTGTGGCGCAGTCCCGCCGCGGTGAGCAGCGCGGGCCAGTCCTCCACCTGGGCCACCGCGTCCGGCAGTTCCTCGCGCATCCGTGTGAACCGCTCCTCCTCCACGGCGTCGATCCGTGCCTGGAGTCCGGGGCGCCCGAAGCCGATGTCACGGGGCAGGAATCGGGCGGGCAGCCCGCCCTCCATCACGGCCAGGGTGCCACCGGGAGCGAGGCGTTCGGCGCAGGCCGCGAGCGCCGCGCCCTGGTCGCCGAGGTGGTGCACGCTGCGGCTGGCCCACAGCAGGTCGGCCGGATAGTCCAGCTCGGCCAGCACACCGGGCATGTCGCCGGTCAGGGTGTCGAAGCGGTCGGCGACCCCCAGGCGTCCGGCGCGGGCGCGGGCCCGCTCCAGAAGCGGCTCGGAGCCGTCGACGGCCACGATCCGGGCGCCCGGGAAGGTCTCGGCGAACAGGCCGGAGATCACGCCGGGACCACTGCCGGCGTCCACGACCAGCCCCGGCTCGGTGACCTCCTTGGCCAGCCAGGTCAGGGCCCGCTCGTACAGCGGGGTGAACAGTTCCGCCTGCGACTCCAGCAGCGGTGCCAGCTCGGCCCAGTCGAGGTGTTCGTGGTCGTGCCCGTGCTGCCCGTGCCCGTGCTGCTGGTCATCGTGCCGCCGGTGGTCGTCGTCGTGCCCGGGTGCGTGGTGGTGGTGCGCCATGGTGGTCAGCCTCTCCGCTCGGATGCGGTCAGCGTGCGACGACGCACCGGGAAGGGGCAAACGGTGTTGCCACTCCCGCAAAAGCGGACGGGACGCGGGTCCGCCGGACCCGGGCCCCGCGAAAGGGTCCGGGCCCGGCGGACCGGGGTCAGGCCGTCACGACAGCGGCGGGTAGGCGTTCCGCATCAGCTCCTGGAACTGGGCGGAGAACCAGTGTCCGGAGATCGGGGCGTCGCCGAGCGCCCCCGACATGTTGTTGTCGTTGCGCGGGTTGCCGGTGTACGTGGGGTCGCACATCCGGTCGAAGCCCTTGCCCTCGTCGTTGTCGATGGCCTCGCTCGCGCCGTCGGACTCACCCGGGGGCTTCATCCACACGTAGGCGTCGATACCGGGCTCCGGGGACGCCTGGGGCCGCTCGCCCAGTCCGGCTCCGGCCTGGTTGCACCAGTTGCCCGGGTTGAAGCGGCGGTCGTAGCGGCCACCGTCGACGTAGGTGTCCACGCTGGTCGTCGCGCCGGGCCCGGTGGGCCGGTCCGCCCCGCCCCAGCCGTTGCGGGAGGTGTCGATCAGCATGCCGATGTTCGAGTCGAAGCCGAGCGAGACCAGTTCCTCGCGCAGCGCCTGGGCGTACGACAGCTCGTCGACGTAGCGGTTCCAGCTGACCCACTTCGACTCGCGCACCGACTTGCCGCCCACGCTGTCGCCGATGGAGAAGTGGTCCTCCTCCAGCGCGCTGTAGTTGGCCGTGTTGGCGATGAAGCCGTGCACGTCGGCGACGGTCGCGCCCTCGGCCGTCGCGGCCTGCTTGAACAGCTGGGCGGAGGGGCCGAAGTTGTCGTCCCAGCCCAGCCAGCCGTGGTGGCCGGCGTCCACGTAGTTGTAGACGTTGGGCGCGTCACCCAGCTTGTTGAGGGCGTAGCCAACGCCCTTGATGTAGTTGCCGTTGGACTTCATCACGTCGCAGTTCGGCGTGGCGGTGGCCCGCGGCGACACGTTGGTGACCAGGTTGGGCAGCGAGTCGATCTCGACCGTGGTGACGATCCGCAGCGAGGCGTACTTCGGGTCGGAGAGGATCTCCGCGATCGGGTCGATGTACTCGCTCTTGTAGCGGTCGATCTCCGTCGGGCCCAGCTCGCCGTTGGAGGCGAGGGCGGCGCAGTCGCGGCCCGGCAGGTTGTAGATGACGAGCTGGACGACGAGTTCGCCGGAGCCCTGCTGTTCCAGGGCCTCGTCGAGGTGGTCCCGCAGCCCCATCTTGCCGCCGGCCCCGTTGATGGCGGCGATGCGGTCCAGCCAGACGCCGGTGGGCTGGTCGGCGATGCGGCTGCCGCCCGGCTCGGCGGCCGCGTTCGCGGACCACTCGGGGTTCACGTAGACCTTCGCGCCGTCGTACGGGTTGTCGACGCGGTCACCCGGGTCGGTCGGGTCCGTGGGGTCCGTCGGGTCCGTGGGGTCGGTCGGGTCCGTCGGGCCGCCGGAGTCGACGTTGCAGGTCACGCCGTCGAGGGTGAAGGTGGCGGGCACGGCGTTGGTGCCGCTGTAACTGCCCTGGAAGCCGAAGGTGGCGGAGCCTCCGGTGGCGAGCGTGGCGTTGTACGACTCGTTGGCCGCCGTGACGTTCGCGCCGGACTGGGTGATCCTGGCGTTCCAGCCGCTGGTCACCCTCTGGTTGCCGGCGTACGTCCAGTTCACGGCCCACGACGACTTCGCGGCGCCGTGGTTGGTGACCGTCACGGACGCGGTGAAGCCGGTGTCCCACTGGTTCTGCACCGTGTAGTCGACGGTGCAGGGGACGGCGGCCGCGCCGGCGTCGCCCGGGACGGCGGCGATCGCCGACCCGGTGGCGCCGGCGACCAGCGCCATGGCGGCGAGGAGCGCGGTTCTGGTGCGACTCATTGTGCGGGTTCCTATCCGTAGGGGGCTTTCCTTCGAGGGCGCGCGCGGACGATCGCGCGGCCTGGTGCCTTACGGGGTGGGGGATGCCGTCCCGGATCCGCACGGGCGGGTCCGTGATGCCGGCCGGACGTCTCCGGGCAGCACGACGGCACAGGGATCCCACGGGGATGAGCGCCCCCGCGTCAGGTGCTCCACACGTGCACGGGGGTGGCTAAAAGTACTGAACGCGGGGGGTGGCGCATCGAGCGACTCCTTGCAGCTCGGACGCGTCGTGACGGACGCGTCGACTGATGGAACCGCTCCCACTGGTGCACATGAAGCTAGCGCCAAGTGACGATGAAGAACAGAGGGTGTGCGGACTTTGGCGCTTCCGCGTCCGTCGAATCTTTTCGATTTGCCCCAAGGCTTGACCGGTCATCACCCCGTCTCCACTATGGGAGCGCTCCCACTGGTTCAAGCCTTGACATGTCGAGTCGCAGGAAGGACCAGCACATGCATCCCCCACCCCGCAGACGCGGTGGCGTGCGGCGCCTGTTAGCCGTCGCCGTGACAGCGCTCGCCCTGCCGCTGACGATGCTCTCGACGGGCTCCACCCCCGCCCGTGCGGCGGCCGTCCAGTGCAGCGTGGACTACAAGACGAACGACTGGGGGTCGGGCTTCACGACCGACCTGACGGTCACCAACCGCGGTACCGACGTCATCGACGGCTGGACCCTGACGTACTCCTACACGGGCAACCAGCGCCTGGTGAACGGCTGGAACGGCAGCTGGTCGCAGTCCGGCTCCACCGTCACCGTGAAGAACGCCGGGCACAACGGCCGGATCGCCGCCGGCGGCGCCGTCACGACCGGCGCCCAGTTCTCCTACAGCGGCTCCAACGCGGCGCCCGCCTCCTTCGCGGTCAACGGCACCACCTGCACCGGCACCCACCAGCCGCCCATCGCCGTGCTGACCAGCCCGGAGGCCGGCTCGGTCTTCACCCAGGGCGAGACGGTGCCGCTCGCCGCCACCGCCGCCGCGGCCGACCGGGCCACGGTCACCAAGGTGGAGTTCTACGACGACACCGAACTGCTCGGCACGGACACCTCCGCCCCGTACACGCTGGCGGTCGGCGGACTGGCCGTGGGCGCCCACTCGCTGGTCGCGAAGGCCTACGACAGTCTGGGCGCCTCCGCCTCCTCCACCCCGGTCGGCATCACGGTGGCCTCGGGACCCACCGTGGTCGCGAGCCCTTCCCAACTGGGCGTCCGCCAGGGTGAGTCGGGCACCTTCGAGGTGAAGCTCTCCAAGCAGCCGAGCGCGGACGTGACCGTCACGACGGCCCGGGCGAGCGGCAACACCGGGCTGTCGGTGTCCTCCGGCGCGGCCCTCACCTTCACCCCGTCGAACTGGAACACCGCGCAGAAGGTGACCGTCGCAGCCGACGACTCCGGCACCGGCTCGGCCGTCTTCGAGTCCTCGGCGCCCGGCCACGCCAAGGCCGCGGTCACCGTGACCCAGCTGGGCGCGACCAAGTCGTACGAGGCGCGGTTCCTGGAGCTGTACGACAAGATCACCGACCCGGCGAACGGCTACTTCTCGCCGGAGGGCATCCCGTACCACTCGGTCGAGACGCTGATCGTCGAGGCGCCCGACCACGGTCACGAGACCACCTCGGAGGCGTACAGCTACCTGCTGTGGCTGCAGGCCATGTACGGCAGGATCACCGGGGACTGGACGCGGTTCAACGACGCCTGGGGGACGATGGAGCGGTACGCCATCCCGACCGCCGCGGACCAGCCGACCACCTCCTTCTACGACCCCTCGAAGCCGGCGACGTACGCGCCCGAGCACGACACCCCCGACGAGTACCCGTCGCAGCTCGACTCGAATGTCTCCGTCGGCCGTGACCCGATCGCGGCGGAGCTGAAGTCGGCGTACGGCACCGACAACGTGTACGGCATGCACTGGATCCAGGACGTGGACAACGTCTACGGCTACGGCAACTCGCCCGGGAAGTGCGAGGCCGGACCGTCCGACACCGGCCCGTCCTACATCAACACCTTCCAGCGCGGACCGCAGGAGTCGGTGTGGGAGACCGTCACGCAGCCCACCTGTGACGCCTTCAAGTACGGCGGCACCAACGGCTACCTGGACCTGTTCACCAAGGACGCGTCCTACGCCAAGCAGTGGAAGTTCACCAACGCCCCCGACGCCGACGCGCGCGCGGTGCAGGCGGCGTACTGGGCGGACCTGTGGGCGAAGGAGCAGGGCAAGGGCGGCGAGGTCGCCGGGACCGTCGCCAAGGCCGCCAAGATGGGCGACTACCTGCGCTACGCGATGTACGACAAGTACTTCAAGAAGGTCGGCAACTGCACCAGCACGTCCTGCCCGGCCGGCACCGGCAAGGACGCCTCGCACTACCTGCTCTCCTGGTACTACGCCTGGGGCGGCGCCACCGACACCTCGGCGGGCTGGTCCTGGCGCATCGGCTCCAGCCACGCGCACGGCGGCTACCAGAACCCGCTCGCCGCGTACGCGCTGGCCAACCACGCGCCGCTGAAGCCGAAGTCGGCGACGGGCGCGGAGGACTGGGGCAAGTCGTTCCAGCGCCAGCTGGAGTTCTACCGCTGGCTGCAGTCCGCCGAGGGCGGCATCGCGGGCGGCGCGACGAACAGCTGGGCGGGCCGCTACACCACCCCGCCGTCCGGCACACCGACCTTCTACGGCATGTTCTACGACGAGAAGCCGGTGTACCACGACCCGCCGTCGAACCAGTGGTTCGGCTTCCAGGCGTGGTCGCTGGAGCGGGTGGCCGAGGTGTACCAGCAGACCGGCAACGCGCTCGCCAAGTCGGTGCTCGACAAGTGGGTCGACTGGGCGCTGTCCGAGACCACGGTCAACCCGGACGGGTCGTTCCTCTTCCCGTCCACGCTGAAGTGGTCCGGCAAGCCCGACACCTGGAACGCGTCCTCGCCGGGCGCCAACAACGGGCTGCACGTCGAGGTCGTCGACTACACCAACGACGTCGGTGTGGCCGGCTCCTACGCCAAGATCCTGACGTACTACGCCGCCCGCTCCGGTGACACCGAGGCGGCGGACACGGCGAAGGCGCTGCTGGACGGCATGTGGGAGAACCACCAGGACGACCTCGGCATCGCCGTCCCGGAGACCCGCCGCGACTACGAGCGCTTCGACGACCCGGTGCACGTCCCGTCCGGCTGGACCGGCACCATGCCGAACGGCGACCGGATCGACTCCTCGTCGACGTTCCTGTCCATCCGGTCCTTCTACCAGGACGACCCGGCCTGGTCGAAGATCGAGAGCTATCTGAAGGGCGGTGCCGCGCCGGTCTTCACGTACCACCGGTTCTGGGCCCAGGCGGACATCGCCACGGCCATGGGCGCGTACGCGGAGCTCCTCGAATAGTCCCCGCCGACGCTCCGCGTACCGGCCCCGGCACCTGACGCCGGGGCCACCACCGGGCCGGACGGCCCCCTCACGCACGGGGGGGCCGTCCGGCCCTCGCACGCTCCGGCCCCGGCCCTTCCCCCCCACGAGGACGGACACCCCACCGTGCGAAGAACCACCGCCGGCGAGGGATGACGGGGCCGCCCCCGCCGGCGACCCCGAAGGAGCCCCGATGCACGGACGGATCATCTTCCTGAACGGGACGTCCAGTTCGGGCAAGTCCAGCATCGCGAGGGAACTGCTGCACGTCCTGGACGAGCCGTACTTCCACATGCCCGTGGACGCCTTCCACCGGATGCGGACGAGCCGGGAGATCGACGCCGACCGGCTTCCGGAGGTACTGCACCGGACCTGGCGGGGATACCACCGGGCGGTCGCGGGAATGGCCGCGGCGGGAAACAACGTGGTCGTCGACCATGTGCTGAGTGAGGAGTGGCGACTCGCCGACTGTCTCGCGCTGTTCGACCCGCGAGAGGTGGTTCTGGTCGGCGTGCGGTGCTCCCTGGAGGAGACCGAACGGCGTGAGCGGGAGCGGGGCGACCGTCCGGCGGGGCTCGCTGCCCGGCAGTACGGGCGGGTGCACGCGCACGGCGTGTACGACGTCGAGTGCGACACGACCACGACGAGCCCGGCGGACTGCGCCCGCGCCATCGCCGCGTTCCTGCCCCGCCGCCCCTCCCCCACCGCCTTCGAACAGCTCCGGGAGTCGGTGGGCGCCGTGTCCGGGACAGGGGGCACTACGGTTTGCGGAACGCCTTGAGGGTGAAGACCGGGTCCGGGCGGGGGCGGTTCTGGTCCGGGAGGGCGGAGAGGCGGGTGGCGAAGTCGTCCACGAGGGGGTGGCCGGTCGGGAGGGTGACGAACCAGCCGCGTCGCAGGTCGTGCACGGTGCGGCTGGGACTGCGGCCCTGGCCGTGGCCCCGGAAGCGGGCCTGACCCGCCGGGACCAGTCCGTGCCCCGCCGCCCGGGCCGCGACCGTCGCGGGGTCGTCGGGCACGGGGCTCGGCGGGCGGTCGGCGAGCACGGCGTCGATGTCGCTGCCGACGTTGTGCGAGAGCCCCTTGTGCACGGTGGTGACGTACACCCCGCCAGGGCGCAGCACGCGGGCGCACTCGCGGATGACGGCGCGCACGTCGGCGGGGTCGTTGAGCAGGTGCAGCAGCCACACGCTGACCACCGCGTCGAAGCACGCGTCGCGGAAGGGCAGCCGGCGGCTGTCGGCGCGGACCACGTCCCCGGGCAGCCGGTCCGCCGCCAGCCGGGTCATCGACGCGGAGAGGTCCGCGCCCGTGACCCGCAGCCCGGGGCGGGCGCGCGGGAACAGCCGGGTGACGATGCCGGTGCCGCAGGCCACGTCCAGCAGGCGCCGCGCCTGCCGCGGGACCAGGCTCAGTACGGCCTCGGCGGCCGCCGCCGCGCGGGGTTCCCCGCCGCGCAGGGCGTCGTAGCGTTCCGCTTCCTCGTCGTAGTCCAGCACGCGCCTCAGTGTGCCCCGTGGGCGGGCGCCAAGTCGTCCACCCTGCGGGCGAGCTCGAGGTCCTTCTCGGTGACGGCGCCGCCCGCGCTGTGCGTGTGCACGGACAGGGAGACGGTGTGGTGGCCGAGGGTGAGGTCGGAGTGGTGGTCCAGCTCGTCCTGCACCCGGGCGACATGGACGACCATGGCCGCCGCCGCCATGTGCGAGCTCAGCCGGTAGGCGCGGGTGAGGCGGTCGCCGTCGAGCGTCCAGCCCGGCAGCTCGGCGAGCCGGGCCTCGATCTCCGTCCGGGACAGCGGTTCGACGGGCATGGTCGGTGCTCCTTCGCCGGGGTCGGCTCTCGTTGCCGCGTCCAGGCTGCCACAGAAGCCCCCTCCGTGCCCTGGCCGGACGGCGGGCGCCTCCTCCGCGCGGCGGCTCCTCGGCTACCGTCCTGGCATGACCACCGTCACGTCCGGCATCCCTTCCCGCACCGAGGGCGTGGGTCCGCTGCTGCGCGCCTGGCGGCAGCAGCGGCGGGTCAGCCAGCTGGAGCTGGCCCTGCGCGCCGACTCCTCCGCCCGCCACATCAGCTTCATCGAGACCGGCCGGTCCCGGCCCAGCGAGGAGATGGTGCTGCGGCTCGCCGAGCACCTGGACGTGCCCGTGCGGGAGCGCAACGCGCTGCTGCTGGCAGCCGGTTACGCGCCCCGCTACCCGGAGACCCCGCTGGACGACCCCGCGCTGGAGGTCGTGCGCGCCGGCATCGAGCGGCTGATCGGCGGGTTCGAGCCGTATCCGGCGCTGGTGGTGGACGCGATGTACGACGTCGTGGCGGCCAACCGGGGAGTCCTGGCGCTGTTCGACGGCGTCCCCGAGGCGCTGCTGACGCCGCCGCTGAACGCGGTGCGGCTCACCCTGCACCCGCGGGGGCTGGCGCCGCGGATCCGGAACCTGCGGGAGTGGCGCGGGCATCTGCTGGAACAGATGCGGCGCAACATCGCCCTGCGCCGCTCGGACCGGCTGCGGGCGCTGTACGACGAGGTGGCGGCGTACCCCGTACCGGACACCGCGGGTCCGGAGGAACCGGCCGAGCCGGTGGCGTACTTCGCGCTGCCGATGGTGATCGAGCACCGGGGACGGACGTTGTCGTTCGTGTCGTCCATCTCCACCTTCAACACCCCGATGGACGTGACCGTCGCCGAGCTGGCCGTGGAGACGCTGCTCCCGGCGGACCCGGCGACGGCCGCGTACCTTCAGACCTGGCTGAGCTGACGCGCCCTCAGCGCCCGGTGCTGGAGCAGCGCGAGGCCGCCCACGGCGAGCGCCTGGAGCCCGGTCCACAGCGCACCGGCGGCGGTCGGCGTCAGCCACAGCGCGAGAGCGGCGAAACTGAGGGCCGTCCAGGCGAGGTTGGCCTCGACGACGACCCGCACGCCGGGCGCCGGCGGGTGCGGCCGGGCGGCCAGCAGGCCCACGCCGGCCGCGTAGGCGGCGAGGAACGCGCCGGCTCCGAGCAGCAGGCCGGACCCGACGCCGAAGAAGCGGCCGAGCGGTCCGGACAGGGCGAGGTAGGCGACGGCGTTGGCGCCGGTCACCACGGCGTCGAGGGCCAGGAGGCGGCGCAGCGTCCGCAGCGGTTCCAGGGTGCGGGCGGGCGCGGCGAGCGGGGTCGCGGACACGGGCATCATCCTCCGTCGGGAGCGGTCACCGGATTCGGTGCGTCCACGATCCCGTGCGGGCCGGACCGGGTCGATTACGTGCGGGGTAATGCGGCGCGGGGCGGCGGGACAGGGCGGTCGTCCACGGCACGTGAGAGTCTCTGAGGGACATGACAGGATGAGCGCATGCCCGGGCGCGTTGGGGAGGCGTGGCGTTGAGTGAGCGGCGGGCCGCACCCACCGTGGGCCAGGTGGTCCTGGGACGGCGGCTGTACGAGTTGCGGGAGGCCGCGGGGCTCTCCCGGGAGGAGGCCGCCCGGATCCTGCGGGTGGCGCCGGCGACCGTGCGCCGGATGGAGACCGCCGAGGTCGCCCTGAAGATCCCGTACGTGCAGATGCTGCTGACGGCCTACGGGGTGCCCGACAGCGAGACCGACACGTTCGTCCTGCTCGCCGAGGACGCGAACCGTCCCGGCTGGTGGCAGCGCTACCACGACGTGCTGCCCGAGTGGTTCAGCCTGTACGTGAGCCTGGAGGGCGCCGCCCGGATCATCCGCTCCTACGAGCCGCACTTCGTGCCCGGTCTGCTGCAGACGGAGGACTACGCGCGGGCGGTCCTGGAGGCCGGGACCATCGGCACGGCGGGCCGGGAGGCCGTCGAGCGGCACGTGGCGCTGCGCATGGAACGCCAGCGGCTGCTGGAGCGCCCGGACCCGCCGCACCTGTGGGTGCTGATGGAGGAGACGGTGCTGCGCCGTCCGGTGAGCCCGGACAGCCGGGTGATGCGCGAGCAGCTGGACAAGCTGCTGGAGTACTCCGCACGGGATCGCGTCACGCTCCAGATCGCCGAGTTCGCCGACGGCCCGCACCCGGGGACGTACGCGCCGTTCTCGCTGTTCCGGTTCGCCGAGCCGGAGCTGCCGGACATGGTGTTCACCGAGTACCTGACCGGCGCCCTGTATCTGGACTCCCGCAGGGAGGTCTCGGTGCACCTGGAGGTGCTGGACCACATGACGGCCCGGGCGGCCACGACCCAGCGCACCGAGAAGCTGCTGCGGGAGTGCCGGGAGCGCCTGTGAGGCGCGGGCCCGTTCAGGCCGCGCCGTCCCGCCGCCCGCCGGCGTCCTTGTCGTCGTCGACGATCTCCGCGTCCACCACGCCGTCGTCCTCCTGCGGCGGTGTGCCGGGGCCGGCGGTCTCGCCCTCGGGGGCGGACGCCGTCTGCGCGTACATCGCCTGACCCATCCGCTGGCTGACCGAGGCGAGCTTCTCGACGCCGGTGCGCAGCTCGGCCGTGTCGGGGTTCTCCTGTCCCAGCAACCCCTTGAGCGCGGTGACGGCCTCCTCCACCTCGGCCTTGGTGTCCCCGGGCACCTTGTCGCCGTTCTCCCGCAGGAAGTTCTCGGTCTGGTAGACGAGTTGCTCGGCCTGGTTGCGGGTCTCGGCGGCCTCGCGGCGCCTGCGGTCCTCCTCCGCGTACTGCTCGGCCTCCCGCATCATGCGGTCGATGTCGTCCTTCGGCAGGGCCGAGCCGCCGGTGACGGTCATCTTCTGCTCACGGCCGGTGGCCAGGTCCTTGGCGGAGACGTGCATGATGCCGTTGGCGTCGATGTCGAACCCCACCTCGATCTGCGGGACGCCGCGCGGGGCCGGGGGCAGACCGGTCAGGTCGAAGACGCCGAGCTTCTTGTTGTACGCGGCGATCTCACGCTCGCCCTGGTAGACCTGGATGCCGACCGAGGGCTGGTTGTCCACGGCGGTGGTGAAGATCTCCGAACGGCGGGTGGGGATCGTGGTGTTGCGCTCGATCAGCTTGGTCATGATGCCGCCCTTGGTCTCGATGCCCAGGGACAGCGGCGTGACGTCGAGCAGCAGGACGTCCTTGACGTCGCCGCGGATGACGCCCGCCTGGAGGGCGGCGCCGAGGGCCACCACCTCGTCGGGGTTGACGCCCTTGTGGGGTTCCTTGCCGGTGAGCTCGCGGACCAGGTCGGTGACGGCGGGCATCCGGGTGGAGCCGCCGACGAGGATGACGTGGTCGACGTCGGACAGCCGCACCCCGGCGTCCTTGACGGCCTGGTGGAAGGGCTGCTTGCAGCGGTCCAGCAGGTCCGCGGTGAGCTCCTGGAACTGGGCCCGGGTGAGCTTCTCGTCGAGGTGCAGCGGGCCTTCGGCGGAGGCGGTGATGTAGGGCAGGTTGATCGTGGTCTCGGTGGAGGACGACAGCTCGATCTTGGCCTTCTCGGCGGCCTCCCGCAGTCGCTGCACCGCCATCTTGTCCTGGGCCAGGTCGACGCCGTACTGGCCCTTGAAGCGCTTGGCGAGCCACTCCACGACCCGCTGGTCCCAGTCGTCGCCGCCCAGGTGGGTGTCGCCGTTGGTGGCCTTGACCTCGATGACGCCCTCGCCCATGTCGAGCAGCGACACGTCGAAGGTGCCGCCGCCCAGGTCGAACACCAGGACGGTCTGGTCGTTCTCCTTGTCCAGTCCGTACGCCAGGGCGGCGGCCGTGGGCTCGTTGACGATCCGGAGCACGTTGAGGCCGGCGATCTCGCCCGCCTCCTTGGTGGCCTGGCGCTGGGTGTCGTCGAAGTACGCCGGTACGGTGACGACCGCGTCGGTGACCTCCTCGCCGAGGTAGGACTCGGCGTCCCTGCGGAGCTTCTGCAGCACCCGGGAGGACAGTTCCTGGGCCCGGTAGCGGGTGCCGTCGATGTCGCCCTGCTCGGGGAACCGCCACCCGGCGTCGCCCATGTGCCGTTTGACGGAGCGTGCGGTGCGGTCGACGTTGGTCACCGCCTGCCGCTTGGCGACCTCCCCGACCAGCACGTCGCCGTTCTTCGCGAAGGCCACGACCGAGGGCGTGGTGCGGGCGCCCTCCGCGTTGGCGATGACGGTGGGCTCACCGCCCTCGAGCACGGCGACCACCGAGTTCGTGGTTCCCAGGTCGATTCCGACGGCACGTCCCATCGCTGTCCCCTTCCGCCAGGGCACCTCTTCGGGCTTCCGAACACTTCCAGCACAAAACTTGAGCGGGCTGTTGTCAAGAGTGCCGGTGGGGAGCCGTCAGCGTCCGGTGGGCCCGTCCGGGTGGTCGCGCAGCCGCACGGCGCGGCGGGGACGGTCGGTGACCAGGACGTCCACCCGCGGGTCACGGAGGAAGGCCCGCATCGCCGTGTCCTCGTTGACCGTCCACACCATGGTGAACAGTCCGGCCCGGGCGGCCTCGCGCAGCACGGTGGCGCGGGCCAGCCGCTGGTGCACGGCGACCCCGTGGGCGCCGCAGGCCCGGACGCGGCGCAGGGGCAGCAGTTCGCTGATCCGGGTCCGCACCAGCCGGCGACGGCCGAGGCCCCGGCCGTCGCGGCCCAGGGAGAGCAGGGTGCGCACGCCCGGGCGGGCGGCGGTGACGGCGGCGACCGAGCGGTCCTCCAGGGTCGTGGCGACGAACCCGTCCTCGCCCAGCAGGGCGACCGCGCGGTCGGCCAGCTCCCGCTCGTACCCGGTCTCCTTCAGGTCCAGGTGTGCGACGAGCTTCCCGGCGACCAGCGCCATCACGTCGTCCACGAGCGGCACCGGGTGTCCGGCGCGGGCGTCGAGTTCGGCGCGCGTGAGGGTGGACAGCAGGGGGCCGGTGCCGCCCACCCGGGGGTCGTGGTGGACGACGAGGACCCCGTCGGCGGTGCGCCGGACGTCGAACTCGACGTACTCGGCGCCGGTGGCGAGCGCGTCCTGGTACGCCTCCCAGGTGGCCGGGGCGGCGCGTTCGGTGCCTCCCCGGTGGGCGGAGACGGCGGGGCGTGGCGTCATGGGCGGCGGCTTTCGGTGGCGGACGCGGCGCAGGCCGCCCCGGCGGGGGCGGCCTGCGGTGGCCCGGCGGTACGGACGGTCAGGCGAGCTTCGCCGTCAGGGTGATCTCGGTGCCCTTCAGCGCCTGGCTGACCGGGCAGTTCACCTTGGCGTCCTCGGCGGCGGCGACGAAGCCGGCCTCGTCCAGGCCGGGGACGGTGCCCTCGACGGTGAGGTGGATGCCGGTGATGCCCTGGCCGGGCACGAAGGTGACCTCGGCGTTGGTGGTCAGCCGGGTGGGCGGGTTGCCCGCCTTGTCGAGGCCGTTGGACAGGGCCATCGAGAAGCAGCTGGAGTGCGCGGCGGCGATCAGCTCCTCGGGGCTGGTCTTCCCGTTCGCGTCCTCGGCGCGCGAGGCCCAGGTGACCGGCTGCTCGGGGATGGCACCCGAGGAGTCGAAGGCGACGACCCCGCTGCCCTTGAAGAGGCTGCCTTCCCAGACGGTGTGTGCGGCGCGCGTGGTTGCCATGACGCAGTCCTTTCGAGAAAAGTCCGGCCGGGTGTCCGGCGGTGCTCGGTCCGGACGCCCGTCACCGGGCGTCCTGTCCCATCCGATCACATCACGGCTCAACTCACCCGGAAGACGGGCCCCCTCGGGGTGAAGGGCAGCCGCGCGCCCTGCGGGATCAGGTAGGCGTGCTCGCGCCGGACCCGCAGTACGTCGCACCAGCCGTCGGTGATGACCAGCACGGGCGCGCCGGGCGGGAAGTCGTCGGCGCGCTGGAGGAGGTCGATGCCGGGCTGGAGCACGGTGCCGCCCCGGCCGCGCACCCGCACCCTCCCGGCGATCTCGGCGACCGGCAGGTAGCCCGCGTCGTGCGGTGCCGCGTCGCAGAACACCACGCGGGCGGCCGGCACGTCCCGGGACCCGGCGTAGGAGGCGATCGCGCCGAGCGCCTTGCCGAGCAGCACGCTGTTCATGGAGCCGGAGGTGTCGAGGACGACGCCGAAGGTGCAGCGGGCGACCTCCTCGGGCGGGAACCGGCGGCCCGCGCGCGGGATGTCCGGGGTGGACGCCTGCCGCCGGGAGGGCCGCGCGAACGACCGCAGCGGCTCGGGGCGGGGCACGAACTCGTCGAACCAGCGGGCCAGCCGGGCGTCCCAGGGCAGCGGCGGATGGCTGAGCGTGCGGATCTCCTGGACCAGTCCGGCCGGCAGCAGGCCGCGCTCCTGACGGTCGTGCAGGTCCATGCCCTGGGTGAGACCGCGCCGGTAGAAGCCGTCGAGGTCGACGCAGTCACGGGGCGGGCCGAGCGGGGCGCCGAGCACGTCGCCGAGTCCCTTGCCGCGCGGGGTGGCCAGGCGCCGGGCGCGGCGGTCGTCCACGATGCGGTCGTAGACCTCCTCGGCGGACAGTCCGGCGAGGTCCTTGTCGTACAGCAGGCCCTCGGGGATGGTGCCGACGTCCATCTCCACCAGCCAGCCGTTGACGACGAAGTCGCAGGCGACGTTGAAGAGGAACGGGTCGCGGGGGCCGCAGCGGTCGCCGTGGCGCAGGGCGGCGTGCAGCATCTCGTGCGCCAGCACGAACCGCCACTCCTCGTCCTGCAGGTGCCGCAGCGGGTTGACGTAGATCTCGCCGGCCCCGGCGTCGACGGCGGCGACGGAGATGCCGTGGGCGCGGGCCAGTTCGGCGTCGGCGACCAGGGTCATGCCGGAGGCGATGCCGCCGAGCAGCGGATAGGAGGAGACGAACCAGCTCAGTGCCTTGTGCCAGGGGCGGCGCGGGGCCGGCGCGCCGCCCAGGCTGTCCCGGCGGCCGCCCGCCATGTCCATCGCGGCGGACACCGTGCGGGTGAGCGCCGTGGCGAACGCCAGCTGGTGGTCCGGCGGCTGCCCGTACCAGCCCTGCCACCGCTCCAGGTGCAGGTCCGCCTCGCCGCCCGCGGTGCCGCAGCGCTCGTACACGGCGGGGATCCCGCCGCGCCGCCAGGCGGCGGCGAGCCGCTCCTCGTCGCCGTCGGGGTAGGCGGCGGGCAGGTCCTCGGGCACCTTGCCGACGGGGAAGCCGAGCAGGAAACGGTTGACGACGACGCAGCGGGCGGCCAGCTCGCAGGCGTCCGGCTGGGTGCGGGGCCCCTCGGCGGCCGGGACGTGGCCGAAGCCGAGGTGCAGGACCGCGTGCGCGAGGGCCCACGCCCAGGTCTCCGGGTCGGCCTGCCGGTCGGGGTGGACGTGCAGCACGGCGTCCGAGTCGACGCGCACCAGACCGTCGCGCGGGGCCAGTTCGCAGTCCTCGCGGCGGCAGACGTCGACGTCCACGGCGGCCAGCGCCGGGTTGGCCCGCATGATCGCCAGCCCCGCGGTGAACGCCTCCGCCGCGAGGTCGCGCTTGCGCTGCCCCTTGCCGCCCTTGGGCTGCGGGTTCTTGCCGCGGCCACGGCTCACCGGCGCGCCTCCACCAGCCGGGGCATGTCACGGGCCGCCTCGACGAGGAACCACGACGGCAGCACCGGGTTGCCGTCCGCGTCGGAGGCGATGACGGTCTGCGCGACCTCGACGGAGATCTCGGCGAGCTGCACCAGCAGGCTCTTGGCCCGGTACGCGATCTGCCGGCCGGCCGCCGACATGTGCTCCTTGGACGCGGGCAGCTCCTTCACCAGCCGGCCGCGGAAGGACTCGGCGAGGTAGTAGAGCAGGTCGCGGTCCTCCGGGCGGTGCGGCCAGCGGGCCTCGCCCTTGAGCACGGCGTCGATCCCGAAGCGGCTGCGCACGATCTTCACGTAGCCGCAGAAGGCTGTGGCGTGCGCGGGGGTGAGCGTGCCGTGGGCGAGGACCTTCAGGGTGTCCTCGCCCAGGTCGCGGCCGAAGGAGTGCAGCGCGTCGGAGAGCATGTGCCAGGAGCGGGGTGTGGAGAACGGCTCCTCGGTCTTGGGCGGCTTGGACCACAGGTGGTCGGGACGGTCGGTGAGGTGGTCGGTGATCCACGGGTGGATGCCGTTGTCCGCCGCCCACACCAGCCAGTCCTTCGGGGACGCCTCCAGGTGGACGTGGGTGAGCCGGTTGACCAGCGCGGAGGCGATGGGCCGGGCGAGGGCGTTGTCGGTGGAGCGGTTGCCGGCGCCGATCACGACGGAGCCCTTGGGCAGTTCGTAGTCGCCGATGCGGCGGTCGAGGATCAGCGAGTAGAACGCCTTCTGCACGTCCGGGGTGGCCGCGTTCAGCTCGTCCAGGAACAGGCAGTACGGCTCGTCGCGGGCGATCGCCTCCGGCGGGCAGAACACCGAGCGGCCGTCACGGATCTGCGGCACGCCGATCAGGTCCTCGGGGGCCAGCTGGGTGCCCAGCAGGCTCACGCACTCCAGCCCGAGGCTCTCGGCGAACTCCCTCACCAGGGAGGACTTGCCGATGCCGGGCGCGCCCCAGAGGAACACCGGCCGCACGGTGGCGAGGCCGAGCAGCAGCTCCGGGACACGGGCGGGGGTGACGGTGACGGCTGCCTGCACGCAGGAACTCCCTCTTCGCGCCTCGACGGGCGCGGTTGCGGCGGGGTGGACGGTTCACCGTCGAGGTTCTCAACCGGGGGGTGTGTCCGTCACCCGAATATTCGCCCGTGACGCCCGTCGCCATCGCTCAGGCCGCTCGTCCGGTGTGGTCCGGCAGGGGGCGGTGGTCCGCCTCTTCCGCCTCGGTCAGCCAGCGGCGCAGGACGTGGTGGACCTGTTCGGCGCCGGTCAGCTCCGTGCCCTCGGGGACCGGGGCGGACAGGACCAGCGGGGACAGCAGGAAGGGCCGGGACTGGGCGCCGCCGAGGCCGCCGTGGGAGCCGATCTGCTCCTCGAACGCGAGCACCTCGCCGTCCGCGGGGTCGTGGAAGGAGTTGACCATGATGTCGGCGGTGTGCGGGAAGGTGTGGGTGCGGCGCACGACGTCGGCCGCGCCGGGCCCGAAGGCCGCCAGCGGGCCGGGGTTGTCGTCCAGCTCGTCCAGCGGGATCTCCGCGCCGTACGCACCGAGCACCACCCCGCCGTGGCGTTCGCTGCGCACCAGCAGGAAGCCGACGCCCGGGTGGTTGGCGAGGGTCGGCAGCAGCGCCGGGTGGCGGGCGTCGATCTCCTCCTTGGTCATCCGGTGCGGCACGTCGGGGAAGGACACCAGGCCCAGGTTCCCGGAGGCCAGCACGACCGGCTCCGAGCCGCGCGAGGGACGGTACTGCTCGGTGCCCTCCTCGACGGGCCTGCGCAGCGCCGCGCGGACCGCCGCGCGGGCCTCCGCGCCGCTGTGGGTGCGCCGGGCGCGGCGCGGCACGGGCAGGCCGCAGCCGGCCCGCACCAGGTCGCCGAGGGTCAGGCCGTAGCGGGAACGGAAGGTCTCGCCGGGGCTCTGCCCGTGGTCGGACAGCACCACGATGCGGTACGGGCGGGGCGCGTGCTCGGCGACGTTCGCGATCAGCGCGAGGGCGCGGTCCAGGCGCTGGAGGACCTTGTCGGTGTCCCGGCTCGTGGGCCCGGAGTGATGGGCGACCTCGTCGTAGGCGACGAGGTCGGCGTAGACGGCGCTGCGGCCGGCCAGCAGGTCGCCCGTCACGGCGGCCACCACGACGTCGCGTTCGACGACGGTGGCGAAGGCCCGCACCAGGGGGTAGAGCCCGCCGCGCGAGACGCGCGGGCGCTGCGCGCGCACGCGGGCCCGCACGGACTGGCCGATCTCCCGGCCCACCTCGGCGACGAAGGAGAGCGCGGTGCGCACGGCGTTGGCGGGGTCGGAGAAGTAGGCGAAGTAGCCCGCGCGGGAGCGGGCCGCCGGTCCCCTGCGGCGGGTGGCGATGGACAGCACCAGCGCCTGCTCGTCGGCCCCGCCGCTGAACAGGTTGCCCCGGCTGGCGCCGCCGTGCGCGAGCAGACCGGCGTGGCCGGAGTGCTCGATGGCGCGCGCCTGGAGCTCGGCGGCGCTGGTGGGCCGGTTGCACACCATCACCTCGCGGCGGGCCTTCTCGTACCAGCGGAAGGCGGGCACGTCGAAGTTGCTGCCGTGCAGGATGCCGAGCTGGCTGGCGCCGGTCTGGCTGGACCAGTCGGTGCGCCAGGGGGTGAGGCGGTGGCTGGGGCGGTCGCCGCCGGTGCCGAGCCAGCGGGCGACGGTGGGCATCAGCCCCTTGTCGACGGCGGACAGCAGGACGTCGTGGCCGACGCCGTCGAGCTGCACGAACACCGTGCCGGGGGTCGCCGGGCAGGGCGGGGTGGAGCGCCGTCTTCGGTCCGCGAGCCGGTACAGGCGGCGGCGGTAGGCGTCGTCGTCACGGACGGCGAGGGCACCGCCGGTGGCCGAGGCGACGGCGGACATCACGGCGGCGACCACGACAGCCGTCTCCGGGGCGGCGGAGCCCCGTTCGACGGGGTTGACGCGCAGCGCCACCCAGAGCAGGGCGCCGTTGAGGAAGAACACCAGCAGGCCGAGGACGAGGGCGGGCACCAGCAGCAGCAGCCGCACGAGCAGGGGCCAGACCAGGGCGGACAGCAGACCGAAGGCGCCGGCCCCGAGCGCGGCGGTGACCGCGATGTCGGTGGCGCTGCTGCCGTCGGCCGAGCGCAGCCGGAAGTCCGGCAGGATGCCCGCGAGGGCCAGCATGGTGAGCGTGGAGACCACCCACACCGTGACACTCCGACCGATCTGACTGGCGACCCGTCGCCATCGCCCGCCACCCACGCCCCGTACACCTCACGTTCCGGTTCTCTGGACCGCGTCCACCCTGTCACAACGTCCTGATGAGGCGTTTCGTCCCCCCTGGTACGCGGTCCCAGGCGCCTCAGCGGCCGTCGTAACCGGCGGTCGGCATGGACAGCCGGCGGTGCACCCGGGCCTTCATCGCCGCGTCGTACGACGGCTCCGCGCGGCCCACCGTCTCCACCCGTACCCCGCGCCGCGCGCACTCGGCGGTGAACTCCGCCACGGACGACAGCGCGCGCTCCAGCACACGCAGGCTGGGCGCCACGAACAGGTCGGTGCCGGGGCGTACCCCGTCCCACAGCAGGCAGTGGTCGGGGCGCAGACCGTGCACGAGGAGTTCGCGGGCCACCACGTAGCCGTGCTCGGCGGCCCAGCGCGCGCACATGGTGTGCTGCCCGCGGGAGTCCACCAGGAACGGATCGGCGTCCAGTTCCTCCAGCGGCGTCAGGCTCGCGATGGTGGTGACCCGCACCGGCGCCATGGTGTCCCCCTCACCTCCGGTTTTCGCCGACGACCCTACTCCTGCGCGTAGGCTTCGGGGAGTCGCGCGAAGGAGGCGAAGAGGTGCCGGTGGAGGTCACGTGGTGGGGACACGCCACCTGCACGCTGGAGGACGCGCACACACGCGTCCTCACCGACCCCCTGTTCGCACGCCGGCTGGCGCATCTGCGGCGCAGGCGTGGTGCGGTGCCGCCGCCCCGGGCGCTGCGCGCGGACGTGGCGCTGGTGTCCCATCTGCACGCCGACCACCTGCACCTGCCGTCGCTGGCCCGGCTCGCGCCCGGCACCCGGGTGCTCGTGCCCCGGGGCGCGCTCCGCGCGGTGCCGGGGCTGCGCCGGCTCACCGGGCTCGCCGTGAGCGAGGTGGCGCCCGGTGACGAGACGACCGTCGGCCCGCTGGTGGTGCGGGCCGTGCCCGCGCGCCATGACGGGCGGCGGCTGCCGGTGGGCCGCCACCGCGCGCCCGCCCTCGGGTTCGTGGTGGAGGGCGAGGCCCGCACCTACTTCGCCGGGGACACCGGCCCGTTCGACGAGATGGCCAAGGAGGTCGGCCCGGTCGACGTGGCGCTGCTGCCGGTGGGCGGCTGGGGCCCGCACCTGGGCGAGGGGCACCTCGACGCGGGGCGGGCGGCCCAGGCGCTGGCGCTGCTGGGCGCGGCGAGCGCGGTGCCGGTGCACTACGGCACGTACTGGCCGATCGGGATGGACGCGGTGCGCCCGCACGAATTCCACGCGCCGGGGCACGAGTTCGAGCGCCTGGCCGCCCGGTACGCGCCGGACGCGGTGGTGCACCGGCTCGGGCACGGGGAGAGCGTGCGCCTGGGGGTCACGCGGTGATATCTGCCGCCGCCCTCGGTCAGGCGGCCGGTGTCCTGGTGCCGCCGGCGGCCGTGGCGCCCGAGTCCACCCAGCAGGCCATCGGGTACCCCTCGCTGTTCCTGCTGGTGCTGATCGGGGCGCTGGTCCCGGTGGTGCCGACGGGCGCGCTGGTCAGTTCGGCGGCCGTGGTCGCCGTCCACCAGACGTCGCCCTACGCGATGGCGATGGTCTTCCTGACCTCGTCGCTGGCCGCCTTCCTGGGCGACGTGGCGCTGTACTGGCTGGGGCGGCGCGGGATGACGTCGAAGAACGGCTCGCGGTGGCTGGAGGCGATCCGGGAGCGGGCCCCCGAGGAGCGGCTGGCGCAGGCCCAGGAGAAGCTCGCCGACCACGGGGTGGCGGTGCTGGTGCTGTCCCGGCTGGTGCCGGCCGGACGTCTGCCGGTGATGCTGGCCTGTCTGGTCGCGAAGTGGCCGCTGCGGCGTTTCGTGCGCGGCAATCTGCCGGCCTGTCTGGCCTGGGCGGCGACCTACCAGCTGATCGGCGTCCTCGGGGGCTCGCTGTTCGACGAGCCCTGGGAGGGGGTGCTCGCGGCGGTCGTGCTGACCGTGCTGATCAGCGTGGCCCCGGGGCTGTGGCGGCGGATGCGCGGCACTCCGGCGGGCTGACGCCGCCGGTCACTCCATCACCCGCGATCCGCCCACCGGGAGGTCCCACAGGCGCTCCCGGGGCAGCCCGGCCGCTTCCCAGGCGTCGCGGACCCGGGTGAGGGGTTCCAGGACCGGTTCCGCGGAGAGCACGAAGGTGCCCCAGTGCATGGGCGCCATGTGGCGCGCGCCGAGGTCCTGGGCCGCGCGGACCGCCTCCTCCGGGTCGCAGTGCACGTCGGCCAGCCACCAGCGCGGGTCGTACGCGCCGATCGGCATCAGGGTCAGGTCGATGCCCGGATAGCGGCGGCCGATGCGGGAGAACCAGTGCCCGTAGCCGGTGTCGCCGGCGAAGTGCACCCGCCGGCCGTCGGGGCCGGTGAGCACCCAGCCGCCCCACAGCGAACGGCAGGTGTCCGTCAGCGTGCGCTTGGACCAGTGGTGCGCCGGTACGAAGTCGAAGCGCACACCGTCCAGTTCGGCCGCCTCCCACCAGTCGAGCTCGGTGACCCGGGTGAACCGGCGGCGGTGGAACCAGCGGCCCAGACCGGCCGGCACGAACATCGGGGTGTCGCGCGGGAGCCGGCGCAGCGTGGGGGCGTCGAGGTGGTCGTAGTGGTTGTGGCTGATGACGACCGCGTCCACGCGCGGCAGCGCCTCCCAGGCCACGCCGACGGGTGTGACGCGGGCGGGGGTGCCGAGGATGCGCCGGGACCACACCGGGTCGGTGAGCACGGTGAGCCCGCCGATCCGCACCACCCAGCTGGCGTGGCCCGCCCAGGTCACGGCCAGCGTTCGGGCGTCCACGTCCGGCACCGGACCGGGGGCGTACGGCAGGTCGGGGATGCCGGCCAGGCCCTCCGGGGTGGGCCGTACCGCGCCCTCACGGGCGAAGCGGGCGAAGGCCTTGAGCCCGGGCAGCGGGGCGGTCAGCCGGTCGTGGAAGGCGCGGGGCCACACCCGGCGCTCGGCGAGCGGGCGCGGCGCGGCGAGTGGGGGGCGGGAGTCGCCGGACGGGGGCCCCGCGTCCCCCGCCGTGGAGGTCGTTCCGGTCGACTCGTGCCGCTGCGTCATCGAGAGGACTCCCATCGCCGAGCGTCGTCACGGAGATCGTCGAAGACCGATGTCAGATGGTTCAACGCGCGTCGCACCTGTGGCAGTTCCGTCGGGTCGTCGGCGTCCAGGCACCGCGCGCGCTCCTCGGGGCTCCCGCCCAGCAGGGGGGCGGTGCACAGTCGTACGCGGTGCGCCTCGAAGTCGTCGCCGAAGCGGTGGCCGCCCGGCGCGGGCATGCCGAGCCGGGCGGTGAGGAAGTCCTCCAGTTCCTGGGCGTCGCCGATGCCCCGCTCGGAGAGCCCGGGCGCCAGGGGGGTGAGGTCGGCGTAGAGGTGCCGGCCGCACCGCGGGGGGCGGGCCAGGGCGCCCGCGGACACCACGGCGTGGTGTGCGGCGGCGGCCACGCGCGCGTGCACGCGGACGGTCGCGGCGACGCGCGCGGTGACGGGTTCGGGCTCGGACAGCGCGTATCCGGCGGCCGCGGCGACGGGGGCGGCCACCCGGGCGTCGAGCGCGGTGAGCACGTCGAGCACGCGCGCGTGGAGAGCGGCGCCCTCCTCGCCCGCGGGGAAGCGGGCCACGGCGGCGGGCCAGCCCGGCGGGAGCAGCGAACCGGCGAGGTCGGTGACGACGGTGACCCGGTCGGGCAGCATCTCGGCGGGGCTCAGCAGCACCGTGTCGTGCGGGTCGTGCAGGGTGTCGCGCCAGGTCTCGTCGCTGACCAGGTGCAGCCCCTCGCCGGCCGCCGCCTCCAGGGTCTCGTGCAGCAGCTCGGGCGGGGCGACGGTCGCCGTGGGGTCGTCGGCCACGGACAGCACCAGCAGGCGCGGGGCGCGGCCCTCGGCGCGCATCCGGCGCACGGTCTCCAGCAGGGCGTAGGGGTCGGGGACGCCGCCGCTCTCGGCGGGGGTCGGCACGTGGAAGACGGGTCTGCCGAGCAGACGCGCGTACGGCGGCCACCAGGAGGCGCAGGGCCTCGGTACGAGGACGTCGCCGTCGATGGCGGCGGTCAGCGCGGTCAGCAGGGCGGGCGCGCCGGGGGCGAGGGCGGTGCGGTCGGGGACGGCGGGCAGTCCGCGCCGGTCCCCGTGGCCGCAGGCGGCGTCGAGCAGGGCGGCACCGCCGCCGACCGGTTCGGCCCCGCCGCGCGCGGCGGCCGCCGCCAGGACGCCGGCCAGTTCGGGCAGCACCGGCAGCCCGTCGTCGGGGAGCGGCGGCCCGAAGCGGACCGGGCCGTGGCCTTGCGGTTCCGTCCGCCGCATCCCTACCTCCGCGCAGTTTCTGGTGCCCCGGTGCCGTGTCCCGGCGTCCGCTCGTGCCGCCCTCGGCGAACTCAGTACCCCGTGACCGGCCCGTCATGAGCACGGTGCCGGATCGCGCGCCGCGCGGCACGGCGGACGGGGCCACGGGACAGGGCGGCGGGACCGAGGGGCCAGAGGTCAGGCATGCGTTCCGCCGCCGCGCCTGCGCAGCAGACGGTGCGCGGCGGCGCCGATCGCGCCCGCCATCAGCAGACCGCCCGCGACCTGGGCGGGCACCGAGTCGGTGAAGGCGCCGCCCCGGCCGGCCTGGACGCCCTGGTGGGCGGTCGGCGACGGGCAGGGCGTGCCGTGCGTCTCCGTGGGCCTGGGCGAGGAGGTGGGCTTGTGCGTGGGCGAGGGCGTGGGCTTCGGCGGGGTGGTCCGGAGCGGGGCCACCCCGGGGTCGGTGGCCTCGGGGTCCACGGCCGTGCGGGGAGGCGCCTTGTGGTCCATGGTCCCGGGGTCCGCCGCGTACGGGTCGGCCGCGTAGGGATCCGCGGCGTACGGATCCTCGGCGTACGGGTTCGCGGCACCGGGGTCCACCGCTGCGGGACCCGCCGCCGTACCCGCCGCTCCGGGTGCGCCTGCCGTGCCCGGGGACCCGGCGCGCTCCTCGGCGTCGGCGCCGGGGATCAGCTCCTCCCAGGCGGTGTCGGGGGCCGCGGGCGGCTCCGCCGCGGACTCCGGCGCGAGCGGGTCCGCCTCCCCGGGCTCCTCGGGCACGAGGCCCTCGGAGGCGTCGAGGGATGTCGCGCCGTAGAGGTCCGCCTCGGTGAACTCCTCCACGAGGGTCTCCGCCTCGTACTCCTCGACGTCGTGCGCGCCCGGTTGCACGGGGCTCGGCGCCGCGCTCCACGACGGGTGCCCCGGCCGGCCGTGTCCGCCGGTCGGCGACGCGCACGGCGAGGGCGGGGCGGTCCTCCACGCGCCGACGCCGCCCGGGGCCGTCCCGGCGGACGCGGCCGGTGCGAGCGCGCCGAGGACGGTGCCGGCGACGGCGGCGACGGACAGGGCACGGGCGGTGCGGCGCATGGTGCGGGCTCCTTCGAGCGGCGGCTGGGACACGTCGGTCGTCCCGGTGCCATCACAGCCCGCCCGCCTCCGGCCCGCGCGCGGCCGGGCACCATTGGCGGGACCGGACACGCCCGTGCGGGTGAAGGGCGGTCACTCCTCGTCGGTGTCGTCCATGTCGCCCATGACCTGCTCCCGCACCCGGCCGCAGCTGCGGGTGATCAGCCGGGAGACGTGCATCTGGGACAGGCCCAGCTCCTCGGCGATGCTGTTCTGGGTCATGTCGTCGAAGAAGCGCATGTACAGGATCGCCCGCTCGCGCTCCGGCAGCTCGGCCAGCCGGTCCTTGACCGCCTGGCGGTCGACCACGGTGTCCAGCGCCGGGTCGGGACCGCCCAGGGCGTCGCTCAGGGAGTAGCCGTCGTCGCTGCCGGGCAACTCGGCGTCCAGGGACAGCGCGCTGAAGCTCTCCGACGCCGCCTGTCCGGTGCGCACCTCGTCCTCGGTGAGTCCGGCGCACTCGGCGATCTCGCTCACGGTGGGGGCACGGCCCTGGACGGTCTGGGAGAGCTCCTGGGCGGCGTGCCGGACACGGTTGCGCAGCTCCTGGACGCGGCGCGGCACGTGCAGGGTCCACATGTGGTCGCGGAAGTGCCGCTTGATCTCCCCGGTGACGGTGGGCACGGCGTAGCTCTCGAAGGCGTTGCCCAGCTCGGGGTCGTACCGGTCGACGGCCTTGAGCAGACCCAGGGCGGCGACCTGGCGCAGGTCGTCGTAGCTCTCGCCGCGGCTGCGGAACCGTCCGGCGAGGCGGTGCGCCATGGGCAGCCAGGCCTCCACGATCTCGTCCCGCAGCGCGTCGCGCTCGGGCCCTTCGGGCAGTGCGGCGAGCCTGAGGAAGGCCGCCGCTGTGTCGGGTGCGTCGTCGTGGGGATGCGCCTTGGCGCCGGTTCGGGTGCGCATGGTGCGTCGCAGCTCCCTCGGAGGTGCTCGGGGACGGACGGTCACCGTGGCGGACGCACCCGCCGGGGACAGGGGCGCCGCGGCGGGGTTTTCCGCCACCACGGACGTGCCTCCTGTCCGAAGCACTTCAAGACCGCCTGCCCCCGCGTCAGCCGCGCAAACGTCCCGCGGGGGACTCGCGTGGTTCGGGATCGGCCTCCCGGGGTGGCAGGACGAAGTCCTCGTAGCGGCCCAGCATCAGGATCACGCCGAGCATGAGGGACGGGACGAGCAGGGCGAGCACCGCCATGGCCGGTCCTTCCGGAAGCCGCGTGGGGGGCGTGCGCTCCGGGTCTCCCGGCGTCCCGGCGCCAAACCCCGGCGATCCGCGGCCGTCGCCCGGTCCTGCCCGGTCCTGCGCGGTTCCCCCCGGTCAGGGGCGGGACCGCCGTCCGGAGGACGACTCCGGTCCCGGCTCGGATCCGTCCCGGATCGCGGCCCTTGTACCGGTGTCGGCCCGCGCTCCTCGGGTACGCGGTCGGCACCCCCGAAGGACCTGGAGGGAGACATGCAGCGAGGCAGTGACCGGCTCAGCGTCCACCGTGACGACGAGATGAAGCACGAACTGCAGGACCTGCTGCGGTCGGGGCACCCGACCCGCACCGAGGAGTGGCACGACCCGGAGCCCGTCGCCGACGACGACCCGGAGGTCGCGCGCGGCCCCGTGACACCGGGCCGCGGTCCGACGTCGCTGGAGTCGACGCGACTGGAACTGGCCCGGATCCTGGGCCGTGGGGTCTTCCCCGCGGGCCCCCGTGAACTCATGCGTGCCCTGGACCGGCGGCACGCCCCCGACGCGCTCGTCGAGGCACTGGAGCGGCTGCCGCGCAAGGACCGGTACACCGGTGTCCAGGAGCTGGCCGAGGCGCTGATCCGGTCCCGGGAGACGGAGACGGCATGACGGTCCGGCACAGGGAGGCCCGCTGACCATGGCCCGGTACGTGAAGGACGTGATGACCCCCGGGGTGGTGGCCGTACGGCCGGACGCCTCGGTCGTCGAGGCGGCGCGGCTGATGCGCGGCCAGAACATCGGCGACGTGGTGGTGGCCGACGGACAGCGCGTCGTGGGCGTGGTCACCGACCGGGACATCACCGTACGGGCGGTCGCCGAGGGCAGGGACCCGTTCGGGGTGAGCGTGGAGTCGGTATGCACGCCGGACCCTCTGACCCTCGCCCCGGACGACCCGGTGTCCTCGGCCGTCGCGCTGATGCGGGAGCACGCGGTGCGCCGGATCCCCGTGGTGGAGGGCGGTCTGCCCGTCGGCCTGGTGACGCTCGGCGACCTGGCCGAGGCCCGGGACCCGGAGTCGGCGCTCGCCGACATCAGCCGCGCGGAACCCGACGACGGCAACCGAACGACGAACCGGACGACCGACCGACCGGTTGACCGACCGACCGACGAACCGAACGACTGACGAACCGAACGAAGGGACGTAGCACCATCATGCGCATCGCATTTCTGACCGCACCCGAGGGCGTGGAGCAGGTCGAGCTGACCGAGCCCTGGAAGGCGGCCGAGGAGGCCGGGCACGAGCCCGTCCTCGTGTCGACGCAGTCCGGGGAGATCCAGGGGTTCAACCACCTCGACAAGGCGGACACCTTCCCCGTGCAGGAGGTCGTCGGCGACACGTCGGCGGACTCCTTCGACGGGCTGGTGCTGCCCGGCGGGGTCGCCAACCCGGACTTCCTGCGGATGGACGACAAGGCCGTCGCGTTCGTCCGTGACTTCTTCGAGCAGGGCCGGCCGGTGGCCGCGATCTGCCACGCGCCGTGGACCCTCATCGAGGCCGACGTCGTACGGGGCCGCGTGCTGACCAGCTGGCCGAGCCTGCGGACGGACCTCCGCAACGCGGGCGCGACCTGGGTCGACGAGCAGGTCAAGGTCTGCGACCACGGGTCCAACAAGCTGGTCACCAGCCGCAAGCCGGACGACCTGAAGGCCTTCTGCGAGACCTTCCTGGAGGTCTTCACGGCGGAGCGCGCCGCCTAGGCGGTCGCCGCCTGGGCGGCAGGAGAGAACGGGAGTCCCGCGCGGGACTCCCGTTTCGCGTTCACGTATCCGCCCGGGCGCTTCGCGCTCAGGTGCCCGAAGCGGTCGGTGTCGCGGAGTCCGCCGCGCCGCGCTCGCGGGCCCCCTCGCGGGTCCGGCCCGGGGCGACCGGGCGGCTCGGGTTGCGCCGCAGGTACTCGCCCTCCAGCTGGGCCATCCGCTCGTTGTGGGCGCGCAGCGCGTCGTTGGAGCCGTACAGCAGCGTGTCGTGACGCGTGCGGTGGATGGTCTCCAGTTCCTTCATCAGCTGCTGGTCGTCCAGGCGGTTCGGGTCGACTCCGGTCATCGTGCTGCCCCGCTCGTCGTGTGCGTTCATGGCCCCCGGGTACCCGCCCGGCGGCACAGGCACCACCCCGAACGGCAACCGGGAGGGACCCATGGACCTCGCATTCCTGAACCCGCTCTACGACCGTCCCGGCCCCTGGGCCTCCGTCTACGTCGACACCTCCCGGCACACGGAGAACACCCCGCACGAACGCCGGCTCACCGCCGAGGCGATGGCGCGGGAACTGGCAGGGCAGGGCGCCGACGAGGCCACCTGCACGGCGGTGCGGCAGGCGCTGGAGGAGCTGCGGCACTCCGGCGAACCGCACGGCCGCGCCCTGTTCGCCCGGGACGGCGAGGTGGTGCTCGACCCGTCGCTGGCCCGGCCACCGCGGCGTGACGGGGCCGAGTGGGCGCCCCTGCCCCGGGTCGCGCCGCTGCTGGAGCTGGCCGGTGAGGACCCGGTGTGCGTCGTGGCGTACGTCGACCGCGCGGGCGCCGAGTTCGAGCTGCGCAGCGCGCTCGGCCGGGAGGACGCCGGCGGGGTCACCGGGCAGCAGCACCCACTGCACCGGACCGCCACCGGCGACTGGTCGGTGCGCCACTTCCAGCTGCGGGTGGAGAACACCTGGGAGCACAACGCGGCGGAGATCGCCGACGCGCTCGCCGTCTGTCAGGAGGAGACCGGCGCCGACCTGGCGATCCTGGTGGGTGACGACCGTGAGCGGCGCACGGTGCGCGAGCGGCTGCCGCAGCGGATGCGAGGGATGGTCGCCGAGGCGTCGCACGGCGCCGGGAGCCGGCTGCTGGACGAGGACGTGGAGCGGATCCGCGCCGGGCACGTGCGCGACCGTACGGCGGCCGAGCTGGAGCGGTTCCTGGCCGCCCGCGGCCCCGACGACGAGGGCCGGGCGGGTGCCGTGGAGGGCGTGCCGGCGCTGGTGGAGGCGGCCCGGGAGCACCGCATCGAGGAGCTGCTGATCCGGCCGGACGGGCCGGACGCGCACCGCGAGGTGTGGATCGGCGAGGACCCGGACCAGCTGGCGGTCCGGCGCACCGACCTCAAGATCCTCGGCGAGCAGAACTCCTGGGCGGCACGCGCGGACGACGCGCTGATCCGGTCGGCCGTGACGACGGACGCGCCCGCCCTCTCGGTGACCGCGGCGCCGGACGCGGGCGGCGACGCGCCGGTCGGCGGGCTGGGCGCGCTGCTGCGCTGGAGGTGACCCGCCCGCCGCGGGTCACCTGGCGCGTTCCACCCGGCGTTCGTCCCAGACCGCCTCGGGTGTCTCGCGGACCCTGCCGTCGCTGCCGAAGACCAGGAACCGGTCGAAGGAGCGGGCGAACCAGCGGTCGTGCGTGACGGCGAGGACCGTGCCCTCGAAGCCCTCCAGGCCCTCCTGGAGGGCTTCGGCCGATTCCAGGTCCAGGTTGTCGGTGGGCTCGTCCAGGAGCAGGGCGGTGACGCCCTGCAGCTCCAGCAGCAGGATCTGGAAGCGGGCCTGCTGTCCGCCGGAAAGCCGGTCGAAGGTGCGCTCGGCCTGCTGGGTCAGCTCGTAGCGGCGCAGCCGGGACATCGCGGCGCCCCGGTCCTGGGAGTGCTCGGTCCACAGGATGTCGAGCAGGGTGCGGCCCAGCAGCTCGGGGTGGGCGTGGGTCTGCGCGAAGTGTCCCGGCACCACGCGCGCCCCGGTCCGCCAGGTCCCGGTGTGCGCGACGTCCTCGCCCGCGAGCAGGCGCAGGAAGTGCGACTTGCCGGAGCCGTTGGAGCCGAGCACCGCGACCCGCTCGCCGTAGAAGACCTCCAGGTCGAAGGGTTTCATCAGGCCGGTCAGTTCGAGCTGCTCGCAGGTGACGGCGCGGACGCCGGTACGGCCGCCCTTGAGGCGCATCCGGATGTCCTGCTCGCGCGGCGGCTCGGGCGGCGGGCCCGCCTCCTCGAACTTGCGCAGCCGGGTTTGGGCGGCGCGGTAACGGGACGCCATGTCCGGGCTGTTCTCGGCGGCCTGACGCAGGGTCAGCACCAGCTTCTTCAGCTGGGCGTGCTTCTCGTCCCAGCGGCGGCGCAGCTCCTCGAAGCGGGCGAAGCGCTCACGCCGGGCCTCGTGGAAGGTGGCGAAGCCGCCGCCGTGCACCCAGGCATCGGCGCCCGCGGGCCCCGGTTCGAGGGAGACGATCTTCTCGGCGGCCCGGGCGAGCAGTTCACGGTCGTGGGAGACGAACAGGACCGTCTTGCGGGTCTCCGCGAGGCGCTCCTCCAGCCAGCGCTTGCCGGGCACGTCCAGGTAGTTGTCCGGCTCGTCGAGGAGCAGCACCTCGTCCGGGCCGCGCAGCAGCGCCTCCAGCACCAGCCGTTTCTGCTCACCGCCGGAGAGGGTGCGGACCTGGCGCCACTGGGCCTTGTCGTAGGGGACCCCCATGGCGGCCGTGGTGCAGATGTCCCACAGCGTCTCGCTCTCGTACCCCTGGGCCTCGGCCCAGTCGGCGAGGGCCTGCGCGTAGCGCATCTGGGCGGCCTCGTCGTCGACCGTCATGATGGCGTGCTCGGCGGCGTCCACGGCGCGGGCGGCCTCGCGGATGCGGGGCGGCGCCACGGACACCAGCAGGTCGCGCACGGTCGTCTCGTCGCGTACCGAGCCCACGAACTGGCGCATCACGCCGAGGCCGCCGCTGACGGCGACGTTCCCGCCGTGCGGGGTGAGCTCGCCGGAGAGGATGCGCACGAGGGTGGTCTTGCCCGCGCCGTTGGGTCCCACGAGGGCGACGACGGCGCCCTCCCCCACCCGGAACGACACGTCGCCCAGGAGAGCCCTCCCGTCGGGGAGGTGGTACTCGATGTGCGCGGCTTCCAGGTGACCCATGGCGCGATTCTGCGGGGCGCCCGCGGCCGGTGGCAAACGGGTTTCCCACGGCCCGTCCCGCCCCGGCATCTGTCCCGCATCATGAGACGTGGGTCTCATCATGCGACCGTCGCGCGTAGCGTGGACGTCCTCCTACGACAGTGGAAGGGGTGGGCCTGTCATGCCGCACGCACGGGAGACCGCCGTCTACACGCACGGGCACCACGAGTCGGTGCTGCGCTCGCACACCTGGCGCACCGCCGGGAACTCGGCCGCGTACCTCCTCGGGGCGCTGAAGCCGCACATGCGGATCCTGGACATCGGCTGCGGGCCCGGCACCATCACCGCCGACCTGGCGGCGCTGGTGCCCGAGGGGCACGTCACCGGTCTCGACCGGGAGCCGGGCGTCCTGGAGCGGGCCCGGGCGGAGGCCGGGAAGCGGGGCCTCACGAACGCCGGCTTCGCGGTGGGTGACGTGCACGCGCTGGACTTCCCCGACGACACGTTCTGCGTGGTGCACGCCCACCAGGTGCTCCAGCACGTGGGCGACCCGGTGCGCGCGCTGCGCGAGATGGCCCGGGTGACGAGACCCGGCGGGTTCATCGCCGTACGGGACGCGGACTACGCGGCGATGACCTGGTATCCCGCTTCGCCCGGCCTGGACGACTGGCTGGACCTGTACCGGCGGGTGGCGCGGGCCAACGGCGGCGAGCCGGACGCGGGCCGGCGCCTCAAGGCGTGGGCACTGGCCGCGGGGCTCACCGACGTCACCGCGACGTCGAGCGCCTGGACCTTCTCCACACCGGAGGAACGTGCCTGGTGGAGCGGGTTGTGGGCGGACCGCACGGTGGCGTCCGCGTACGCGGGACGGGCCGTCGACTCCGGGTACGCCACCCACGATCGGCTGGCCCAGGTGGCCGACGCGTGGCGGGAGTGGGGTGCCCGGGACGACGGCTGGTTCGCCGTGCTGCACGGCGAGATCCTCTGCCGCAAGGACGTCTGACCGGCGGACGGGAAGGGGCGGGCCGCCCCGGGACTCAGTCCCGGGGCAGCAGCGGGCCGAGCGGCCCGAGGTCGAGGTTGAGGTCCTCGGGGCGCAGGCCGTAGCGGTTGCGCAGCTCGGCCATCCGGTCCTCCAGGAGCATGAGGGTCAGTCCGACCCGCTCCTCCTGCTCCTCGGTGAGGTCGCCCTCGTCGAAGCGGCGCACCGCCTGGCGTTCCATGAGCTGACGCAGCAGTTCCACGACGGTCAGCACCAGTTTCACCAGGTCGCGCTCCACCGTGTCCGGCTCCAGGTCGAGCCGGCGGCGGCGGCTGGCGTGCGGTTCGCGTGGCTCCGGGCGCGCGTCGAAGGACGTCTCCGGCGCCAGGGCGGGCCCTCCGTCGAAGGTGTCCGCGTCCACGTCGGACACGGTGAAGGGCTGCGGCGCGTCGGGCGTGTGGTGGCGCGGCGCGTGGGGCGCCTTGTGGCGCGGTTCGTCGGTCAAGGGGACTCCTCGAAGGGCGAGGGGACCTGCTGGTTCACCGAGCTGATGAGCGCGTTGAGGTCGATGCGGACCAGGTCGACGTCCGCGATCCGCAGCGTGATGTCGCCCGTGATCACCACGCCCCCGGCCAGCAGCCGGTCGAGCAGGTCGACCAGGGCGATCTCACGCCGTTCGACGACGGTCACGAGCCCTCCTCCCCGGCGTTCTCCTCACCGGCGAAGGAGTAGGCCGCCCACGGCCCGGTGAGTTCCACCCGGAGTCCGGGGACGTCGTCCTTCGTCCGGTCCACCTGCTCCACGAACTGCTCCGACTCCCCCCGCGGCACCAGGTAGGCGGCGTTCAGCACGTTGCGCCCGCGGGCGCCGGACAGGGTGGGGTTCTGCGGCGCGTGCAGCCGGGAGTCCTCGGCGAACTCGGCGAGCGTGCCGTGCAGCCGGGTGGCGAAGGTCTCGGCCTGCTGCCACTGGTCCTCCCGCGACCGCGTCTGCTGGCGGCGCCGTCGCAGGTAGTCCCGTCCGGACATCGCCGCCGGCGCGGGCGCGGAGGCCTGCTCCGGCTCGCCCTGCGGCTCCAGGAACACCTTGACGCCCCACTCGACCCGGCCCTCGAGCCGGTCCAGCCGCCGCAGGAAGTTCTCCTCGCGCTCCTCGATCATCGACCGTACGCCGCTGTCGTCGCGGAACACGGTGCCGAGCCGCAGCGGCAGCGGCGTGGTGACGGTGGTGAGCGCGTCGATCACCCCCTGGTGCGCCCGCGCGACCGCGGTCAGCCAGTCGAGATCCTCCAGGTGCGCGCGCAGCGGCCCCTCGGCGAAGTCCTCCTCGGGCACATGGCTGACCACGGCCACCAGGTCGTGGTGCGGCACCAGCCGGGGCGGGTCGCCGGCCACCCCGGTGAGCTGGGCCTGCAGCGGTGTGCCGAAGGGACGGCAGACCGCGTACACGTAGCGCAGTCCGGTCACGGGGTCTCCTCCTCCGTGCGGCGCGGCTCCAGCTGCTCCTCGCCGCGACGCGGCGCCAGCTCCTCCAGCCGGGCCAGGCGCTCGCGCAACTCGGCGTTCTCACGCGCGAGTTCGTCGCGCCGGGCGCCCGAGGAGAGCGCCGGGTCGGACTCCCACCAGTCGATCCCCATCTCCTTGGCCTTGTCCACGGAGGCGACGACGAGGCGCAGCTTGATGGTGAGCAGTTCTATGTCGAGCAGGTTGATACGGATGTCGCCCGCGATCACCACGCCCTTGTCCAGCACCCTCTCCAGGATGTCGGCAAGGTTGGCGCTGCTGCCCTGGCCATAGGGGTCGGGGAGTCGGCTGGGGGTGGTCATCGGCGGCTCCGGCCCTCGGTTTCCTCGTGCCCGGCCTCGTCCTCGGCCGGTTCGTCGTCCTCGTACTCGTCGTCGTCCTCGTCCTCGTAGTCCTCCTCCGGGGGCACACCCTCCTCGTAGTCGTCGTCCTCGCCGTCGGCGGCTTCCTCGTCCTCGTCCTCGTACGGGTCGTCGGTCTCGGTGCCGCCGGCCTCGTCCTCGGGCTCGGTGCCGCCGTCCTCCCCGTCCTCGTCCTCGTACGCGTCCTCGGGTTCGGTGCCGTCCTCGTCGGCCTCCTCGTCCTCGTACGCGTCCTCGGGCTCGGTGCCGTCGTCCTCCGCGTC
Organism: Streptomyces sp. NPDC085937; assembly: GCF_044540535.1. Lineage (NCBI taxonomy): Bacteria > Bacillati > Actinomycetota > Actinomycetes > Kitasatosporales > Streptomycetaceae > Streptomyces > Streptomyces sp. NPDC085937. The sequence goes on along the minus strand of NZ_JBITSH010000009.1, from coordinate 158,133 downwards.
CTCGTCGTCGTACGCGTCCTCGGCCTCGGCGTCGGGCTCGCCGTCCTGGTCCTCGGAACCGGAGTCCTCCTGCTCGCCCTCGGCGCCCTGCTCCTCTTCCTCCTCGGCCACGGCGTCCTCGTGGCTCTTGACGACCTCGCCCTCGCGGATCTCGCCGCGCCAGCTGTCCTCGGCCTCGCCCTTGATCGTGATGAAGCGGGCGAAGTTCTTCAGGTCGAGCCGGGCGCGGCGGCCCTGGGCGCGCCAGATGTTGCCGGTCTTCTCGAAGAAGCCCGAGGGGTAGTACTCGATCACCATCAGAACCCTGGTCAGGTTCTCGGCGATCTTGTGGAAGGAGACGACGCCCTTCATCGTGCCCTTGGCGCCTTCCGTGGACCACGCGATGCGGTCGTCGGGGACCTGCTCGGAGGTCGACGCCTTCCAGCTGCGGCTGGACCACCAGATCTTCGCCTGCCAGTCCGAGGTGGTGTCGTCGGACTTGTTGGCGCTCTTGACGCCCTTGGCGAAGGTGCTGAAGTCCTGGTACTGCGTCCACTGGTCGTACGCCGTGCGCAGCGGCACACCGACGTCGATGTACTCCATGATCACGGTCGGCTTGTTGCCGGACGACTTCTTGCGCTTGCCCTTGCCGCCGCCCAGATTCTGCAGGGCGCCCTTGACGTTGTCCTTGGCGCGCGTGGCACCGAGTTCCACGGCGGTGCGCAGGGGGCCCTTGCCCTCGGCGAGCTTCTTGCCGCCGTCGGCGGCGAGCTTGGCGAAGCCGGGGCTGTTGCCCTCGGCGATGTCGTTGAGCTTGCCGGTGGTCTCGCCCAGCTTCTGGCCGACCCCGCTCAGCAGCCGGGTGGCCTGGGCCGCGAGGTAGTCCTGGACCTCGCTCTTGAGCCGGTCCGCGGCCTCGCTGTGGGCGATGTCGGACAGGGGGTTCCTCGTGGCGCCGTCCGCACCGTCACGTGCGGCGGACGTGGCCTTTCCCACGGTCTCGGTCATCGCTCACCGCCTCCCTTCGAGCTGCGGGAACGGGCGCCGCCGCCGGATGCGGACGCGCTCTTCTTCGCGGCCGTCTTCTTGGCGGCGGTCTTCTTCGCGGGTGCCGTCCGCCCGGAGGCGGCCTTCTTCGCCGGCGCGGCCTTCTTCGCCGGGGCGGACTTGCGGGCCGGAGCCTTGCCGGCCGCCTTCCGCGCCTTCCGCCCGGCCTCCGGCTCGTCATCCCGGTCGCCGGACTCCTCCGCGCCGTCGCTGTCGTCCGTGTCGTCGGCGTTCCCGGTGTCCTCGGCGTCCTGGGCGTCTTCGGCGTCGCGGTCCTCGGAGGTGCCGGTGTCCTCGTCCTCCTCGTCCCGGTCCTCGGCGCCGCCCCCGGCCAGCCGGCCGCGCACCTCGGCGGTGCGGCCGTGCAGCCGGTCGGCGAGCGAGCTGATCTGCCGCTCGACCAGTGCGCCGGAGGCCGCCTTGCCGACGCCGCGCAGATCACCGCGGACCTGGTCGCCCAGCTCCTTGAACTGCGGGTTGTCGCGCAGCTGCTGTTGCAGCAGGTCGGCGACCGCCCGCGGGCTGAGATTGAGCTTCTTGCCCGCCACCAGCCCGCCGACGGCCAGCGCCATTTTCAGCTTCTTGGTCCGTCCGAGGAGATACCCGGCCCCGATGGCGAGGCCCATTCCCGTTCGATTCATCGTTGTGCCGTCCCGTCCCCATTACCCGCGCCCGTGCGCGTAGCGATCTCCAGCCGGTCCAGGAGTGCGTCCTCCTGTTCGTCGAACTCCTCCTCGGTGATCTCCCCGGCCTCCAGCAGTTCCTCCAGCCGGGCCAGCTCGGCACGGATGGTCGCGGGGTCGTAGTAGATGCGTTCCGCTTCCTGCAGGACCTGCCGGATGGCCCAGGCGCCGCCGCGCGCCGGGGCGAGCGGCAGCAGCAGCACTTCCGAGATCAGGCCCATGTCGTCACCCCGCTTCGGTGTCCGTCCCGCCGGCCACCGAGCCCGCCGGCTCGGCCGGGCCGGGCTCGACGAAGCTGTACGGCGGCAGCGGGCCGTTCAGACGGATTTCCAGGTGGGGCATGTCCGTGCGGGCCTGCTCCACCGCGGCCAGGAACTCCTCCGCCGTCTCGCGCTTGACCAGGTACGAGACGTTGGCGAGCCAGCCGGTGGACTCGGGGCCCACGCTCTCCGCGTCGGCGATGCCCCGCAGCGCGTTCTCCAGCGCGGCGCCGTCCTCGGCCTCCCGGGCCTTGACCGCTTCGGCGACCATCTCGCCGAGGCGGATCTTGTCGTCGTAACTGCCGCCCCCGGACTGCCGGTTGGCCTCCGCGAGGGCGCGGATCTCCGGGTTGAGGGCCATCACGTGGTGCAGGACGGCCTCTTCCACGTGGTTGGCCTTGACGTTGTACTCGACGCGGTCGTCGAGGGCGCGCAGCCGCTCCAGGTAGTGGTCGGCCCGCTCGGCGAGGACGCCGGTCACGGACTCGTCGTCCGGGGCGACACTGCCGAAGCGCATGGGCAGCACGCAGCCGCCCGCGCCGATCTCACTGAGCACGTTCTGGTGGGCCAGCAGTTCCCTGCGCTTGGGACGCAGCCCCTCCGGCGCGTCGCTGACGACCGCCGCGAGGTCGCCCTGGGTCAGCACCCGCACCTCACGCGCCGGGTCGCCGACGCCACCCATGCCCTCGGGCAGGGTCGGGTGCGAGGCCGCCGTGATGCCGTAGACGTAGGTACTCACTCCTGCTCCTCCTTCCGGCGGGACGTGCTCTTACGCGCCCGCGGCCGCGACTCGGTCTCTCCCTCACGCCCCTGCTTGAAGGCGTCGGAGATGGTCTCTGCGGCGCCGGAGAGGGCGCCCTTGGACTTGCCGCGGGCACCGGACTCGGTGACCTCGCCGACGATCTCGGGCAGCCCCGGGCTCTTGTTGGGTCCGGACTCGAGGTCGAGCCGGTTGCACGCCTCCGCGAACCGGAGGTAGGTGTCGACGCTCGCCACGACGACACGGACGTCGATCTTGAGGATCTCGATGCCGACCAGGGACACGCGCACGAATGCGTCGATGACGAGCCCCCTGTCCAGAACAAGCTCAAGCACGTCGTAGAGGCCGCTGCTGCCGCCTCCACCGCCGGACTGCTGTGCCGGTACGACTGTCATGCCGGCCCTTCCTCCTTCTTGTCGGTGGGTGTGGTCTTCGTACGTGTGAGGGCGCGGGGGCGGCCTAGCGGCCGCCGGACCTGCGCGCGTCGGCGCGTCCGCGCTCGTAGCGGCGGACCCTCCGGTACCCGGTGAGGTCCCCGTCGGGGTCCAGCTCCACCTGGTAGCTCGCCATCAGGCTCATCGTGTCGGGCACCCGCTCCAACTCGAGGACCTCGACCTCCAGCACCCAGCCCTCCGAGGTCTGCTCGAAGGACGACACGGACTCGGCCTCCATGCCGGTGAGCTCGGCGAGCTGCTCGCGCGCCTGGCGCAGCACCTGCATGGGCTTCGGCTTCTTCCGTTCCGTGGTGCTCTCGGTCGTGTCGCTGTCGTTCTCGGGCCGTTTGCGGGGTGCGGTTCGTTTACGGGGCGTACGTGAGGTCCGGGCCTGCTCGGAGTCCTGGCCCTCACGGGAGTCCTGAGATCCCTGTGAATCTTGTGACTCTTCGGTGTTTTTCGTGTTCGACATGGCCACCTCCCCCTCCGTGTGGCCGCAAGTGTGTTCGCCAAACCTCCGCGGACTCACCCGTTCGCCACGTCCGGCTGTCGCCCCTGGTCGCAAGGGGGCGAGCGGCGACGGCTCCTACGATCTAGCCGCGCAGCGCGGCGAGCCTCCGGCGGGCCGGGGCGAGGGAACGGCCCTTGCGGGACAGACCCGCCCACGGGTTGGTGGCGGCCTGTTCGACGGCGTTCTCCACCGTCCAGCCGCGGGCGTGCAGCTCCGGATCGTCGAGCTGGTCCCAGGTGATCGGGGTGGCGACGGGGGCGCCGGGCAGGGCACGGACGGTCCAGGGGGCGACGGCGGTCTGCGCGTAGGCGTTGCGCCCCACGTCGAGGTACAGCCGGTCGCCGCGGTCCTTCTTGCGGGCCGCGGTGGTGAGCCGGTCGGGGTGGGCGTCCGCCAGCGTGTCGGCGACCTCGCGGGCGAACTCCCGTACGGCGTCGAAGTCCTCGCCGCCGTCCAGGGGCACGATCACGTGCAGACCCCGGGACCCGGTGGTCATCAGGACGGAGGGCAGAGCGAGTTCGCCGAGCAGCTCCCCCAGCCGGCGGGCGGCCTCCCGCACCGCCTCGAAGTCGTCGCCGGACGGGTCGAGGTCGAAGACCAGCCGGTCGGGGCGGTGCACGTCGTCAGCGCGGGAGAGCCAGCGGTGCAGCGTGACGCCCGCCTGGTCGACCAGGTAGAGGAGGGTGGCGGTGTCGTCGCACACCGTGTGCGTGACGGTGCCGCCCTCCTTGGCCACCTCGGCCCGCCTGATCCAGTCCGGATAGCTGTCGGGGGTGTTCTTCTGCATGAACGCCGGTCCGCCGAGGCCGTCGGGCCGCCGGTCCAGCATCAGCGGCCGGCCCCGCAGGTGCGGCAGCATGTGCCGGGCGACGGCCCGGTGGTAGTCGACGAGGTCGCCCTTGGTGTACGCGTGGGCGTCGTCGTCGCCCGGGAGGAGCACCTTGTCCGGGCGATGGATCTCCACCCGGCGGCGGCCGGCCCGTACGGTGCGCGACCCGCCGTCGCTCACGACACGATCGCCTCCCCCACCAGCAGCCGGCCGGCCGCGGCGATCGACTCGGCGTCGATGCCGGCGATGTGCAGCTGCTGCTCCGGGGAGGCCGAGCCCGGCACGCTCCGCACACCCAGCCGCACCAGCCGCGGGACGGGACGCCCGTCGCCGAAGGCCTCCGCGACAGCGTCGCCGAGGCCGCCCTCGGGATGGTGGTCCTCGACCGTCACCAGGCAGCCGGTCTCCTCGGCGGCGGTGCGCAGCGTCTCCCGGTCGACAGGCTTCACCGAGTACAGGTCGACGACCCGTACGGCGATGCCCTCGTCCGCGAGGGCGTCGGCGGCGGCCAGCGCCTCCGGCACGGTGACGCCGGCGGCGACCAGGGTGAGCCGGTCGTCGTCGGAGGCGCGCAGCACCTTGCTTCCGCCGACCGGGAACTCCTCGTCGGGGCCGTAGAGCACCGGGCTCTCGCCGCGCGAGGTGCGCAGGTAGCGGATGCCGTCGAGGTCGGCCATGGCGGCCACCAGGCGGGCCGTCTGGTTGGCGTCGCACGGGTACAGCACGGTGGAGCCGTGCACCGCCCGCATCATCGCCAGGTCCTCCAGGCCCATCTGGCTGGGCCCGTCCTGGCCGATGGCGACGCCGGCGTGCGACCCGACGAGGTTGAGGCCGGAGCCGCTGATCGCCGCCATGCGGACGAAGTCGTGGGCGCGGGTGAGGAAGGCCGCGAAGGTGGAGGCGTACGGCGTCCAGCCGCGCGCGGCGACCCCGACGGAGGCGGCCACCATCTGCTGCTCGGCGATGTAGCACTCGATGTACCGCTCGGAGTGCTCCTTGGCGAAGAACTCCAGGCGGGTGGAGTCGCCCACCTCGCCGTCCAGGGCCACGACGTCGCCGCGCGCGGTGCCGAGGGCGGCGAGCGCCTCGCCGAAGGCGTTGCGGGTGGCCACCTCCTCACCCTTGTCCCAGCGGGGCAGCTCGGGCGTCGCGGTCCGCCGGGCGGGTGCCTGCCCGTCGGTGGCCGGCGGGTGGACGGTGATCCGCAGGTCGCGCGGGCCGCCGAGTTCGGCGATCGCGTCCTCCGCCTCCGGCAGCGGCTTGCCGTGCAGTCCCTCCCTGTCCTGCACGGACTCCACGCCCTTGCCCTTGAGGGTGCGGGCGATGATCGCGGTCGGCTGGCCCCGGGTGGACAGGGCCTCCCCGTAGGCGCGGTCGACCGCGTCCACGTCGTGGCCGTCCACCTCCACGGTGTGCCAGCCGAACGCCTGGAAGCGGCGGGCATAGGCGTCGAGGTCGTGGCCGTGCCGGGTGGGGCCGCGCTGGCCCAGCCGGTTGACGTCCACGATCGCGGTCAGGTTGTCCAGGTTCTCGTACGCGGCCTGCTCGGCCGCCTCCCACACCGAGCCCTCGGCCAGTTCGCTGTCGCCGCACAGCACCCACACCCGGTAGTCGGTGTGGTCCAGCCGCTTCCCGGCGAGCGCGATGCCGACGCCGACGGGCAGGCCCTGGCCGAGGGAGCCGGTGGCCGTCTCGACCCAGGGGAGCTTGCGGGGCGTGGGGTGTCCTTCGAGCCGGCTGCCGTCCTTGCGGAAGGTGAGCAGCTCCTCGTCGTCGATGGCGCCCGCCGCCTTGTAGGTGGCGTACATCAGCGGGGAGGCGTGGCCCTTGGAGAGCACGAAGCGGTCGTTGGCCGGGTGGTCGGGGCGCTCGAAGTCGTAGCGCAGGTGGTTCGCGAAGAGGACGGCCATCAGGTCCGCCGCGGACATCGACGACGTGGGGTGCCCGGAGCCGGCGGCGGCCGCCGCCCGGACACTGTCCACGCGCAACTGCTGTCCTAGCTCGGCGAGTTCACCGGTGTTCATGCGTCTCCTTCGGTAAAGCGGTCGGTACGCCGGACGGGCCCGGGTGCCACGTCGGGGCCGGGCTCCGGCTGGTCGGGCGGCGGGGCGAGGTCGGACGTGCCCCGCACGGGCTGGTTCCTGGCGGGTTCGCCGCCGGGCTGGTTCTTCGCCCGTTCGCCACCGGGCTGGTTCTTCGCCGGCTCACCGCCGGGCTGGTTCTTCGCCGGCTCACCACCGGGACGGTTCTTCGGGGGTGCGTCGTCCGAGTGGGCCGTGGCCGGCCGGCCGGCTTCGTCGGACGTGCTGCCGGACGGGCTCGCGGAGGGGCGGTCGGTCCCGGGCCGGCCCGGGACGCGTGCCACCTCGGGGGACGCCGTGTCCAGGGGCACCGACCAGGACCGTACGAGGCCCAGCTGCACGGCCTGCCGCGGCAGTACCGCGTCGAGCAGCCAGTCGGCGGCCACCCGCACCCGGTTGCCCGGCATCGCGGCCAGGTGGTAGCCCCGGGTCACCGCACCGGCCGCCGGCCCGGAGAGGTTGACGCCGAGCGGGTTGGCGGCGGCCTTCACACCGCCGAGGTCCACGACGAACCCCAGGTCCTTGTGGCGGTACGCGCGCCGCTCCCCGTCACCGAAGGACGCGGCGATGTTCTGCGCGCACACCTTGCCCTGCCGCCAGGCGTGCTGGGCGGTCATCGGGGTGTAGGAGCCCGGCTTCTCCAGGTCGGGCACCGCGGCGGCGTCACCGCACGCGAACACCTCCGGCCGGCCGGGAACCTGCAGGTGCGGATCCACCAGCAGCCTGCCGCGTTCCAGGGGCAGCCCGAGGGACTCGGCGAGCGGGTCGGGGCGTACGCCCACGCACCACACCAGGGTGCGGGTGTCCACGAACTCGCCGTCGGTCAGCAGCACGCCGTCGGGCGTGGCCTCCTTCACCGAGGTGCCCATCCGTACGTCCACACCCCGTTCCCTGAGCACCGTGTCGGCGGTGCGGGAGAGCCGTTCGTCCAGCTCGGGCAGGACCCGGTCGGCGATGTCCAGCAGCATCCAGCGGGGCCGCATCCCGGTGCGCAGGGGCTGCTTGGCCACCTGCGCGTCCGTGAACAGCTGCCCGTGCGCGGCGACCTCCGTGCCGGTGTAGCCGGCGCCCACGACGACGAACGTGCACCGGGAGGCGCAGCGCTTCGGGTCGTCGGTGGCGGCGGCGAGCTCCACCTGCCGGGTCACGTGGTCGCGCAGGTACAGCGCCTCGGGCAGGCCGCGGAAGCCGTGGGCGTGCTCGGCGACGCCGGGGATGGGCAGCAGCTTGTTGACGCTGCCTGCCGCGAGCACGAGACGGTCGTAGCTGAGGGTGCCGCCCTCGCCCTCGGGGCCGGTGTAGTGCACCTGGCGTCCGTCGAGGTCGATCCGGTCGGCCTCGCCCAGCACCAGCTTGACGTGCGGCAGCGTGCCGGTGAGGGAGACCGTGACGCGGCGCGGCTCCAGGATGCCGGCGGCGACCTGGGGCAGCAGGGGCAGGTACAGGAAGTAGTCGGTGGGGTTGAGCAGGATGATCTCGGCACGGCCCTTGGCCGTCTTCGACAGGGTCTGGGCCGTGCGGTAGCCGGCGAAGCCGGCACCGACGATCACAATGCGGGGTCGACTCACGGTTCGCCTCCGGCGCGGTCGCGTACGTCGGGAGACTTCCGCGTCCCCCTGTGCGGGGCCGCCAAACGTCCGGCCGGTTGCCGCGGGGCGGCTCGGGTACCCGGGCCGCGACCCGGACGGCCCATGTCACGGAGGCACCCCCCATGCCCGAGTACGGCTACTTCCTCTCCTGCGAGCAGTACGGTCCCGCCGAGCTGATCGAGCAGGCGCGCATGGCCGAGCAGGCCGGCTTCCAGGCGCTGTGGATCTCGGACCACTACCACCCGTGGAACGACGAGCAGGGGCAGAGTCCCTTCGTCTGGTCGGTGCTCGGAGCGCTGTCGGAGGCCGTGTCCCTGCCGGTGGGCACGGCGGTGACCTGCCCCACCGTGCGGACGCACCCGGCGGTGGTGGCTCAGGCGGCGGCGACCGCCGCGGTGATGTCACCGGGCGAATTCCGGCTGGGCGTGGGCACGGGCGAGGCGCTGAACGAACACGTGGTCGGCGGTCCCTGGCCGCCCGCGCACGTTCGCCTGGAGATGCTGGAGGAGGCGGTGCAGATCATGCGCCGGCTGTTCTCCGGCGAGGAGGTCAACCACCGCGGCACGCACTACACGGTGGAGAACGCCCGGCTGTACACGCTGCCGGACAAGCCGGTGCCGGTCGACATCTCGGGCTTCGGCCCGGCGGCGACCAAGCTGGCGGCGCGGGTCGGTGACGGCTACATCACGATGATGCCGGACGCCTCGATGGTGGAGCAGTACCGCAAGGGCGGGGGCGGCCGAAAGCTGGTCAGCGGCGGCACGAAGGTCTGCTACGGCGCCGACCGCGAGGAGTGCGTGCGCACGGTGCACCGGCTGTGGGCGAACGAGCTGCTGCCCGGTGAGCTGGGTCAGGTACTGCCCTCGCCCAAGCACTTCGAGCAGGCGCAGACACTGGTCACCGAGGACATGGTGCGCGAGAACCGGGTGTGCGGCGACGACGCGGACGAGCACGTCGCGGAACTGCGCCGGTTCGCCGACGCGGGCTTCGACCGGATCTACGTCAACCAGATCGGACCCGATCTGCAGGGCTTTTTCGACTTCTACCGCACGAAGGTGCTGCCGCAGTTGTAAGGCCGTGGACGGGTGCCACGCCGTTGCGGCGCGGCACCCGTCCACGGCCTCGTGAGCCCGCGGCCCGGGGTGCCGGCGGGCGGTGGTTCAGGAGTGGCCGGGGCGCGGGTCGTGGTCGGTGGCGGGGTCCGGGTGGGGAGTCGCCGTTCCGGCCGTGGGCGGTGTGGACGGGACCGGAGGCACGGGCGCGGAACCGGCGCCGGGCGCCGGCCGCGCGGACGGAACCGCGTGGGACGTGCCGGAGGCGCCGGACGGAACCGCGTGAGACGTGCCGGAGGCGCCGGGCGGGGCCGGGCGGGCTGCCGTACGGAGGGCGAAGGACAGGGCGGCCAGGAGGACCGCCGTGATCAGGGCCGCCGCCCAGCCCGGCAGGGCCAGGTCCAGGGCGAGGCCCACCGCCAGGGCGACCGCCGCGCCCGCGTAGAGCGCGGCGGCGCCGGAACCGGCGTACAGGGCGGCCTTGCGCCGCTGCCCCCGCGTCTGCTCGCGCAGTTCGGCGCGCACGGACTCCCGGGCCACCTGGGCCAGTTCGTCCGCCAGGTGCTTGTCCAGATGCTGCAAGTGCTCCAAGCGCTGCATGGCGTGCGGGTACCCGCGACCGGGGCCGGGTAACTCCCGCCGCGCGGACGGCGGGGAAGAGTGGTGTGGAGATCGCCGACGTCCCGTCCCTCCCCCGCGCCGCCCAACTAGGCTCGTGCTCATGGAGATTCTGGGTGCCACACTGCGCGTCTGCGTCGACGACATCGAGACCGCCATCCCCTTCTACGAGCGTCTGTCGGGCGGCACGGCCCTGCGGTTCGAACGGGAGGGCGTCCAGGTCGCCGCCGTGGGCTGCTTCCTGCTGATGAGCGGTCCCGAGGCCCAACTGGACGTGCTGCGCAAGGTCGCCGCGACCATCGCGGTCCAGGACGTCGACGAGACCCGCCAGGTGCTGGAGGAGATGGGCGCGGCCGTCCTCGCGGGGCCGCTGCCCACCCCCGTCGGCCGCAACCTGATCGCGCGGCACCCGGACGGGGCGGTCTACGAGTACGCGGACCGCCGCGCCTGACCTGGCGCCTGACCTACCGTCACGACGAGATCGTCAGGATGTGACGTCCCGTCATGGTGTCGGCCGCATCCGGAAGTCGTACCGCTCGGGCAGCGGTTCCTCCGTGAGCCGGGCCCACAGCCGCCCGATGACCTCGTCGCCCTCCCGCAGGTCGGCGACCTCGAAGCCCGCGTCGAACACGGCGCGGGCCTCGTCCCGCCGGTCTTCGGCGAGCAGCAGGCCCGCCTCGACGAGCCGGAACCGCCCGCGGGTCCGGGTCGCGGGGGCCAGCCGCTGCCACACGGACCGGGCGTCCTCGGTGCGTCCCACCGCGAGCAGCGCCTCGATCGCCTCCCGGCCGAGCGCGGCGGCGACGGCGGCCCACTCCCCGTCCGGTTCCGCGGCCTCGCGGCACAGGTCGTCGAAGGCCCGCACATAGCGGTCGGCGGCGCGTTCGGGGTGGCGTTCCTCCCGGTCGGCGACGGCGAGGCAGCGCAGTACCGGCCAGGACGGGCCCGGCTGCGCCAGCCCGCGCTCCCAGCTGCGTACGGCCTGCGCCCGGTCGCCGCCGTGCCACTGGGCGACACCCAGGTGGTACTCGGTGAGACCGGTCGCGGGCGCCGTCTCCAGCATGTCCCGCCAGTGCCGGGCCACCAGCGTCCCGCCGGGCGGCCGACTGCCCGGCGGCTCGGGGAAGGACCCGGCGCGCAGCAGATGCAGCCACGGCTCCTGCTCGTCGCCCAAGGTGGACTCGTCGAAGGGTGTGCCGGACAGCTTCCACCCGGCCCGCAGCACTTCGAGGGCACCCCAGCCGGACCCGGTCGCCAGCCGCTCGCCGGGTTCGTTGTCGGCGTACGGCAGCCAGGCCGCGTAGGCAGCCTCGACGTCGGCGCGCGGCAGGACGCCCTCCAGACGGGTCTCCGCCTCGTCCAGGACCGCGCCCCACTCCCCGTCGCGCGGCGCCTCGAAGGGCCCGTACGCCTCCAGCCAGGACACCTCGCTCTCCGGCTCAAGCCGTACGTGTTCCAGCTGGGTGCGGGCGAGTCCGGCCTGGATCTCGCAGTAGCCGGCGGTGCCGGGCTCGGTGAGCCACTGCTGCCAGCTCCGCCCGCCGGGGCCCCGGCCCCAGACGAACAGTTTCCGCCCGCGCAGCGTGTCGGTGGAGGTCTGCACGAGTCCGTGGCCGTCGGCGTCCAGCGCGGCGATCCAGCGCCTGCGGGCCTCGGGGACCTCGTAGAAGTAGTCGGCGGCGTACGTGCTGTTCGCCGGGTAGGTGCGGTCGGCGCCGTCGTACTCCGGGACGGGGACGCGGCGCAGGCGCTGTTCGTAGCCGAAGTGGTAGGCCTCCTCGGCGGGGGCCAGCACCCGGCAGTCCTCGGGGACGGCGATGTTGGACCACCAGTAGGTCGGCACCTGCCGCTCGTGCGGGTTGCGGATCCGCGCGCCGACATGGAGGAAGTCGGAGCCGTCCGGCAGCCACAGGTCGACCTGGAAGGGCAGGTCGCGCAGCCGCTCCCACTCCCACAGGCGCAGCATCTCCCCGCCGTCGGGGGCCGGGACGACGGCGGCGTGCACCGGTGAGCAGGACAGGGTGGTGTGGCCGGTGGCGCCGATGTTCCACTCGACGCCGCCGGAGAACCAGGCGCCGTTGAGGGCGAAGTTGGCGGGCTGGAACACCGGGTTCACGTACAGCAGTTCACGGCCGGTGGGCTTGTGGACGAGGGAGGCGATCCGGCCGCCGAGGCCGGGCAGCACGGTGGCCCGCAGCCGGTCGTTCTCGATGACGAGGGCGTCGAGCCGACGGGGCTCGCGGTGACGGCCATAGCCGTCGCGGACCGGGACCGGCAGCAGGCTGTGCAGGGGGGCGTAGCCGATCTGCCGGGCCATGTCGCGCGGCAGGTCCTTCTTGTCACGGTCCTCGATGCGATGCATCTCGTCGAGGGGCCGCAGGGCGGGCAGGGGGTTGTCGGGGCCCAGCTGTGCCGCGGGCAGCGTCAGTACCTCACGTCGGATCGTCGTCACGATCTCCATGGAAGCCGCCGGACGCCCGCCTGAACAGAGGGCCGTCACGAGTACGTTCCGCGTGGGCGGCACCAAGGCGCCCCCGCGGGGGCACGGAGCCGGGAGCCGCGCCCCGGTCAGGTGCCGGCTCAGGTGCCGGGCGTCAGCATCTCGCTGGTGAGCGCCCAGCGTTCGTGGTCGCGCCAGGCGCCGTCGATGTAGAGCATCTTCGGGGAGAAGCCCTCTTCGCGGAAGCCGCAGGCGCGGGCGAGGGCGATGGAGGCGGCGTTGCCCGGCTGCACGTTGATCTCCAGCCGGTGCAGCCGCATCGGCCCGAAGGCGTACCGCGCGAGGAGGTCCAGTGCCTCGCGCATCAGCCCGCGTCCCGCCGCGTGGGCGAAGGCGCCGTAACCCAGCGCGCCGCACAGGAAGCCGCCCTCGACGATGTTGTTGATGTTGACGAACCCGGCGAGGGCGCCGTCCGCTTCCTTCTCGCACACCAGGAACCCGGCCTTGGTGGGGTCCTCGATCAGCCGCTTCGCGTACGCGGCGTAGGCGGGTGCGGTGTCCGGCGGGAACAGCCAGGGGTGGTGCAGGTCCTTGCTCTCCCGGGCGCGCGCGGTGAACTCGGCACCGTCGGCCTGGGTGAAGTGACGGAGCCCCACGCGGCGGCCTTCGGTGAGGTAGGGGGAAGTGGTGTGCGGCACCCTGTCACCCTACGACGGCGTCCGGCCGCGCGCGGCGGGTCTCAGCTCAGCGCGGGTTCCTCCAGGGTCAGGGTGCCCGCGTCGGCGTCGAGTTCGGCGCCGACCCCGAAGGGGAGGGTCAGGGCGTCGTCGCAGTGACCGAACCCGAACTGCTCGGCCACCGGAACACCGAGCCCCCCGAGCCGGTCGGCGAGCAGGGCGCGCACCTGGTCGTACGGATCGCACTCGGCCCAGGAGCCGAGCAGCACCCCGGTGACCCCGTCGAGGTATCCGGCGCGCAGCAGCTGGGTGAGGTAGCGGTCGAGACGGTAGGTCTCCTCCCCCACGTCCTCCAGGCACAGCAGTCCGCCGCGCGCGCGGGCGCGGGTGTGCGGGGTGCCGATGCCGCCGACGATCAGGGAGAGGCAGCCGCCGAGGGTCACCCCGCGGGCTCGCCCCGGCACCATCGCGGTGCCGCCGGAGCGGATCGTGCGGACGGACTCGGGGTCGAAGAGGGTGGCTCTGAGGTGTTCCTGGGCGCGGGCGCTCTTGACGAAGTCGGCGCCGGCGGCCATCGGCCCGTGCAGGGTGACCAGGCCGAGCCGCACCGCGAACGCCTCGTGCAGCGTGGTGATGTCGCTGAATCCGACGAGCGTCTTCGGCCCGGCGGCGCGCATCGCCTCCCAGTCGAGGGCGTCGACCATGCGCTGGGCGCCGAACCCGCCGCGCGCGCAGATCACCGCGTCGACGGCCGGGTCGCACCAGGCGTTCTGCAGGTCGGCGGCGCGGTCGGCGTCGGTACCGGCGAGGTGGCGCAGCTCGCCGTGCCGGTCGAGGACGTGCGGGGCGGTCACCGGGTCGAGGCCCCAGTCGCGCAGCACGTCCAGCCCGGCCGCGAGCCGCTCCTCGGGGATGGGGCCGCTGGGGGCGACCACGGCGACCCGGGCGCCGGGGGCGAGGCGGGGCGGCCGCCGCAGCGGCGCGAGCGCGCTCACGGCCGCAGCTCCAGGACCGGGACGCCGGGCGTCTTCAGCTCGAACACCTGGGCGTACAGGGACAGCTCGGCCTCCAGGGCGCGCACCATGGTCTCGGCGCGCCGGAAGCCGTGTCCCTCCCCCTCGAAGGTGAGGTAGGCGTGCGGGACGCCCCGCCCGGCCAGCCGGGCCAGGAACCGCTCGCACTGCACGGGCGGGCAGATGACGTCGTCGAGTCCCTGGAGCAGCAGGAACGGCGCGGTGAGACGGTCGGCGTGGGTGGCGGGCGAGCGCTGCTCGTACCGCTCGGGCACCTCGGCACGCGGGCCGATCAGGGTCTCCAGGTACTGGGACTCGAAGTCGTGGGTCTCCCCCGTGCCCCAGCCGGTGAGGTCCAGCACCGGGTAGATGATGGTGCCGCAGGCGTAGACGTCGGTGGTGGTGAGGGAGGCGGCGGTGGTCCAGCCGCCGGCGCTGCCGCCGCGCACGGCGAGCCGGTCGCGGTCGGCGGTGCCCTCCTCGGCGAGGGCGAGCGCGACGGCGGCGCAGTCCTCGACGTCGACCACGCCCCACTGTTCGCGCAGCCGGTTGCGGTAGGCGCGTCCGTAGCCGGTGGAGCCGCCGTAGTTGACCTCGGCGACGCCGATGCCGCGCGAGGTGAAGTAGGCGATCTCCAGGTCGAGCACCAGCGGCACCCGGCTGGTGGGGCCTCCGTGCGCCCAGATCACGTACGGGGGCAGCTCGCCCTCGGGGCCGGTGCAGTCCGGGTTGCGCGGCGGGTAGACCTGGGCGTGGATCTCCCGGCCGTCCGGTCCGGTGAAGGTGCGGACCTGCGGCTCGGGGTAGTAGGCGGGGTCCACGGCGTCCTGGTGCGCGGAGCCGATGACGCGGGCCCGGCCGGTCCTGGTGTCCAGCTCCACCACCTCGTGGGAGCTGGCCGGACCGGCGCCGACGGCGACGACCCGTTCGCCGAGCGCCGCGAGGCCGGGCGTGAACTCGCTCCACGGGCCGGCCGCGTCGACGACCTCGCAGGTCTCCGGGTCGAGCACGCCGAGCCGCAGCGCGCCCTTGCCGTGCAGGACGGCGATCAGGCCGCCGTCCAGCGGGGCGAACCAGCTCAGGCCCACCTTCCACAGCGGCCCGCCGAACTCCTCCGGACGCGGACAGACCGGCTCCCCGTCCCGGTAGAGGTTCCACCAGCCGGTGCGGTCGCTCGCCCACAGCAGGCGGCCGTCGCCGGTCCAGTCGGCCTGGGCGACGGACTCCTCGGGTCCGCCGGCCACGGTGCGGGCGCCGCTCAGGGTGCCGTCCGGGCGGACGTCGGCGACGAGCAGTTCGGTGCCGTCCCACGGCATGCGGGGGTGGTCCCAGCCGATCCAGGCGGCGCGCGTGCCGTCCGGAGAGAGGCGCGGTCCGGTGACGAACCGGTGCCGCCCGTCGGTCAGTTCCCGTACGGCGGTCCGGTCGCCGGCGGCGGAGCCGTCGAGCGGCACGGCGGCCAGGACCCGGCGCACGTCGCTCGGGCCGTCACCGGTGAACTCCTCCAGGACGCACCACACCTCGTCGCGCTCCGGCAGCACCACGGGGTCGGCCCAGCGCAGCCCCAGCCCGACCGGGGAGACCGGGGTGAGGGGGCGGGGCTCCTCGCCCGGCTCCCAGCGGTACAGGCGCTGGTCGGGGAAGTGCGCGAACACCACGAGCGGGGCGTCGTCGCGCACGGTGCCGGCCCAGGGGCGGCCGCCGTACTCGACGACCCGGCTGCGGACGTTCCACGGGGCGGACAGCACGGACTCCTCCGTGCCGTCGGCGTGCCGCCGCACCAGGGTGCGCCGGCCCGCCTCGGCGGGCCGGGGTTCGGTCCACCACACCTCGTCGCCGACGAAGCCCGCGAACTCGGGACTGCCGTCGTGCGCCGCGGCGGTCGCCGCGTCGACGGGCGAGGGCCATTCGCCGTAGGCCAGGGTCTGCACTGTCTCCCCCACTTGTTTCAGGCCGACCGCAGGAACCGGTCGAGCACCCGGACACCGAACTCGAGCGCCTCGACCGGGACGCGCTCGTCCACCCCGTGGAAGAGGGCCTGGTAGTCGAAGCCCTCGGGCAGCTTCAGCGGTGCGAAGCCGTAGCCGGTGATGCCGAGCCGGGCGAACTGCTTCGCGTCGGTGCCGCCGGACATGCAGTACGGCACGGTGTGCGCCCCGGGGGCGAACTCCTCGACGGCCTCCCGCATCCGGGCGAACGTCGGCGAGTCGACCGGCGCCTGCAGCGCCACCTCGCGGTGGGCGAACTCCCAGTCGACGTCCGGTCCGGTGAGCCGGTCCATGGTCGCCCGGAACTCGTCCTCGGCGCCCGGCAGGAAGCGGCCGTCGACGTGCGCCACGGCCTCGCCCGGGATCACGTTGACCTTGTACCCGGCGTCGAGCATGGTCGGGTTGGTGCTGTTGCGGACGGTGGCCTCGACGAGCTTGGCCGCACCGCCGAGCTTGTCCAGCAAGGCGTCCACGTCGGACAGGTCGGCGTCGACTCCGTACACGGCGGCGATCTCGGTCAGCGCGGCCCGCACGGTCGGGGTGAGCCGCAGCGGCCACTCGTGCCCGCCGATGCGGGTGATGGCGGCGGCGAGGCGGGTGACCGCGTTCTCCCGGTTCACCTTGGAGCCGTGTCCGGCCCGGCCGCGGGCGGTGAGCCGCATCCAGCCGGTGCCGCGCTCGCCGGCCCCGATCGGGTAGAACTGCCGGCCCTCGCCGTCGTGGAAGGTGTACGCGCCGGACTCGCTGACGCCCTCGGTGCAGCCCTCGAAGAGGCCTGCGTGCCGGTCGGCGAGGAAGCCGGCGCCGTCCGCCGCGCTCGCCTCCTCGTCGGCGGTGAAGGCGATGACGACGTCACGGCGGGGCCGCACGCCCTCGCGCGCCCAGGACCGCACCACGGACAGGATCATCGCGTCCATGTTCTTCATGTCGACGGCGCCGCGTCCCCACACGACGCCGTCGCGGATCTCCCCGGAGAAGGGGTGCACGCTCCAGTCGGCGGGCTCGGCCGGCACCACGTCCAGGTGGCCGTGGAGCAGCAGCGCGTCGGCGGACGGGTCGGTGCCCTCCAGGCGCGCCACGACGTTGGTCCGGCCGGGGGTGCGCTCCAGCAGGACCGGTTCGAGACCGGCCTCGGCGAGCCGCGCCGCCGCGTATTCGGCGGCCGGCCGCTCGCGGCAGTCGCCGCCGCCCCGGTTGGTCGTGTCGATCCTGATGAGGTCGGACGTGAAGGTCACGACCTCCTCCAGGGCCCGCTGGTCAGCCATACTGCTCCTCCACCGCGGCCGAGGCGATCGTGGTGACCGCCTTGAAGGTGCGGATTGCGTCGTACATGGTGTCGCTGGTGTACAGCACCTTGCGTTCGCCGGTCCGGGACACGCCCGGGACGACGGTGACGGAGGTCGCCAGGTGCTCGGCGTCGAACTCCACCGCCACGGTGAAGGGCCCCCCGCGGACCGGTTCGTGGCGCACCGCCAGCGCGGCCGCCTCCCTGGCCGCCGCGTGGATGTCGGCGGCCGTACGCGCAGGGGTGCGGCACACCGCGGCGTAACGCGACACGTGGTCCTTGACGGCGACCTTGAGCGCTTCGGGCGCGTAGCCCAGGGCGTCCTCGCAGGCCACGTCGTCTCCGGTGACCAGGACCACCGGCACGCCGTACTCGGCGGCCACGTGCGCGTTGAGCAGGCCCTCGCTGGCCCGCACGTCGTTGAGCCACACGCCGGTGATCGAGTTGGCGAGGAAGGTGTGCGCGAGGACACCCTCCATGCCGGCGCCCGCGTGGTAGCCGATGAACGCGATGCCGTCGACGTCGCCGTGCTGCACGCCCTCGACCATGGACAGGGACTTGTGGCGGCCGGTCAGCATCTCGGCGCGCTCGTCGAGCCGCTCCAGCAGCAGGTTGCGCATGGTCCAGTGCGCCTCGTTGATCAGCACCTCGTCGGCGCCGCCGTCGAAGAAGCCCCGGACGGCCGCGTCCACGTCGGACGTGAACATCGACCGGCACCGCTCCCACTGGGGCGTCCCCGGCAGGACGTCGGCCGGCCAGGTGACACCGGTGGCGCCCTCCATGTCGGCGCTGATGAGGATCTTCATGCGGCACACGCTACGTCGTCCCGCCGAGGTCCGGCCACCCTGTGGAAAACTCTCACCGGTCCAGACCACTGACGCACTCCCCGGTGCGCGGCAGCCGTCCCCGACCTGCGCGGATGCTCGCCCGGACCTACCGTGAACGGGACGAACGCCCGCCACGGAGCACCAGGAGCGTCGTATGCCGGTCACCCGGAACCCCTTGGAGGGAAGGACCGCCGTCGTCACCGGGGCGGCGCGCGGGCTGGGCGCGGCACTGGCCCGGGAGCTGTCCGCGCGCGGCATGAAGGTGGCGTTGCTCGGGCGGGAGGAACGGACGCTGCGGCAGGTGCGGGAGGAACTGCCGGGCGAGGGCGGCTGCTGGGAGGTCGACGTCACCGACGACCGGGGTCTGGCGGAGACCGGCGCGGACATCCGGGCGCGTCTCGGCCCGCCGTCCGTCGTGATCGCCAACGCGGGGGTCGCCGAGGGCGGGCCGTTCCCCGAGTCGGACCCGGCGGTGTGGCGCCGGGTGATCGAGGTGAACCTGATCGGCAGCGCGGCCACCGCCCGCACGTTCGTCGGGGACCTGACCGGCACGGCCGGCTACTTCCTCCAGGTGGCGTCGCTGGCGTCGATCGGCTCGGCGCCGCTGATGAGCGCGTACTGCGCGTCCAAGGCGGGCGTGGAGTCGTTCGCGCACTCCCTGCGGGCGGAGATGGCCCACCGGCACGTGGGGGTGGGCATCGCCTACATCAACTGGACCGACACCGACATGATCCGCGGTGTGGACGACCACGCGGTGCTGCGCGAACTGCGCGGGCACATGCCGGCCCCGGCCCGGAAGGTGTATCCGGTGGAGCATGTGGCGGGGCGGCTGGTGGACGCGGTGCAGCGGCGCCGCCCGTCGGTCTACGTGCCGGGCTGGCTGCGCGCGACCCAGCTGGTGCGCGCGGCGATGCCGCCGGTGGTGACGGCGCTGTCCCGGCGCGAGCTGCCTCGGCTGGCCGCCTCCCGGCCGTTCGAGGCGACGGGTCTGCTGGGCGCCGGGGGCCGCGCGGACCAGGAGGCCGCGCGGCACCGCCGCACGTCCTGACCTACGCCCCCGGACGGCGCGCGGCCGTCGGTTCACTCGCGACGGCCCCCTGCCTGGACGCCCGCAACGACGTTGGCCCGCACCATGGTTGGTCGCTCCCTCATGTGTGCGGGCCACATTGTGGCCGGATCTGGCGCGGAACACACTGCCGGATACCGCTCAGCGCACAGTGATCATCCGTGACCGATCGTGCCGCTGGAGTCGTCCGCCGTCGCATCGAGGAGCCGTACGGTCATGCGTAGACCCCTTTTCCCGGCCGCCGTGGCCCTGCTCGCCACCGCCTTCACCGCCGGCTGTTCCAGCCCCGGCAGCAGCACCGCCTCCGGTTCCGAGGAGGTGAAGGTCGCCCTCATCACCTCCACCAGCGGCCCGCTGGCCTCGTACGGGGAGCAGTACCTGCGGGGCTTCGAGGCCGGCCTCGACCACGCGACCGACGGCACCGGCACCGTCGACGGCGTCAAGGTGACGGTGCTGAAGGACGACGACGGCGGCGACCCCGCCAAGGGCGTCTCCCTCGCCAAGCAGCGCATCGGGCAGGGCGTGCCGATCATCGCCGGCTCCGCGGTCTCCGGTGTCGCCACCCAGATCGCGCCCGTCGCGGCGCAGAACAAGACCCTCTACATTAGCGGGCCCGCCGCCACCGACGCGCTGACCGGTGTGAACCGCTACACCTTCCGTTCCGGCCGCCAGACCTACCAGGACGTGCTGACCGCCCAGCACATCCTGGGCGACTCCCCGGGCAGGAAGGTCGTCGTGCTGGCCCAGGACAACGCCTTCGGGCAGGCCAACGCCGCCGCCGTCACCGCCGTCCTCGGCACCGGCGGGACCACGGTGAGCGAGGTGCTGGCCCCGCCCGCCGCCACCGACCTGACCCCCGTGGCGAGCAAGGTGAAGGCGGCCCGGCCGGACATGGTGTTCGTGGCCTGGGCCGGGGACACCGCCCAGTCGATGTGGTCCACCCTCGACCAGCAGGGCGTGCTGGACGCCGCCACCGTCGTCACCGGCCTGGACAGCAGGGCCAGTTACCCCGTCTTCGGCAAGGCGCGGGAGAAGGTGACGCTGCTCGCGCACTACGTGCCCGGCGCCGCGGCCACCCCGGAGGCGAAGGCCATGCGGGCGTACTTCGGGAAGAAGAAGTGGCAGGAGGACCTGTTCACCCCGGACGGGTTCAACGCCGCGCAGATGGTCGTCGAGGCGGTCCGGGCGGGCGGCGCGAAGGGCGACACCGACGCCATGGTGAAGGCCCTCGAAGGCTTCTCGTTCTCCGGGGTGAAGGGGCCGAACACCGTGCGGGCCGCCGACCACGCGCTGCTGCAGCCCACGTTCCAGGCGCGGTTCACCGGCGAGGGAGCACCGCGCGTGTCGCGGACCTTCTCCGCCGAGCAGGTCGCCCCCGCCGAGTCGAGGATCGGCTGACGCATGACGCCCGTACTGCAACTGGAACGGCTGAGCTGGTCGGTGGGGGGAGCGCACATCATCGACGAGGTGTCCCTCACCGTGCGCGAAGGGGAGCTCCTCGCCGTCATCGGCCCCAACGGAGCGGGGAAGACGTCCCTGTTCAACCTGATCACCGGACTGACCCGGCCGTCCGGCGGCGCCGTCCGCCTCGACGGCCACGACATCACCGCGCTGCCCCCGCACCGCCGGGTGCGCCGGGGCGTCGGACGGACCTTCCAGTCGTCGTCGGTGTTCGCGACCATGACGGTCGCCGAGCACGTCGACCTGGCCGCCCGCTCGGCCGGGGTGCGCCGGATCGGCGCGGCGGACGTGGCCGGCGTCCTGGACCGGGTCCGTCTGGCCCACCGGGCCGCGGACCTCGCGGCCGGCCTCTCGCACGGCGACAAACGCAAGCTGGAGCTGGCGATGCTGCTCGCGCCCACCCTCGGCGCGGGCTCGTCCGGCTCCCGGCTGATGCTGCTGGACGAGCCGATGGCCGGGGTCGCCTCCGAGGAAACCGCTGAACTCACCGACCTGATCCGGTCGTTGCACCGCGACGAGGGCCGCACCGTGCTGCTGGTCGAGCACCACATGGACGTGGTGCTCGGCCTGGCCGACCGGGTCGCCGTCATGCACCACGGCCGGCTGCTCGCCGCCGCGAGCCCCGCCGAGGTGATGGCGGACGCCACCGTCCAGCAGGCCTACCTGGGAGACGAGCTGTGACCGCGCCACCGATCCTGCGCGTCGAGGGCCTCGACGTGGACATCGCCGGGTCCCGCATCCTCACCGGCGTCACCTTCGACGTCCCCGCCTCCGGGGTGACCGCCCTGCTGGGCCGCAACGGCGTGGGCAAGACCACCACCATCCGCGCGGTGCTGGGGCTGCTGCCCGACGGCGGCCGGGTGACCGCGGGCCGTGTCACCTTCGCCAGTGATGACATCACCCACGAACCTACCCACCGCACGGTGCGCCGTGGCATCGGCTACGCCCCCGAGGACCGCGGGGTGTTCGCCGGACTCACCGTCGCGGAGAACCTCGCCCTCGCCGAACGCCCGGGGGTGACCCACCACTACGACCTGGTGCACGACCTGTTCCCGGAGCTCGCCGCCCGCCGCGGCCAGCGCGCCGGCACCCTCTCCGGCGGCCAGCAGCAGATGGTCGCCCTCGCCCGGACCCTGCTCAACGACAACGCCCTGGTCGTCGTCGACGAACCCACCAAGGGCCTCGCCCCCCGTGTGGTCACCGAGGCCGCCGAGGTGCTGGAACGGGCCGCCGAACGCGTGCCGCTGCTGCTGGTCGAGCAGAACCTCGCCGTGGTGCGCCGGCTGGCCCGCAGCGCGGTCGTGCTGGACGCCGGCCGGGTGGTGCACACCGGCGACGCCCGCGACCTGCTCGCGGACACCGCCCGTACGACCGCGCTGCTGGGTGTCGGCAGCCGCCCCGACCACGGAGCCGCCTGATGGACACCCTCGTCCTGCTCACCCTGACCGGACTGGGCCTCGGAGCCCTGTACTTCCTCATCGCCTCCGGACTCGCCCTGATCTTCGGCCTGATGGACGTGCTGAACTTCGCGCACGGCGCGTTCCTCACCGTCTCCGTCTACACCGCCTGGCGCACCGCCGGGACGGTCGGCGGGCTGCCGGGGCTGCTGCTCGCCGCCGCCGTGGGCACCCTCACCGGGCTGCTGCTCGCCGCCGTGGTCGAACTGGTCCTGATCCGGCGGCTGTACGGCCGGGTCAAGGAGCAGATCCTGGTGACCGTCGGCCTGTCGCTGGCCGTCCCGGCGCTGGTGCAGACCGTGTGGGGCGCCGACGCCCGGCCCTTCCCGGTGCCCGACGCGCTCTCCGGCACCGTCGGGATCCTCGGGGCGCGCGTGCCGGTGAACCGGTTCCTGCTGATCGCGGTGGCGCTGCTGGTCCTCGCGGGCATCCACCTGTTCCTGTCCCGCACCCGCTACGGGCTGATCGTCCGCGCCGGGGTCGAGGACCGCGCGATGGTCACGGCGCTCGGCATCGACGTCACCCGCGCCTTCACCCTGGTCTTCGCGCTCGGCGGCGCCCTCGCGGGCCTCGCCGGTGTGCTCGGCGGCCTCTACTTCGGCTCGCTTTCCCCGCACCAGGGGACGTCGCTGCTGGTGTTCGCGTTCGTCGTGGTGATCATCGGCGGTCTCGTCTCCATCACCAGCGTGGCGCTGTCCGCGCTCAGCGTGGGCCTGGTGCAGCAGTACGCGAACTACTACGCGGGCGGCTACGGCGACCTGGCCGTCGTGTTCCTGCTGGCCGCCGTGGTGCTGGCGCGGCCGGCCGCCGGGACCGGGTCGCCGCTGACGCGGCTGCGCCGCGCGCTCACCGCACCCCGCACCCGATCCGCAGGAGGCACGGCATGACCGCCACCCGTACCCCGCGGACCACCCCCGCCGCCCCGGCGCCGAGCGTGAAGGACACACCGGGCGCGAGGCACGGGCTGCTGCGCCGACTGCGTCCGGCGACCGTCCCGGTGGCGGTGCTGCTGGTCCTCGCGCTGCTGCCGTACTCGGCACTGGACATCCCCGTCCTGCTCGACGGCCCGGTCAACTCCCCCGGGTCGCTGCAACTGTTCGCGCTCTGCCTGGTCTTCGGCGCGCTCGCGCTCGGCTACGACCTGATGTTCGGGCGTACCGGGCTGCTCTCCTTCGGTCACGCCCTCTACATCGCCGGCGGCAGCTACGGCACCCAGCTCGCCATGACCGAGCTGGGCCTGAGCCTGCTGCCGGCGGCCCTGCTCACCCTCGTCCTCGGGGCGCTGGCCGCGTGCGTCCTGGGCGCGGTGTCGCTGCGCACGCTCGCGCTCGGCAGCGTGGGGTTCGCGATGGTCACCCTGGCCTTCGCGCAGGCCGGCTCCATCTACGTGGAGCGCAACCCGGGCGGTCTCACCGGCGGCGAGGAGGGCCTGCCGCTGTTCGTGGACGGGGTGCCGGACGCCCTGGTCGGCGTGCGGAACACCGCGAACGTGTACTGGCTGGCGCTCGCCTACCTGGTCCTGGTCGCCGCCGTGGTGTGGACGGTCACCGCCCGCCCGGCCGGCCGGGTCTGGCAGGCGATCCGGGACAACGAGCAGCGGGTGGCGGTCCTCGGGCGCAGCCCGTTCGCGCACAAGCTCGGCGCGTTCGTGCTCGCCTCGTCGCTGGCCGTGCTCGGCGGGGTGCTGCACCTGCTGGTCACCGCGGGCGCCACCCCGCACACCTCCACACCCGAGTTCACGCTCACCCTGCTGGTGATGGTGGTGCTGGGCGGCAGCGGCACCCGCTGGGGGCCGGTCGTGGGCGGGGTGCTGTTCACCTATCTCGACCAGCGGCTCGGCGGCTGGGACCTGGGGGTGGAACCGATGCTGATCCTGGGCAGTCTCTTCGTCCTGGCCGTCTATCTGGCCCCCGGCGGCATCACCGCCCTCGGCCGAAGGAGAAGCGCATGACCACGTCCGGGTCCGCCCTCGCGCGGGATCTGACCGTCCCGGTCCACGGCGGCCGGCTCGCCGTCACCCACTGGCCGGGCGACGGTCCGCCGGTCGTCGCCCTGCACGGCATCACCGCCAACTCGCTGGCCTTCGCCGCCCTGGCCGACGCCCTGCCCGGCATCGACCTGTACGCCCCCGACCTGCGGGGCCGGGCCGGGAGCGCGGAACTGCCGGGACCGCACGGGCTGGGCGCGCACGTCGACGACACGGTGGCGCTGCTCGACCACCTGGCACTGGAGCGGGCGGTACTGGTGGGCCACTCGATGGGCGCGTTCGTCGCCGCGCTGGCCGCCGCCCGGTACCCCGAGCGCTTTCCGCGTGTGGTGCTGGTCGACGGCGGGCTGGGCTTCCCGCCGCCCCCGGGCACCGACATCGACGCGCTGCTGAAGGCGGTGATCGGCCCGGCGATGGACCGGCTGTCGATGACGTTCGAGAGCGCGGAGGACTACCTGGCGTTCTTCCGCGCCCACCCGGCGCTCGCCCCGCACTGGGGGCCGTACGTGGCCGGCTACGTGACACGGGACCTCACGGGCCGGGCACCCGAGCTGCACAGCAGCTGTGTCCTGGACGCGGTGCGCGCGGACGGCGCCGACGTGCTCCACGACCCGGACGTCCTGGACGCCGTGCACCATCCGCGGGTGCGCGGTCAACTGCTGTGGGCCGAGCGGGGGTTGCTCGACGAGCCGCAGGCGCTGTACGACGCCGGGCGCGTCGCCGCGGCCGCCCTGGACCCGGCGCGGATGCCGGCCCGCCGGATCGACGGCACGAACCACTACTCGATCCTGTTCCCGCCGGCCGTCGAGGAGGTCGCCGCCGCCGTACGGAACGCGGCGGACGTGGCGGCCGGAGGGTGAGAGGACGGTGGACCGGAGCCGAGGAGGGGGGCGGCTCCGGTCCACCGGGGAGGGGTGCGGGGAGGGTCAGTCCTCGTGCCCCAGCTGGAGGTCGCGTTCGGTGCGTCCGCCGCCGGCCACCTGGAGCACGGTGGCGACGGGCGGGTAGCCGGCGGCGATGACCGTGTACTCGCCGGACGACAGGTCGACGAAGCGGAACGTGCCGTCGGGCCCGGTGGTGAGGGTGTCGACGACGTTGCCCGCCGCGTCGAGCAGCGTCACCCGCGCGTCCTCCACCGGCCGGCCGCCGCCGGCCCGCACGGTGCCGCGCAGCACCGCGCCGCCCGCCAGTTCCACGTCCTGCCGGGTTTCGCGGGCGGCCTGCACGGTGACCGGCAGGGCCGCCGGTCGGAAGGCGGGGGCGCTGGCCGCGAGGGTGTACTCCCCCGCGACCAGTTCGGTGATGACGTAGCCGCCCTCGCGGCCGCTGCGGGTGCTGGCGACGACCTCGCCGTGCACGTTGGTGAGGGTGACGGCGGCGTCCCGCACGGGGGTGCCGTCGGCGGTGAGGACGCTGCCCGCGAGCCGGCCGGCGCCGCCGAGGACGACGTCGAGCTCGACCGGCCGCTCGCCGACGGTCACGGAGACCGCCTGCGGCTGGTGGCCGCCGGCGGCGGCGATCAGGACGTACGAGCCGGGTCCTGGTGTGGCCAGCGCGTACCGTCCGTCGGGGCCGCTGGCGCCGCGTCCGGTCTGCTGCCCGGAGACGTCGATGAGGGTGAGGGCCGCGTGCGGCACGGGGGTGGCGTCGGGGTGCTGGACGGTGCCGCAGACGGGGATGCCGCCGCTGGGCGCGGAGCGGGCCGGGGGCACGCGGGGGTCGAACCGCGGTGCTTCCTGGGCCGGGTCGGCGGTGGGGGTGTGGTGGGACACCAGTGGTTTCTCCTTGAGGAAGAAGGCGATGAGCAGGCCGAGGACGAGCACCGGCACGAGGTAGAGGAAGATGCGCGGCATGGCGTCCGCGTAGGCCTGGATGTAGGCGTCGCGCAGCTCGGGCGGCAGGGCGTGCACGAGCTCGGGCGTGATCGACTCGGCGTCGGCCGGTACGCCGGCCAGGTCGGCGGGGAGACGCTCGGCGAGCGCGTCGGTGAGCCGGCCGGCGAACAGGGTGCCGAAGACGGCGGCGCCGACGCTGCCGCCGATCTGCCGGAAGTAGTTGTTGGCGCTGGTGGCGGTGCCGAGGTCCGCGGGGCGCACGGAGTTCTGCACGGCGAGGATCAGGACGGGCATCACCATGCCGATGCCGGCGCCGAGGACGAACATCCAGACGCTGTAGTGCAGCCGCGGGGTGTCGGTCTCCAGCCGGGACAGCAGCCACATTCCGACGACGGAGAGGGCGGCGCCGACGATGGGGTGGCCGCGGTAGCGGCCTGAGCGGCTGATCATCTGCCCGGAGACGATGGACGTCCCGACGATGCCGCCCATCATGGGCAGCATCAGCAGTCCGGACTCGGTGGCCGAGGCCCCGTCGACCATCTGCAGGTAGGTGGGCAGGTAGCTCGCGGCACCGAACAGGGCGACGCCGATGACCAGGCCCACCAGGCCCGTGACGTTGAAGACGGAGTCGCGGAACAGCCGTAGCGGGATGAGCGGTTCGACGGCGTGGCGCTCGACGAGCAGGAAGGCGGCGGTGGCCGCGACGGCGCCCGCGCCGAGGCCGAGCACGGTGCGGGAGCCCCAGGCGTACTCGGTGCCGCCCCAGCTGGTCAGCAGCACCACGCAGGTGGAGGCGGCGGTGAGCAGCAGGGTGCCGAGCACGTCGAAGCGGCGGCGGCCCGTCGGCTTGGGCAGTTTCAGCACGGCGGCGACGACGGCCATGGTGACGAGGCCGAACGGCACGTTGATGTAGAAGCACCAGCGCCAGGAGTGGTGGTCGGTGAAGTAGCCCCCGAGCAGGGGTCCGGCGACCGACGCGAGACCGAAGGCGGCGCCGATCAGGCCCATGAAGCGGCCCCGCTGCCGCGGGGGCACGATGTCCGCGATGATCGCCTGGACGCCGATCATCAGGCCGCCCGCGCCGACGCCCTGCACCGCGCGGTAGGCGATCAGCTGGTCCATGGTCGTCGCCCGGCCCGCGAGCGCGGAGCCGACGACGAACACCAGGATGGCGAACTGGAAGACGCCCTTGCGGCCGAGCTGGTCACCGAGCTTGCCGTACACCGGCAGTCCGACGGTGGCGGTGAGCAGGTAGGCGGTGATCGCCCAGGACATCTTGTCCAGGCCGTGCAGCTCCCCGACGATCCTGGGGAGCGCGGTGGCGACGATCATCTGCTCCAGGGCGGCGAGGAGCAGCGCCAGCATCAGGGCGACGAAGACCAGCCGGACCCGGCCGGGGCTCAGGGCCGGTCCGGTCTCCGGGGCCGGGGACGGCCGGTCCCCGGCCGGTGGCACGGGGGGCGGCGGCCCCCCGGCCGATGGAGCCGTGACCGGCTCGTCCTGCGTCAGAGTGATCCCGCCCACGTGCCGCTCCCCTCGTCGCACTGCCGGACAATTCCCGCGTAAAAGCGACAACTACGAGCAAGCGCGACGAGTTACGGCACAGAGACGGTCCGCCGAGAGATCACCCGAACCGGTGACGGAAGAATGAACTCCGTTTCAGCGCGCCGGAGTTGACGGCGACCGCTTCCTCCTGCACGACGGCGCCCCCCCTACTGCTTCTCGACCTCCGCGGCCAGACGGGCCAGAACGGCGTCGTGGATGCGGGCGAGGCCCTTGGGGGCGAAGGTGCGCTCGAAGAAGCCGCCGATGCCGCCCGCCCCGTCCCACACGGTGGTCACGACGACCCGGGAGCGGCCCTCGCCGGCCGGGGTGACCCGCCAGGTGGTGACCATGGAGGAATTGCGGTCCTTCTCGACCAGCTCGCCGTCGGTCGGCTCGGTGACCTCCAGGAGGCAGTCGCGCACCCGCTTGCTGGTGGCCTGGAGCTTCCAGTGCACGAGGGTGCCCTCACCGTCGCCGCCCTCGCGGACCTCGTACTCGCTGTACTGCTCGGGCAGCAGCTTGGCGCGGGTGCCGCTGTAGTCGGCGAGGGCATCGAACACCGTCTCCGCGTCCGCCGCGACGATCCGCTCCGTAGTGGCCTCGACCTGCGCCATCGCTTTCCTCCAGGGCTGGGTTCTCCAGGGTCGGGGCAAGCCAACCACCCCCGCGCCCGGCCGCCCAAATCGGGGTTCCGGAAGTGACCGAAGATGTCGCTCGCACGATCAAGGGAACATGTGTTCTATTCTGTGGCCAGCGACACCGAGGAGGCGTCATGCGCTGGGAGAACCTCTCACCGGACTCCGAACACGGCCGTGCCGACACCGCGCTGTTCGGCGCGGAGGCGGTCACGACCCGCACCTTCGACACGCCCGAGTTCCGCGGCATCACGTTCCACGAGATCCGGGCCCGCTCCATCGTCAACCGGGTGCCGGGTGCCTCCCGCATGCCGTTCGAGTGGACGGTGAACCCCTACCGGGGCTGCACGCACGCGTGCGTCTACTGCTTCGCCCGCAAGACCCACAGCTACCTGGACCTGGACACCGGGCTGGGCTTCGACAGCCAGATCGTGGTCAAGGTGAACGCCCCCGAGCTGGTGCGCCACCGGCTGGCCTCCCGCTCCTGGCACGGCGAGCACATAGCGATGGGCACCAACGTCGACTGCTACCAGCGCGCGGAGGGCCGCTACCGGCTGATGCCGGGCATCATCGAGGCCCTGCGCGACCACGCGAACCCCTTCTCGATCCTGACCAAGGGCACGCTGATCCTGCGCGACCTGCCCCTGCTGCGGCAGGCCGCCGAGGTGACCGACGTCGGCGTCTCGGTCTCGGTGGGCTTCACCGACGAGGAGCTGTGGCGCACGGTCGAGCCGGGCACCCCGGCGCCCGAACGGCGGCTGGACGTGGTGCGCGCCTTCACGGACGCCGGCATCGGCTGCGGGGTGCTGATGGCACCCGTGATCCCGTTCCTGGGCGACCGGCCGGAGCAGCTGCGGGCGACCGTGCGGGCCATCGCCGCGTCGGGCGCCACCTCGGTCACCCCGCTGGTGCTCCATCTGCGGCCCGGCGCCCGCGAGTGGTTCATGTCCTGGCTGGCGGAGCACCACCCGCACCTGGTGGCCCGCTACGAGCGGCTGTACGCCGAGGGCGCCTACGCCCCCCGGTGGTACCAGCGCCGGATCACGCGTCAGGTGCACGACCTGGCCCGGGAGTACGGCATCGGCCCGGACCGCGCGGAGGCCCGGCGCCGCGTCCCGGCCCCGGCGCCCGCGGAGCCGGATGCGGAGCTGCCGACCCAGCTGACGCTGCTCTGAGGGCATCCGGGCGCATCCGGCGGCCCGATTGGGTCAAGAACTGAACGAACACGTTCAGGTGGGGCGCCACATCGGGACGATGCCGCGTGAGCCGTGAGTGTCGCGGTCCGCAGCACATCGCCCTGGGAGAACCATGAGAAAACGCGCAGCCGTGCTGTGCGGCGCCGCCGCCGTCGTGGCCTCGGGCCTCACGGCCGTGCCCGCCGAGGCCGGCGCCCCGCACGCCCCGGAGACGTTCCGCGCCGCCGCGCCCGCCTGGAAGAAGTGCGGCACCGACGACTACCCGACGCTGCAGTGCGCGTCCGTCGAGGTGCCGCTGGACCACGCCGATCCCTCCGGGCGCACGATCACGCTGGCGCTGTCGCGCATCCCGCACACCGCGAAGAAGTACCAGGGCCCGCTGCTGGTGAACCCGGGCGGTCCGGGCGGCAGCGGACTGACGCTCGCCGGGTTCGTCGCCGCGTCGCTGCCGAAGAAGGTCGCCGCCGAGTACGACGTCGTCGGGTTCGACCCGCGCGGCGTGGGCGAGAGCCGCCCGGCGCTGGACTGCGTGCCGGGCCACTTCGACGCCGTGCGCCCCGACTCGGTGCCCACCTCGCCCGAGGTCGAGCAGGCCAACCTGGAGCGCGCGAAGTCCTTCGCCGAGGCGTGCGGCGCGAAGTACGGGGACCTGCTGCCGCACATGACCACCACGGCCGCCGCGCGCGACCTGGACGTCGTCCGGCAGGCCCTGGGCGCCGAGCGGATCAACTACTTCGGCTACTCCTACGGCACCTACCTCGGCACCGTCTATGCCAAGCTGTACCCGCAGCGGGTACGGCGCCTGGTGCTGGACTCCGTGGTCGACCCCACCGGCGTCTGGTATGACTCCAACCTCGACCAGAACCAGGCGTTCAACTCCCGCCACCGCGCCTTCATGGACTGGGTCGCCAAGTACGACGCGACGTACCACCTGGGCACCGACGCGGAGAAGATCGAGACGGCCTGGTACGCGATGCGGTCCGCGCTGAAGGAGAACCCCGCGGGCGGAAAGGTCGGCGCGGCCGAGCTGGAGGACACCTTCGTCCCGGGCGGCTACTACAACGGCTACTGGCCCTACCTCGCCGAGGCGTTCGCCGCGTACGTGAACGACGAGGACGCCGAGCCGCTGGTCGAGGCGTACGACAACTTCGGCGCGAACGACGTCGCCGGGGACAACGGCTACAGCGTCTACACGGCGATCGAGTGCCGGGACGCCGGCTGGCCGCGGGACTGGGCGCAGTGGCGCAAGGACAACTGGGAGATGTACGAGCGGGCGCCGTTCATGTCCTGGAACAACGCCTGGTACAACGCGCCGTGCGCGTTCTGGCCGACCGGGTCGGTACGCCCGGAGCGGATCAACACCACCGGCCAGGTGCCGCCGGCGCTGTTGTTCCAGGCCACGGACGACGCGGCCACGCCGTACCAGGGGGCCGTCACCGTGCACCGCCGGCTGGAGCGCTCCGCCCTGGTGGTCGAGTCGGGCGGCGGCAACCACGGCATCACACTGAGCGGCAACGCCTGCCTGGACCGGCACCTGGCGGCCTACCTGGCCGACGGCACGGTGCCGCGCGGCAGTCACGGGGACGCCGACGCGGTGTGCGCGGCGCTGCCCGACCCGAAGCCGCTGACGTCGAAGGCGGCGCCCGGCACGGCCCGCGGCTCGGTCCTGCACGGCCTGCTCGGCTCCCGCATCTGACGTTTATCAGGGGGCGGTGGCGCGCGGCGGTGGGCCATGATGATCCGCATGACCCACCTCACACGCATACCCGCCCCCGACGGAGTGGCGCCGGCGGCCCAGTACGCCCACGTGGTGACGGGCACCGGCCGCCTGGTCGCCGTCTCCGGCCAGCTCGCCCTGGACGAGGACGGCGCACTCGTCGGTGAGGGCGACGCCGGGGCGCAGGCCCGCCAGGTCTTCGAGAACCTCCGTCGCTGCCTCGCCGCCGTCGGCGCGACGTTCGACGACGTCGTGAAGCTCACCTACTTCGTGACGGACATGGCGCACATGCCGGCCGTCCGCGTGGCCCGCGCCGCCCACCTCCCCGACGACCGCCTCCCGGCCGCCTCCGCCGTCCAGGTCGCCGCCCTGGTCCGCCCGGAGTTCCTCCTGGAGGTCGAGGCTCTCGCGGTGGTCCCGGCATGACCGGCCCGCGCATCCGTCCGATGACCGCCGACGACTGCGCGGGCGTCGCCGGGATACGGGTCGCCGGGTGGCGGTACGCGTACCGGGGGCTGGTCCCGCAGGCGTACCTGGACGGGATGGACGTCGGGGAGCAGGCCGAGTGGCAGCGGGCGCGGCTGGCGGCCGGCGACGGCAGCGTGGTCGACCTGGTCGCGGAGGCGGAGGACGGCACCCTCGCCGGATGGGCCGCCTACGGTCCGTACCGGGACGGCGACGTGCGCACCGAGGACGGCGAGCTGTACGCGCTGTACGTGTCGCCGGAGCGCATCGGCCAGGGGCTGGGGCGCACCCTGCTGACCGAGGTGACCGGCCGGTGTGCGGCGGCCGGCCACCGGCGGGTGTTCCTGTGGGTCCTGAGGGACAACGCGCGGGCCCGGCGCTTCTACACGGCCGCGGGCTACACGGCGGACGGCGCCGAGGAGCACTTCGAACTGGCCGGGGTCCCGGTCCCCGAGGTGCGGTACGTGCGGGAACTCGTGTGAGCGACCCGCTGCCGGGGCCGGGCAGCGGGTGACGGGCCGTCACCCGTCAGCGCTGTCCGGGGATCCGGCCGCGCGCGCTCCCCTGGCGGGGGATGCGGGCCAGGGCCTGGACCGCCGCCTGGGCCAGTGCCGGGTGGGCGAGCGCCTCGCCGAGGACGGGCTCCGCGCGGGGGTCACCGAGCGCGCCCAGCCCTTCCACGCAGGCGAGCGCGACCCGTCGGTAGGGGTCCTGGGGGCGCAGCCGCCTCCGCAGGGTGGTGATCAGGGCCGGGACGGCCTCGGGGGCGCGCAGCTCGGTGAGCAGACGGACCGGGTGCAGGGCGTAGGCGACGCGTAGTTCGTTGGTGGCGAGGGCGGCCGCGGCGCGGGCGGTGCGCGGGTCGCCGAGGCGGGCGAGGGCGTGCGCGGCGGCGGCGCAGCGCGGCGGGTCGCGGTGGTTGAGGAGCAGCACCAGCGCCTCGAACGCCCGCCGGTCCCCGGCGGTCCCCAGCCGGAACGCGGCCAGTTCGCGCGCCCACAACGGCTGCCCGGGTGCGGTGAGGACGCCGGCCAGGACGTCGTGGTCGTCCGTGGCGGCCAGCCGCTCGAACGCGGCCGTACCGCCGGACTCCGCCCGTAAGCGCTCCGTGAGCGTTCGCACCTCTTCGTCCATGCGACGAGGTTAGGGGGATCACACCGGGCGCGGGACCCACCTCACAAATCCGGGGGCTGGCGCGCTCGTTACCCGCGGGTTAATCTCAGACGAGCGAGTTACCCACTCGCACCCTCCTCACGGCGGTCTGGTGACGCGGCCGCAGTGAGTCGCAGTCGGTTCGGTACCCCGTGTACCGCAGTACGGCTCGGCCCCGGGACAGGGCCGGTCGGATCCACCGCCGCTTCGCCGGCGGACCGGGCGTGTGCGCTCGCAGCCCGGCCAACACCCGCATCCAGCACGCACCCGGTGCGCCTGTCGGCGCACCGGGGCGCGGCTTCCGTCGTCACCCTCATTCCTGGAGTCCCGCGATGGCCACTCCCCTGTCCGACACCCCCCTGTCCCCGCTCCGGACGATCGCCGTGGTCGGCCTCGGCACGATGGGCACCGGCATCGCCGAGGTCCTGGCAGCCGCCGGCCGCGACGTCGTCGGCATCGACATCAGCGAGGCCCAGGCCGCGAAGTGCGTCGCCGCCCTGGAGGCCTCCACCGCCCGCGCCGTCGAGCGCGGCCGGCTGACCGGTGAGCAGCGCGAGGAGCTCCTCGCCCGGGTCACCACCGCCACCGGCCTCTCGGCCGCCGCCGACGCCGACCTGGTGATCGAGGTGGCGCCGGAGTCGTACGAGATCAAGCAGCAGATCTTCCGTGAGCTGGACGGCGTCGTGCGGCCGGACACGGTCCTGGCCACCGGCACGAACGCGCTGTCCGTGACCCGGCTGGCCGCCGACTCCGCCCACCCCGAGCGGGTGCTGGGCATGCACTTCTTCAACCCGGCGCCCGCGATGAAGCTGGTCGAGGTCGTCTCCAGCGTGCTGACCGCGCCCGCCGCCGTCACCGCCGTCACCAACCTCGCCCTGGACCTGGGCAAGGAGCCGGTGGCGGTCGGCGACCGGCCCGGGTTCGTCGCCGACGGCCTGCTGTTCGGCTACCTCAACCAGGCCGCCGCGATGTACGAGGCCAACTACGCCTCACGCGAGGACATCGACGCCGCGATGCGGCTGGGCTGCGGCCTGCCGATGGGCCCGCTGGCGCTGCTGGACCTGATCGGCATCGACACCGCCCGCACGGTCCTGGAGGCCATGTACGCCGCCTCCCGCGACCGGCTGCACGCCCCCGCGCCGGTCCTCAAGCAGCTCAGCGAGGCGGGCCTGACCGGCCGCAAGGCGGGCCGGGGCTTCTACACCTACGCGGCGCCGGGCAGCGGCACGGTCGTCGGGGACGCGCTCACCCCGCGGGAGGACGGCCCGTCGGTGGCCGGACGTCCGGTGCGCTCGGTGGGCGTGGCCGGCTCGGGCACGATGGCGTCCGGGATCGCCGAGGTCTTCGCCAAGGCGGGCTTCGAGGTCGTCCTGGCCGCCCGCAGCGAGGAGAAGGCGCAGGCGGCGAAGGCCCGCATCGGCAAGTCGCTGTCCCGGTCGGTCGACAAGAGCCGGATGACCGCCGAGGCCGCCGCGGGCACCCTGGACCTGATCCGTGCGACGGGCACCTACGACGACTTCGCCGACGTCGACCTCGCGGTCGAGGCGGTCGCCGAGGACCTGGAGGTCAAGCGGCAGCTGTTCGCGACGCTGGACAAGGTCTGCAAGCCGGGTGCGGTGCTCGCCACCACGACCTCCTCCCTCCCGGTCGTCGCCTGCGCCCGCGCCACCTCGCGCCCGCAGGACGTGATCGGCATGCACTTCTTCAACCCGGCGCCGGCGATGAAGCTGGTCGAGGTGGTGCGCACGGTCCTGACCGGCGACGACGTGCACGCCACCGTGCGGGAGGTCTGCGCGCGGATCCGCAAGCACGCCGTGGACTGCGGGGACCGGGCCGGGTTCATCGTGAACGCGCTCCTGTTCCCGTACCTCAACAACGCGATCAAGATGGTGCAGGAGCACTACGCCACCCTCGACGACATCGACGCCGCGATGAAGCTGGGCGGCGGCTACCCGATGGGCCCGTTCGAGCTGCTGGACGTCGTCGGGCTGGACGTCTCGCTGGCCATCGAGAAGGTGCTGCACCGCGAGTTCCGCGACCCGGGTCTGGCCCCGGCGCCGCTGCTGGAGCACCTGGTGGCCGCGGGCTGCCTCGGCCGCAAGACCGGCCGTGGCTTCCGCGAATATGCCAAGCGCTGAGCGGTTCCCCGGCGAGCCGCTCCCGGGCGGTGCCGAGTGGGGCGGGCTGCTGGATCCCGACCGGTTCCCGCCACCCGCCGGCACCGCCCCTCCCCCGCCCCCCGAGGGCGGGGGAAGCCCCGGTCACGCGCACCGAGCTGCGCGCATGCAGTACGTTCAGGGCATGTCCCAGCCCGCCAAGTCCGTACGTACGCCAGCCACGACCGAGCCGCCGGAGTCCACGGCCGGCTCGCGTGCCGCCGCCCAGCGGCTGAAAATGCGCCGGGAGCTCGCGGCCGCCGCGATGGAGCTGTTCGCGACCAAGGGGTACGAGGCGACCACCGTCGACGAGATCGCGGCCGCCGCCGGGGTGGCCCGCCGCACGTTCTTCCGCCACTTCCGCTCCAAGGAAGAGGCGATCTTCCCGGACCACGACGACACCCTGGTCCGCGCCGAGGCGGTGCTCAACGCCGCCCCCGCGCACGAGCATCCGCTCGACACGGTGTGCCGGGGCATCAAGGAAGTCATGAAGATGTACGCGGCGCGGCCGGACATCTCGGTCGCCCGCTACAAGCTGACCCGCGAGGTCCCCACGCTGCGCGAGGCGGAGATCGCCTCGGTGGCCCGCTACGAGCGGCTGTTCACCCGCTATCTGCTGGGCCACTTCGACGAGCACGCGCACGACGACGACGCCAACGACGACCCGCTGCTCGCGGAGGTCGCCGCGTCCGCGGTGGTCACGGCGCACAACCACGTGCTGCGGCGCTGGCTGCGGGCGGGCGGCCAGGGCGACGTGGAGGCGCAGCTGGACCACGCCTTCGCGATCGTGCGGAAGACCTTCGGCACGGGGATCATGGCGGGCCGGCGCTCCGCCGCCCCGGCCGGGCCGGCCGCGGTCACGGCGTCCGCGCACGACGAGGTGCTGGTGACGGTGGCCCGCACCGATGCCCCGCTGGACGAGGTCATGCGGGCCATCGAGCAGGCGCTCAAGGAGCGCTGAACCACTCTCCACCGCTGTGATGACGGCCACCCCTCGGGGTGGCCGTTTTGCCATGTCAGGGGCGCTTTTCGCCCGCGTTTCCGGGCCGTTTCGATCGATCATCGCTCATCTGATGCGTAAAGATTTCACCTGAGCCTAAGTTCTGGCACGCAGTGCCTTGCCGACTGACACGGCGTGCCATACGTTGAAGAGGTCCGGGCGAGTCCCGGCGGGTCCACCACCCGCACGTCCGGCGCCTGCGTCACAGGCAACCTCCCGCGCACACCACGCGCTGCCGAAGCACCACCGCCGAACCGACGGCACCCCTCAACCCTCAGCAGCACACCGACGTAACCCTCAGCGCCCCTCCCTCAGGGCGCCCATCGCCGGAGGCAACACCGTGACCGTCAAGGACATCCTGGCCGCGATCCAGTCGCCCGACTCCACGTCGGAGGACTTCGCCGCCCTGCCGCTCCCCGAGTCGTACCGCGCGATCACCGTGCACAAGGACGAGACGGAGATGTTCGCGGGCCTCGCCACCCGCGACAAGGACCCCCGCAAGTCGATCCACCTGGACGACGTGCCGCTGCCCGAACTGGGCCCCGGCGAGGCCCTGGTCGCCGTGATGGCCTCCTCGGTCAACTACAACTCGGTGTGGACCTCGATCTTCGAGCCGCTGTCCACCTTCGGGTTCCTCGAGCGCTACGGCCGCACCAGCGACCTGGCCAAGCGCCACGACCTGCCGTACCACATCATCGGCTCCGACCTCGCGGGCGTCGTGCTGCGCACCGGTCCCGGCGTGAACAGCTGGAAGCCCGGCGACGAGGTCGTCGCGCACTGCCTGTCCGTCGAGCTGGAGTCCTCCGACGGCCACAACGACACGATGCTCGACCCCGAGCAGCGCATCTGGGGCTTCGAGACCAACTTCGGCGGCCTCGCCGAGATCGCGCTCGTGAAGTCCAACCAGCTGATGCCGAAGCCGGACCACCTCAGCTGGGAGGAGGCGGCCGCGCCGGGCCTGGTCAACTCCACCGCCTACCGCCAGCTCGTCTCCCGCAACGGCGCCGGCATGAAGCAGGGCGACAACGTCCTCATCTGGGGCGCCAGCGGCGGCCTCGGCTCCTACGCCACCCAGTTCGCGCTGGCCGGCGGCGCCAACCCGATCTGCGTCGTCTCCAGCGACCAGAAGGCGGAGATCTGCCGGAGGATGGGCGCCGAGGCGATCATCGACCGCAACGCCGAGGGCTACAAGTTCTGGAAGGACGAGAACACCCAGGACCCCAAGGAGTGGAAGCGCTTCGGCAAGCGCATCCGCGAACTCACCGGCGGCGAGGACATCGACATCGTCTTCGAGCACCCCGGCCGCGAGACCTTCGGCGCCTCGGTCTTCGTCACCCGCAAGGGCGGCACCATCACCACGTGCGCCTCAACCTCGGGCTACATGCACCAGTACGACAACCGCTACCTGTGGATGTCCCTGAAGCGCATCATCGGCTCCCACTTCGCCAACTACCGCGAGGCCTGGGAGGCCAACCGCCTCATCGCCAAGGGCAAGATCCACCCCACGCTCTCGAAGACCTACGCCCTGGAGGACACCGGCCAGGCCGCGTACGACGTGCACCGCAACCTCCACCAGGGCAAGGTGGGCGTGCTGTGCCTGGCGCCCGAGGAGGGTCTCGGCGTGCGCGACCACGAGAAGCGGGCCAAGCACATCGACGCCATCAACCGCTTCCGTAACGTCTGAGGGCGGGCAGGACCATGACAGAGCGTCAGAAGGACCGTCCGTGGCTCATGCGGACGTACGCCGGCCACTCGACCGCCGAGGCGTCCAACGAGCTGTACCGGCGCAACCTCGCCAAGGGGCAGACAGGGCTGTCGGTCGCCTTCGACCTGCCGACCCAGACCGGCTACGACTCCGACCACGTCCTCGCCCGCGGCGAGGTCGGCCGGGTCGGCGTGCCGGTCGCGCACCTCGGTGACATGCGCCGGCTGTTCCAGGACATCCCCCTGGAGCAGATGAACACCTCGATGACGATCAACGCCACCGCCATGTGGCTGCTGGCGCTCTACCAGGTCGTCGCCGAGGAGCAGGGCGCGGACGTCACCAAGCTCCAGGGCACGACCCAGAACGACATCGTCAAGGAGTACCTGTCCCGCGGGACGCACGTCTTCCCGCCCGGGCCGTCGCTCCGTCTGACGACCGACATGATCGCGTACACGGTCTCCCACATCCCGAAGTGGAACCCGATCAACATCTGCAGCTACCACCTGCAGGAGGCCGGGGCCACGCCGGTGCAGGAGATCGCGTACGCGATGTCCACCGCCATCGCCGTCCTCGACGCCGTGCGCGACAGCGGCCAGGTGCCGCAGGAGCGCATGGGTGACGTCGTCGGCCGTATCTCCTTCTTCGTGAACGCGGGCGTCCGCTTCGTCGAGGAGATGTGCAAGATGCGCGCCTTCGGCCGCATCTGGGACACCGTCACCCGCGAGCGGTACGGCATCGAGAACCCCAAGCACCGCCGCTTCCGCTACGGCGTCCAGGTCAACTCGCTCGGGCTGACCGAGGCGCAGCCGGAGAACAACGTCCAGCGGATCGTGCTGGAGATGCTGGCCGTCACCCTCTCCAAGGACGCCCGCGCGCGTGCCGTGCAGCTGCCCGCCTGGAACGAAGCCCTCGGCCTGCCCCGACCCTGGGACCAGCAGTGGTCGCTGCGCATCCAGCAGGTCCTCGCCTACGAGAGCGACCTGCTCGAGTACGACGACATCTTCGAGGGCTCGAAGGTGATCGAGGCGAAGGTCGGGGAGCTGGTCGCGGAGGCGACGGCGGAGATCGGGCGGATCCAGGAGATGGGCGGCGCGATGGCCGCCGTGGAGTCCGGCTACCTCAAGTCCCAGCTGGTCTCCTCGCACGCCGAGCGCCGGGCGCGGATCGAGTCCGGCGAGGAGAAGATCATCGGGGTCAACGCCTTCGAGGGCACCGAGCCCAACCCGCTCACCGCGGACCTGGACACCGCCATCCAGACCGTCGACCCCGCGGTCGAGGCCCGGGTGATCGCCTCGCTGCAGCACTGGCGCGACACCCGCTACCAGCCGCCCTTCAACCACCCGCGCCCCTGCAAGGCGCTGGAGAAGCTGAAGGAGGCCGCGCGGGGCACCGACAACCTCATGGAGGCCACCCTGGAGTGCGCCCGGGCCGGCGTGACCACCGGCGAATGGGCCGGCGCGCTGCGCGAGGTGTTCGGCGAGTTCCGCGCGCCGACCGGGGTGTCGTCCGCCCCCGTGGCGGTCGCCGCCGAGGAGGGCTCCCCCCTGTCGGAGGTCCGCCGGAAGGTGGAACTCACGGCGAAGGACCTGGGCGTCGGCAAGCTGCGCTTCCTGGTCGGCAAGCCCGGCCTGGACGGTCACTCCAACGGCGCCGAGCAGATCGCCGTGCGCGCCCGCGACGCCGGGTTCGAGGTGGTCTACCAGGGCATCCGGCTCACCCCGGAGCAGATCGTGGACGCCGCGCTGGCGGAGGACGTCCACGCGGTGGGCCTGTCCATCCTCTCCGGATCGCACGCCCAGCTGGTGCCGGACGTGCTCGAACGGCTCCGTGTGGCCGGCGCCACGGACATTCCCGTGATCGCCGGTGGCATCATCCCCAGCGGTGACGCCGAACAGCTGCGGGCCGCGGGAGTCGCCGCGGTCTTCACCCCGAAGGACTTCGACATCACCGGGATCATCGGCCGCATCGTCGACGAGATCCGCACCGCGAACAAGCTCGACCCCCTGGAGGTCCCCGCATGACCACGGTCAACCGCCTTCGCCCCCGGCGTTCCTGCCTGGCGGTACCGGGCTCGAACCCGCGCTTCCTGGAGAAGGCCCAGGGCCTCCCCGCCGACCAGGTCTTCCTCGACCTGGAGGACGCGTGCGCCCCGCTCGCCAAGCCCGAGGCTCGCCACACCATCGTGAAGTTCCTCAACGAGGGCGACTGGACCGGCAAGACCCGCGTGGTGCGCGTCAACGACTGGACGACCGAGTGGACGTACCGGGACGTCGTGACGGTCGTCGAGGGAGCCGGCCAGAACCTCGACTGCATCATGTTGCCGAAGGTGCAGACCGCCCAGCAGGTCGTCGCCCTCGACCTGCTGCTGACGCAGATCGAGAA
This sequence comes from Streptomyces sp. NPDC085937, assembly GCF_044540535.1. Classification (NCBI taxonomy): domain Bacteria; kingdom Bacillati; phylum Actinomycetota; class Actinomycetes; order Kitasatosporales; family Streptomycetaceae; genus Streptomyces; species Streptomyces sp. NPDC085937. The sequence continues at coordinate 118,301 of NZ_JBITSH010000009.1, read as the reverse complement.
GACGATGGGCTTCGAGGTCGGCAAGATCGGCATCGAGGCGCAGATCGAGAACGCCCAGGGCCTGAACAACGTCAACGAGATCGCCCAGGCCTCCCAGCGCCTGGAGACCATCATCTTCGGCCCGGCCGACTTCATGGCGTCCATCAACATGAAGTCGCTGGTCGTGGGCGAGCAGCCGCCCGGCTACCCGGCGGACGCCTACCACTACATCCTGATGAAGATCCTGATGGCCGCCCGCGCCAACGACCTCCAGGCGATCGACGGCCCCTACCTGCAGATCCGCAACGTGGACGGCTACCGCGAGGTCGCCCAGCGGGCCGCCGCGCTCGGCTTCGACGGCAAGTGGGTGCTGCACCCGGGCCAGGTCGAGGCGTCCAACGAGATCTTCTCGCCCTCGCAGGAGGACTACGACCACGCCGAGCTGATCCTGGACGCGTACGACTACTACACGTCCGAGGCGGGCGGCAAGAAGGGCTCCGCGATGCTCGGCGACGAGATGATCGACGAGGCCAGCCGCAAGATGGCCCTGGTCATCTCCGGCAAGGGCCGCGCCGCCGGCATGCGGCGCACGTCGAAGTTCGAGATCCCGGAGGCCTGAGGACCATGCAGTTCGGACGCAGCTACGAGGAGTTCGAGGTCGGGGCGACGTACAAGCACTGGCCGGGCAAGACGGTCACCGAGTACGACGACCACCTGTTCTGTCTCCTCACCATGAACCACCACCCGCTTCACATGGACACCAACTACGCCGAGAAGACGACGGACTTCGGCAAGAACGTGGTGGTCGGGAACTACATCTACTCCCTGCTGCTCGGCATGAGCGTGCCGGACATCTCCGGCAAGGCGATCGCCAACCTGGAGATCGAGTCGCTCAAGCACGTGGCGCCCACCTTCCACGGCGACACGATCTACGGCCAGACGACCGTCCTGGACAAGTGGCCGTCGAAGTCGAAGAACGACCGCGGCATCGTGTACGTCGAGACCAAGGGCTACAAGCAGGACGGGACCCTGGTCTGCGTGTTCCGCCGCAAGGTGATGGTGCCGACCGAGACGTACATCAAGGAGCGCGGCGGCGAGCAGCCCGGCCGCCCCGAGCTGAGGGAACAGGGGAAGTAAGCGATGGCCCGTCTCGCCCAGACCGCCGGTCTGACCGACGTCCAGCAGGAGATCCTCTCCACCGTCCGGGGCTTCGTGGACAAGGAGATCATCCCGGTCGCGACCGAGCTGGAGCACCGCGACGAGTACCCGCAGCAGATCGTCGACGGGCTCAGGGAATTGGGCCTGTTCGGTCTGATGATCCCCGAGGAGTACGGGGGTCTGGGCGAGTCCCTCCTCACGTACGCGCTGTGCGTGGAGGAGATCGCCCGCGGCTGGATGTCGGTCTCCGGCATCATCAACACGCACTTCATCGTGGCGTACATGCTCAAGCAGCACGGCACGCAGGAGCAGAAGGACCACTTCCTGCCCCGGATGGCGGCCGGCGACATCCGCGGCGCCTTCTCGATGTCCGAGCCGGGCCTCGGCTCCGACGTGTCGGCCATCACCTCCAAGGCGGTGAAGGACGGTGACGAGTACGTCCTCAACGGCCAGAAGATGTGGCTGACGAACGGCGGAACGTCGTCCCTGGTGGCCGTTCTGGTGCGAAGTGACGAAGGACACTCCCCTGAAGAGGCAGCCGCCAAGCCGCACAAGTCGATGACCACCTTCCTGGTGGAGAAGGAGCCGGGCTTCGGCGAGGTCCGTCCGGGCCTGACCATCCCCGGCAAGATCGACAAGATGGGCTACAAGGGCGTCGACACGACCGAGCTCATCATGGACGGCCTGCGCGTTCCCGCCGATCGGGTGCTCGGCGGCGTCACCGGCCGAGGTTTTTACCAAATGATGGACGGGGTCGAGGTCGGCCGCGTGAACGTCGCGGCACGTGGCTGCGGCGTCGCTCAGCGTGCCTTCGAGCTCGGTGTCCAGTACGCCCAGCAGCGTCACACTTTCGGCAAGCCGATCGCCGAACACCAGGCCATCCAGTTCAAGCTGGCGGAGATGGCTACCAAGGTGGAGGCCGCGCATGCCATGATGGTCAACGCAGCACGCAAAAAGGACTCCGGGGAGCGAAACGACCTTGAGGCAGGGATGGCGAAGTACCTCGCCTCCGAGTACTGCAAGGAGGTCGTGGAGGACGCCTTCCGGATCCACGGCGGCTACGGCTTCTCCAAGGAGTACGAGATCGAGCGCCTCTACCGGGAGGCACCGATGCTGCTGATCGGTGAGGGCACCGCCGAGATCCAGAAAATGATCATCGGCCGCCGACTGCTCGAAGAGTATCGATTCCAGGGATAGATGTCCGGATACGGGGTGTTTTCTTGAGGAAGAGGATCACACCCCGTATGCACTCTTCAGCCGCCGACTTGGTTGCCTGGCTTACCCAGTTGCGGCCGGGAGCCGCTACGATCGCCGGAAAGCCGCCGTCCCCCGCAGTTGCGCGGCATCATCCGCTACGAAGGTCATCCATGCCCCACAGCCAAACCTCTGCACACCGCGACAGCCTCGCCGGCGTACGCCTCGCGCGCGGAGCCTCGCCGTGGCTTCTGCCGACCGTCGCCACCGCAGCCGTGAGCCTGCTCCGCGCCCGCCGCTCGGGCGCCGCCAAGGCCGTCGCCGTCCCCGCCACCGCGCTCGCGGCGGGGATGCTGTGGTTCTTCCGCGACCCCGAGCGCGAGATCGCCCAGGGCCGCGTCATCTCCCCGGCCGACGGTGTGGTGCAGAGCATCATGCCCTGGAAGGACGGGCGCACCCGCGTCGCGATCTTCATGAGCCCGCTCAACGTCCACGTGAACCGCGCCCCCCTGGCCGGCACCGTGACGTCCGTGGAGCACATCCCCGGTGGCTTCGTTCCCGCCTTCAACAAGGAGAGCGAGAACAACGAGCGCGTGGTGTGGCACTTCGACACCGAGCTCGGCGACATCGAGATGATCCAGATCGCCGGCGCGGTGGCCCGCCGCATCGTCCCCTACGTGCCGCAGGGCAGCAAGGTCGAGCAGGGCGAGCGCATCGGCCTGATCCGCTTCGGCTCGCGCGTCGACATCTACCTGCCCGAGGGTGTGGAGGTCGATGTCGAAGTGGGTCAGAAGACCGTGGCTGGGGTGACTCGCATTGACCGTGGTTGATCCAGAGACCCAGGCCGGCTGGGTGCCGGAGGCCGACGAGGACGACGACGAGGAGATGCCTCTGTCGCTGCGCCTGTCGATAGCGGACACCCTCACGCTGGGCAACGCCACGTGCGGCTTCATGGCGGTGTACTTCACCACCACCGGCATCCTGATCCCCCATCTGCAGGGCAGCCAGGAGACCGGCATGGCCCGCCACAGCGCGGCCACCGCGGTCATCCTGATGCTGTGCGCGGCGGTCTTCGACCTGTTCGACGGCCTGGTGGCGCGCAAGCTGCGCTCCTCGCCGATGGGTGCCGAGCTGGACAACCTCTCGGACCTGATCAGCTTCGGCCTGGCGCCGGCGTACTTCGTCCTCGTCTACGGCATGGTCGCGGACGACGCGCACCAGAGAGTGGCCGCGGTCGGCGCGATCGTGGTGCTGCTGGCGGTGGTGCTGAGGCTGGCGAGGTTCTCCTGCGTCACGGTGAAGGACGGCACCTTCCAGGGCATGCCGTCGCCGTTCGGGGCGCTGACGGTCGTGTCGATCGTGCTGCTGGAGCTGCCGTTCGTGGCGACCCTGCTGGCGATCATCGGCACGGCGTGGCTGATGGTGAGCCGCGTGGAGTACCCGAAGCCGCGGGGCCGCCTCGCGGTGGCGATGCTCTCGTGGATCGTGCTGTCGATGGGGCTGCTGGCGGCGTGGGCGTTCGACGCGCCGAGCGGTCAGCTGCTGCTGCAGACGGGGTGTGCACTGCAGCTGGTGATGGGCGCGGTGATTCCGCTCTTCGCCACGGCACGGCGGGTGAACAACTTCCGCGACAACCGTCGCGAGGCGCGGGCGGCGCAGCTGCCGTAGCGCACGGCGCGCGAGTTTTTCCGGGGTCCGGACCCAGCTGTGGGTCCGGACCCCGGTTCTTTTTTGCCCACCCGCCCACCCGACTCGGGCGTTCCCCAGGCACCGCCCGGGGGCTCCGCCCCCCCGGCCCCCGGCCTTCGCCCACCCACCACCCGTTACGGGTGTCGCAGCAGTGGCCGCCCAGCTCCGCCGATAGTGCTGGGGGTGCCGGCCCGGGCCGGCACCCCCAGCCCGTCCGGCGTTTGAGGACGAGGCCCGTCAGGGCCGACAAGGGGGTCTGGGGCGCAGCCCCAGGGTCGGGACGGGAAGGGGCGGCGGGGGCGAGGAAACCCCGTCGGTCAGGACAGGTAGTCCTGGGCGATCCGCTCTGCCGTCCGCTCAAGGATCGGCCCCGCATCGGCGATGCACTTCGCCACGTCCGGCTCCACGTCCGTCAGGGCGTACGCCCGCCGGATACCGGCCCGCCCCAACGCCTCCGGCGGCAACGCCAGCCGTCCGCACACCGCGATCACGTCCTTCCCCGCCGCCCGCGCCGCCGAGGCCACCCCCGCCGGCGCCTTCCCGTGCAGCGTCTGCTCGTCCAGCGACCCCTCCCCCGTGATCACCAGATCCGCCCGCTCCAGCGCGGAGGCGAACCCCAGCACGTCCAGCATCACCTCGATGCCCGGCCGGAACCGCGCCCCCACCAGCAGCGCCCCGAAGCCGATGCCGCCCGCGGCGCCCGCCCCCGGCGACCCCGCGTGCGCGGAGGCGTCCAGCACCTTCACGTAGTGCGCCAGTGCCGCGTCCAGCCGCTCCACGTCCTCCGGCGAGGCACCCTTCTGCGGCCCGTACACCGCCGCCGCGCCCTTCGGCCCGGTGAGCGGGTTGTCGACGTCGCTGGCCAGCACGAACTCCACGGACGCGAGCCGCGGGTCGAGACCGGACAGGTCGGCCGACGCCAGCTCGGCCAGCGCCCCGCCACCGGGCCCCACGGGCTCGCCCGACGCCGTCAGGAACAGCGCGCCCAAGGCCGCCAGCATCCCCGCCCCGCCGTCGGTCGTCGCGCTGCCGCCGACGCCGAACACGATGGTCCGCGCACCCGCGTCCAGCGCGGCCCGCAGCAGCTCCCCGGAGCCGTACGTCGAGGCGGTGAGCGGCGCGAGGACCCCGTCGGGCAGCCGCTGCAGCCCGCTGGCCTCCGCCATCTCCACGACGGCGGTGCCGTCCCGCAGCGCGTAGCCCGCGGTCACCTCGTCGCCGAGCGGGCCGCGGACCCGGACCTCGTGCCGTGCGAACCCGGCCGCCACGGCCGCCGCGACGGTGCCGTCGCCGCCGTCGGCCACCGGCAGCGCCTCGACCTCGAGGTCCGCCCGGACCCTGCGCAGCCCGGCCGTGACCCGCTCGGCGACCTCCACGGCCGTCAGCGACCCCTTGAACTTGTCCGCGGCGACCAGCACCCGCTGTGCCGACGGCGTCGTACGCGTACCGCTTCCTGCAGCGTCCGCCACTTGCCTTCCCCTCGCTCATCGGGCCCCGCGCACGCGTGCGTGCCGGGGCCAGTCGCGCCGCTGCGACCCTAACCGCCGCACGCCGTGCCCGTCATGCCCCGACCGGCCCGTGGACCGGTCACGCGCACAACCGCCCGGAAACGGGTAGACCGGTCCCATGACCGCCACGACCGACGGGCCCGACGCGACCGACGCGACCGACGCGACCGACGCGACCGACGGGCCAGGACTCGCCGACCGGATCCTCGGCGGCTGGCTGGGCCGGATCGCCGGCAACATGCTCGGCAAGCCGGTGGAGCAGGGCGAGGTGTGGACGCGGGACCGCATCGACCGCTATCTGCGGGCGACGGACGCCCTGCCGCTCACCGACTACCTGCCGGAGCCTCCGACGGCGGAGGAGGAGCGGGCGCTGCGCCCGGAGTGGCGGTACTGCGTGCGGGGCCGGGTGCACGGCAGCTGCCGGGACGACGACGTCGACTACGCGATCCTGGGCCTGCACCTGCTGGAGACCCACGGCTTCGGTTTCAGCACCGAGCAGGTCGGCGACCTGTGGCTGCTGCGGCTGCCGTACCTCCAGACGTTCACCGCGGAGCGCGCGGCGTACCGGAACCTCGCGGGCGGTCTGAAGCCGCCGCTGACGGCGACGTACGAGAATCCGTACCAGGAGTGGATCGGCGCGCTGATCCGCGCCGACGTGCACGGCTGGACCTCGCCGGGCGCCCCGCGCCGGGCCGCCGCGCTGGCCCGCAAGGACGCCGTGCTGTCCCACACGGGCAACGGCGTGTACGGCGCGATGTGGGCGGCGGCGCTGATCGCGGCGGCGTTCACGGCGCCGACCGTGCGCCACGCGGTGGACGCGGCGCTGACGGTGATCCCGGCGAGCAGCCGGCTGGCCCGCACCGTGCGCCGGGTGACGTCCCTGCACGGGAGCGGGCTGTCCTGGGAGGACACGCTCACCACGCTGGAGGAGGAGACGGCGGGCCTCGGCTGGATCCACACGGTTCCGAACGCCGCCGTGCTCACCGCCGGTCTGCTGTACGGCGACGGCGACTTCTCCCGGACCGTGGCGCTGACGGTGCGGGGCGGTCTGGACACCGACTCCAACGGCGCGACGGCCGGTTCGGTGGCCGGCGTGATGTGCGGCGCGGCGGCCGTGCCGGAGCAGTGGAAGGAGCCGCTGGAGGACACCGTGCGCAGCGCGGTCTTCGGCTTCGACGGGGTGCGGATCAGCGAGCTGGCGGAGCGGACGCTGCGGCTGGCGCAGGCGGAGGCCTGAGCCCCTGCCGGCGTCGGCCGTGCTCCGGCGTGTGCGCCCGCCGTGTCGATCAGGGGACGGCGTGTGCTGCCGTGCGCCGTCCGGGCAGGTGGCGACCGCCCCGGCGGGGTTTGTCGGCGCCGTTACCCTTCCCGCATGACCACCACGCAAGAGACCCAGGACTTCGCCGGTTACATCGCCTCCCTCCCCCGTGTTCTCGCCGGGGCCGCCGCGCTCTTCCGCGACGAGGAGGGGCGGGTGCTGCTCGTCGAGCCGAACTACCGGGAGGGGTGGGCACTGCCCGGCGGCACCGTCGAGTCGGACGACGGGGAGAGCCCGCGCGACGGGGCGCGCCGGGAGACGGCCGAGGAGATCGGCCTGGACCGTGAGCTCGGCCGGCTCCTCGCGGTGGACTGGGTGCGGACGCCGGGCGTGCCGCCGCTGGTGGCGTACCTGTACGACGGCGGTGTGCTCGGCGCGGACGAGCTGCGGGCGATCCGGCTCCAGGAGGAGGAGCTGCTGTCGTGGCGGCTGGTGGAGCGCGCGGAGATCACCGCACACCTGCCGGGCTCGCTCGGCCGCCGGGTGCTGGCCGGTCTCGACGTGCTCGCCGACGGCTCGGGCACGGCCGAGCTGGAGGACGGGCACCGGGTGCACTGACCCGCCCGTAATCCGCTGGCCGGGCGCGACCCGGCCGCCCTACCCTCGCCGCATGAGCAAGCCCCTCGTCGCCCTCCTGACCGGCGCCGGCGTCAGCACCGACTCCGGCATCCCCGACTACCGCGGGCCCGCCGGGCTGTGGCGCCGCGACCCGGACGCCGAGAAGCTCGTGACGTACGAGTACTACATGGCCGATCCGGAGATCCGCCGCCGGTCGTGGCGGATGCGGCAGGAGAACTTCGCCGCGCTGCCCGAGCCGAACGTCGCCCACCGCGCCGTGGCCGAGCTGGCGCGGTCCGGGGTGGCGGTGCGGGTGATCACGCAGAACGTGGACGGACTGCACCAGCTCGGCGGCATGCCGGACCGCAAGGTGCTGGAACTGCACGGCACGGCGCGCACCGTCGTCTGCACCACGTGCCGTGCGCGGACGCCGATGGAGGACGCCCTGGCCCGTCTGTCGGCCGGCGAGCAGGACCCGCCGTGCGCGGACTGCGGGGGCATCCTCAAGCCGGCGACGGTGATGTTCGGCGAGGCGCTCGACCCGGTGGTGCTCGGCGAGGCGGTGGCGATCACCAAGGCGTGCACGGTGTTCGTCGCGGCCGGCACCAGCCTCCAGGTCCATCCGGCCGCCGGCCTCGCACAGGTCGCCGTCGACCACGGCGCCCGCCTGATCGTCGTCAACGCCGAGCCGACCCCGTACGACGCCCTCGCCGACGAGGTCCTCAACGAGCCGATCGGCACGGCTTTGCCGGCGTTGCTGCGCCGGATCGCCGCCTAGAGCCGGGCCCGTCTTTCTGAAACAGGGCCGTCCCGCGTTCAGAACAGGGCCGTCCCTCGTTCGAAGTCGAGCAGGCGCCGCTTGCGGTCCAGGCCGCCGCCGTAGCCGGTGAGGCCGCCGGTGGAGCCGACGACCCGGTGGCACGGCACGATGATGCCGACCGGGTTGCGGCCGTTGGCGAGTCCGACCGCGCGGGAGGCCTTGGGGTTGCCCAGGAGGTCGGCGAGCCGGCCGTAGGTGGAGGTCTCGCCGTAGGGGATGCGCGTCAGCTGTCCCCACACCCGGCGCTGGAACGGGGTGCCGTGCAGGCGCAGGGGGACGGTGAACTCCTTCAGCTCACCCGCGAAGTAGGCGGCGAGCTGCTCGGTCGTCTCGGCGAAGGGGGTGTCGTCGGGGGCGCCGAAGGTCTCCTCGGCCGGGCGGTGCCGCTGGCCGGTCATGTAGAGGCCGCACAGGACGCCGTCGTCGGCGACGAGGGTCAGGGGCCCGTAGGGGCTGTCGGTCACGGTGTGCTGTCTCATCGGCTGTGTGTTCTCCGCCTCGGCTGTGAGTCCTCCGCCGGTCAGGCCGGCAGGAAGTTGATCGGGTGGCTGTCGGTCGCCCAGAGGTACTGGACGGCGTAGGCGCGCCAGGGGCGCCAGGCCGCCGCGCGGGCGGTGAGGGCGGACGGGGTGGCGGGCAGGCCCAGGTCGCGGGCGGCGCGGCGGACGCCGAGGTCGGTGGGGAGGAAGGCGTCGGGGTCGCCGAGGGCGCGCATGGCGATGACGTCGGCCGTCCAGGGGCCGAAGCCGGGAAGGGCGAGGAGCGCGGCGCGGGTCTCCGGCCAGTCGCTGTCGGCGCCCAGGCGGAGGTCACCGTCCGCGAGCCGGCGGACCAGCGTGGTCAGGGTGGTGCGGCGGGTGCGGGGCATGGCGAGGGCGTCCGGGTCGAGCGCGGCCAGGTGCTCCGGCGTCGGGAAGAGGTGGGTGAGGCCGCCCTCGGGGTCGTCGACGGGGGTGCCGTGCGCGGTGACCAGGCGGGCCGCGTGGGTGCGGGCGGCGGCCGTGGACACCTGCTGGCCGAGGACCGCGCGGACGGCGAACTCCGCCTCGTCGACCGTGCGCGGCACCCGGCGGCCGGGCGCCTTGTCGACGAGGGGCGCGAGCGCGGGGTCGGTCCGCAGCTGCTCGTCGACGGCGACCGGGTCGGCGTCGAGGTCGAGGAGGCGGCGGCAGCGGCTGATGGCGACGGTGAGGTCGCGGGGGTCGCCGAGGGCGAGCCGGCAGGCGATGTGGTCGGGGCGCGGCGCCAGCGTCATGATGCCGTGGCCGTAGGGGAGCCGCAGGGTGCGCCGGTAGGCGCCGTCCCGCCATTCCTCCACGCCGGGCACGGCGGTCGCGGCGAGGTGGCCGAAGAGGTTGTCGGGGTTGAGCGGGGCGCGGAACGGCAGGCGCAGGGAGAGCGTGCCCGGGGTGTCGCGGCGCGCGGTGTCCCGCGGGGTCCGGGCGCGGAGCTCGCTGGGGGTGAGCGCGTACACCTCGCGCACGGTGTCGTTGAAGGTGCGCACGGAGGAGAAGCCGGCCGCGAAGGCGACGTCCGCCATGGGCAGGTCCGTCGTCTCGACGAGCGTCCGCGCGGTCTGCGCGCGCTGGGCGCGGGCCAGGGCGAGGGGTCCCGCGCCCAGCTCGGCGTACAGCTGGCGTTCGATCTGCCGGGTGCTGTAGCCGAGGCGGGCGGCGAGTCCGGTGACGCCCTCGCGGTCGACGACGCCGTCGGCGATCAGCCGCATGGCGCGGGCCACGAGGTCGGCCCGCACGTTCCACTCCGGGGAGCCGGGGCTGGTGTCGGGGCGGCAGCGCTTGCACGCCCGGAACCCGGCCTGCTGGCAGGCGGCCGCGCTCGGGTGGAACACCATGTTCTCCGGCTTGGGCGGGACGACCGGGCAGCTGGGGCGGCAGTAGATGCCGGTGGTCAGGACGGCGGTGTAGAACCAGCCGTCGAACCGTGCGTCCTTCGACCGCACGGCGCGTACGCAGCGCTCGGTGTCGGTGTACATCCCCTGGTGCATGTCTCCAGGATCGGTTACGGCGGCGTGGCGGTCTGGCGGGAATCCGACATGCAGGTCGGGGCGCGTACGGGCCTACTCGGCGGGGGCCGCCAGAAGCTCCCGCATCGTTTCCGCAGCCCGTACCGCCGCGTCGCCGCAGCAGTTGTTGAACAGCACGTGCAGTTCGTCCGTCCGCCGTGCCGCGCGGCGCAGGCGCGGCACCCAGGCGGCGAGTTCCGTGACGTCGTAGTCGTGGCGGAAGCGGTCCTCCTTGCTGCCCCTCCCCCACGCCCCGCTGCGGCCGTGGAACCGTACGACCGCCAGGGCGGGGCGGGTGACGGGAAGCAGGGGCGGCAGGGAGGCGGTGAGGCCCTGGGCCATGTCGACGCCGACCGTCGTGGCGCCCAGGGAGGCCAGCAACTCCCAGGTGGCGTCCGCTTGTCCGGGGTGCCACCAGGCGGGGTGGCGGAACTCGACGGCGAGGGGCCAGCCCTTGGTGCGTTCCGCGCAGTCCTCCAGGAAGCGTTCGGCCGGGGAGCCGGGGGTGAACCAGGGCGGGAACTGGAACAGCACGGCGCCCAGCCGTCCGGCCGTCCGCAGGGGGTCGACCGCCTCGGCGAAGCGGCCCCACACCTCGTCGAGCAGGGCGGGGTCCACCGGCCCCCGCGCGGGTACCCGCCCGCGCAGGTCTGCCGGAAGCGCCTCCGGGCGGGTGGGGTGGCCGGTGAGCAGGGAGAACGCCTTCACGTCGAAGCGGAACCCGTCCGGGGTGCGCTCGACCCACAGCTCGCTGTTGCGGCGGCGCGGCAACGCGTAGTAGCCGGAGTCGACTTCGACGACCGGCAGGCGCTCCGCGTAGTGCCGCAGCCGCCCTTCGGCGTCGCGCCGTCCGCGGGGATACCAGCCGCTCGCGAGGAGTTGGCGGTCCGTCCACGAGCAGGCGCCGACCAGGATGTCACCCATGGGAGCCCGGTTACCCCGGGCTCCCATTAGTGTGCCCGGCTATTCGGTGGCCGTGGGCCGGCGGGAGAGGGCGTGCGCCCGGTCCACGTCGGTGAGCGGGCGCAGCCGGTAGGTATAGGCGTGGTCGCGGTCCGCGAGGAGCTTGAACTCGTCGTGGGTGTGCGCGCCCCAGCTGTCGTCGCCGCCCACGCCCATCTGCCGGTGGTTGACCCGCAGTACGACCGCGTCGCGCGGGGTGAGCTGGTAGTCGTGGCGGACTCCGGCGGACAGGTCCTCCGGGGTGAAGTGCGAGGCGTTGATCTCCAGGAGGGGTTCGCCGGACACCAGCAGCCCGCGTCCGTCTCGGCCGGTCAGGGCGGCCCAGCGGACGTCGGTCTTGTTGCCGTTCTCCTGGGGGCGGATGTACGGCGTCCACTGGTCGGCCACCGTCGAGGCGTAACGTCCCACGTCGGTGCCGGTGTTGCGGTCCCAGTGGTTCTCCTCGGGGCCGCGCCCGTAGTAGTGCAGGCGGTCCAGGCGGCGGGGCAGGAACAGCAGCGTGCCGACCTCGGGGAGGTAGGGCAGGGTCGCGGCGCCCGGGTGGAGGGTGTTGTCCACCTTGATCTCGCCGTGGCCGAAGACCGTGTACGTGGTGGAGTACGCGGACTCGACGGTGGTGGGGAGGGTGCCGATGACGCGGATCTCGACGGCCCGGTCGTCGAGCGTCCGTACGGTGACGCCGGTGACCGTGCGCCGCGCGCCCGCGTCGCGCCAGGTTCCGTTGCGCAGGTGCTGGCCGTTGCCCCGGTCGTTGTCGGTGGGCGCCCGCCAGAAGTTGGGCACCGGACCGGAGGTGAGCAGGCGGGTGCCGCCCGCCCGGTAGTCGGTGAGGAGGCCGGTGCGCCGGTCGACGGTGACGGAGAAGCCCCGGCCGGTGATCCGGATGTCCTCCTCGCTCACCTCGTGCCGCAGCACGGGGACTTCCGCGAGGGGCGCCGGGACCACGGCGGGGCTGCCGGCGTCGAGCGGGAGCTGGTGCCGGGCCACCTCGAAGCCGGCCTCGGCCCAGGGGGTGCGCTCCCGGGTGGTGAAGGACAGCTGGAGGAAGAACTCCGTGCCCGGGGCCGGGTTCCGGGGCAGGCGCACGGGCAGCTCGACGGACTTCTCGGACAGCGGCGCCACGTCGAGCTGGTCGCGGGTGAGCCGTCCGCCTCCGATCACCTCACCGTCGGCGACCAGCTCCCACCGTCCGTCGACGTCACGGACGTTGGTGAACAGGTACTCGTTGGTGAGCGTGACGGCGCCCGGGCCGCCGCCCGGTGTGCGGGCGGCGCCGATCGCCTGGTGGACGCGTTTGACCTCGGCGGCCTTGCCGGTGAGCCCGCGGTCGGCGGTGAGGATGCCGTCCGCGACGAAGGCGCCGTCGTTGGGGTTGTCGCCCCAGTCACCGCCGTACGCGAGGAAGGTCCTGGCCTCGGGGCGCTTGCGCTCGGTCCTCACCGTGGCGGCGTCGAACCAGAAGCGCACGCCGTCGTCGCCGGGTGCCCGCTCCTCGGAGGCCAGTTCGGCGGCGGTGAGGGCGCGGGCGTAGACCCGGGCGCGGCGGATCGTGCCGTCGAACTCCCGCGTCTGGTTGTCCGCGTCGGAGGCCAGGGACAGCGGCGCCGTGTTGCCGGTGGGCCGGCGGTCGGTGGTGCGGGTGGCGCGGACGGCACCGTCGACGTGCAGGGTGAGGGTGCCCGCGTCGGCGTCGAAGACGCCCGCGACGTGGTGCTCCCTGCCGCTCCAGTCGTCCGGCACGGTCCAGTTGACGGCGATCCACTCGCCGCCGGAGTGGATGAAGAACTCCACCCTGCGGTCGGTCTGTTTGAGGGCGTACTGGGTGTCGCCCTTGGCGACGATCGGCTGGTGGTAGCCGGGCACGCCCGGTGTGAACCACGCCTCCAGCGTGAGGGAGCCGGTGAGGTCCAGGCTGTCGTGCCGTTCGAAGACGGTGATGCCGGACAGGCCCTTGTCGCGGTCGAGGCGGCCGCGGGTGGCGAGGATCTCGCCGCGCAGCGCCGCGGGTCCCGACTCGGTGAGCAGGGTGCGGCCGGGCACGGGGGTGTGCAGGGACTGGTCGGCGAAGTCCCAGATCCAGCCGCCCTGGAGGACGTCGTGGCGGCGCACCACGTCCCAGTACTTCTTGAAGTTGCCGTTGGAGTTCCCCATGGCGTGGGAGTACTCGATCATCACGTACGGCCGTGTGTCGGCGGTGTCCCGGGCACGCTGTTCCACGCGGGCGGGGCTCTCGTACATGCGGGAGCGGATGTCGCTGACGCCGGGCCGGTCGTCGCCCTCGTACTGGATGACGCGGGTGGTGTCGTAGGAGCGGATCCAGTCGTGCATGGCGGTGAAGGTGGAGCCGCCGCCCGCCTCGTTGCCGAGCGACCAGATGACCACCGAGGGGTGGTTCTTGTCGCGGTGGACCATGTTCTGGGCGCGGGCGACGCAGGCGGCGGTCCAGTCGGGGTGGTCGCCCGGGTAGCGGTCGCGGATGCCGTGGGTCTCGAGGTTGGTCTCGTCGACGAGGTAGAGGCCGTACGCGTCGGCGAGTTCGTACCAGAGCGGGTTGTCGGGGTAGTGCGAGGTGCGGACGGAGTTCATGTTCATGCGCTTGACGAGGGTGATGTCCCGGACCATGTCCTCGCGGGTGAGGGCGGTGCCGCGGGCCGGGTGCATCTCGTGGCGGTTGGTGCCGCGGAAGGACACGGGACGGCCGTTGATCCGCATCAGCCCGTCCTTGAGGGCGAACTCCCGGAATCCCACGCGGTGGGAGAGGGTCTCGACGACCGTGCCGGCCGGGTCACGGAGCTGGAGGACGGCCGTGTAGAGGTACGGGTCCTCCGCCGACCACAGCCGCGGCTCAAGCACCGCCCGCGACGCCCGCACGGTGACGTCCCGGCCGGTTTCCACGGACCCCAGGTCGGCGGTCCGCCGCAGCGGCCGGGACCACACGGCGTGCCCGCGCGCGTCGTACAGCTGCGTCTCGACGGTGTACCGGCCGCCGCCGTCCGCGCCGTCGCCGTACGCCCGCACGTGCGCGGTGACGTCCAGCTCGGCGGAGGTGTACGTGTCGTCCAGCGGCGTCTCCAGCTTGAAGTCACGCAGGTGGACCGGTGGGGTGGAGTACAGGAAAACCGAGCGGAAGATGCCGCTCAGCCGGATCATGTCCTGGTCCTCCAGCCAGTCGCCGTCGGAGTAGCGGTACACCTCCACCGCGATCTGGTTGGTACCCGGGCGGAGGTGGTCGGTGACGTCGTACTCGGAGGGCGTGTAGGAGTCCTCGTCGTAGCCGACGAGCTCGCCGTTGATCCACACGTAGTGCGCGGACTTGACGCCTTCGAAGTGCAGGAAGACGCGGCGGCCCCGCCAGTCGCGCGGGACGGTGAACGTGCGGCGGTACTGGCCCACCGGGTTGTAGCGGGTGGGCGCGGCGGGCGGCTGCGGCTCCTCGCCCTGGCCGTTGGGGCCCCAGTAGGGGTAGGTGATGTTCAGGTAGACCGGGAAGTCGTGGCCGTGCAGCTGCCACACCGACGGGACGGGGATGGTGTCCCAGCCGCGGTCGTCGGTGTCGGTGCGGTGGAAGCCGGGGTCCCGGTCCTCCGGGCGGTCCGCGTAGGCGAACTTCCAGGTGCCGTCGAGGTCGAGCCGGTACGGGGAGCGGGTGCGGTCGGCGGCGAGGGCCTGGGGGACACCGGCGTACGGCATGAGGGTGGTGTGCGGGGCTTCGGTGCCGACCCGGAAGACGCCGAAGTCGTTCCACTCCGGAGGGCCGTCGTCCGGCAGCGGGCGCGGGCCGGCCGCATGCGCGGCGCCGGACGGGGCGGACAGGGCGAGGGCGCCGAGCGCGGCGGCGCCGGACTCCAGGAGACGGCGGCGGCTGACGACCGGCCGCCCGGGGCGGGCGGGACCTGCGGCGGGAGACACGTGCGGGTGCGGCATGACCGTGGCCTTCCTCGGTTCGACAGGGCACTGCACGGACTGAGGGCGCGTCGGATCCCCCGACGGCGCGGCGGCACGGCGGCGACGTCACGCCGGGGGAGAACCACGACGGGTGGTGACGGTGCGACTACTGGGCCCGCCATACCCTAGGACTCGCACACAAACGAAGCAATGATGCCGTCGGACTCTGTGCGGTAGTGGTGGTTCCGCACCCGTCGACGGCCGGACGCGTCATGGCTGGGACGCGCCACAGTCTGTACGCGCCGGGGTCTGGCGCGCGGTCGTCCGGAAGGGGATGCGGCCGGCGTCCCGTCAGCTGCCGGTGGTCGTGCCTTCCGGTTCCGGCGTGCCGTGCTCGCCCAGCCAGCGGGCGAGCTTGCCGCGCCGGCCGATGGCCCGCAGCCGGCGTTCGGCGTCATCGCGGGTCTCCGGAGTGGCGATGAGCAGCAGTTCGTCCCCGGCGCGCAGCACCGTGTCGCGGTCCGGCACCAGCGTGGTGCCGTCCCGGACGATCAGCGTGATGACGGTCGGGGGCGGCAGCCGCAGTTCGAAGACGGCCACGCCGTGCAGCTGGGAGCCCTCCGGGATGCTCACCGTGAGCAGGTCGGCGTCCAGGACGTCCAGCGGCGCCGCCTCCACCTGGATCTCGCGCAGCGCGTCGCCACGCACCAGGCCGAGGCGCCGGGCGACGGCGGGCAGGGTGGGGCCTTGGAGCAGGGTGAACAGGGCGACCAGCACGAACACGATGTTGAGGATGTCGCGGGCGTGCGGCACGTCCTCCACCACGGGGAAGGTGGTGAGCACGATGGGGACCGCGCCGCGCAGACCCGCCCAGGAGATGAACGCCTGCTGCCGCCAGGGGATGCGGAACGGCAGCAAACACAGCAGCACGGAGATGGGGCGGGCGACCAGCAGCAGCACCAGGCCGACGACGAGGGCGGGCAGGATCGCGGCGGGCAGCTCGCTGGGGTCGACGAGCAGGCCCAGCATGACGAACAGGCCGATCTGGGCCAGCCAGCCGGCACCCTCGGCGAAGGACCGGGTGGCGGCGCGGTGCGGCAGCTGCGAGTTGCCGAGGACCAGACCGGACAGGTAGGCGGCGATGATGCCGCTCGCACCGGCCGCCCCGGCGGCGGCGAAGGCGATGATGCCGAAGCCGACCGTGGCCAGCGGGTAGAGGCCCGTGGCGGGCAGCGCGATGTGGCGCAGGGCGACGGCGCCCAGGTGACCGATCACGACGCCCAGCAGGCCGCCGACCACGAGCTGGAACAGCAGGCTGCCGAAGAGGGGACCGATCGCCGGGACGTCGCTCGTGGTGGTGGAGAAGACCAGCACCAGGATGATGGTCGGCGCGTCGTTGAAGCCGGACTCGGCCTCCACCAGCCCGGTCAGTCTCCGCGGCAGGGGCAGTGCCCGCAGGACGGAGAAGACGGCGGCGGAGTCGGTCGAGGAGACGATCGCGCCGAGCAGCAGCGCCACGTTCCAGTCCAGGCCGAGCAGCCAGTGCGCCCCGGACGCGGTGACCACGACGGAGACGACCACGCCGAGGGTGGCCAGCACACCGGCAGGCGCGACCAGCCGCCGTACGTCGCTCCACTGGGTGGTCAGACCGCCCTCGACGAGGATCACGGCCAGCGCGGCGGTGCCGAGCGCCTGGGCCAGCTGCACGTTGTCGAACCGCAGGCCGAGCCCGTCCTCACCGGCCACGATCCCCACCGCGAGGAACAGCAGCAGACTGGGCAGACCCACCCGGTGCGCGGTACGGGCGGCGGCGATGCTGGCCAGCAGCACCGTCCCCGCGATGAGCAGCGTCAGGTACAGCTCGGGCAAGGTCATCAATCGGTTCCTCGTGCCGTCCTCTGCCGTCCGTGGTCCGCCGGCTCCCCGGCCCCGCCGTCGGCGCTGTGCATCACGATCACACCGGGCGAGGCGGCGCAGGCGTACATACACGCCAGGCGGAGGCCGACGTCGACGGGATCAAGGGGGCTCTTCGAACCCTCACCCGGCGGGGCGGGCGGCCGCCATAAGGGTCATCACCCAATTGGAGGCGTGCCGGACATGTACGGCGGGAATGCTCGGTGCACGGATCTCGGCGCCCGGGCCGTGTCTGGGTAAAGTGGTCGCAAAGGTGCCGGTTCCCGCCGCTGTGTACCGCCGGCGCCCCGGCCGAAGCCCTCCACCCCGGGTGAGAAGAGGCGCGACATGGACTCCTGGCTGATCTGGCTGATCGTCGCGGCCGTGCTGGCCGTGGCGGAGATCTTCACTCTCACCGCCGCCCTCGGGATGCTGAGCGTGGCCGCGCTGGTCACGGCGGGGGTCGCCGCCGTCGGGATGCCGCTGGGGGTCCAGCTGGTCGCCTACGCCGTCCTCACCGTTGTGACCCTGGTGTTCGTACGTCCCCTCGCCCTGCGCCACGTGATGCGGCCGCAGGGTCCGCGCTTCGGTGTGGACGCGCTGGTGGGCAAGCCCGCACAGGTGCTGACGGCCGTGTCGGGCACCGGCGGCAGGGTCCGCATAGACGGCGAGGAGTGGACGGCCCGCAGTTACGACGAAACGCTGGTGATCTCACCCGGAACGACCGTCGACGTCATCGAGATCAGTGGCGCCACCGCGATCGTCTACCCACGGGACTGAAGCCATGGACATCTCCGCCTCGCTCATCGCAGGCCTGCTGGTCGCGCTCCTCGCGATCTTCACCGTCGTCCGCGCGGTCCGTATCGTGCCGCAGGCGCGCGCCCGCAACGTGGAGCGGCTGGGCCGCTACCACAAGACCCTGAACCCCGGCCTCAACCTCGTCATCCCGTACATCGACCGGGTGCACCCGCAGATCGACCTGCGGGAGCAGGTGGTCTCCTTCAAGCCGCAGCCGGTCATCACCGAGGACAACCTGGTCGTCGAGATCGACACCGTCCTGTACTTCCAGGTCACCGACCCGCGGGCGGCCTTCTACGAGATCGCCAGCTTCCTCCAGGCGGTGGAGCAGCTCACCGTCACCACGCTGCGCAACGTGGTGGGCTCCATGGACCTGGAGAAGACCCTCACCTCCCGGGACACCATCAACAGCCAGCTGCGCGGGGTGCTGGACGAGGCCACCGGCAAGTGGGGGCTGCGGGTCAACCGGGTGGAGATCAAGGCGATCGACCCGCCGCAGTCCATCAAGGAGGCCATGCAGAAGCAGATGCGGGCCGAGCGGGACAAGCGGGCCGCGATCCTGGGCGCCGAGGGGCAGCGCCAGTCGCAGATCCTCACGGCGGAGGGCGACAAGCAGGCGGCGGTGCTGCGCGCGGAGGGCAACCGGACCGCCGCGATCCTGGAGGCCGAGGGCCAGTCGCGGGCCATCGACGAGGTGTTCCAGGCCGTCCACCGCAACGACCCCGACCCCAAGCTCCTCGCCTACCAGTACCTTCAGGCGCTGCCGCAGCTGGCGCAGGGCCAGGGCAACAACTTCTGGGTGATCCCGAGTGAGATCACCAGCGCGCTGCAGGGTGTCTCCAAGGCGTTCAGCGAGGTGCTGCCGCCCTCACCGGCCACCCGGGAGAAGCCCGCCGCCGACGACGCGGCCGCGGCGAAGGCGGCCGACGACACGGCCGAGGCGGCACAGGCCGCCGCCGAGGCGGTGGCGGACGCGGCGGAGGCGGACGGCCGCCCGCCACGGGGCTGAACGAGCGGGGCCGGGCAGCGGCGTGAGCGGTGGCCGGCCCCGTTCGGACCGGCCACCTGGCACCCGCCGCGTGCGTCGCCCGCGTGCCCGTACGCCGTGAGCGCGTGCGCAACCGCGCCGATCCTGTGCGGACGGCCGGCCGGGAGCGTGAGGCTCGCTGCGGGCACCCGCCCGGCACGGTGGCCGGCTCGGGTCAGGCGTTCCGCTCCTGCGGGTGCAGGTCGAGTGTGATGTGCGGGTCGAGCGCGTGCAGGAAGTCCGGGGCGTCGAAGATCTCGCCGGCGGGGACGACGCCGACGGCCCTGGTGCGGCCGGTCAGGACGCGCTCGAGGGCCTCGGTGACGAGGGGCGCGGTGACGGCGTAGATGTCCTGTCCACCGGCCGTGGCCCGGCGTTCGGCTCCGCCGGAGCGGACGACGACGTCGACGAGGAAGGTCTGGCTCGAGCGCCCGCGCTCGTCGGCGGCGGTCGGGACCGGGGTGTGAGGGGCGGCGACGTCTCGGGCCGCCTCGGCGCTCATGTAGGTGGTCACCTCGGGGATGCGGAGGTGCTGGGGGACGGTGACGACGTCCGCCATCGTGAACTCCGCGATCACCGGCCGGGGCCCCACGGGTTGCGGGAAGGTCCACTCCACGGTGGGCGGGGCGTCGGTGCGGCGCTCCCACCGCCCGCCGCTGTAGCGCAGGCGGTGGGCGCCGCGCCGCTCGCGGGAGACCGCGCCCGAGAGCCGGGTGCCGGCGGTGGGGTGCCAGTCGCTGAGGGCGTAGGCGATGTGTGCCTCGTCGGCCTCGGTCCAGTCACCCATCGCCGCGGTGGTCAGCAGGTCGCCGAGGCCGCCGAAGAAGGCCATGGCCGGGACGATCACCGCTCCGGCGTCCCGGGCCCGCTCGCGGTAGCGGGCGAAGGTGTCGAGGTTGGCCTCGAGCTCGGCGGCCACGTCCAGGTAGGGGATCCTCGCGCGGAGCGCGGCTTCGACGACGGGGCCGGTGGTCGACGCGAAGGGGCCGGCGCAGTTGATGACCGCCGCCGTGCCCGCCAGGGCCCGTTCCAGCGAATCCGGGTCCTCGACCGACGCCACGCGGGCCTCCCGCCCGTGTTCGCGGGCCATCTCCTCCAGGGTCCGCACGTTGCGCCCGGACAGCACCGGGACGAACCCGCGGGCGGCCAGCTCCGCGACCACGAACCGCCCGGTGTGGCCGTAGGCGCCGAACACCGTCACCAGCTGACCTGACCCCATGAAACTCTCCCCTGTACGCGCACGCCCGCCGCGAGGTCGATCGCTGCGGCCTGACATCCCCATCCTGTCCCTCCGGCAGCACCGCACAGGAGCGTCGGAAACGACATGTCGCGTACAGTTCCGGACATGCCCGCCGTCGCGCTGGCCGTCACCGACGGCATGCTCCACTACGAACTGTCCGTGGCCCTCGAGGTCTTCGGGGCCGACCTGACCCACGTCGTGAACCCCTGGTACGACTTCTCCCTCTGCGGGAGCGGTCCGGTGTCCGTGGACCGCTTCCGCCTGGAACCCGACCGGGGACTCGACCACCTCGCACACGTGGACACGGTGATCGTCCCCGGCTGGGCCGACACCGACCGCGATCCGCCCGCCGAGCTGGTCGAGGCGGTGCGCGCGGCCCACGCGGCGGGTGCCCGCGTGGCCTCACTGTGCACGGGTGCCTTCATCCTGGGCGCGGCGGGACTGCTCGACGGCAGGCGCGCCACCACGCACTGGGCCCACACGCGGGAACTGGCCCGGCGCCACCCGGCGGCCACCGTCGACCCGGACGTCCTCTACGTCGACAACGGCGACGTCCTCACCTCCGCGGGCAAGGCCGCCGCCATGGACCTGTGCCTGCACCTGGTCCGCCTCGACCACGGCTCGGCCAACGCCAACAGGATCGCCCGACGCCTGGTCACCCCGCCCCACCGGGACGGCGGCCAGGCCCAGTTCATCGCCACCCCCCTCCCCGCCCCGGGCAGCCACCCCCTGGGCGAGCTCTTCCCCTGGGCGCTGGAGCGGCTGGACCAGCCGCTGACGGTGGAGGACCTGGCCCGTCAGGCCCGGATGAGCTCACGTCACCTCGGCCGCCACTTCAGGCACCTCACCGGCACCACGCCGCTGCGATGGCTCCACACCCAGCGCATTCGCCATGCCCAGGAGCTGCTGGAGACCACCGACGCCACCGTGGACACCATCGCCGCGGCCACCGGCATGGGCACGGCCACCACCCTGCGCCGACACTTCCACCGCAGCGTCGGCGTCCCGCCCGACGCCTACCGCCGCACCTTCCGTCCGTGAGGAGCGCCCAGGCCCCCCGTGCGCGGGCCTGGGCGACACCGCGGGACGGGCTCCGCCGCGTCGGGTCAGGTCGTGCGGGCGGTGAAGGCCTGGTGGGCGCGGTCGTCGAAGAGGACGAAGGTCACTTCCTCGACCGCCGTGTCCGTCGCGCGGACCGTGTCCACGGCGATGCGGGCCGCGTCGTCCAGGGGCCACCGGTAGACGCCGGTGGAGATGGCGGGGAACGCGACCGTGCGGGCGCCCAGTTCGTCGGCGACGCGCAGCGACTCCCGGTAGCAGGAGGCGAGCAGCGCGGAGCGGTCCTCGCTCTCGCTGTACACCGGACCGACCGTGTGGATCACCCAGCGGGCGTCCAGCCGGCCGGCGGTCGTGGCGACCGCCTGACCCGTGGGCAGCCCCCTGCCGTACCGGGAGGCACGCAGGGCGCGGCACTCGGCGAGGATCTCCGGGCCGCCCCGCCGGTGGATCGCGCCGTCCACGCCGCCCCCGCCGAGCAGGGACGAGTTGGCCGCGTTGACGATCGCGTCGGCGCTCCGGCGGGTGATGTCGCCCTGGACGAGGGTGAGGGTGGGGGTCATGTCTGGCGGAGCCTCCTCCACACCGCCTTGGCGGCGTTGTGCCCCGGCATGCCGTGCACGCCCGGACCGGGCGGGGTGGCCTGCGAGCAGATGAAGACGGCCGGGTGCGGTGTCGTGTACGGGGACAGGGACAGCTTGGGACGCAGCAGGGTCTGCAGCCCCGAGACCGCGCCGGTGGCGATGTCCCCGCCGACGTAGTTGGCGTTGCGGGCGGCCAGTTCGGGCGGTCCCGCGGTGGCGCGGGCCAGCACGCGGTCACGGAACCCCGGGGCGAAGCGTTCCAGTTGGCGCTCGATGGCGTCGGTGAGGTCGCCGGTCCAGCCGTGCGGGACGTGCCCGTAGACCCAGAAGACGTGCCTGCCGGCCGGGGCGCGGGTGGGGTCGACGACGGAGGGCTGGACGGTGATGAGGAAGGGCGCGTCGGGTGCCCGGCCCTCCCGGGAGGCGGCGCGCAGCGCGGCGCCGATCTCGGCGCTGTCCGCGCCGATCTGCACGGTCCCGGCGGTGCGCGCCTCGGGGGCGGTCCACGGCACGGGTCCGTCCAGCGCGTAGTCGATCTTGAAGACGCCGGGGCCGTAGCGGTAGCGGGCGTAGTGGTCGCCGAAGCCGGCGATGCGGGCCAGCGCGGTGGGCGAGGTGTCGAAGACGTACGCCCGGGCCGGCGGCAGGTCGTCGAGGCGCTTGACCTCGTAGTCGGTGTGGACGGTGCCGCCGAGTTCGCGCAGGTACCCGGCGAGGGCGTCGGAGAGTGCCTGGGAGCCGCCGCGGGCGACGGGCCAGCCGCGGGTGTGCGCGGCGAGGGCGAAGACCAGGCCTATGGCCGAGGTGGCGAAGCCGCTGAGCGGGGCCATCACATGGGCGACGAGGCCGGCGAACAGGGTGCGGGCCCGCTCGTCGCGGAACCGGCGGGTCAGCCATGTGGACGGGGGCAGGCCGACCAGGCCGAACCGGGCGAGGGTGACCGGGTCGCGGGGCAGGGCGGTCAGCGGCAGCGACATGAAGTCGCGGACCAGGGTGTCCCAGTGGGGCAGGAACGGCGTCACGAGCCGCCGGTAGGCGCCGGCGTCACGCGGCCCGAAGGACGCCGCCGTCTCCGCGACCGACCGGGACAGCACGGCCGCCGTGCCGTCCGGGAAGGGGTGCGCCATGGGCAGCTCGGGGTGCAGCCACTCCAGGCCGTGGCGCTCCAGCGGGAGGGCGCGGAAGGCGGGCGAGCTGACGGCGAGGGGGTGGGCGGCGGAGCAGGGGTCGTGCCGGAAGCCGGGAAGGGTGAGTTCCTCGGTGCGGGCGCCGCCGCCGACGGTGTCCTTGGCCTCGAAGAGGGCCACCGAGAAACCGCGCCGGGCCAGCTCCACGGCGGCGGTCAGCCCGTTCGGCCCCGCCCCCACCACGACCGCATCGAGCATCGACGGCACCTTCGGACTCCTTCGTCAGCCGACGGCCACTTGAGGATCAGGATATGCCCGGGCGTGAACGATCTCGGCGGGCCTTCGGTCACACGGCCCGGACCTGGCCCGGCGTGCGGTGAGGGACCGGGATACGGCGACCGCCGTGCGGCGGTCAGACGGCGCGCGACAGCAGCTCCACCACCCGCCGGGCGGTGGCCTCGTCGCGGGCCGCGGTGAAGGGCAGGGTGTTGCCGCCGCGGATCTCGTAGGGCCGCCCCGCGCGGGTGAGGTGGGCGCCGCCCGCCTCCTCCACCAGCAGCAGTCCGGCCGCGTGGTCCCAGGCCAGCTCCCAGTTGAACGCGGTGGCGTCCAGCTCGCCGCGGGCCACCGCCAGGTACTCCAGGCCGGCCGAGCCGCAGGGGCGCGGGGCGACGCCGTCGGTGCGCAGGCCGAGCAGGGCGCGCTTCTGCTCGTCGGTGGTGAAGTCGGGGTGGGAGGTGGCGACGCGCAGGTCCCGGCCGGCCTCCGGGGAGCCGGAGCGCAGCGGCTCGCCGTCGAGGCGGGCGCCCTGTCCGCGGACGGCGGTGGCCAGCAGGCCGCGGGCCGGCGCGTAGGTCCAGGAGGCCCGCACCACGCCGTCGAGTGCGAGGGCGACCAGGGTGCAGAAGCCGGGCTCGCCCCGCACGAACTGGCGGGTCCCGTCGACGGGATCGACGATCCAGACCGGCGTCCGGCCCCGTATCGCCTCGTACGACGCCGGGTCGGCGTGCACCGCCTCCTCGCCGACCACCGCGGAGCCGGGCAGCAGGCGGGGCAGCTGCCGGGTCAGGTACAGCTCGGCGCCGCGGTCGGCGTCGGTCACCAGGTCGTGCGGTCCGCTTTTGCGGTCCACCTCGTGCTCGGCGAGGCGGCGCCAGCGCGGCATGATCTCCCGCGCGGCGGCCTCGCGGACCGCTTCCTCCACGTCGTGGGCGTGCCGGGCCAGGAAGTCGTCGATGGTTGCGTCGGTGTCGATCACTCCTCCATGAGAGCACGCGCCACCGACAGCCCCCGCCCCGCCCGCGGCGATCTCGGGTGCGCGCGGACCGGAAATGGGCTGCCCGCCCCGTGGTCCATGGGCTCAGCGGCCCACCGCGTACCCCTGCTGCCCGCGCGGGTTGGCCGCCGCCGAGAGGACACCGGTGTGCGGATCGCGGGCCACCGCGCACAGCCGTCCCTCGGACCAGGCGTCGCCGACCGTGACGTCGTGGCCGCGGCGCCGCAGCTCCTCCACGACCTCCGGGTCGGTGCGGGACTCGACGGTGACGCTGCCCGGCCGCATGCCGCGCGGGTAGAAGGAACCGGGGAAGCTGTCGTTGTGCCAGTTCGGGGCGTCGATGGCGCCCTGGAGGTCGAGTCCGCCGCGCACCTCGGCGCGCAGGGCGACGGCGAGGAAGAAGTGCAGCTGCCACTGGTCCTGCTGGTCCCCGCCGGGCGTGCCGAACGCCATGACGGGCACCCCGTCGCGCAGCGCGAGGGACGGGGTGAGCGTGGTGCGGGGGCGGCGGCCCGGGGTGAGGCTGTTGGGCAGGCCCTCCTCCAGCCACGTCATCTGCAGCCTGGTGCCGAGCGGGAAGCCCAGTTCGGGCACGACGGGGTTGGACTGGAGCCAGCCGCCGCTGGGCGTGGCGGAGATCATGTTGCCCCAGCGGTCGACGATGTCGAGGTGGCAGGTGTCGCCCCGGGTGGAACCGTCGGCGAAGACCTCGGGTTCGCCGGGCACCGGGGAGGTGGGGCTCTTCGCGACGGTCGGCTCTCCGGCGCCCGGCGCACTCACGGCCTCGCGTCCGGTGCCGGCGAGGCGGGCGCGGCCGGCCAGCCGGGGGGTGCGGCCGCCGGGGCTGCCGGGGCGCAGTTCGTGGGAGGCGCGGGGGCCCACCCTGGTCCGGCGTTCGGCGTTGTACTCGGCGGACAGCAGGTCGTCGAGCGGCACCTCGGCCGCGTCGCCGTACCAGGCCTCGCGGTCGGCCATGGCGAGCTTGCAGTTCTCGATCAGCAGATGCAGATAGGCGGCGGAGCCGTACGGCGGCAACTCGAGCGGGAGCAGGGCGAGTTGCTGGAGCAGTACCGGTCCCTGGCTCCAGGGCCCGGCCTTGCACACGGTCCACCCGTCGAAGTCGTAGGTCACCGGGTCCTCGTAGCCGGCGGACCAGGCCGCGAGGTCGTCGGCGGTCAGGGTGCCGGTGTGGTGCTCGCCGCTGGTGTCCAGGGTGGGGCGGGCGGACTGCCGCAGCAGCGCCTCGGCGACGAAGCCGGTGCGCCACACGTCCCGGGCGGCCTCGATCTGCGCCTCCCGGTCGCCCGCCCCGGCGACCTCGGCGAGCAGCCGCTTCCAGGTGGCGGCGAGGGCGGGGTTGCGCAGGAGTTCACCGGGGCGCGGCGACCGGCCGCCGGGGAGGTAGACCTCGGCGGAGCTGGTCCACTCGGTCTCGAACAGCTCGCGCACGGTCTCCACGGTCTCGCCGACCCGCTCGACGGGCGGGTGGCCGTCCTCGGCGTAGCCGACGGCGTACTTCAGGACGTCGGCGAGGGATTTGGTGCCGTGGTCGCGCAGCAGGAGCATCCAGGCGTCGAAGGCGCCGGGCACGGCGGCGGCGAGCGGTCCGGTGCCGGGGACCAGGTCGAGGCCGAGCGACCGGTAGTGGGCGACGGTGGCGCCGGCCGGGGCGACGCCCTGCCCGCACAGCACGCGCACCTCGCCGCCGGCCGGTGCGAGGAGGATCGGCACCTCGCCCGCCGGGCCGTTGAGGTGGGGTTCGACGACGTGCAGCACGAACGCCCCGGCGACGGCCGCGTCGTAGGCGTTGCCGCCGTCCTCGAGGACGGCCATCGCGGACTGGGAGGCCAGCCAGTGGGTGGAGGACACCATGCCGAAGGTGCCCTGAAGGGTCGGTCGGGTGGTGAACTGCATTCCCTGCCCTCGGTGTTCGCGTCGTCCGGCCGCCCTGTCCGGCCACCGCCCGGTCCGGGCCGGCGGCCTCGGCCACTGCCGCACGCAGGGTAAGCGCGTACCGCCGGACGACGCCACCCCCGGGGCCGTACGGGGCGGCCCGTTGGCCGGAGTGAAGCCCGACGGCGAAGAGGTCTAGACCCCATACGTCTTACGTCCTACGGTCGGTGGGCGGCAACATCCATACGCACAAGCCGATTTCCCGGTCCGTACCCATGCTGGAGGTCTCGTGGGAAGACGCACGACAACTCTGACGGTGCTCGGCGCGTGCTTCGCGCTCGCAAGCACCCTGACGGCGGGGGCGCCCTCGGCCGGAGCCGCGCAGGCCAGTCCGCGCGCGGCCGCCCCGCTGCCGCCGGTGACTCCCGCCCCGCAGTCGATGTCCCGCGCCGGTGACGACGTCCCCGTCACGGGACGCGTGATCGTCGTGGCGGACGCGGACACCGACGTCCCCGCGCGCACCCGTCTCGTCGCGGAGCTGAAGCGGCACGGCGCCGACCGCGTCGACGTCGTCGCCCCGGGGGACGTCCCGCGGGCAGCCGCCGGGCTGCTCACCGTGCGGCTCGGTCCGGCGGCCCGCCCCGACATGGCGGAGGGGCTCGGTGACACGGCCGTCCCCGACCACGCGGAGGGTTATGCCCTGCGTGTCGCGCGGACCGGTCGGGGGCCCCAGGTCGTACTGGGCGGCACGGACGGCGCCGGCCAGTTCTACGCAGTGCAGACGCTGCGTCAGCTGTTCGTCCGCTCCCCGGGAGGCGGCTGGAAGGTGGCCGGTGCCCAGGCCGGCGACTTCCCGTCGATGCCGCTGCGCGGCACCATCGAGGGCTTCTACGGACAGCCCTGGACACACGCCGAGCGCCTCGACCAGATGGACTTCTACGGCGACGTCAAGGCCAACACGTACATCTACGCGCCCAAGGACGACCCGTACCACCGGGGCAAGTGGCGCGAGCCCTACCCGGCGGACAAGCTGGCGGAGCTGGGCGAGCTGGTGGAGCGGGCCACGGCGAACCACGTGCGCTTCACCTTCGCGGTTTCGCCGGGCGGGTCGATCTGCTACTCCGACCCGGCCGACCGCAAGGCGCTCAAGGACAAGCTCCAGGCGCTGTACGACCTGGGCACCCGCGCCTTCTCCGTCCCCCTCGACGACATCGACCACAGCCGCTGGAACTGCGAGGCCGACCGGGCCGCGTACGGCGAACCCGGCACCGGGGCGGCCGGGAAGGCACAGGCCGACCTCCTCAACGACGTGCAGCGCGACTTCGTGGCCACCCATGACGGCACGTGGCCGCTCCAGATGGTGCCGACCGAGTACTACAACCACACGGAATCGGCGTACAAGCGGGCGCTGCGGGAGAACCTCGACCCCGAGGTCGAGGTGATGTGGACCGGGGTGGGCGTCGTGCCCGACGGGATCACCAACACGGACGCGGAGCAGGCCGCGAAGGTCTTCGGCCGCAAGGTGTTCGTCTGGGACAACTATCCGGTCAACGACTTCGGCAACACGAGCGGACGGCTGCTACTCGCGCCGTACGACAAGCGTGAGGCAGGCCTCTCCGACCACCTCTCCGGCGTCGTGGCCAACCCCATGAACCAGCCCTACGCCAGCAAGGTCGCCGTGTTCGGCACCGCGGACTTCGCCTGGAACGACCGCGCCTACGACGCGGACCGCACCTGGCGGCAGGCCCTGTCCTATCTGGCGGGCGGCGACCCGAAGGCCACCGAGGCCCTGCTGACCTTCGCCGACCTGGAGCACCTGGCGCCGACGTTCGGCGCCACCCCGTGGCAGCCGCAGGCTCCCGAACTCGACCGGCGCGTCGGGGCGTTCTGGACGGCGTGGGACGCCGGGGACCGTTCCGGCGCGCTCCGGGACCTGCGCCCGTACGCGGCCGCGGTCGAACGCGCGCCGGCCGTCATCCGCTCCGGCGCCGTGCAGGAGGGCTTCACCGCCGACGCGGCGCCCTGGCTGGACTCCACCGAGCTGTGGGGCCGGGCGGCGGTCCGGATGACCGACGCGCTCGCGGCGCGGCAGGAGGGGGACAAAGCGGCGTCCGACCGGCTGCTGGCCGAATCCTTGGAGCTGCAGGAGCAGGCCCGCGCCGTCCGGACGGACCCGCCCCGCAACGCGTGGGGATCGGTGCAGCCCAAGGTCGGCGACGGCGTGCTCGACGCCTTCCTCACCCAGGCCGACCTGCGGCTGCGGCTGTGGGACTCCGCGGGCGGCGCGCGCAACCTGGCGCCCGAAGGGACGGCGTCCGCCTCCAGCGTGGAGCAGGACCTCGACCGGCTGGCCGCCCGATACGTCAACGACGGCCGCCTGGACACCCGTTGGGCGTCCGGCTACACGGACGACGCCTGGGTGCAGGTCGAGCTGGCCGGGCCGACGAAGGTCGCCGCGGTGACCGTGGCCTGGGAGAGCGCCTGCGCGACGGAGTACGCCGTGCAGACGTCCGTGGACGGGACGACCTGGCGGACCGGGTCCACGCAGCGTCCGGAGTCCTGCGGCAACGACGTCGTCCGGC
The DNA here is from genome assembly GCF_044540535.1 of Streptomyces sp. NPDC085937. Taxonomy (NCBI): domain Bacteria; kingdom Bacillati; phylum Actinomycetota; class Actinomycetes; order Kitasatosporales; family Streptomycetaceae; genus Streptomyces; species Streptomyces sp. NPDC085937. Next base: position 89,730 of record NZ_JBITSH010000009.1, on the reverse strand, counting down.
TCCCCGCCGACGAGGCCGTGCGGTACGTCCGCGTGCAGGGCGTCGAGCGCAGGACGACGTGGGGTTACTCGATCCACGAGCTGGGCGTCTACGGGACGCCCGCCTCCTGATCCCGTGACAGGGGGCTGCCGCCCGGAGTTGTCTCCGGGCGGCAGCCCCCGTCACCCGGCCGCGCTCACCGCGCGAACGCGACCGCGCTCACCCGGCCGTGAGCCCGGCCACGAACGTCGCGGTCAGCGCGGTCGGGGCGGTGATGGCGGTGCCCACGACGACGCTGTGCGCGCCCGCCGCCAGCGCCTCGGCGGCCTGCTGCGGCGTCGCGATGCGGCCCTCGGCGATCACCGGAACGGCGAGCGCACCGGCCAGGTCGGCGACGAGCGCGAGGTCCGGCGCCGTCTGCACGGGCGATCCGGGTACGTAGCCGGAGAGGGTCGTGCCGACGAGGTCGGCGCCCTGCTCGGCGGCGTCACGGCCCTCGTCGAAGGTGGACACGTCGGCCATGACCAGGGCGCCCGCCTCGTGCACGGCCTCCACGAGGTCGGCGAAGGCGCTGCCGTCGGGGCGCGGGCGGGCGGTCGCGTCGGCGGCCACGACGGCGGCCCCGGCCTCCACCAGTGCGAGCGCGTGCCGCACGGTCGGCGTGATGAAGACGCCGCTGTCGCCGTCCTTCCACAGCCCGATCACCGGGAGGTCCACGGCCGCGACGGTGGCGGCGACGACCTCCGGGTCGTTGACGCGTACGGCCGCCGCGCCGCCGGCCCGGGCGGCGAGGGTCATGCGGACCAGGGTGTCGGTGTGCCGCATCGGGTCGCCGGGCGGGGCCTGGCAGGACACGATCAGTCGGCCCTTCAGGGCGGCGGCCAGGGGCAGGGTCATCGCGGTGCTCCGGTGGTGCGGTCGGGGTGGTGCAGGGGCAGGGTCGAGGTCAGCGCGGCCGCGCCGAGGACCCCGGTGTCGGGTCCGCCGCGCGGCGGTACGGGACGCAACCCCTTGAGGGGCGGCATGAGTTCGCCGGTGAAGGCCGCGTGCAGGGCGTCCAGGTACAGGGCGCCGATGCGGGGCACCCCGCCGCCGACGACCACGCGGTCGGCGCCGAGCGCGTTGGCGAGTCCGCCCAGGGCGCGGCCGGTGGCCTCGGCGCCGAGGACGACGGCGGCGACGGCGTGCGGCTCGCCCCGGGCGGCGCGGGCGGCGACCGTCTCCAGGCGGTCGGCGGGGGTTCCGCTCATCCGCGTGTAGTGGGCGGTGATGCCGGGGCCCGCCGCGATCGCCTCCAGGTGGCCGGTGGCGCCGCAGGTGCACGGCAGCCCCTCGGCCTCGGGACTCGGCAGATGGCCGAGGTGCCCGGCGACGCCGGCCGCTCCGTGCAGCATGCGCCCGTTCACGGCGACGGCGCCGCCGACTCCGGTGCCGACGGCGGCGTAGATCATCACGGCCGTCTCCTGCCCGGACGGCCCGGTCAGTTCCGTGGCCGCCGCCGCGCGCACGTCGTTGTCGCAGGCGACGGGGAGGCCGGTGCGGGCGGCGAGTCCGGCGGCCAGGGCGGTGCCGGCCCAGCCGCGGATGGTGTCGGTGGCGCTGGTGACGGTTCCGGTGGCGGGGTCGACGACCCCGGCGGCGGCGACACCGATCGCCGCGGCCTCCCGCGTCCGTACCGCGCGGGCGGCCTTGCCGAGGGCGTCCAGCACGGCCTCCGCGCCCTCGGTCGCCGGGGTGGGCAGGAAGTGCCGGTCCAGGACGGTCCCGTCGGGGGCGACCAGGGCGGCGGCGATCTTCGTGCCGCCCAGGTCGAGGCCGATCACCGGGGCGTCGTCCGGACGCCGTCCCCGTATGCGTCCCCTCATCGGACGGGCAGCAGGCCGGCGCCGCGCAGCCGCTCCTCGACGAAGGAGACCGACGCGTCGCCCAGCTGGATCTGCGGGGCGGCGGTGGTGCCCTCGGCGAACACCCCGAGTAGGCGCAGCGCGTGCTTGAAGGCGCCGATGGCGGACGAGTTGCGGCCCATCTCGCTCTCCGGTCCGGCGTCGACCATGCCGAACAGCTCGACGAGCCGCTCCTGTTCCTTCACGGCGCGGTCGAAGTCCCCTGCGCGCACCGCGTCGTGGAGGCGTACGTAACCGGCCGGATCCACGTTGCCGAGGCCCGGTACGACGCCGTCGGCGCCGGCCAGCAGGGCGGCGTCCACGGTGAGTTCGGACCCGGTGAGGACGCTGAAGCCGGGGGCGGGGCCGTCGGCGCGGCCGTGGCGTCCGCCGAGCTCGACCAGGAGCCGGCGCAGGCCGCCCTCGTCGCCGCTGCTGTCCTTGAGGCCGGCGAGGGTGCCGTCCTCGGCGAGCTCGCGGACCAGGGCGACGGAGAGCTTGCTGTGCACGGAGACCGGGAGGTCGTAGGCGTACAGCGGCAGGTCGACGCGGGAGCGCAGGGTGCGGAAGTGGTGCGCGATCTCGACGGGGTGGGTGCGGGCGTAGAAGGGCGCGGTGGCGACCAGGGCGTCGGCGCCGGCCTCGCGGGCGGCCTCCGCGTGGACGAGGACGCGGGGGGTGGTCATGTCGATGACGCCGGCGAGCACGGGGACCCGTCCGGCGACGGCCTCGACGACCGTGCGCAGGACCGTGTCCCGCTGCCGGTCGGTGAGGAAGGCGACCTCGCTGCTGGAGCCCAGGGCGAACAGCCCGTGCACTCCCCCGCTCACGAGGTGCTCCACGTGCCGGGTGAGGGAGGCGGTGTCGATCTCGCCCGACGCATCCAGGGGGGTGCAGACGGGCGGGACGACGCCGCGGAGGGGCTGGGACGAGGACATGGGTGTCTCCTGGGCTGTGCGGATGGTGGTACGGGAGCCGCCGGCCCGCCCGCCGTCTGGCGTGCGGGCGGGCCGGGGCACCGGGGTCAGGACGTGGTCACGGTGAGCGTGCCGTCACCGTAGGACCGCTGGGTGCCGCGGACGAGGTAGGTGGCGGTCACCGGCGCGCCGCCCGAGGCACCGGCCGGGACGGTGACGGGAATGCGCATGTTCGCGCCCTGGCCGGGCTTGAGCGCCGGCACGGTGACCGAGGGCACGCTCCAGCCGGACGGCAGGGTCAGCGAGACCGAGCCGGAGGGCAGGTCCTTGTCGTTCTGGCTGACGACGCGGACGGTGACCTCGGTGGTTTTCCCGGCGGGCAGGGACGCGGGCGGGGTGACGGTGACGGGCGCGCAGACGCCGCCGAGCCACTGCACGTCGAAGGAGGAGTAGGTGATGTGCTGGTAGTTGCCGCGCTCCCAGAGCAGGCCCACCCGGTCGTTGCCCGCGGTGCCGGTGCCGAGCGGGGTGAGGGTGGAGTAGGCGGCGGCGCCGGACTCCACCGTCTTGCGGACCGGCCAGTTCTGCCCGTTGTCGCAGGACAGGCGGACGGTGAGGTTGCTGCGGCTGTTGGTGGTCGCCGTGTTGCTGAACATCAGCCACTGGGCCCGCGGGTGGGTGGCGGGCACGTCGGGTGCGAAGCGGGCGACGGAGCCGTTGTTGGCGGGGTCGGGCAGCTCCTTGTCCTGCTGGAACGGCGTGTAGGTGACGCCGCCGTCGGAGGAGTAGGCGACCGTGCGGTAGGGGGCGGAGCGGTTGTTGAGCATGATGCGGCCGTCGGACAGTTCGACGGTCTTGTTCTCGTCGCCGCCGGGGCCGACGGGCGTACCCATCCTCCAGGTGGCGCCGTGGTCGTCGCTGTAGGCGCTGACCGCGTAGTTGGCGCCGTTGTTGCGGATGGCGTACTGCTGGATCAGGCGGCCCTTGTAGGTGCCGTTGCGCACCTGGATGCCCTCGCCGGAGGCGGCGAACATGCCTGCCCAGGACGGGTTCTTGATCTCGGCGGTGATGCGGTCGTGCTTCCAGGTCAGGCCGTCGTCGTCGGAGTAGCTGTAGTCGGCCTGGAGGACGTTCGGGTCGCTCTCGTCGTTGCCGGTGGCCGAGCCGAAGAAGCCCTGGTTGACGGAGGCCGCGTAGAAGACGAAGACGCGGCCGGTCTCCCGGTCGACGAGGAGGCTGGGGTCGCCGAAGCCCTTGGGCGCGGCCTCCTTGCGGATCACCTGCTGGGCCTGCCAGGTGGTGCCGCCGTCGGTGCTGCGGCGCAGCACCACGCCGAGGTTGCCGGGCAGGTCGCCGAGGGTGGGGCGGGCGTCGTAGGCGGCGAGCAGGGTGCCCTTGGTGGTGCGGGTCAGTGCGGGGATGCGGTAGTACGGCGAACCGGTGCCGGCGGTGGCGATGTCCTGCGAGACGAGCGTGCCTGGGGCGGGGGCGGCCTGAGCGGCGGACGTGGCCGGGTGGGCGGCGGGGGTGCCGGCGACCAGGAGGGCCAGGGCGGCGCTCGCGGTGGTGACGGCGAGGGTGGCTCTACGCTGCATGAACGTGCCTCTTCTCGGTGAGGGGGTCAGGCGAGCTGGGGGTCGTGCAGGGTGGAGACGCCCGGGTCGACGGGCCGCGGGGTGGAGAACCGCTCCCGCACCCAGGCGAGTTGTGCGCGCCGGTGGTGTCCGGCGCCGCCCTCGTGGCCGTTGAACTCGTAGACCTTGAGGTTCTTGGCGCCGCCGTACAGGTGGTAGGCGGCGAAGCAGGTGGAGGGCGGGCAGACGGCGTCCATCATGGCGATGGAGAACAGGGACGGGGCGGTGGCGCGGGCGGCCAGCAGGGCCGCGTCGACGTAGGACAGGGTGGTGAACACCGTCTCGACGCGGTCGCGGTGCAGGCTCAGGTACTCCGCGATCTCGGTGTACGGCGGTGCGCCGGCGACCAGTGCCCCGCGCCGGATGTCGCACAGGAACGGGGTGTCGGGCATGACGCCCGCGAGGCCGGGGACGAGTCCGGCGACGGCGAGCGCGATGCCGCCGCCCTGGCTGTGCCCGGTGACGACGACGCGGTCCGGGTCGACGGCCGGGTGGGTCTTGGCGGCCTCGGTGAAGCGCACGGCGTCGGTGTAGACGCGCCGGTAGTAGTGGTCGTCGGGGCTGTCGACACCGCGGGTCAGGAAGCCGGGCACGTCGCCGTGGAGGGAGGCGGTGTCGGGGGTGGCGCCGGCGGCGGTGGACCAGCCCTGGCCGCGGGTGTCCATGATGAAGTGGGCGTAGCCGGCGTTGGCCCAGAGCACCTGCTCGTGCGGCAGTCCGCGGCCGCGCCCGTAGCCGAGGAACTCCACGACGCAGCCGAGCGGCCCCTCGGCCCCGGCGGGCAGGTGCAGCCAGCCCCGGACGGGTTCGCCCGCGAAGCCGGGCACGGTCACGTCGTAGGTCGTCACCTGGGTCAGGCCCGTGTCCTCGGGGGTGTAGCGCGGAGGTGCGCCGAGCGCGCGCGCCGTGCGCAGGGTGCGGTCCCAGAACGCGTCGAGGTCGGCGGGTTCGTCGAGGTCGGGGCGGAGTGCGAGGCACTCGGCGAGGGTGAGGTCCGTGAGCGGCATGGAGGGCCCCGGTGGGTGAGGCGTGCGCTCGGCGCAGCGCGGTGACGGTCGAGAGCAGACGTCTGATGTCTGCTGTCCTGGGACCCTAGAGACCCGGGCAGACGACCGTCAAGTGCTCCTGCGAGAAGCGGGAACCACCCCGGCGTGACGGATGGGACCCCGCCCCCATGACGGCAGGCATCGCCCCGCCACCGGCGTGGAACGGCGGATGCGGCCCCGGTGACCGGGGCCGCATCCGCCGAATCGGCGCCGGTCAGCGGCGCGCCCGGGCCTCCGCGATGCGCTGCCGCACGGGCTCGTAGTGCTCACTCAGCGCCGCCGCGAACTCGGCGGCGTCCCGGTCGCGCACCGCGTCCACGATCCGCTGGTGGTTGGCGATGGTGGCCGCCTCGTGTTCGTGCGTGAACACGTCGAGGTGCGGCGCGACGATGACGTAGACGTCCCAGAAGGCCGAGGAGAGCTGGCCGATCAGGTCGTTGCCGAGGGGGGCGAGCAGCAGGGTGTGGAAGGCACGGTCGGCCTCGACGAAGCCGTGCCCCTCACCGGCGCCGGCCCGGCGCATCTCGTCGACCAGGTTGCCCAGCCGGTCGATCTGCTCGTCGCTGAGCGCCTCGACGAGCCGCTCGGCCATGCCCCGCTCGAACAGCTCGCGGACCTCGATGAGGTCGCTCATCACCTGGAAGTCGTCGTCCGGGCTGAGCAGACCGCGGAAGGCCAGGCTCTCCACCAGCGCGGACAGGCTCAGCCGGCCCACATAGGTGCCGTGTCCGTGCCGCACCTCGACGATGTCGAGCGCGGTGAGGATCCTGATCGCCTCACGCACGCTGGAACGGCTGGCTCCGAGCGCCTCGCACAGGGCGGGCTCGGTCGGCAGCGGGTCGCCGGGGCGTAGCTCGTTGCGCAGAATGTACGACTTGATCCCGTCCACGACCTCCTGGCGCAACGGCTGTCGCACCGCCTTGGGTTCCGGTTCGGCACCCCGAATCGCCCTTTGTCCCACCGCCACCTCTTGACCCCTCTCCCTTGCCCGACTACGTTCCCACGCTATCAAGCATCAGACATCAGACGTCTGATGCATCCCGGCGGGATACGTTCACGCCGGACCGTCGTACAGAATCAGCCATTCCGCTTCCTCGCCCGTCTTTGACTCCCGCCAGGAGGGTTCCTTGACCCCGCGCAGCGCAACCGGCGTCGACCGCCGCACCTTCATGAGATACACCGGCGCCCTCGGTGCGGCGACCGCCATCACCGCGGGCCTGTCCGCCTGCGGTGGTCCGGGCAGCACCAATGACGGCTCCGGTGGTTCCGGCGGCAGCACCGACACCATCGAGGCCGGGCTGTCGTACCCGCTCTCCACGGGCTTCGACCCCATGATCACCTCCGGCGCGACCCCGTTCGCCGCCAACATGCACATCTTCGAGGGACTGGTGGACCTCGACCCGGCCACGCTGGCCGCCCGGCCGACACTGGCCACCGAGATGCCGAAGAAGATCAACGCGACCACCTACCGGGCGACCCTCCGCAAGGGTGCCACCTTCCACGACGGCTCGCCGGTCACCGCCGAGGACGTGGTGTTCAGCTTCGAGCGGGTCCTCGACCCCAAGAACGCCTCGCTCATGGCGCAGTTCGTGCCCTTCGTCGACCAGGTGACCGCGGTCGACACGGCGACGGTCGAGTTCAAGCTGAAGTACGCCTTCGCGCTCTTCCCCTCGCGCATATCCGTGGTGCGGATCGTGCCCAAGAAGATCGCCGGCGCCGACGCCAAGGCCTTCGACGCCAAGCCGGTCGGCTCGGGTCCCTACCGCTTCGTGTCGGCGGTCCGCGAGGACAAGATCGTGATGGAGGCGTACGACAAGTACAACGGTCCGCACCCCGCCAAGGCCAAGAAGATGGTCTGGCACCTGATCTCCGACCCGTCCGCCCGGGTCAGCGCGCTCAAGTCCGGCCGCGTCCAGGCCATCGAGGACGTGCCCTACATCGACGTCAAGGGCATCACGGGCAAGGACAAGGTGGAGTCCGTCCAGTCCTTCGGCCTGCTCTTCCTGATGTTCAACACCAAGGACAAGCGCTTCGCCGACAAGCGGGTGCGCCAGGCCCTGCACTACGCGCTCGACACCGAGAAGATCATCTCCACCGCCCTGCTGGGCAACGCCGAGGCCGCCACCGGCTACGTGCCGGCCACGCACCCCGACTACCGCAAGGCCGCCACCGTCTACGGCCACGACCCGGCCAAGGCCAAGAAGCTGCTCGCCGAGGCGGGCGCGGGCAAGCTCTCCTTCACGCTGCTCCTCACCGACAACGGCTGGGTCAAGGACATCGCGCCGCTGATCAAGGAGAGCTGGGCCGCGGTCGGCGTCGAGGCCAAGCTCGACATCCAGCAGTCCGCCGCGCAGTACGCCAAGATCGACAAGGGTGACTTCGAGGCTCTGGCCGCGCCGGGCGACCCGTCCGTCTTCGGCAACGACGCGGACCTGCTGCTGCGCTGGTTCTACTACGGCTTCTGGCCGGAGAACCGCTACGGCTGGGCGGGCAGCGCCGCCTACAAGAAGGTCAAGTCGCTGCTGGACAAGGCCGCCGCGGAGGCCGACGAGGCGAAGCGCAAGGACCTGTGGGCGCAGGTGACCGACACGGTCGCCGACGAGGCCGCCCTGTACCCGGTGCTGCACCGCAAGCTGCCCACCGCCTGGCGGGACGGGACGCTGCCCGGGTTCAAGCCGCTGCCCACCACCGGGCTGTCCTTCATCGACGTCGGCCGCGCCTGACCCGCACGCCCCGGCCGACGGGCCGCCGCGCCGTGACGGGCGGCGGCCCCCGCCCCAATCGCTAGGAACCTCACGATGGTTGCTTTTCTCCGGCTCGCGCTGCGCCGCGTCGCGATGATGCCGGTGATGATCCTCGGCATCGCCCTGCTGGTCTTCGTCGTCCTGCAGTTCTCGCCGGCCGACCCCGCGTACAACGCGCTCGGGGACAGCGCGAGTCCCGAGGCGCGTGCCGCGTTCGCCGAGGAACACGGTCTCAACGACCCGCTGCCCGTCCGGTACTTCGCCTTCCTCGGCGATCTGGTGCAGGGCGACCTCGGGGTCACCGTGGCGCCCAGCCAGCCGGTCGCCGACCGGATCGCCAACGCGTTCCCGCTCACCCTCCAGCTGACGCTGCTCGGCCTCACGCTGGCCATCGTGCTGGCCCTGGTCCTCGGCGTCACCAGCGCCGTGTACCGCGACCGCTGGCCCGACCAGGTCTTCCGGGTGCTGTCGATGATCGGCATCGCCCTGCCCTCGTTCTGGATCGGTGTCCTGCTCATCCAGCAGTTCGCGCTGAACATGCCGGTCTTCCCGACCGGCGGCTACGTCAATCCGGCCGACTCCTTCACCGGCTGGCTGGAGAGCCTCACCCTGCCCGCCGTCGCCCTCGCCCTGCCGGTCGCCTCCTCGCTGGCCCGGCTGATCCGCACCTCGATGGTCGCCGAACTCGACCGGGACTACGTGCGCACCGCCCGCGGCAGCGGCCTGCCCCCCTTCATGATCATCCGGTCGGTGCTGCGCAACTCCCTGATCACCCCGCTGACCGTGCTCGGCGTCAAGGTGGGCTACATGCTCAGCGGCGCCGTCGTCATCGAGGCGATCTTCGACCTGCCCGGCATGGGCAAGCTGATCCTCGAAGGCGTCAACGGGGGCGACGTGGGGCTGGTCCAAGGCACCGTGCTGACGATCGCCGTCGCGTTCCTCGTGGTCAACGTCGTCGTCGACCTGCTCTACCTGCTCGTCAACCCGCGCATCAGGACGGTGTGATGTTCGCTCCACGCTCCCTCGCCGAGCGGCTCCGGCCCGGCACCCGCCTGCGCCGCCTGCCCGTGCCCTCCCGGATCGCGCTCGCGGTCCTCCTCGTCGTGGTGCTGGGCGCCGTCTTCGCACCGCTGCTCACCCAGGACCCCCTCGCCACCGGCACCCCGGCCCTGCCGCCGGACGCCGACCACTGGTTCGGCACCGACCGGGCCGGCCGTGACGTGTTCGCCCGCGTCGTGCACGGCGCCCGCTACTCCCTGGTCATCGGGTTCGGCGCGACCCTGCTCGCGCTGGCCATCGGCTCGTCCCTGGGCGCCCTCGCGGCCACCTCGCGCAAGTTCGCCGACGAGTCGGTGATGCGCACGCTGGACGTCGTCATGTCGTTCCCGCCGATCGCGCTGGCCGCCGTGCTGGTGGCCGTGTTCGGCGCCAGCGTCCCGGTGATCATCTTCACCATCGCCTTCGTCTACTCGCCCTCGCTCGCCCGGGTCGTCCGGGCCAACGTGCTGGAGCAGTACGGCGAGGACTACGTCGCCGCGGAGCAGGTCATCGGTGCCCGCCGCCACTACATCGTGGCCCGGCACGTCGCCGTCAACTGTGCGGCGCCGGTGCTGGTGTTCGCGACCGTCATGGTGGCCGACTCGATCATCTTCGAGGCGAGCCTGTCCTTCATCGGCGCGGGCGTGCAGGACCCCGACCCCAGCTGGGGCAGCGTGCTGGCCTACGGGCGGCAGATCCTGCTCTCCGGCGGCTGGTGGGCGACCCTCTTCCCGGGCCTGTGCCTGCTGATCACGGTGCTCGCTCTGAACGTCCTGTCGGAGGGCATGACGGACGCAGCAGCCTCCCCGGACAAGGCCCGCGCCGACGGCGGCGACACCGTCGAGAAGATCGCCGCCGCCGAGCCGGCCGCGGACCGGAGCGCCGCCGACGCCGCGCTCACCGAGCTCGCCACCCGGATCGAAGCCACGGAACCCGCCGTGCCGCCGCTCGCCCAGGACGCCGCCGACCTGCTCGTCGTACGCGACCTGTCGATCCGCTTCCCCGACCGCTACGGCGACATCCCCGTCGTCGACGGCATCTCCTTCACGGTCCGCGAGGGCGAGACGCTGGGCCTGGTCGGCGAGTCCGGCTGCGGCAAGTCGATCACCAGCCTGGCGATCATGGGCCTGCTGGCCCGCAACGCCGAGGCGTCGGGTGAGATTCTCTACCGGGGCCGCGACCTGCTGAAGCTGTCGCCGAAGGAACGCCGGGCGCTGATGGGCCCGGAGATCGCGATGGTCTACCAGGACGCCATGTCGTCGCTGAACCCGTCGGTGCTGATCGGCACCCAGCTCAAGCGGCTCACCTCCCGGGGCGGCACCCGCACCCCGGCCGAACTGCTCGAACTGGTCGGCCTGTCCCCCGAGCGCACCCTGCGCAGCTACCCGCACGAGCTGTCCGGCGGTCAGCGTCAGCGTGTGCTCATCGCGATGGCGCTCTCCCGCAGCCCGCGGCTGCTGATCGCCGACGAGCCGACCACCGCGCTCGACGTGACGGTGCAGGCCCAGGTCGTCGAGCTGCTGGTGCGGCTGCGCGACGAACTCGGCTTCGCCATGGTGCTGGTCTCGCACGACCTCGCCCTGGTCGGCGACCTCGCCCACCGGGTGGCGGTCATGTACGCGGGGCAGGTCGCGGAGGCCGGTGACACCCGGGCGCTGCTGACCGACCCGGCACACCACTACAGCCGGGGCCTGCTGGGCTCCGTCGTCTCGCTGGAGGCGGGCGCCGAGCGGCTGCACCAGATCCGTGGTGTGGTGCCCGCGCCGAAGGCGTTCGGCGCCGGCTGCCGTTTCGCCTCGCGCTGCACCGCCGCCACCGAGCTGTGCGCCACCACCCCGCCGCCCGCCACCGACCGCGGCGACTCCCCCGACCACCTGTTCGCCTGCCACCACCCGGCGCCCGTGCGCCCGTCGGCCAAGTCGCTGGAGGGTGCCCGATGACCGCCCCCGAGGAAACCATGACGGACCCGCTGGTGCGGCTCGACGGCATCCACGTCCGGCACAAGGCGCGCAGCGGAGGCATCCTGCGCCGGGACGCCGTGCACGCCCTGACCGACGCCTCCCTGGAGGTGCGGCGCGGCGAGATCCTCGGCCTGGTCGGCGAGTCCGGCTGCGGCAAGTCCACCCTGGCCCGGGTGGTCACCGGGCTCCAGCGCCCGACCGAGGGTCAGGTGTACTTCAAGGGCCAGGACCTGTGGACGATGCCCGCGGGGGAACGCCGGAGCCGCTTCGGGGCGAGTGTCGGGGTGGTCTTCCAGGACCCGTCCACCGCGCTGAATCCGCGCCTGCCGGTACGGCGGATCCTGCGCGACCCGCTGGACGTGCACGCCCGGGGCACCCGCGCCGAGCGCGAGCAGCGCGTCGAGGAGCTGCTGGACCTGGTGGGCCTGCCCGGGCACACCCTGGGCGCGCTGCCCGGCCAGCTGTCGGGCGGGCAGCGTCAGCGGGTGGCGATCGCCCGCGCCCTGGCGCTGGAGCCGGAGCTGATCGTCGCCGACGAGCCGACCAGCGCCCTGGACGTGTCGGTGCGCGCGCAGATCCTCAACCTCCTGGTGGACCTGCGTGCCCGGCTCGGCCTGGCGATGGTCTTCATCTCCCACGACGTGCAGACCGTGCGGTACCTGGCCGACCGGATCGCGGTGCTGTACCTGGGCCGTGTGGTGGAGGAGGGCCGGTCCGCGCAGGTCACGGGCGACTCCCGGCACCCGTACACCGAGGCACTGCTGTCGGCCACGCCGAGTCTGCTGGAGCGTCCCGAGCGGATCGTGCTGCACGGTCCGGTGCCCTCGGCGACGAACCCGCCGTCCGGCTGCCCGTTCCGCACCCGCTGCTGGAAGGCGGACGACGCCTGCGCCACCGTGTTCCCGGCCGCCTCCGACGGCCCGGACGGCCACCGCTGGCACTGCGTCCACCCGCAGCCGGCCGCCGGGGCCGGCACGGTCCCGGCCGCCCGCGCCGTCTGACCGCGCCGTCTGACCGCCCGCGCCGGCGGGCCGGGACCCGTCCCGCCCCGCCGGCGTCGGCTTCGGCTTCGGCTTCGGCTTCGGCTTCGGCGTCGGCTTCGGCTTCGGCTTCGGCTTCGGCTTCGGCGGCAGGGAACCGGGGGAACATCTCCCTTCCCGCCGGTGTTGGCGCCCAGGGGTACAGGAAAGGCGGAGTCGTGCACGGTGAGTACAAGGTCCCGGGCGGCAAACTCGTCGTCGTGGACGTCGACGTGGAGGACGGCGCGCTGCGTCACGTGCGCGTGGCGGGCGACTTCTTCCTCGAACCCGACGAGGCGCTGGACGCCGTGAACGGCGCCCTGGAGGGCGCCCCGGCCGACACCGACGCCGCCGGTCTCGCCGCGCGGATCGAGGCCGCCCTGCCCGAGGGCACCGTGATGTACGGGCTGACCTCGGAGGGCGTCGGCATCGCGGTGCGCCGCGCCCTCGCGCACGCCACCGACTGGACCGACTACGACTGGCAGCTCGTCCACGAGGGCCCGCAGTCGCCCGCGCTGCACATGGCCCTCGACGAGGTGCTGACCGCCGAGGTCGCGGCGGGCCGGCGGCCTCCCACGCTGCGCGTGTGGGAGTGGGCCTCCCCCGCGGTGATCATCGGCAGCTTCCAGTCGCTGCGCAACGAGGTGGACGCCGAGGGCGCCCGCCGGCACGGCGTCGACGTGGTGCGCCGCATCTCCGGCGGCGGGGCGATGTTCGTGGAGCCCGGCAACACCATCACCTACTCCCTGTCGGTGCCGGAGGCGCTGGTGCAGGGCCTGTCCTTCCAGGACAGCTACGCCTATCTCGACGACTGGGTGCTCGGCGCGCTCGGCGACATGGGCATCAAGGCCTGGTACCAGCCGCTGAACGACATCGCCACCGACCAGGGGAAGATCGCCGGCGCCGCGCAGAAGCGGATCGTGGGCCCGGGCGGCGGACCCGGCGCGGTGCTGCACCACGTGACGATGTCGTACGACATCGACGCGGACAAGATGCTCGAGGTGCTGCGCATCGGCAAGGAGAAGCTGTCCGACAAGGGCACCAGGAGCGCGAAGAAGCGGGTGGACCCGCTGCGCCGGCAGACCGGCCTGGCGCGCGAGGCGGTCATCGGGCGGATGGTCGACTCCTTCCGCGCCCGGTACGGCCTGACGGAGGGCAAGGTGACGGACGAGGAGCTGTCGCGCGCTCGGGAACTCGCGCGGACGAAGTTCACCTCACCGGAGTGGGTCGCCCGGGTGCCCTGACGCTCAAATCCCCCTATTCGCAGAGGAACAACGGCAACCGGCCGCCGTCGCGGGACCACCCCGTCACCGCGTGCCTACGGAGCGAGTTGAGCCCTTCCGCACCGTGACGATGCGTGTGACACTGGCGTCCCGTCCGCTGTGCGGGCCCCCTCCGCACCGTCCCCCACGAGAAGTGCGCCGTGCGTTCCTTTCCTCTGCCGATCGCCCTGACCGCCCGTCTGTCCCCGGTGGTCGTCCTCGCCGCGGCCGGATGGGCGCTGTCCTCCGGCCCGCTGGCCCCGCCCGAGGCGCCCGAGAAGAAGCCGACCGGGAAGGCGGCGGCCCAGTCCCCGGCCGCCCCGTCCGAGACGCGGGCGGTGAAGACGTACTCCGCGGCGCCCGCGCCGTGCACCGCGCTGAGCGCCAAGACCGTCAAGTCCCTTGTGCCGGGCGCCAAGACGGCCGGCAAGGAGATACCGTCCACGGACTCCGGGCTGCGCCGCACCTGTTCGTGGAACGCGCTCAAGGGCTACGAGTACCGCTGGCTCGACGTGTCGTTCGAGGTGCTGGACTCCGACGAGGCGGCGGAGCAGTCGTACGGCGGGCGGCTGGAGGAGAAGAGCGGCGGGGGCGCGGTGCCGGGGGTCGGCGACGCGGCGTACTCGGTCGTGAACCTCACCACCGAGGACAAGCAGCAGACGCGTGAGGGCGTCGTGGTGGCCCGCTCCGCCAACGCGCTGGTGATCGTCACGTACAACGGCAGCGACTTCGAGTCGAAGAAGGCGCCGGGTACGGAGGAGATCAACAAGGGCGCGATCAAGGCCGCCAAGGAGGCGGTGGCCGCGCTGGCGAAGGCGCGAGGCTGAACCGGAACTAATGGTTCCGTGACATCTGTCACAGCCCGTTCGCGATCTGACCGGGTCGCTTAGTAGACCTCGCGGCGGCGACATGGGGGACTTGTCCGTCTTGGCCGGACAGGGGGCCGGGCCCGTCCGGGCGGTGGTCCGGCGGGGATCGGTGGCACCCCGGTTCGTCGCCGCATGCGGCTTTCTGACGCGACGGCAGACGGTCCGCCCGGCCCCGCCCGGGCGGGTCGGCACGCTCCCCCGCCCGTCGCAAGGCCCTCGGGAACCTACGAAAACGAGTAGTAGAGAGGCCCTTTGCGCCCCGCGCCGGGCCGTCCCGAGAATGACCAGCCTCCGCACACCCAGGGGTGAGGTCACGTATGGGAATCCATCGCCATCAGCAGAAGTACCGGCGGACGGTCGTCGCCGCGGTCGCCGTCGGCGTCATAGGCATACCCTCGGTCGCCATGGCCTGTACCGACTGGCCGGGCGACGGGCAGCGGGAGGACCGCACGACCGCGGTGCCGTCCGCCGGCGAGGACCGCTGGGACGGGCCCGGCTGGTACGGCCGCTGGCGCAGCCAGCACGACACCGACCCCACGCCGGTGGCGTCGGACGCGCCGAGCGCCTCCGCGAGCCCGTCGGAGGACGCCCGCGCGAAGCACGGCGGGAAGCCCTCGCACAAGCCGAAGAACACGCACAAGCCGAAGAAGAAGGCCACGAAGCCCGCCTCCGCGGCCCCCTCCACCACCTCGGCCGCCCCGAAGCCCACCACCGCGGCCCCGAAGCCGTCGACGGCGGCTCCCGCGCCCACCACCGCGGCCCCGGCGCCGACGACCACCACCCCGAAGCCGACCGCCACCGCCTCCGGTGCCGTCGCCCGGGTCGTGGAGCTGGTCAACGCCGAACGTGCCGAGGCCGGCTGTTCCCCGGTGACGGCCAACGCCACCCTGAACACGGCCGCGCAGCGGCACAGCGAGGACATGGCGTCGACCGGAACCATGTCGCACACCGGCTCGGACGGGTCCGACCCCGGTGCCCGCATCACCCGCGCCGGCTACACCTGGAGCACCTACGGCGAGAACGTCGCCTACGGCTACTCCACGCCCGAGCAGGTGATGCAGGGCTGGATGACCAGCCCCGGCCACAAGGCGAACATCCTCAACTGCTCGTTCAGGGAGATCGGCGTCGGCCTGTCCGGCACCTACTGGACGCAGGACTTCGGCACGGCCCGCTGAGGCCGGCTCCCCCGGGCGCCCCGGGGCGGCGGCGGGTCCTCACACCCGCCGCCGCCCCGCCATGAGCGCGACGTACACGACGAGCGAGGCCGCCAGGCCCACCGCCCAGCCGTAGTCCGCGAGGGGCTTCAGGAAGGGGATCAGCCCGTCCTCCGGGAAGGGGCCCTTGCCGGGCGCCGAGTGGGAGCCGCCCACCGCGAGCACCCCGCCGACCGCGAAGGCCACGACGGCGTGCACGTTCCAGCCGGAGGTGTACCAGTAGCGTCCGCCCGGCGTGTACAGGTCGGGCAGGTCCAGCACGGTGCGGCGCACGATCCAGTAGTCGGCGATGAGGATGCCGGCGACCGTGCCGAGCAGCCCGCCGACCAGGCCGAGCCAGGTGAAGATGTACAGCTCCGGTGTCTCGGTGAGCTTCCAGGGCATGATGACCACGCCCACGACACCGGTGATCAGCGCGCCGGTGCGGAAGCTGATGAGGCGCGGCGCCAGGTTCGCCAGGTCGTAGGCGGGTGACACCACATTCGCGGCGATGTTCACGGAGATCGTGGCGACGAGCACGGTGATCAGCGCGAAGAGCAGTCCGAAGACGTTGTCGGTCTTGGCGGCCAGCGCCACCGGGTCCCAGATCGCGGCGCCGTAGACGGCCTGCGAGCCGGAGGTGACGAACACCGACAACAGCGCGAACAGCGTCATGGTGGTGGGCAGTCCGAGTGTCTGCCCCCAGACCTGGGCGCGCTGCCCCGCGCCGAAGCGGGTGAAGTCGGGGATGTTCAGGCTGAGCGTCGACCAGAAGGCGATCATGCCCATCAGGGACGGGAAGAACACCGGCCAGAAGTCGGCGCCCCAGCCCAGCTTCGAGGGCTGGTCGAGCAGCGGACCGAGACCGCCGGCCTTGTTCGCGACCCACGCCAGCAGCACCAGCGCGCCCACGATGACGAACGGCGCGGCCCAGTTCTCGAACCGCCGCAGGGTCTCCATTCCCCGGTAGATGATGGCCAGTTCGAGCGCCCAGAACAGCACGAAGCACACCCACAGCGTCCACGGCTGGCCGCCCACCTCGGACGCCTCGGCCCAGCCGCCGAACAGCTTGCCGAGCAGGACGAAGATGCCCTGGCCGCCGATCCAGGTCTGGATGCCGAACCAGGCGCAGGCGACCCCGGCCCGGATGAGGGCGGGCAGGTTGGCGCCGCGCAGTCCGAAGGAGGCACGGGCCAGCACCGGGAACGGGATCCCGTACTTGGGGCCGGCGTGCCCGGTCAGCAGCATCGGCGCGAGCACGACGACGTTGGCCAGCGCGATGGTGAAGACGGCCTGCTTCCAGTCCATGCCGAGCGCGACCAGCCCGGACGCCAGCAGCCAGGACGGGATGTTGTGCGCCATCCCCACCCACAGGGCGGTGAAGTTGTACGTGGTCCAGCGGCGCCGGGCCAGCGGTACGGGCAGCAGGTCGTCGTTGACGAAGCGGGCGTCGGTGAGGGCGGTGCCCGGCGGGAGCTCGACGCGCCCCGCCGGGTCGGGTATCGGATTCTCGGACGGCGCCGGCGGAACGGTCGCGGTCATGGGCGTGCCTTTCGCAGTGGTACCGGTTCAGTCGCTGAGTGCCGGGATGATCTCCGCGCCGTACGCGTCGATCGTCGTTTCCTGCGCGTCGTGCATGTCGTACACCGCGAACTGGTCCACGCCCAGGTCGCGCAGTGCCCGGAGCTTCTCGATGTGCGCCTCGGGCGGGCCGAGGAGGCAGAAGCGGTCCACGATCTCGTCGGGCACGAAGTCCGTGGACGGATTGCCGGCCCGTCCGTGGTGGCTGTAGTCGTAGCCCTGGCGGCCCTTGATGTAGTCGGTCAGCGCCTCGGGGACCATGCCGGAGTGGTCGCCGTAGCGGGAGACCAGGTCGGCGACGTGGTTGCCGACCATCCCGCCGAACCACCGGCACTGCTCCCGGGCGTGCGCCGGGTCGTCGCCGACGTACGCGGGTGCGGCGACGCAGATGGTGACCGCGTCCGGGTCGCGGCCCGCCTCGGCGGCGGCGTCCCGTACGGCCTTGACCATCCACTCGGTGAGGAAGGGGTCGGCGAGCTGGAGGATGAAGCCGTCGGCCTTGCGGCCGGTGAGGGCGAGCGCCTTGGGGCCGTAGGCGGCCATCCAGACCGGCAGTCTCCCGTCGCGCACCCACGGCAGCCGCATCGGCTGGCCGTCCACCTCGGCCTCGCGTCCCTCGGCGAGGTCGCGGATCACGTCGATCGCCTCGCCGAGCCGGGCCAGGGTGTTGGGCTTGCGTCCGGCGACGCGCATCGCCGAGTCGCCGCGGCCGATGCCGCAGACGGTGCGGTTGCCGTACATGTCGTTGAGCGTGGCGAAGGTGGAGGCGGTGACCTCCCAGGTACGGGTCCCCGGGTTGGTGACCATCGGACCGACCTTGAGGGTCGTGGTGTTCGCCAGGATCTGGCTGTAGACGACGAAGGGTTCCTGCCACAGCACGGCCGAGTCGAAGGTCCACCCGTGGGTGAACCCGTTGCGCTCGGCGCGCTTCATCAGGCTGATGACCCGCGAGGCCGGCGGGTCGGTCTGCAGGACGAGGCCGAAGTCCATGCGCTCCGCTCCTAGGTGAGGTACTGACAGGTGGAACGCGGGGTGTAGACGCCGTGTCCGGCGTGTCCGGTGTACTCCCGGTCGGTGACGACGGGGACCCCGCGCGAGAACACGGTCTCGACGCGGCCGGTGACCCGCTTGCCCTCGTAGGCCGAGTAGTCGACGTTCATGTGGTGGGTGTCGGCGGACATCACCTGCTCGGCCGCCGGGTCGTAGATCACGACGTCGGCGTCGGCGCCCGGCGCGATAGTGCCCTTCTTCGGGTACAGGCCGAACATCCGGGCCGGGGTGGCGCAGGCGATCTCGATCCAGCGGCGGCGGGTGAGGTGCCCGTCGAGGACCGCCTGGTGGAGCAGGTCCATGCGGTTCTCCACGCCGGGCAGTCCGTTGGGGATTTTGGAGAAGTTGCCGCGGCCGAGTTCCTTCTGGCCGGTGAAGCAGAACGGGCAGTGGTCGGTGGAGACCACCTGGAGGTCGTTGGTGCGCAGGCCCCGCCACAGCGCGGCCTGGTGTTCCTTGGGGCGCAGGGGTGTGCTGCACACGTACTTGGCGCCCTCGAAGTCCGGCTCGGCGAGGTTGTCGGTGGACAGGAACAGGTACTGCGGGCAGGTCTCGCCGAAGACGTTCAGGCCCTGGTCGCGGGCCCGGGCGAGTTCGACGACCGCCTCGGTGGCGGAGACGTGCACGACGTACAGCGGGGCGCCGGCGACCTGCGCGAGCCGGATGGCGCGATGGGTGGCCTCGGCCTCCAGGAGGGCCTTGCGGACCTCGCCGTGGAAGCGGGGGTCGGTCTCGCCGCGGGCGAGGGCCTGCTCGACGAGGACGTCGATGGCGATGCCGTTCTCGGCGTGCATCATGATCAGGCCGCCGTTGTCGGCGGAGCGCTGCATGGCGCGGAGGATCTGGCCGTCGTCGGAGTAGAAGACGCCGGGGTAGGCCATGAACTGTTTGAACGAGGTGACGCCCTCTTCCACGAGGAGGTCCATCTCCTTGAGCGTCTCGTCGTTCACGTCCGAGACGATCATGTGGAAGGCGTAGTCGATCGCGCAGTTGCCCTCCGCCTTGGCGTGCCAGGCGTCCAGGCCCTCGCGCAGGCCGTGGCCGACGCTCTGCACCGCGAAGTCGACGATCGTGGTGGTGCCGCCCCAGGCGGCGGCCCGGGTGCCGGTCTCGAAGGTGTCGGAGGCGAAGGTGCCGCCGAACGGCAGCTCCATGTGGGTGTGCGCGTCGACCCCGCCCGGGATCACGTACTTCCCGGTGGCGTCGACGGTCCGCTCGGCGGTGAACGCCTCGGCGGCGGGTGTGCCGGAGGCGGCGAGGGCCGCGATGCGGCCGTCCTCCATGAGGACGTCCGCGTGGGTTTCGTCGGAGGCGGTGATGACGAGTCCGCCGCGGATGAGTGTGCGGGTGCTCATGTCGGGGTCGCTCCTCCTGGTGGGTACGTGCGGGTTGTTCGTGGCTTGTCGCGCAGTTCCCCGCGCCCCTTGGGGGCGTTGGTCCTCAGGGCGTTGTCAGGGGGCCGTAGGCGCCCGGATTGCGGTCGCGGTAGAACTGCCAGCGGTCCCGGACCTCTCGCAGTGTGGACAGGTCCAGGTCGCGGACGACGAGTTCGGTCTCCTTGTCGCTGGCGACCTCGCCCACGAAGCGGGCCTCCGGGTCGACGAAGTAGCTCGTGCCGTAGAAGTCGTTGTCCCCGTACTCCTCGACGCCCACCCGGTTGATGGCGCCGACGAAGTACTCGTTGGCGACGGCCGCTGCCGGCTGTTCCAGCTGCCAGAGGTAGCCGGACAGCCCCCGGGAGGTGGCCGACGGGTTGAAGACGACCTCCGCGCCCGCGAGTCCGAGCGCGCGCCAGCCCTCCGGGAAGTGACGGTCGTAGCAGATGTAGACGCCGATCCGGCCGGCCTGTGTGTCGAAGACGGGCCAGCCGCTGTTGCCCGGGCGGAAGTAGAACTTCTCCCAGAACCCCTTGACCTGCGGGATGTGCGTCTTGCGGTACTTGCCGAGGTAGCTGCCGTCCGCGTCGATCACGGCGGCCGTGTTGTAGAGGACGCCGGGCTGCTCCTCCTCGTACATCGGCAGTACCAGGACCAGACCCAGTTCCCGGGCGAGGCGCTGGAACCGCTCGACGACCGGACCGTCCGGGATGCGTTCGGCGTACTCGTAGAAGGCGGGGTCCTGCACCTGGCAGAAGTACGGTCCGTAGAAGAGCTCCTGGAAGCACAGCACGTGAGCGCCCTGCGCGGCCGCGTCGCGGGCGGCCTGCTCGTGGACCTGGATCATCGATTCCTTGTCGCCCGTCCAGGCGGTCTGGAAGACGGCGGCTCGGATCACTCGGCTCATCGGGACCTCCGGTCGCTCGGTGTGCAGTGAGCCTAGGAAGCGGACGAGCGGGCTTTGAGTGGCAGCGTGTCACGCTTGCCGGGGTGCGGCGTGTCACCGTGTCATCCGCGGACGATCCCATGTGTCACCGCCGTTGCCGCAGGTGGTCGCTCGTTTCAGTGGTGTTGCGCGTCGTGCGCGAGGAGTGCGATGTGCAGGGAGGCGGCCTGTTCGAAGTCGTCCAGGTCCACCCCCAGCCGTATCTGTATCGCTTCCAGGCGGCGGTACAGCGCGGGCCGGGAGACGTGGTGCAGCTGCGCGGTACGGGACTTGTTGCGGCCGGTCGCCAGGTACGTGCGCAGCACCGGCAGCAGGTCCTCGCCGGGGTCGCACAGCAGCCCCGCCAACTCCCGCTCGGCGAAGGACTGCACCTGCGGTTCGTCCCGCAACAGGCGGATCAGGCCGCGCAGATGGACGTCCCGCAGCCGCACCACGGGCGGCAGGTCCAGGGCGGCGGCGGAGTCCGCCACCGCGTCCGCGACATGCCGTGCCTCGCGCAGCCCGGCGGGCACGTCGTCGAAGGAGGTGCGGGCACCGGCGGCCGCGACCACGACGGGCCCGTCCGCCGGTTCGGCGCGCAGCCGGGCCGCGAAGTGCGCGGTGAGCGCCTCGGCGTCCTGGTCGCGGGCGAGGCTGAGCAGCACGGCGGTCGCGGTGTCCGACAGCTCTCCCGCGACGCCGGGCAGGCCGAGGAGCCGCAGCACGCGGTCCAGCGGGGCGGCCCGGCGGCCGTGCACGACGAGCGGCACGAAGGTGCGCCGGGTCACCGGCAGCCCGGCCGCGCGCGCCCGGGGCAGCAGGTGCCGGGCGGGTACGGCGCCGCCGACCAGGTCGGTGACCAGGCTCGACGCGGACTGTTCCTCCCAGGAGCAGTCGGTGCCGCCGAGCATGCGGTGCAGCACCAGGGCCTCGGCGGCCCGGTCGGCGAGCAGCCGCCCGGTCTCGGTGTCGCCGCGGTAGCCGCACAGCACCAGCCGGCCCCAGTGCCCGCCGCGCCCGCCGAGCTCGGCGCGGATCCAGCCGTCGCCCTCGCTGCGGCCGGCCTGCCGGGCGATGCGTTCCCAGTCGCGCAGCACGTCGTCGACGGCCGGACGCTCGCCGGCCGTGCCGAGGACACGGTGGGCGAGGTTGGTGACGACGACGGGGCAGCCGCTGTGCCGGGCGATCTCGTCGAGCAGCCGTTGCAGCGGGGCGCCGCCGGTGATGAGCGCGGTGAGTTCGGTGCGGACCGCCTCGGAGAGGCTGACGGCGGCGAACTTCCGCCGCACCAGCCGGGACTGCACCTCCTCGGTCAACTGGGCGAAGGGGAAAGGGCGGTGGAGCACCACGAGGGGCAGCTGGCAGCGTTCGGCCACCCGGCGCATGGCCTCCGGCGGGGAGGGGAAGGCCCGGCCGAGGCCCAGGACCACGGCGGAGGCCTCCGCGCGGTGCAGGGAGCGGACGTACTCCGCCTGCTTGTCCTCGTCGCCGGCGAGCAGCACCCCGGTGGTGAGCACCATCTCGCCGCCGCTGAGCATCACTCCGACGTCGGCCGCCTCGGCGACGTGCACCCAGCGCACCGGCCGGTCCAGCCGGCCGGCGCCGGCCACCACCTCGGGCTGTCCGGCGAGGACCCGTTCCAGGGCGAGGACCTGCCGGACCGAGAGGGCCGGTGCCGGTGGCTCCCAGGTGGTCATGGCGGCGTCCTCCGGTGCGTGTGGGGCTACTGGATGCTCCTCAGGGCGTTCTCGAGGATCGCGGCGCCCTCCTCGGCCTCCGCGACGTTGAGGGAGAGCGGCGGGGCGACGCGCAGGGCGCTGGTGTCGTGGCCGCCACCCTTGCCGATGAGGAGGCCGCCCCTGCGGGCCGCCTCCAGGACGGCGGACGCGGCGGCCGGGTCGGCCTCGTCGGTGCCCGGTGTGCAGAGCTCGATGCCGATCATCAGGCCGCGTCCGCGTACCTCCCGGACGGCCGGGACCTGGGCGGCGGCGGCCCGCAGCCGCTCGATGAGCAGCCCGCCGACCCGGCGCGCGTTGCCCTGGAGGTCGTGCTCCAGCGCGTAGTTGAGGTTGGCCAGGCCCGCCGCCATGGTGATCTGGGTGCCGCCGAACGTGGAGATGCTGTTGGCGTCCAGGCAGTTCATGATCTCGGCGCGGGCGACGACCCCGCCGATGGACATGCCGTTGCCGATGCCCTTGGCGAAGGTGAGCATGTCGGGCGGGCCGCTGCGGCCGTGCGCCTGCCAGCCCCAGAAGTGCTCGCCGGTGCGGCCCCAGCCGGTCTGCACCTCGTCGGAGATCCACAGGACGCCGCGCTCGTGCAGCACCTCGCGGAAGGCCGCGTAGAGCCCGTCGGGCGGGGAGGTGAAGCCGCCGACGCCCTGGATCGGTTCGGCGATCAGCGCGGCGGGCGGACGGGTGTGTCCGAGAAGGTCCTTGAGGTCGTCGACGCAGGCGGCGACGAAGTCGTAGTCGTCCAGGTCGGCGAAGGGGCCCCGGGTGCGGACGCCGCCGTGCACGTAGAGGGTCTGCAGCGGGGAGAGCGAGGTCGGGGACCAGCCGCGGTTGCCGGTGATGCCGACGGAGCTGAAGGAGCGTCCGTGGTAGCTGTTGCGCATCGCCAGGACCGTGTTGCTGCGCCGGTAGGCGGTGGCGAGCATCAGGGCGGTGTCGTTGGCCTCGGTGCCGGAGGTGGTGAAGAAGACCCGGGCGTCGGGGATGCCGCTGAGCTTGGCGATCCGTTCGGCGAGGTCCACCATCGGCCGGTTGAGGTAGAGGGTGGAGGAGTGCAGGATCCGCCCGGCCTGTTCGGTCACCGCCTTGGTGACCTCGGGCAGGGCGTGGGCGGTCATGGTGGTGAGGATGCCGCCGAAGAAGTCGAGGTAGCGGTTGCCCCGGGAGTCCCAGACGTGGCGTCCCTCGCCGTGGGTGATCTCCAGGGGCTCGTCGTAGTAGAGGGCGAGCCAGTCGGGCAGCACGGAGCGGTGGCGGCTCAGCAGGTCGTCGTTCACGGCCGCACCAGCCCCTCGTAGGCGTCGGGGCGGCGGTCGCGGTAGAAGGCCCACTGCTGCCGCACCTCGTCGACGAGGTCGAAGTCCAGGTCCCGGACCACCAGTTCCTCCTTGCTGTCGCTGGCGAGGTCGCCGACGAACTGTCCGCGCGGGTCGACGAAGTAGCTCGTGCCGTAGAAGTCGTTGTCCCCGTACTCCTCGACGCCCACGCGGTTGATGGCGGCGACGAAGTACTCGTTGGCCACGGCGGCCGCGGGCTGTTCCAGCTGCCACAGGTGGGCCGACAAACCGCGGTGCGTGGCCGACGGGTTGTAGACCAACTGGGCGCCGTTGATGCCGAGTTGCCGCCAGCCCTCGGGGAAGTGGCGGTCGTAGCAGATGTAGACGCCGACCTTGCCGACGGCCGTGTCGAAGACGGGCCAGCCGAGGTTGCCCGGACGAAAGTAGAACTTCTCCCAGAACCCCTTCACCTGCGGGATGTGGTGCTTGCGGTACTTGCCGAGGTAGGTGCCGTCGGCGTCGATCACAGCCGCGGTGTTGTAGTAGTGACCGGACTGCTCGATCTCGAAGACGGGGGCGACGATCACCATGCCGGTCTCGCGGGCCAGCTCCCGCATCCGGCGCACGGTGGGGCCGTCGGGGACCTCCTCGGCCCAGCGGTAGTGCTCGGCCTCCTGGACCTGGCAGAAGTAGGGGGCGTTGAACACCTCCTGGAACCCGATGACCTTCGCGCCCCGCCGGGCCGCCTCGCGGGCGTGCTCCTCGTGTTTCGCCAGCATGGACTCGGTGTCGCCGGTCCAGGTGGCCTGGACCAGGGCGGCGGTTACGACGTTGGGCATGAGCTGCTGCTCCTTCGACGCGACGTCAGCGCCTCTACGCCCGTAGAGACGGCCGTAGAGGGACGAACGTAAGCCTCTCGGACGGCCTTGCCAAGACCATCGTCGTGCGGGCCGTGGAGTCGATCCGGATTGACACCCCTGTGGGTGAGTCCGCCCGGCCGCCCGCCCCCGGTCAGGCGGCCAGTCCCGCGACGCGCAGGGCGTGCAGGACGTCCCAGTGCCGCTCCTCCGACACGCCCCGGGCCGCCGTCAGCAGCAGCGGCACCAGGCGCCGGGGGTCGGGGGCCGCGGTGCGGGCGGCGTCCTGCGGGGTGCGCATCCGGACGCAGGCGTCCAGCAGGGCCCGCAGCTCGCGGTGACGAGTGCCTTCGGCCAGGGCGAGGGCGGCCTGGCCTATCTCGTCGGCCGGCCGTACCACGCCCTGCCGCAGGATCTGCTCGCCGTCCTCGGCCCGGCCCGCCGCGGTGAGCGCGTCGGCGGCGGCGACGAGGCGTTCGGCGGGCAGCGACGCGGCCGCCTCCCACAGCAGGGTCGCCCAGTCGGCCCCCAGCCCGGCCCGCTCCATCGCGTCGGCGAGCAGCGGGAACCGTACGGCGGGCCAGTAGGCGGCGTCGTTCAGAGCGGCGTGCGCCTCGCCGGCGCGGCCTTCGCGGCGCAGCCGTACGAGGGTGCGCACCAGGTGTCCGGCCTGCCGCAGGTCCTCCACGCCGGCCCGCTCCCCGGCCGGCGGCCCGGCCTGCCCGCCCTCGTCCGCGGCGGCCCCGGCGAACCGGGCGCCACGCGAGACGGAGGCGGCGACGGGCAGCTCGGGGACGGCGGCGGGCGGCGCGACGACGGGCGCCTCCCCGCCGTCCTCCACGCCGGCGAACCGCGCACCGCCGCGCCGCCGCTTGCGGGGCGCGGACGGACCGCCGTCCGTGGACGCCTCCGGCGGGACATGCCGCTGCGCGGCGCGCGGCTCGGGCGGGACGGGGTCGGGGGCCGGATACCGCTCCTGCCGTGAGCGGGGCGGAGCAGGCCGCGAGTGCTCCGCCCCGGCACTCGGCACCGGGCCACGCCCGCGTGGTGCGGGGGCCGGCGCCGTGTGCGTGCGGGTGCGCCGGTCCAGGGCCGCCATCCGGGCGGTGAGTTCCGCGCAGCGGGCAGCCGCGCGGCGGTGGTCGTCCTCGGCCCAGGCGAGGTCGTTGCCGAGGGCGTCGGTCTCCTCGCGGCCGGCCGCGGTGGCGAGCCGGCGCGTCAGCTCGGCGCGGCGGTCCGCGGCGTACCGCTGCTCGCGCAGCATGACGTCGAGCCGGTCGCTCAGGGCCTGCCGGGCACCGGGCCGGCCGTCGAACGCGGTGGTCGCCTCGGCGTGCAGCAGGCGCGCCCGCGGGGCCTCCGCCTCGGCGACCGCGGGTCCGTGGACGGCTGCCAGGTCGTGGAGCAGGGACTCCACCACGTCCCAGGGCGGCGGTTCGCGCCCTTCGAGACACGCCCGCATGCCGTCGGGGTCGCGCTGCCAGAACACCAGGCACCAGCCCGCGTACCGGTCCAGTCGCGCCAGCAGACCCCGCAGATGGTCCGTGAACTCCCGGACACTTTCCGGGAGTTGCTCCGCAGCCATAGCCAACTCCCGCCGGATTCCGGAGTAACTTGACTCCGTAGGTAACACCCGGCGTGTTACGGCGGCGCTACGGCGAGTTTTCCGGCGGGGTGCGGACCCGGCACCGGGAACGGCGCCGCCCCCGCTCAGGCGGCGATCGACGCGTCCGGGGTGTCCGGCGCCTCCAGCGGCCCGCAGCGCCCGATCAACGCGTCCATCGACAGACCGAGCGCGCCGGCCAGCGCGGCCACGGTGAAGAACGCGGGGGTCGGGGCCCGCCCCGTCTCGATCTTGCGGAGGGTCTCCGCGGAGATGCCGGCGCTCGCGGCGACGTCCGTCATGCTGCGGGTTCCGCGCGCCTCGCGCAGCAGCCTGCCGAGCCGCTCGCCGCGTTCACGCTCTTCGGGGGTCAAGGGGGTGCGCACCATGACCCCATTCTAATACCGGTATAGTAATTGGCATGGTGGAGCTCAAGACCGACGCATCGATCGATGCCATGTACGAGGCCGGACAGGTCGTCGCCCGTGCGCTGACGGCCGTACGGAAGGCCGCCGACGTGGGCGTGTCCCTGCTGGAGCTGGACGAGGTGGCCCGGGACGTGCTGAACGCGGCGGGCGCGACCTCGCCGTTCCTGGGATACCGGCCCTCGTTCGCACCCACGCCGTTCCCGGCGGTGATCTGCGCGTCCGTCAACGACGCGATCGTGCACGGCATCCCGGACGGCTACCGGCTGCGGGACGGGGACCTCGTGTCCATCGACTGCGGCGCCCAACTGGGCGGCTGGGCCGGGGACTCGGCGATCAGCTTCGTGGTGGGTACCCCGCGCCCGGCGGACGTCCGGCTGGTCGAGACGGCCGAGCGGGCGCTCGCCGCCGGCATCGAGGCGGCCGTCGTCGGCAACCGCATCGGCGACATCGCGCACGCCATCGGCACGGTGTGCCGCGGCGCGGGCTACGGGATCATGGAGGACTACGGAGGCCACGGCATCGGCCGGCACATGCACGAGGACCCGCCGGTGCCGAACGAGGGCCGGCCGGGACGCGGGCTGCCGCTGCGGCACGGCATGGTCCTGGCGATCGAGCCGATGCTGATCGCCGGCGGCACGGACGCGTACCACGCCGCCCCGGACGGCTGGACCCTCCGCACCAACGACGGCACCCGCGCGGCCCACACGGAACACACGGTCGCCATCACGGACGCGGGGCCCCGCGTCCTGACGGCGCGGGACTGAACCGGAGGCCGGCCCGGCAGCCGGGCCGGCCCTCGTCACGGCCTCGCGACGGAACTGCCCCGCGCGGTGCCGTCCCGGTGCCGTACCGGTTCCGCACCGTACCGGTGCTGATTCAGGTGCCGTCGCCGGTGGTGAGCGGCGCCGGCACCGTGCGGGAGGACCGGGCGCGGGCGCCGCCCCGCGCGGGGCCACGACCGGGGGTGTCGGCCCCTCTCCCCCGCCGGGCAGTGCCCGGAATTCCTCCGACGGGGGCGAACCTGGACATGCCCGCGCATACGGATCGTGTCATCGTGGGCATGAGCGCGGCTCGGCCGGGTTACCCGGCTCCGGCACGTCGACCCAGCGAAGGAACGGATGACGATGACGAGTGGTTTCGTCGGCCCGGAGGGTGACCCGTTCGCAGAATTCCTCGCCCGCTTCTTCGGCGGACAGCGCCCCCGGCAGATCGACATCGGCAGGCTCCTCAGCCAGCCCGCCCGGGAACTCGTGCGCGGCGCCGCCCAGTACGCGGCCGAGCACGGCAGCCGTGACCTGGACACCCAGCATCTGCTGCGTGCCGCCCTCTCCGCCGAGCCGACCCGGAGTCTGCTCAGCCGGGCGGGCGCGGACCCGGACTCGCTGGCGTCCCAGATCGACGACCGGTCCGGGCCCGTGCAGCACCCTCCCGGCGAGGCCCCACCGCCGACGTCACTGTCCCTGACGCCCGCCGTCAAACGGGCGCTGCTGGACGCGCACGAGATGGCCCGGTCGAGCGGCGTCGGCTACATCGGCCCGGAGCACGTGCTCAGCGCCCTCGCCTCCAATCCCGATTCGGCGGCCGGCCACATACTGAACGCGGCCCGGTACACCCCCTCCGGCCCGCCCGAGGCGCCGGAGACCCAGCAGCCCCGCACCGAACGCCCCCGGCCCTCGTCGGGCACCCCGACGCTGGACAAGTACGGCCGTGACCTCACCGCGCTGGCCCGCGAGGGCCGTATCGACCCGGTGATCGGGCGGGACGTCGAGATCGAGCAGACCGTAGAGGTGCTGTCCCGGCGCGGCAAGAACAACCCCGTGCTGATCGGAGACGCGGGCGTCGGCAAGACCGCCGTGGTGGAGGGGCTGGCGCAGCGGATCGCCGAGGGGGACGTGCCCGACATCCTCCTCGGCCGGCGGGTGGTCGCCCTGGACCTGACCGGCGTGGTCGCCGGCACCCGGTACCGGGGCGACTTCGAGGAGCGGATGAACAACCTCGTGGAGGAGATCCGCGCCCGCTCCGACCAGCTGATCGTCTTCATCGACGAACTGCACACCGTGGTCGGCGCGGGAGGCGGCGGCGAGGGCGGCTCGATGGACGCCGGGAACATCCTCAAGCCGGCCCTGGCCCGCGGCGAACTGCACATCGTCGGCGCGACGACCCTGGAGGAGTACCGGCGGATCGAGAAGGACGCGGCCCTGGCCCGCCGCTTCCAGCCGATCATGGTGCCCGAGCCCACCCCCGCGGACGCGATCGAGATCCTGCGCGGCCTGCGGGACCGCTACGAGGCGCACCACCAGGTCCGCTACACCGACGAGGCGCTGGTCGCGGCCGTGGAGCTGTCCGACCGCTATCTGAGCGACCGGCGGCTGCCGGACAAGGCGATCGACCTGATCGACCAGGCGGGCGCCCGGGTGCGGCTGCGGGCCCGCACCAAGGGCACGGACGTCCGCGCGCTGGAGCGCGAGGTCGAGCAGCTGACCTGCGACAAGGACCAGGCGGTCGCGGACGAGCAGTACGAGCAGGCGATGCAGCTGCGCGACCGCATCACGGAGCTGAAGGAGCGCGTCGCGCAGGCCGGCGGCGACGGCGAGGTCGACGAGGGGCAGAGCCTGTGGGTGGACGCCGAGGCGATCGCCGAGGTGGTGGCCCGGCAGACGGGCATCCCGGTCAGCAGGCTCACCGAGGAGGAGAAGGACCGGCTGCTCGGCCTGGAACAGCACCTGCACCAGCGGGTGGTGGGCCAGGAGGAGGCCGTACGGGTCGTCTCGGACGCCGTGCTGCGCTCCCGCGCGGGCCTGTCCAGTCCGGACCGGCCGATCGGCAGCTTCCTGTTCCTCGGCCCGACGGGCGTCGGCAAGACGGAGCTGGCGCGGGCGCTCGCCGAGGCGCTGTTCGGCAGCGAGGACCGGATGGTCCGGCTCGACATGAGCGAGTACCAGGAGCGGCACACGGTGAGCCGCCTGGTGGGCGCGCCGCCCGGGTACGTGGGCCACGAGGAGGCCGGTCAGCTCACCGAGGTGGTGCGCAGGCACCCGTACTCGCTGCTGCTGCTCGACGAGGTGGAGAAGGCCCACCCGGACGTCTTCAACATCCTGCTGCAGGTGCTGGACGACGGCCGGCTCACCGACTCGCAAGGCCGCACGGTGGACTTCACCAACAGCGTGATCGTGATGACCAGCAACCTCGGCTCCGAGGCCATCACCCGGCGCGGTGCCACCCTGGGCTTCGCGACCGGCGGTGCGGAGGCCGACGAGGAGGCGCGGCGGGAGCAGATCCTGCGGCCGCTGCGGGACCACTTCCGGCCGGAGTTCCTCAACCGGATCGACGAGATCGTGGTGTTCCGCCAGCTCACGCCCGAGGAACTGCGGCAGATCACCGACCTGTTGCTGGAGAGCACCCGTCGCCGGCTGAAGGGCCAGGACATCACGGCCGACTTCACCGACGCGGCCGTGGACTGGCTGGCCGAACGCGGCTACGAACCGGAGTACGGTGCCCGGCCGTTGCGCCGCACCATCCAGCGTGAGGTCGACAACCAGCTGTCGCGGCTGCTCCTGGACGGGCGTGTGCGGGAGGGCGGCCGGGTGACGGTGGACGCGCAGGACGGGCGTCTGGTCTTCCGTACGCAGGAGACGCCGGCACCCGAGCTCTGACCCGCCCGTACGGCACGGCCCGGCACCCCTGGTCAGGGATGCCGGGCCGACGGGTGTGAGAGGCCGGCGGATGTGAGGGACCGACGGAGGTAAGGGGCCGCTACCGCCTCGGGTGGACGACCATCGCCGAGCCGCCACCCCTGCGGACCTTCTCCGCCGCGGCGAGCCAGGCTCCGCCGGGCAGCCGCTGCACGCCGGTCGTGGCGCCGATCTCCGGGTTCTCCCGGAAGGAATGCCCGATGGCCTCCAGGCGCTGCCGCAGCGCGCTGTCGAAGAGCCCGGGTTCGAGTTCGGTCTGCGCGGCGTTGCGCTGGCTGGCGCGCGGCGCGGCGATCGCGTCGACGAGCGGCAGGCCCCGGTCGAGGAAGCCGGTGAGGGTCTGCAGCACGGTGGTGATGATGGTCGCGCCGCCGGGTGACCCGAGCGCCACCACCGGCCGGTCGTGCCGGTCGAGCACGATCGTCGGCGCGATGGACGAGCGGGGCCGCTTGCCGGGGCCGGGCAGGTTCGGGTCGTGGACGGCGGGGTTCGCCGGGGCGAAGGAGAAGTCCGTCAGCTCGTTGTTCAGCAGGAATCCGCGTCCGGGGACGGTGATGCCGCTGCCGCCGGTCTGCTCGATGGTGAGCGTGTAGGCGACGACGTTGCCCCACCGGTCGGCGGTGGTCAGGTGCGTGGTGTTCTCGCCCTCGTACGTCGTCGGCGCGGCCGTGCCGCCCTTCGCGCACGGCGTCGGGTGGCGGGGGTCGGCGGGGGCGAGCGGACTGGTGAGGACGGCGTCGTCCTTGACCAGGCAGGCGCGGGAGTCCGCGAACCGCTGCGAGAGCAGTTCCTTCGTCGGTACGTCCTCGAAGGCGGGGTCGCCGACCCAGCGGCCCCGGTCGGCGAACGCGATGCGGCTCGCCTCGATGAACCGGTGCAGGTAGCGGACGTCGCTCGCCTTCGACAGGTCGGTGCGCTCCAGGATGTTGAGCGCCTCGCCGACCGTCGTGCCGCCGGAGGACGAGGGCGCGATGGAGTAGACGTCGAGACCCCGGTACGAGGTCTTCGTCGGGGGCTGGGACGTGGCGCGGTAGGCGGCGAGGTCGCGCGGCGACAGGTCGCCGGGACGCGCGTTCCAGCCCGACGCCGGGTCCACGGGCGGCTTGTTGACCGTGTTCACGATGTCGCGGGCGAGGTCGCCCCGGTACAGGGCGTCGACGCCCTTGCGGCTCAGCTCGCGGTAGGTGCGGGCCAGGTCGGGGTTCTTGAAGGTGGAGCCCACGGCGGGAAGTTCGCCGCCCGGCAGGAACAGCTTCGCGGTGTCGGGGAAGTACCGGAAGCGGGTCTCGTTGGCGGCGGTCTGCGAGCGGAAGGTCTCGTCGACGGTGAAGCCGTCGCGGGCGAGCCGTTCGGCTGGCTCCAGGACCGTGCCGAGTTTCCTCTTGCCCCACGTGTCGAGCGCCCGCTGCCAGGTGGCGGGCGTGCCGGGGGTGCCGACGGCGAGTCCGCTGCTGACCGCCTCGGCGAACGGGATGGGCGCGCCGTCCTCCATGAACAGGCCGGAGTCGGCGGTGAGCGGGGCGGTCTCGCGGCCGTCGAGGGTGTGCACGGTGCGGGACCGGGCGTCGTAGTAGACGAAGTAGCCGCCTCCGCCGATGCCGGCCGAGTAGGGCTCGGTGACGCCAAGGGCGGCGGCGGTGGCCACGGCCGCGTCGACGGCGTTGCCGCCCTTGCGCAGGACCTCGATGCCGGCCGCGGTGGCGTCGGCGTCGACGCTGGAGACGGCGCCGCCGTGACCGACGGCCACCGGCACCTTGGGCGTGGGCCGGGCGTGTGGGGCTGGCTCTCCGCGGGGGGTGGGCGGCGCGGCCGCCCCCACCGACACGACAGCGGCGGTGACCGCGAGGACCGCGAGATTCCGTGCGACAGGGCGACGCATCCGCACCTCCAGTAATGGGCCGTCCGGGCAGCTTAGTTCGTCGCCATGCCCGCGTCAGGGAGGCGCTACCGGGCGTGCCGCGCCGAGCCGTCCGGGACGTGACGCAGCCGGGCGTCGAACACGGGTTTGCCCGGGACCGCTAGCATGCGCGCCCATGAATGACGACGTGCGCAACATCGTGCTGGGCCTGGTGGCCGCGGGCATCAGCGCCAGCCTGGGCTGGATCGCCCGTACCTATCTCTGGAAGCGCAAGCTCCGGCGCAAGCAGGCCTTCTTCGGACTTCCCGACAACTCCGAGTCGTTGCTCGTCGTCAACCGCGACCCGGCGACGGCGGAACCGGCGGTGCACCGCTTCGACGTGTTCGCGCTGCTCGAACTCTCCGCGCTGATCAAGGACTGCGGGGCGCACGCCCAGGTGGTCACCCAGGACGCGGCGCACCAGGGGTTCGGCGAGCGGACGGAGTTCTGCGTCGGCGGTCCCGGGTCGAACCGGCGGATGGTCGCGCACATGGCGGCGATGCTGCCGGGGGTGCGGGTGAACGTGGACCCGGAGCCGGGCCCGGACCGCGGCGCCTTCCGGATAGGTTCCGACCTCTACCGCATGGAGCCCGGCGTCTCCGAGTACGTCCTGCTGGCGCGGCTGACGGCGGGGGAACGGCGGGACACCCGGCCGGTGTTCCTGTTCTGCGGCCAGCGGGCGATCACCAACCAGGCCGCGACCCGGTACCTCGCCCGCAACCACGAGCGGCTGGCCCGCAAGCACGGGTCCGGTTCCTTCGTGCTGCTCCTGAAGGTCATCAACTCGCAGGCGTACGGCCCCGATGTGGTGGAGCTGGTGGCGGACGTCAGCAAGCCCGCCCAGACGCCGCTGCCGCCTCCGGAGCCGGCGGCACGCAAGTCCCACCGCGCGGACTGACGACGCGCCGCGCCCTCGGGCGCGGGGGCTGCCGCCGCGCCCTGGGGCGCAGGTGCCTGCCTCCGCTGCGGCCGAAGCCCACGCCCGCCGAGGCGCGGGGGCACGTCCTCCGGGCGGGTCCTGGGGGCGGATCGCCCATCGGGCCGGGCGGGAGTGCTCATCAAGCGGGCCTTGGGCGGTCGATCACACCCCGGCCGGGCGGAGGCTGACGGTTCCTTCGCGGGACGGAGGGCGCCTCGGGGCGAGGGAAGAGTGCGCCCCCGTAGGGGCGGGTGGGGCACCACCCGCCCGGCGGGCAGCTGACCTTCTCCTCGCCGGCGGGCGACCGTGGTTTCGGCCGCTGCCGCCGCGAGCAGTGATCACCGGCTGCCGCCGGACGGGTCCGGCCTGTGTGATCCGCCGCCCCGGCTGGGCGGGCGGTCCCCTCCCGGAGGCGGTGTCCCCGCTTGCACCGCGAAGTCTCTCCCCCGACCGGGACGGAGGGAACATCGTAGTCGAGGTCCGGACGGACCGGTTTCCGTACGTCATGGTGGTCGCCGCAACGTATCCGGGCAAGATCGCCAGGACGACGCGACACGCACTTTTCGGTCATAAGCCGTATTTACGGCGGGTGATGGGGCGCGCGAGCGGGGCGCGCGTCAGCCCTCCACGACCTCGGCGTACCACTGCGACAGCTCGGGTACGCCGTCGGCCGCCCACTGGTGACCCGCGTCCACAACGTCGAACTCCCGTCCGCCGGTGAGGTGTACGACCGGCTGACCGTCGGCGCGGAGCTCCCAGACCGCGCCCGGCACGGTGCGCACGATGACGGTGCCGAGGTACAGACCCGCGTCGTTGCCCAGCCAGTCGGAGGTGTCCTCGTCGTCCCGCCACCTGGGGACCAACTGGTCCAGTGCCTCCAACGAGGCCGGGCTGTCGTCGAGTCGGACTCCCGCCCCGTAGGCCTGGGAGCGCAACAGCGCGCACTCCGCGAGGAGTTCCGCGAGACCCGCCGGATCGGGAAGTTCGTCCTTCCGGCGCCGCCTGCCCAGGAACGGGATCTTCATTTCTCCAGCCTGTCATTCGAACCGCCGCGCGCAAACAGGCGCGCGGGGTCCTTCGACGGCCGGCCGGGCCTTGTTACACGTCCAGGTCGACCACGACCGGCGCGTGGTCCGAGGCGCCCTTGCCCTTACGCTCCTCGCGGTCGACGTAGGAGTCGGTGACCGCCTTGGCGAACGGCTCGTTGCCGTAGACCAGGTCGATGCGCATGCCGCGGTTCTTGGGGAAGCCGAGCTGGCGGTAGTCCCAGTAGGTGAAGGGCTGGTCGTACTTGAGGGGGCGCGGGACCACGTCCGACAGGCCGGCCTCGCGCAGGGAGGCGAGGGCGGCCCGCTCGGCGGGCGTGACATGCGTGGAGCCCTCGAAGGCGGCGCGGTCGTAGACGTCGTCGTCGGTCGGGGCGATGTTGTAGTCGCCGAGGATCGCGAAGGGGCGGTCGCCCGCCGCGTCACCGGCCACGGCCGCCTTCAGCGCCTCCAGCCACTGCAGCTTGTACGCGTAGTGCGGGTGCTCCACCTCGCGGCCGTTGGGCACGTAGACCGACCAGACGCGGACCGGGCCGCAGGTCGCGGAGACGGCGCGGGGCTCGACGGAGCCGTCGTACCCGGGGTCGCCCGGAAGCCCCTTGACGACGTCCTCCAGGCCGACGCGGGAGAGCACCGCCACGCCGTTCCACCGGCCGGTGGCGTGCACCGCCGACTCGTACCCCAGCTCGCGCAGCTGGTCCACCGGGAACTGGGCCTCGGCGACCTTGGCCTCCTGGAGGCACAGCACGTCCGTGCCGCTGCTCTCCAGCCAGGCCAGGAGCCTCGGCAGGCGGGCGGTGATCGAGTTCACGTTCCAGGTCGCGATGCGCATGCTTCACAACCTACCCGCCGGGTCCGACAACGCTCGACCGGCGGCCGCCGGCTGTGGACGGCCGTGCCGGACGGGGCCCGCGCGGTCAGATCCGGACCGCTCCCCGCGGGGCCAGCCGCAGGTGCTCGGCACCGCCGAGGGCGCCGATCTGGCGGTCGTAGACCGGCCGGGCGAGGTCGGTGAGCAGCGCGTCATGGATGTCGTACGCCCGTTCGGGACGGACCTCGCGGACGTAGTCGATCACCTCGGAGATCTTGTTCCAGGGCGCCATGACGGGCAGCATCAGCGTCTCGACCGGGTGGTCGGGGACGGTGAGCGCGTCGCCGGGGTGGAACAGCTTCCCGCCGTCGACGAGGTAGCCGACGTTGGTGACGCGCGGGATGTCCGGGTGGATCACGGCGTGCAGTTCGCCGTGGACAGCCACGTCGAAGCCGGCGGCGGTGAAGGTGTCACCGTGCCCGACGGTGTGC
Source organism: Streptomyces sp. NPDC085937 (assembly GCF_044540535.1). Classification (NCBI taxonomy): domain Bacteria; kingdom Bacillati; phylum Actinomycetota; class Actinomycetes; order Kitasatosporales; family Streptomycetaceae; genus Streptomyces; species Streptomyces sp. NPDC085937. The sequence continues at coordinate 54,499 of NZ_JBITSH010000009.1, read as the reverse complement.
ACACGGCCCGGGAACGCGGCGGAGATCTGGTCGGCGACCGACTTGAGGGTCCAGATCTCGGCCGCCGGGTTGGCCTCCATCGCGGTGCGCAGCCGGCCCTCGTCGAAGTGGTCCGGGTGCTCGTGGGTGATCAGCACCGCGTCCGCGCCGACGGCGGCGTCCTCCTCGCTGAACCCTCCCGGGTCGAGGACGAGGACGCGTCCGTCCTTTTCCAGCCGGACGCAGGAGTGCGACATCTTGATGAGCTTCATGGCTCCATCCTGCATCCGGCGCCCGGAGCGGCGCGCAGGGGGACGGACCGGGGACGGCCCCCGGTGGCCGCGGCTCACTCCGGCGGGGTGGTCTCCTCGCGCACGACCTGCTGGGCCACCCGGAAGGCGGCGCTGGCCGCGGGGACGCCGCAGTAGACCGCCGCCTGCAGCAGCACCTCCTTGATCTCGGCCGGGGTGAGCCCGTTGCGCAGCGCGGCACGGGTGTGCACGGCGAGTTCGTCGAGGTGGCCGCCCGCGACCAGGGCGGTCAGCGTGACGCAGCTGCGGGTGCGGCGGTCGAGTCCGGGGCGGTCCCAGACCTCGCCCCAGGCGTACCGGGTGACCAGCTTCTGGAAGTCCTCGGAGAAGGGGTCGGTCTGCTCCAGGATCCGGTCGACGTGCGCGTCGCCCAGCACCTCGCGGCGCACCTTGATGCCGGTGTCGTACGGGTCCGGGACGCCCTGCGCCTGCGCGGGGACGGCGGCCGGGGCGATCTCGGCGAGGGGGGCGGGCTGCGCGGGGGCGACGGCCGGGACGGGCGGCCGTGGCACGGCGGCGGGCATCACGACGTGGCCGGTCGCGTTGTCGGGGAGGGGCTGCCAGGCGGTGGAGAAGTGCCGGACCAGCAGGTCGGTGACGGCGGCCGGCTGCTCCACCGGCACCAGGTGGGAGGCGCCGGGTACGACGGCGAGCCGGGCGTCCGGGATGCCGGCGACCAGGGTGCGGGCCTCGGCGGGGCCGGTGACCTGGTCCTCGGAGCCCACCAGCACCAGGGTCGGTACGCCGACGCTGCCGAGGCCGGCCCGGACGTCGAAGGAGGCGAGCGCCTCGCAGGCGGCGATGTAGCAGCCGGGGTCGGTGGTGCGGACCATCTGCACGGCCCACTCGGTGATCGCGGGCTGGGCGGCGGCGAACCCGCCGGTGAACCAGCGTTCGGGCGCGGAGCGGGCGATGGGGTCCAGGCCGTTGGTCCGCACGATCACCCCGCGCTGCCGGAACTCGTCCGCGGTGCCGAAGCGGGGGGAGGCGGCGATCAGTGCGAGGGACGCGAGCCGCTCGGGGTGGCGCAGGGCCAGCTCGATGCCGACGGCGCCGCCCAGGGCGCAGCCGGCGTACCCGAAGCGCTGCACGCCGAGGCCCTCGAGGGTGGCGAGCAGCCGGGTGGTGAGATCGGTGACGGAGACCGCGGGGTGGGCGGGGGCGCCGCCGTGCCCCGGGAGGTCGAACCGGAACACCCGCCACTGCTTCGTCAGCTCGGGAATCTGGCGGTCCCACATGTGCCAGGTGGTGCCGAGGGAGGGCCCCAGGATCAGAACCGGAGCGTCTTCTGGTCCGTCGAAGCGGTATTGCAGGGTGTTCGGTGCTGTCTCGCTCACCCGTCAGACCCTCTCACGTCTCACGCAATGCGACGTGGCCGGGGGAATCACGGACGGTCGACCGCCCCCCACGCCCCGCCACGTCCGGTACTGCCGGAACCTTAATGGATGGAGCGGAGACTTCTCCGGCGCACGCTTCATCCCGGGCCTCCCGATACGACCGAAACACACACGTTCGAACCGCCACCCCACTCGTTGCGTTACAGGAGCGGCCATGCATCCGCATGACACGTTCACGAACTCCGCACGATCCGCGCCCGCCTGGGACGGGCGCCGCGACCGCCGGCCGCGACCGGCGAGGGAGGATGGCAGCTGACGTGACGGACGTCGAACACCGGACGCGACGCGCCTGGGACACCTACGGAACGCATCACCTGAGGCGCGGGACACCGCTGCCCGACGTGAACGAAGTCGCCTGGGGCCCGGCCCCGGACGACCCTGGTGACGAGATCCTCGGGGACGTCAGCGGCCTGCGCGTCCTCGACATCGGCTGCGGGACGGGACGGCACGCCGCACACCTGGCCCGCGCCTACGGGGCGCAGGTCGACGGTGTCGACGCCTCCGCCGCCCAGATCGCACGAGCCCGCGCCCGTCATCCCGACGTGCCGGGGCTCCGGCTGATCCACGCCGACGCCGTCGGACACCTGGGTACGGCGCCGCCGTACGACGTGATCTACTCGGTCAGCGCCTTCCACTTCTTCGACCCGCACCGTCTGCTGCCTGCCCTGGGGACCGCGCTCACGCCGGACGGACGCTTGGTCTTCACCGTGCTGCACACCAACTCCGACGGCCACGGGCCCAGTTCCACGGTCACCCCGCGCCCGGAGGTCCTGCACCTGGCCGGCGGCGGCACCCTCACCCTGCACATGTGGGTGCTCACGCCGGAACTGTGGCAGGTCCTGCTGGACCGACATGGACTTCACGTACGGCGCATCACGGCTCTCGACGCCCCGGAGGAGGAGAACCACGCCTCCTACCGGCTCTTCGAGTGCCGGGCCACGGCATCCGACGGCTAGGGCGCTGTCCGCGTACCCCGGGACGCTCCGTACGGCGTCCCGGGGGCAGTCGGGGCCACAGCGGAGGGGTGATGGTGGCCAGGCCGTAGGGCGGAAGGCCGCCGTGGGTCAGCGGGTTGCCAGGGTCTCCAGGGTCGTCACCGCCTCGGCCGGCCCCTGGCGCGGGCCGTGCCGGGGGCCGGGCGGCTACCGGCCCAATCTCGTCGTCACCGCGGAGCCGGTGGTCAACTGACGTTCCACGTCCAGGCGTTCGGAGTCTTTTCGAACTCGCCTCACCCAAACGGCAGTTCTTTGGCGCACGCATTCGATCATCCGAGGACATCCCCGAAAACCCGTGCCCTCGGGCCGGTGTGGCCCGCCTACGGTTCCAGCGCGGCCGGGGCGAGTGCGCTGCCCCGTGGAGGCCGCCGCGAGCACGCAACGACTGGAGAGGGAGACACCCGTGGCAACTGTGGAAGTGTCGCTGAAGGACGTCATGACCGTCGTCGAAGGGGCCCTGGGAGCGGCCGTCGTCGACTACTCGAGCGGCATGGCGCTGGGAACGCTGGGCGGGGGGAAGGACCTGGACCTCACCGTCGCGGCGGCCGGCAACACGGATGTGATCCGCGCCAAGGTGCGCACGATGGAACTGCTGGGCCTCACCGGCCAGATCGAGGACATCCTCATCACGCTGGAGTCCCAGTACCACCTGATCCGCCTGGTCACCGGCCGCAGCGGCAACGGCCTGTTCCTGTACCTCGTGCTGGACAAGTCCCGCTCGAACCTGGCGATGGCCCGCCACCAGCTCAAGCGGATCGAGGAACAACTGGAAGTGTGAACCGCCCCGGGTCCCCGGCCGACGCGCGCCCATGATGTGAAGAATTTTTCAAGTCGCCACATGAACATGGCTCCAAGCCATGGGCGCGCGTCACGCCGGGCCAGAAGGATCGACGGCGAAGGACGGCACATCGTGCGGCGGCGCCCACGCCGGGCGCCGCCGCGCCCTGGAGAACATTCCCGACGCGGCAGGGAGCGCGCACCCATGCAAGTCCCCCTCTACCAGGCCAAGGCAGAGTTCTTCCGGATGCTCGGGCACCCGGTGCGCATCCGGGTCCTGGAGCTGTTGCAGCACGGGCCCGTGCCGGTGCGTGACCTGCTCGCCGACATCGACATCGAACCGTCCAGCCTGTCGCAGCAGTTGGCCGTGCTGCGCAGGTCCGGCATCGTCGTCTCGGTACGGGAGGGCTCCACCGTGACGTACGCCCTCGCGGGCGGCGACGTCGCCGAACTGCTCCGCGCGGCCCGCAGGATCCTCACGGAACTCCTGGCCGGGCAGAGCGAACTGCTGGCGGAGCTGCGGCAGGTCGACGTGCCGGTGCCGACGGCGCCCGGCGGCGGGGACGGTTAGGCCCGCGCCGACGGCGCCCGGCGGCGGGGACGGTAGGCCCGCGCGTCACCAGGGCCGCTCAGGCACTCGGGAGCGGGGACGGCCGGGACCTCTCGTCACAGGTCGCCGAGGGTGTCGAGGCCGGTCAGGGCGCCGACCGGGTCCGGGTCGGGGGTGCCCCGGGGCCACCAGTCGTCCTGGTCCGGCTCCGACTCGTACGCGTACCAGAGGTGGTCGCGGCCGAGGCGGAGCTGGACATGGCCGCGGGGGTGGGTGAGGCGGTTGCGCCAGGGCCGGAAGGCGGGCAGGTCGGCGGCGAGCAGCAGGGGGCGGGCACGGTCGAAGCGGCCGGCCGGGGGGTCCCACGGCTCCTCCAGCACGGCCAGCCCGGTCGGGCCGCCCTGACGCCAGGCGGCCACCGCGCGCGCCAGGTCGCCGGGGGTGCGGCCGGCGGCCCGGGCGAAGGAGGAGTACAGCGCGCGGGTGCCGGCGGTCAGTCCGGAACCGGGGCGGGCGGCGGCCAGTCGCACCGCGTCGTGCCACAGGGTGAGCGGGCCGACCGGGTCACGGCCGGTGGTGAGCAGGGCGTGCGCGCGGGCGGCAGCGTCGGTGGCGAGCTGGTCCAGCGCGAACGGGTCGGGGCCGCCGGGCGACGCGGGGTAGACGGGGGGCTGCTCCGGGTGCGGCGGCGGGGGCAACGGCGCCGGGGGCGGCGGGAGTTCGGTGCCGCGCCGGGCCAGGGCGTCGGTGGCCCGTATGCCGGGCAGCGGCTCCGGTTCCTTGCCCTGGGCGGCACGGGCGGCGCGGGCCGCGCTGAGCCGGGACAGCACGTCGATCACCTGGCGCTCGCTCCGCCCGCGCAGCAGGAGCAGCACGAACGGGTCCGCGTCGAGCAGCCGGGCGGTCTGGTAGCAGAGGGCTGCCGCGTGTTTGCACGGGTGCCCGGAGTCGGGGCAGCTGCAGCGCGGGGCGAGGTCGCCGGGGCCGGGCAGCAGCGGGACCCCGCAGTCGGCGAGGGACTGCGGCATCTCCTTGTCCAGCAGCGCCGCGATGTGGCCGGGGCGTTCGGCGGCGGCGTCCAGGAACCGCTCCCAGTCGGCGTCGTCGAACGTCCGCAGCCGCACCTGCACGCGGTAGGGCCGGGCGCGGCTGCCCCGGACGTATGCGAGGACCAGGCCGGGCGTGACGGTGATGGCGTCGACGTGTCCCTGTTCGGCGTAGCCGCGTCCGCGGGCGAGCCGGGCGGGGTCCAGCGCGCCGTCCTCCAGCGCGGTCACCCACGCCCTGCCCCACCACGTCTCGGCGAACTGCTCGGCGCCGTCCGAGGAGCGGGGCGGGAACGGCGGGAACGAACGGCGCAGGTCGCCGTCCCGCGCGGGGGCGGCCATGGAGGACGGGGCGACGGGGGGCACCGCCGCCGGTTCGCCGGTGATCCCTGTGCCTCGCGCTGTCCCAGGCGCGGTGTCTTCGCGGGCGGTCGGCCGGGCATCCGGCCCGCGGCCGGGAACGCCGGCGGGTGCGTCCGGGGCCGGGTCGTCCGCCGTGTCGGGCATGCGGAAGGCGTCGGCCAGGGTCTCACGGATCTCCCGCGCGCGGCGGTCGGCGGCACGGTCGCCCCGCGTGGTGCGGGGCACCCTGGGCGCGGGTGCGGAGGCCCGTCGGGTGCGCTTGGCCTCGTCCACCTGCTCGCGGGCGCGGGCCCGCGCGGCTTCCTCGCGTGCGGCGCGCAACGCCTCCCGCGCGACGTCACCGGGGCGGTGGGCCGACGGCTCCGCGCCGTCGCCGGTGGCGGGGGCCGTGGCGTCCGCTTCGTGCGCGGAGTCGGCGCTGTCCTCCGGGACGGGCGCCGGGGCCGGGGCCGGGGTCTCGCCTGCGTTCGGTCCTTCTCCGGCGGGTGTTCCTCCCTCTGCGGGAGACTCACCCTCGGCCGCCGTGGCCTCGATGACGTCCGTGACCGTCGTGTCCGTGTACGGGTGCGCGTCACCCGCCGCTTCCCCGGCCACCGCGTCCGAGATCGGCCGCGGCTCGGCGGCCACCTCGGCGGAGGCCTCGACGTCGGACTCCGGCCCGGGCCCCACCCCGGGTTGCGGCTCGCCGGTCGCTCCCCTCCGTGCCCGCAGCGCGCGGTGCAGGGCCTCCCGGGCCGCGTCGGACGGACGCGGGGCCTGAGGCGCCGGGGACGCCTCCCGGACCGGAGAGGGCTCCTCCCCCGCCGACGGCCCGCCCCGCGGCTCTCCCCGCCACGCGTCCTCCGAGGTCTCCCCCTCCGACACCCGTGCCCGAGCCGCGCGCAGCGCCTCCCGTGCCTCCTCCGACGGGCGGGGTGTCATGCCGACCTCCGCAGGGACACCAGGTCGGACAGGTCGCGGTCGGACAGCTCGGTGAGCGCGGACTCGCCCGAGCCGAGGATCGCGTCGGCGAGGGCCCTCTTGGACTGGAGCATCTCCGCGATGCGGTCCTCGACGGTGCCCTCGGTGACCAGGCGGTGGACCTGGACGGGCTGGGTCTGGCCGATGCGGTACGCGCGGTCGGTGGCCTGTTCCTCCACCGCCGGGTTCCACCAGCGGTCGAAGTGGACGACATGACCCGCCCGGGTCAGGTTCAGTCCCGTCCCCGCCGCCTTGAGGGACAGGACGAGCACCGGGACCGCGCCGCTCTGGAAGCGGTCCACCATCCGCTCCCGCTCGGGCACCGGCGTACCGCCGTGGAGCAGGTCGACCGGTACGGCGCGCTCGGCGAGGTGGCGGGTGATCAGGCGGGCCATGCCGACGTACTGGGTGAAGACGAGGGCCGAGCCGTCCTCGGCGAGCACCGTGTCCAGCAGCTCGTCCAGCAGGGCGAGTTTCCCTGAGCGGGCGGCGAGCCGGTCGCCGGCCGGGGCGTGTTCCTCCTTCAGGTACAGCGCGGGGTGGTCGCAGATCTGCTTGAGCGCGGTCAGCAGCTTGAGCACCAGCCCGCGGCGCCCCATGCCCTGCGCGGTCTCGATGGCGACCATCGACTCGCGCACCACCGCCTCGTACAGCGCGGCCTGCTCCCGGGTGAGCGGCACCGGGTGGTCCGTCTCCGTCTTCGGCGGGAGCTCGGGGACGATCCCCGGGTCGGACTTCTTGCGCCGGAGCAGGAAGGGGCGGACGAGCCGGGCCAGCCGCTCGACCGCCTGCTCGTCCTCGCCGGTCTCCACCGCGCGCGCGTGCCGGGCGCGGAAGGACTTCAGCGGGCCGAGGAGCCCGGGGGTGGTCCAGTCCAGCAGGGCCCACAGCTCGGAGAGGTTGTTCTCCACGGGGGTGCCGGTGAGGGCGACCCTGGCGGGGGCCGGGATGGTGCGCAGCGCCTTGGCGGTCGCCGAGTGGGGGTTCTTGACGTGCTGCGCCTCGTCGGCGACGACCATGCCCCAGCGCTGTTCCGCGAGGGTGGGCGCGGCGGAGCGCATGGTGCCGTAGGTGGTGAGGACGAAGCCGCCGTCCAGGTCGTCGAGGCTGCGGTCCGGGCCGTGGAAGCGGCGTACGGGGACGCCGGGGGCGAACCGGGTGATCTCCCGCTGCCAGTTGCCGAGCAGGGACGCGGGGCAGACCACCAGGGTGGGTTCGGGGCGGGCCCGCTTCAGGTGCAGGGCGATGAGGGTGACGGTCTTGCCGAGGCCCATGTCGTCGGCGAGGCAGCCGCCGAGGCCGAGGGAGGTCATGAGGTCGAGCCAGGCCAGGCCGCGCAGCTGGTAGTCGCGCAGGGTGGCGTCCAGGCCGGGCGGAGGCGCCGCGGGCCGCACGCCGGCGGTCAGGCGGTCGCGGAGGGCGGCCAGTGTGCCCGCGGGCACCGCCTCCACCGTCTCGCCGTCGACCTCCGCCTGCCCGGTGAGGGCGACGGACAGGGCGTCGACGGGGTCGAGCAGCCCCAGGTCACGCTTGCGGGCCTTGCGGACGAGGGCGGGGTCGACCAGCACCCACTGGTCACGCAGCCGGACGACCGGGCGGTGCGCCTCGGCGAGGGCGTCCATCTCGGCCTCGCTGAGCGGGTCGCCGCCCAGGGCGATCTGCCAGCCGAACCGCAGCAGGTCCTCGCTCTCGAAGAATCCGGTGCCGTCGGTCGCCGAGCCGGGCGCGGGCCGGACGACGGCCGTGGCGGTGAGGTCCTGCGCGAGGTCGCGGGGCCAGTGCACGGCGACGCCGGCCGCCGCGAGCCGGGTGGCCGCGACCCCGAGCAGATCGCTCAACTCGTCCTCGGACAGCGCCAGTACGTCCGGTACGTCCTGGTCGGCGAGCCGGTCGAGCGGGGGCCAGACGCGGGCCGCCCGGCGCACGGCGAGGGCGGCGTCCACACGGGCGCGCGGCCCGAAGCCGTGGTCCGCCTCGCCCGACCACAGGGCCGCCGCGTCGGCCACCAGCGTCGGGTCGGAGAGGCTGTGCACCTGCACGATCGCGGCGCCCGCGCCACGCGCGCCGCCGCCCGCGCCGCCGGCGGTCTCGCCGGTGTCGAAGAGGTCGTGGGCGGACAGGTCCAGGCGGAGCGAGATCCGCACGCCCGCGTCCATGCCGGCGGCGACCTCGGCGGCCCAGTCCCGGGCGTCGGGCAGCTTTTGGGGCCGCCGCGCGGCGAACGGCAGGCCGGAGGCGTAAGGGGCGGCGGGGGTGCGGGGCAGGGCGTCCGCGACCGCGTCCAGGAAGGCACGGACGAGCGCCTCGGGCGTGGGCAGGCGCAGGGGGCCGGGTCCGGGCAGCGGCACCGCGTGGCCCTCGTAGGGCAGGGCGGCGGCCACCGCGCGCAGGTGTGCCACGTCGTCCGGTTCGAGCGGGCCGGCCCGCCAGGCGTCGTACCCCTCGGCGGTGAGGCCGGGCAGCAGGCGTCCGCGGGCGGTGAGCCGCAGCGCGTGCAGGGCGGCGGCGCCCCAGCAGGCGGTGGCCGGGTGGGCCGCGGCGTCGTACCGGGCGGCGACCAGCAGGGGCAGGGCCTCGTCCACGGGCAGGGACAGCGCGGGGACGGTGCGCCGGCGCACTCCCGCGCCGTGCGGCCGGACGACGGTGAGGTCCGTACGCCGGTCGTCGTCCCCCTGCTCGGAGGGCAGGTCCGCGCCCTCGGGGTCGTAGAAGGCGATCCGCCCGTCGCGTGGGAGGGGTGCGGGCAGGAACACGGCCGGAAGGCGCGACGACGCGACGAGCCCGTCGTCCTTCCCGGACACCGCCGTCACGGACACCGCCGTCACGGTCGCCTCGCTCATACGCCTTGTCACCTCCCCGCCCGCCGTTCGGACCAGTCGTCTTCGACTTTACGGGCGGGGTCCGACAACCGGCTCCGGAGGCCAGGTCGGGCGGGCGGGTCAGGGCACGGTGCGGGCCACGACGTACACCCGGGGGTAGCCGGGTTTGTCGTGGTTGACGACCACGTCGTGGGTGGGCGCCGGGTCCTCCTGCTTGTGCACCAGGCCGGACCAGGTGCCGGGTCCGTCGAAGGTCCAGCCGGTGACGTCGCGGTCGCGGTCGCCGATGGTGAGGCGGTCCTCCTTCAGGTCCTTCTCCGCCATGCCCATGCTGGTGAGGAAGGCGGTCAGGCCCGCGTCACTGGTCTCGAACTCGACGTACAGGCGGCTGGTCTTCCAGTTGTTGGTCTCGTAGGAGGCCACCCACCAGGCCGGATGCGGTATCGGCACCTGGTAGATGCGGCGCTGGAGCTTCGACGGCCAGCCCTCGGTCAGGCCGGTCGCGGAGTACTTCGCCTCCTTGTCCTTGCCGCTGGCCCGGCTCTGGTTCGCGGAGATCACCAGGTAGCCGGCCGGGACGCCGATGAGCAGCACGATGATCAGCAGGGTGAGGGCGCGGCGGCGGATCATGTGCCGCCGGTCCTCGCCCGGCTGCGACCCGCCCGCGCCGTCCTGCCCGCCGGGGTCGCCCGTCAGCGGGGGAAGCTCGCCCGTCACAGCGACTCCGAGCTCGTACGGCGGGCCTCGGCGAAGCGCTCGTAGCGCTCGTACCGCTCGACACGGCGGCGCTTGGCGCGGCGGAAGCGGCGGGCGACGAGACGGGCGAGGTCCGCGGCGCCGACCATGCCGGCCTCGGGGCCGAGCTGGGCGCGGACGATACGGGCCTCCGGGCGGTAGCCACGGCCGGTGAGGTGCCGCTTGAAGGCGTCCCGGGCGGGGCCGATGAGCAGGTCGTCGGCCGCGGAGACACCGCCGCCGATGACGAAGCAGGAGGGGTCGAGGGCGGCGGCCAGGTTGGCGATGCCCACGCCGAGCCACTGGCCGATGTCCTGGAGCAGTTCGATGCACATGGCGTCGCCCTCGCGGGCCAGCTCGGTGATCATCGGCCCGCTGATGTCGGCGATGTTGCCCTTGACGTGCTCGATGATCCCGTAGGCGACCGGGGAGTCGGCGGCGGCCAGCTCCCTGGCCTCGCGGACCAGGGCGTTGCCGGAGCTGTACTGCTCCCAGCAGCCGCGGTTGCCGCACGGGCAGCGGTGGCCGCCGGGGACGACCTGCATGTGGCCGAACTCTCCGGCGACGCCGTACTTGCCGCGCTTGACCTTGCCGTCCTCCAGGATCGCGCCGCCGATGCCGGTGCCGAGCGTGATCATGACGAGGTTGTCCTCGCCGCTGCCGGCGCCGAAGCGCCATTCGGCCCAGGCTGCGGAGTTGGCGTCGTTGTCGACGAGGACCGGGACGGCGAGGCGGTCGGCGAGACGGTCCCGGAGGGGTTCGTTGCGCCAGGACAGGTGGGGGGCGAAGAGCACGCGGTTGCGGTCGGCGTCGACCCAGCCGGCCGCGCCGATGCCGACGGCGTGCACGTCGTGGCGGTCGGACAGGTCCAGCACCAGCTCCACGATGGTGTCCTCGACGACCTTCGGGCTCTTGGACTTGTCCGGGGTCTCCGTGCGGAGCTTCTCCAGGATGTTGCCGTCGGCGTCCACGACGCCCGCCATCACTTTGGTGCCGCCGATGTCGATGCCCACGGTCGGGACCCGGGGGGCCGACAGGTGGGAGCGGCGCTCCCGGGTGCCGACCGTTCTCAGGACGGTGGCGCGCCGGGATCCGATGGGGGCGGTGAAGTCGCGGTAGGTGCTCATCGGGTGCGATTGTGCCGCACGGGACCGCCGATCGCGGTACCGGGCAGGTGACGGGGTACGTCGGATCCGGCACCGGAAACCGACGGCGGCGGGCCTTCCCCCGTTCGCGTCCGCACCGGTTCACGGTGGGCGCGTCATGCCCCTGTGGATCCGGTCACATTGTCCGGACAATGCGACGACCACGACGACGACCGTGCGCGCACGGGCCCCGCGGGAGCCCTTACGGGATCGCGCTCAGTTCCGCACCAGCAGCTGGAACTCGAAGGAGTACCGCGAGGGCCGGTAGGTGTGCGTGCCGTACTCCACCGCGCGGCCGGTGTCGTCGAAGGTCACCCGCTGCATCGTGAGCAGCGGGGCGCCGGGCTGCTCACGCAGCCGCTCGGCCTCGACGGCGGTGGCGGCGCGCGCGCCGATGGTCTGCCGCGCGCTGTGCAGGGTGATCCCGGCGGCCCGCATCAGCCGGTACAGGCCGGTCGCCTCCAGCTGGCCGGTGTCCAGGTCGAGCAGGGCGGGCGGAATGTAGTTGCACAGGTACGCGATGGGCTCGCCGTGCGCGGACCGCAGGCGTTCGATGCGGTGCACCTCGGTGCCCTCGGTCACCCCGAGCGCGGCGGCGACCTCGGCGGACGCGGTGACCGTGGTGTTGACCAGCACGGCCGTGGTGGGCCGCTGCCCGGCGGACTCCAGGTCGTCGTAGAGGCTGCTCAGTTCCAGCGGGCGTTTGACCTGGCTGTGCACCACCTGGGTGCCGACCCCGCGGCGGCGCACCAGCAGGCCCTTGTCGACGAGCGACTGGATGGCCTGGCGGACGGTCGGCCGGGACAGGCCGAGCCGTGCGGCCAGCTCGATCTCGTTGCCCAGCAGGGTGCCGGGGGTCAGGGTGCCGTGCTCGATGGCGGACTCCAGCTGCTGGGACAGCTGGAAGTACAACGGCACGGGGGAGCCGCGGTCCACGCTGAGCTCCAGCTGCACGGTCGGGTCCACTTCTGGTTTCGGCACGGGGTGAGCGTAGTCCGGCGGGCTGTTGACGGGAAGTCGTGTAGTTCGGTTGTCCGGACATACGCATTGACAGGGAGCGGTGCGAGCCCCACTTTGTTTCCATGCGCATCGGGGTCATCGGTACGGGCCGCATCGGCACCATTCACGCCCACACACTCAGCAGGCACCGCGAGGTCGGGTCCCTGATCCTCACGGACGTCGATCCGGCACGGGCGCAGGCCCTCGCCCAACGGCTCGGCGAGACGGCGGCGCCGGGGGTGGACGAGATCTACACCTGGGGAGTGGACGCCGTGGTGATCACCGCGGCCACGTCCGCGCACGCCGATCTGATCGGCCGGGCGGCCCGCGCGGGGCTGCCGGTCTTCTGCGAGAAGCCCATCGCCCTTGATCTCGCCGGGACGTTACAAGCGATCACGGAGGTGGAGACCGCCGGGACGGTGCTGCAGATGGGCTTCCAGCGGCGGTTCGACCGGGGGTACACGGGCGCCCGTGAGGCGGTGCGGTCGGGCAGGCTGGGGCGGCTGCACACGGTACGGGCGATGACGAGTGACGCGGAGCCGCCGGCCCCCTCGCGTCTGGCGCAGTCCGGCGGGCTGTACCGGGACACCCTGATCCACGACTTCGACGTCCTGCGCTGGGTGACCGGCCGGGAGGTCGTGGACGTCTACGCCGGCGGGTCGGACGCCGGTCCCCCGATGTTCCGCGAGGCGGGCGACGTCGACACCGGCGCGGCGCTCCTCACCCTCGACGACGGCACCCTCGCCACGGTCACCGGGACCCGGCTGAACGGCGCCGGCTACGACGTACGCATGGAACTCGCCGGGGAGCTCGACCAGATCGTGGTCGGCCTGGACGACCGTACGCCGATCGCCTCCACGGAACCGACCGGGCCGCCGGCCGCGGACAAGCCGTGGACGGGCTTCCTGGAGCGGTTCGGACCCGCGTACGAGGCCGAGCTGGTCGCGTTCGTCGAGGTGGTCCGGGGCGAGCGGCCCAACCCCTGCGACGGCCGTGAGGCTCTGCGGGCCCTGCTGATCGCGGAGGCCTGCGAGCGGTCCCGCCGGGAGCGCAGACCGGTCCGCCCCGCGGAACTGCTGAGCAGCTCCACGGACGCGCTGACCTAGCGCGCGTTCACGATGGACAGCGCTGACCTGGAGGCGTTCTCGATGGACGCGCCGACCTGGAGCGCGTTCTCGATGGACGCGCCGGCCTGGAGCGCGTTCAGGACGTCCTGGCGGTGACCGGCAGGACCGTTCCCTGGGCCACCGCGCACAGGGTCTGCGTGCCGTCCTCCGCCACGGTGAGCAGGTCGCAGCGGGTCACGGCCTGGCGCCGGCCCGCGTGGACGACATGGGCGCGGGCGCGCAGGGTGCGGCCGGTGGCCGGGCGGAGGTACTCTGGACGGAGAAGCCACCGGTCAGCACGGACGGGCCGAGGACGGCGCCCGCGGCGAAGGTGAGCGCGTTGTCCGCCGCGTAGGCGAGGACCCCGCCGTGCAGGAAACCGTTCTGCTGGCGCAGGTCCTCGCGGACGTCGATCTCCAGGGTCGCCCCGCCGTCGCCGAAGTCCGTGAGCCGGGCGCCCAGCAGCCTGCTGAAGGGCTGCGCGTCCAGCAGCCGCCGTGCGGTGGCGAGGTCGAGCTCGGGGGGCGGGGTCATGCGGCGGGCCTCCTCGGGGCGGACGGACGGTGCGCGGGCCGGACGGCGGACGTCAGGAGCTCCCGGTCTCCTCCAGCAGGCCCGCGTCATGGGCGAGCAGGGCGATCTGCACGCGGTTGTTCAGGCCGAGCTTGGCCAGGATGCGGGAGACGTGCGTCTTGACGGTGGCCACGCTCATGTACAGCTCGGCGGCGATCTCCGCGTTGGCCAGGCCCCGGCCGACCGCGACGGCGACCTCGCGTTCGCGGTCGTTGAGCCCGGTGACGCGCTCCCGGGCCCGGGCCCGACGTGTGTCGCCCGCGGCACCGGCCGCGTGGGCCATCAGCTGCCGGGTGACCGCCGGCGACAGCACCGGGTCCCCCGCCGCGACGCGTCGTACGGCGGCGACGATCTCGGCGGGCGGGGTGTCCTTGAGCACGAACCCGGCCGCGCCCGCGCGCAGGGCCCGCAGTACCTGGTCGTCGGCGTGGAAGGTGGTCAGCACCACGACCTGGGGGGCGTCCTCGCGGGTCCGCAGCGACTCGGTCGCGGTGAGCCCGTCGACGGACGGCATCCGGATGTCCATGAGGACGACGTCCGGGCGGGTGCGGTCGACGAGCGTCCCCACCTCGCCGCCGTCGGCGGCCTCGCCGACGATCTCGATGTCGCCGGCCCCGCCCAGCATGAAGGACAACCCGGCCCGCACCAGCGGGTCGTCGTCGACGAGAAGCACGCGGATCGCAGTCATGGGCGGTACGTAATCATGGCCGGGCGGGAGGGGGACACACCGAGGGGCCGGGCAGGAGTCATCGCCATGGCAGCCGTGCCCGTACCTCGAAGCCGCCGTCGGGGGCGGGGCCGTGTTCCAGGGTGCCGCCGGCCAGGGTGGCCCGTTCGGTGAGCCCGATCAGTCCCTGCCCGGCACCCGGCACCGCCGGTACGTCCCCCTCCGGGGCGGGGTTGCGCACGGTGACCGCGAGGTCCTCCCCCGGCCCGCCGGCGACCGACACGGTGACCTCCGTGCCGGGCGCGTGTTTGCGGGCGTTGGTCAGGCCCTCCTGGGCGATCCGGTAGGCGGTGCGGCCGACGGACGCGGGGACGCCGGCCGGGTCGGTGACCCGCTGCTCCAGGGTGACCTTCATGCCCGCCTGCCGGGACTCGGCGACGAGGGAGTCGAGCGCCGCGAGCGTCGGCTGCGGGCGGCCGCCGTCCTCGCTCTCGCCGGCCCGCAGCACCCCGATGATCTCCCTCAGGTCCTGCAGTGCCTCGTGGGCACTCTCCCGGATCACGCCGGCCGCCCGCGCGACCTCCTCGCGCGGGGCGCCGGGCCGGAACTCGAGGGCGCCCGCGTGCACGCTGAGCAGCGTCAGCCGGTGCGCGAGCACGTCGTGCATCTCGCGGGCGATGGCCTCGCGGGCCAGCCGCTGGGCCTGCTCGGCCCGCAGCCGCGCCTCCGTCTCGGCCCGCCGGGCGCGCTCTCTCAGGCTCAGCATGAGCTGCCGCTTGGAGCGGACGAACATGCCCCAGCCGACGACGGCGACCGTCAGCACGACGAGCAGGACGACCGCGGCCGCATAGGGCAGGTCGGGGTCGGGACGCCACCAGAAGTACAGCGGTACGAGCGCCAGCTGGACGCCCCCCACCCAGGCCACGTACCGGAAGGGCCGGTGCACGGCGAGCGTGAACAGGGCGATGACCGCCACGCCGCCGGAGGTCTCCGAGACGAAGCTGACCGGCATCATGACGGCGGCCAGGGCGAACGGCCACCGCCGGCGCAGCCAGACCGCGCCGCACGACAGCGCGCCCAGCACCTGGTCGGCCACGCTCACGAACCGGGGAAGATCGGGGGTGTCGGCGAGCGTGTCCGCGCCGAGCAGTCCGATCAGGACGGCCAGCAGGAAGCAGGCGAAGTCGACGAGCCAGTCCCGGGCGGTACGCCGGGGCCGGCGCCCCGAGCGGGCGGCGTCCGGGTCGAGTTCGTGGATGAGGGCGGACGGGAAGAACCACCTGGGCCCCGTGAACACCGGGGCGGTCCACGCCGCCTTGTCATCGGTCACGGTCGACAAATCTATGCGGGAAGCGGCGCGCGGGACGCCACGCGGGCGGGATCGTCGACCAAAGTCGGGCCGGTGGCGACTTTCGGCGTCCCTGAGCACGCCGGTCGTCCACCTCGGTCGGAAGGGGCTCGCCCCGCGGCCGATGTGGGTGGGGGGTCCGCGGGGCGAGAGTCGGGGGCATGAGGAAACTGCTGGAGGTTCTGGGCTTCGTGGTCGTGCTGCAGGGCGTGGCCGGTCTGGTGACGGAGTTCACCGACTGGGACTGGGGCCTGGTGCGGCGGACCGGGTTCTTCGACGGCTACGAGGTCTACGCGAGCGTCGCCCTGCTGGTGCTGGGGATCGCCCTGTTCGCCGTCGCGGAGAGCCGGAGGCCGGGCGGGTGACCGGCGGGCGGCCGGCCGCCGCACCGTCCCCGCCGCCGCGTCGCCGTCCTGGTCAGCAGGTGTGGTCGACCAGGTCGAACGACGCGTAGTGGTCGGCGGTGTAGTAGTCCTCCTGGTACTCCTCACCGGTCACGATCCGGCGGGCGCCACGGGTGGGGGAACCGGGCGTGATCACCGTGTACTCGTGGTAGTAGCCGCTCGACCGGTCCGGCAGGACGCCTTCCCGGTTCTGGAAGACGGTGCCGTCCTGCTCGAACGGGAAGGGCCCGCCCTGGTCGATCAGGTCGAGGGTGTCGTGCGCCTCGGCGGGCAGGTCGCTCGCGCATATGTCACCGACCGCGAGGACGGACGCCGCGGCGACGGGGGCGGCGTGGGCCGGCGGCGCGGAGACGGCTCCGCCGCCGCCCAGCAGAAGGACGGACAGAAGGGCTGTTGCGGCGCCGGACCGGGCCGCGCGTGGGGGGAATCGCATATCCCATGATGACGCGCGTAGACCCTGGCATGTCAATGTCAAGTACATGGAGTTTTCGGTGCGGTCCAGTGAGTTTCCCGTGACGTGACGTGCGCCGCCGTCCGCGGCGGCCCTCCGGGCGCAGGTCGACGTCCGTTCGCCGCCAGCACGGCGGGACGAGCGGCGGTGGGATGGACCCATGACCACGCACACGATGGAGAAGACCCTGCTGGACAAGGCGGCGCTGGTGACCGGCGGCAGCCGCGGCATCGGCGCCGCGACGGCGCTCCGGCTGGCGCGGGAGGGCGCCGACGTCGCGGTGACGTATGTGAACGGCAAGGAGGCCGCGGAGGACGTCGTACGGGCCGTCGAGGCCCTGGGGCGGCGCGCGGTGGCGCTCCGCGCGGACGCCGGCGACGCGGAGGAGGCGTCGGCGTCGGTGGGCGCCGCGGTCCGTGAACTGGGCCGCCTGGACGTCCTGGTGAACAACGCGGGCGTCGGCCTGCTCGGCCCGCTGGAGTCCCTCTCCCCCGCCGACGTGGACCGGGTGCTCGCGGTGAACGTGCGCGGTGTCTTCCTGGCCTCGCGCGCGGCGGCCGCCGTGATGCCGCGCGGGGGCCGGATCGTCACCGTCGGCACGTGCATGACGCAGCGGGTGCCCGGCCCCGGCGGGACGCTCTACGCGATGAGCAAGGCGGCGCTGGTGGGGCTGACCAAGGCGCTGGCACGGGAGTTGGGCGAGCGCGGGATCACGGCGAACATCGTCCACCCCGGGCCGGTCGACACGGACATGAACCCGGCGGACGGCCCGTACGCGGCCGGGCAGGCGGCGGCGACCGCGCTGGGGCGTTTCGGCACGGCCGCGGAGGTGGCGGAGACGATCGCCCACCTCGCGGGCGCGGCGTACGTGACCGGGGCGGAGTTCGCGGTGGACGGGGGGCACGCGGCCTGAAGTCCGTCCCCTGCGGTCCTGAGAAGCGAGGGCGCTCGGTCCCGAGGGGATCGAGCGCCCTCGCGTCACAGCCGCCGAAGTCCGGTACCCGGCACCAGAGGTGCCGGCCCGGGTCGCCGATTCCCGCGCTCAGCCGCCGAGTTCCTGCCGGCGCGCTTCCAGGGCCGCCTCGCCCTGGTCGGTCAGGGAGCCGAACAGGCGCAGGCGGGAGATGCCGCCGTCGGGATGGATGTCCACGCGCGCGTGGGTGCCCACCGCCGGTTCCGGGAGGACGAAACGGTGGTTGGTGTCGGGCTGCAGGCGGGTGCGCGGCAGGATCTCCCGCCAGTCGCCGTCCTCGCCGTCCCGCACCGACACCGACGCCCAGCCCGCCGCGTTGCCCTTGAGGTAGGCGGTGTCGATCTCCAGGGCGCGGATCCGCGCCTGCGCGACCAGGCGGTAGCTGATCCAGTCGTGGCCCCGGTCGCGGCGGCGCCGGGTCTCCCAGCCGTCGTCCATCTTGAGGGAGCGGCCGGGCCGGATCGTGTTGGCGGCCGGCGAGTAGAACAGGTCCGAGGCGTCCAGCACCCGGCCGCCGTTCTCCAGGGCCACCACGTCGAAGGTGCCGAGCGCGGTGAGCCACGCCAGGTCGGGGACGACCTCGCCGTACACCCGCAGCCGGGCGATGCCGCCGTCGGGGTGCTGGTTGAGGCGCAGGTGGGTGAAGCGCTGTTCGGCCGTGACGGCGAAGCCGTTGGCCGCGTGGCCGCCGATGCGGGTGCGCGGCACCAGCGTCGTCCACTTCACGTCGTCCGCGAGCAGGTCCTCGGGCGACGGGGAGCCGTCCACCGCGGTGCCCTCGACCGACACCGCCTGCGGGTGGTTGCCGCGGAAGTGGGCGGTGTCGACGACGACGCCGCGGACGACGCCGGGCGTGCCGAGCCGGATCAGCGCCCAGTCGTGGTCGTCCTCCGTCGGCCAGGGGTGCCCGGCGGAGGTGCCGCGCCGCCGGCGGGTCTCCCAGCCGTCCATGATCTTGCCCTTGTGCCCGAAGCGTTCGGGGTCGAAGACGGCGCGTCCGGGCAGCAGGAGGTTCTCGCGCTGGGCGAAGAACTCGTCGTTGGCGGCGATCACACCGGCGCCGAGCCGGCGGTCGGCGAGGTCGGCGAGGTGGGTGAAGGGGAAGTCGGCGGTGCGGTAGTCCGCGTACGGGTCGCCCCCGCCGTAGGGGTGGGCGTCGCCGGTGAAGGTCTCGATCGCCGTCACGGTGATGTGATCCTGCCTTTCGTGTGTCGGGTCAGCTGGGTCGGGTGAGGAGCAGGCCCTTCGGTGCGGTGAACTCTCCGTCGGCCAGGATCCGGTGGCCGCGCAGCCAGGTGGATCTGACGACGCCGTACAGGGTGCGGCCGGCGTACGCGGTCACCCGGTTGCGGTGCTGGAGGGCGGCCGGGTCGACGGTGAAGCTCTCGTCGGGGGCCAGGACGGCGAAGTCGGCGTCGTGGCCGGGCGCGACGGCACCCTTGCGGGCTTGGAGACCGGCCAGCCGGGCCGTGCGCGTCGCCATCCAGCGGACCACGTCCTCCAGGGTGTGGCCGCGCCGGCGGGCCTCGGTCCAGACGGCCGGGAGGCTGAGCTGGAGGCCGGAGATGCCGCCCCAGGCGGTCGCGAAGTCGTCGGTCTTGAGGTCGGCGGTGGACGGGGAGTGGTCGGTGACGACGCAGTCGACGGTGCCGTCCGCCAGGGCCCGCCAGAGCAGGTCTTGGTTGGCCGACTCACGGATGGGCGGGCAGCACTTGAACTCGCTGGCTCCGTCCGGGACTTCCTCCGCGGTGAGGGTGAGGTAGTGGGGGCAGGTCTCGACGGTGACGCGGACGCCGTCCGCCCGGGCCTCGGCGAGGAGGGGCAGCGCGTCGGCGGAGGAGAGGTGGAGCACGTGCACCCGGGCGTCGAACCGCCGCGCCTGCTCCAGGAGCCGGGCGATCGCGGTGTCCTCGGCCCGGCGCGGGCGGGAGGCGAGGAAGTCGGCGTACCGGGGGCCGCCCCGCTGCGGGGCGTCGGCGAGGTGCCCGGGGTCCTCCGCGTGCACGATCAGCAGGCCGTCGAAGGCGGCGATCTCCGCCAGCGAGCGCGCCAGTTGCTCCTCGTCGAGGTGCGGGAACTCGTCCACGCCGGACGGTGAGAGGAAGGCCTTGAAACCGAAGACTCCCGCCTCGTGCAGCGGGCGCAGGTCCGCGACGTTGTCGGGGAGGGCGCCGCCCCAGAAGCCGACGTCGATGTGTGCCTTGTCGGCGGCGGTCTTCCGTTTGACGCGCAGGTGGTCCACCGTCGTGGTCGGGGGGAGGGAGTTGAGCGGCATGTCGACCAGCGTGGTGATGCCGCCGGCGGCGGCCGCGCGGGTGGCGGTCCAGAAGCCTTCCCACTCCGTGCGGCCGGGGTCGTTGACGTGCACGTGGGTGTCGACCAGGCCGGGCAGCAGGACGTCTTCGCCGAGGTCCTCCAGGCGGGCGCCCTCGGGGACGGGGGCGTCGTACGGCAGGACGGACGTGATGGTGCCGTCGGCGACGGCGACGGAGGCGGCGCGCGTTCCCTCGGGGGTGACGACGCGTGTCGAGCGCAGCACCAGTTCGACGTCGGGCACCTGGAGCCTCCTGCACGTCAGCGGGAAATTCAACGTTCTGTTGAAGGAGTCTTCCCCTCGGCACCCGCCGCGTCAAGGGCCCGCCCGCCGCCCCGGCCGCCCAGGCGGCAGCTCTGGACGATTCCACAAGGCGGAATTACACTTTCGGCACGCAGAACGTAGTTCCGCACAAGCCGGCTGCCGGGCGGCCGCCGGGTAGGCTTCTGCCCTCCCCGCCAGTCCCGGAAGGAACGCACCGTGCCGACGTCCAGCGCCAGCACCACCGACTCCGCCCGTTCCGCCGCCAGTGGCGGCGTGCAGTCCCTCGAGCGCGCCTTCGACCTGCTGGAACGGATGGCGGACGCGGGGGGCGAGGTCGGCCTGAGTGAGCTGTCCGCGAGCAGCGGCCTGCCCCTGCCGACGATCCACCGGCTGATGCGCACCCTCGTCGCCTGCGGCTACGTGCGCCAGCAGCCCAACCGGCGGTACGCACTCGGCCCGCGCCTGATCCGCCTCGGCGAGTCGGCGTCCCGCCTGCTGGGCACCTGGGCCCGGCCGTACCTGGCGCGCCTGGTGGAGGAGACCGGCGAGACGGCGAACATGGCCCTGCTGGACGGGGACGAGATCGTGTACGTGGCGCAGGTGCCGTCGAAGCACTCGATGCGGATGTTCACCGAGGTGGGGCGGCGCGTGCTGCCACACTCCACGGGCGTGGGCAAGGCACTGCTGGCCGGCTTCCCGCCGGAGGAGGTGCGGGCCCTGCTGGGCCGCACCGGCATGCCGGCCGCGACGGAGAAGACCATCACGACGGCGGACGGCTTCCTCGCGGCGCTGGAGGAGGTCCGAAGCCAGGGGTACGCCATCGACGACAACGAGCAGGAGATCGGCGTCCGCTGCCTGGCCGTGCCGGTGCCGGACGCCCCGACGGCGGCGGCCATCTCCATCTCCGGCCCGGCGGGCCGGGTCACGGAGGCGGCGACGGAGAGGATCGTACCGGTCCTCCAGCAGATCGCGACGGAACTGTCGGAGGCCCTGACGACCCCGGGCGCGGGCCCGAACGCCTGACCCCCGAGGACGGCCCGCGGGCCGCCGGGGGCGGGCTTCCGCCCGGGACGCGGCACCGCGACACGCGCCCGGGAGCCGCTCGCACGAAGGGGCGTCAGGGGCGAGGGGCCGGGCCGAAGAGGTCGACCGCCTCCCGGAGTTCCCGTACGCCCTGCCCGAGCGCGCTCACCGAGCCGATCGCGCCGGCGACCAGCAGCAGGGAGCGGCGCAGGCGGGGGATGTCGGGGTGGTCGGCGGTGGCCAGGCCGGCCAGTGTCGCGAGTTCCTCCTCCGCGATGCTCCTGTCCCGGAACTCCGCGCGATGGGCGGCGAGTTGGCGGCGTAACCGGGACACGGCGGAGCGCAGCTCCGTCACTCGCGGGTCCACCTGACTGCCGGGCACACACCTCTGGTCCACGCTCCGCAACACGGTCCTCCCCCTGGCAGGTCGTCGTGCGCCTCCCCTGACCGGCCCAGCGCGCCCCCGTGGAGCCGGTGCGCGCCAGTAAACGCCACCCCGGGGCCTTTGCGCCAGTCCGCTGCGTCATCGAGTTGTTCCGTAGCGTGACACCGTGGCCCAAGGCACCTTCCCGAACACCCCCGGACCACGGGCGGCGGTGGGGTATGCAGGACCTCATGACGGACGACGAGAACCGGGTGGTCGGCCTGCTGCTGGCCGCGGGCGGCGGGCGCAGGCTCGGCGGGCGCCCCAAGGCACTGCTCACGCACCGGGGGCGCCTCCTCGTGGAGCACGCGGCGCGGGTGCTGCACGCGGGTGGTTGCGCGGGCGTGCACGTGGTGCTGGGGGCGCGCGCGGACGAGGTGCGCGCCCGCGCCGTACTCCCGGACTGCGTGCTGGTGGACAACCCTGACTGGGAGCAGGGCATGGGCTCCTCCCTGCGGGCGGGGCTGGACTCCCTGGCCGGCACCGGCGCCGGGGCCGCGCTGGTCCTGCTGGTGGACCAGCCGGGGATCGGCCCGGAGGCGGTCGCCCGGGTGCGGGGCGCCTACCGGTCGCCGCGGTCGCTCGTCTCGGCGGCCTACGACGGCGTGCGCGGCCATCCGGTGCTGTTCGGCGCCGCGCACTGGGCGGCAATCGCCGCGACCGCCACCGGCGACCGGGGGGCGCGCGCCTATCTGAAGGAGCACGCGGACCGGGTCGAACGCGTCGAGTGCGGCGACATCGCGCAGGCGTACGACATCGACACCGAGGCCGATCTGACGCACCTTGAATGAGCCGGTGCACGCCGCCGGGGCGGGCGAGACACCCCGCGCCACCGTCCCTCGACCCGGAGATTCTCGACATCAACAAAACATTGAACTTCCACCATGAGGAAACTACTATCCACCGATCAGAAGTCCCTTGCCCCCGCGAGGGCCTCTCCCGCCGTACCCGGGTCGCCCGGCACCCGGTGCCCCCGCACGCCGAAGGAAGTGACAGCTGATGTCCGCACCAGCGCCGTCCCCGCTGGCCATCGTCGACGCCGAGCCCCTGCCGCGGCAGGAGGAGGTCCTCACCGACACGGCGCTCGCCTTCGTGGCCGAGCTGCACCGGCGGTTCACGCCCCGGCGTGACGAGCTGCTCGCCCGTCGCGCGGAGCGCCGCGCCGAGATCGCCCGCACCTCCACCCTCGACTTCCTCCCCGAGACCGCCGCGATTCGCGCCGACGACTCCTGGAAGGTGGCCCCGGCCCCGCCGGCCCTGGAGGACCGCCGCGTCGAGATCACCGGCCCGACCGACCGCAAGATGACCGTCAACGCGCTCAACTCCGGTGCGAAGGTGTGGCTCGCGGACTTCGAGGACGCCTCCGCGCCCACCTGGGAGAACGTGGTCACCGGCCAGCTGAACCTGATCGACGCCTACACGCGCGCCATCGACTTCACCGACCCGAGGTCCGGCAAGTCCTACGCCCTGCGCCCTGCGGAGGAGCTGGCCACGGTCGTCACTCGGCCGCGCGGCTGGCACCTGGACGAGCGGCACCTCACCGACCCGGACGGCACCCCGGTGCCCGGCGCCCTCGTCGACTTCGGCCTGTACTTCTTCCACAACGCCAAGCGGCTGATCGACCTCGGCAAGGGCCCCTACTTCTATCTGCCGAAGACGGAGTCGCACCTCGAGGCCCGGCTGTGGAACGACGTGTTCGTGTTCGCGCAGGACTACCTGGGCATCCCCCAGGGCACCGTCCGCGCCACCGTGCTCATCGAGACGATCACGGCCGCCTACGAGATGGAGGAGATCCTCTACGAGCTGCGCGACCACGCCTCCGGGCTGAACGCCGGCCGCTGGGACTACCTGTTCTCGATCGTGAAGAACTTCCGTGACGGCGGTGAGAAGTTCGTGCTGCCCGACCGCAACGCGGTCACCATGACCGCCCCGTTCATGCGCGCGTACACCGAACTGCTCGTCCGCACCTGCCACAGGCGCGGCGCGCACGCGATCGGCGGCATGGCGGCGTTCATCCCGTCCCGCCGGGACGCCGAGGTCAACAAGGTCGCCTTCGAGAAGGTCCGCGCCGACAAGGACCGCGAGGCGAACGACGGCTTCGACGGCTCCTGGGTGGCCCACCCGGACCTGGTGCCGATCGCCATGGAGTCCTTCGACCGGGTGCTCGGCGACAAGCCGCACCAGAAGGACCGGCTCCGCGAGGACGTCGACGTCAAGGCCGCGGACCTCATCGCCGTCGACTCCCTCGACGCCAGGCCGACGTACGCGGGCCTGGTCAACGCCGTGCAGGTGGGCATCCGCTACATCGAGGCGTGGCTGCGCGGCATGGGCGCGGTCGCCATCTTCAACCTGATGGAGGACGCCGCCACCGCCGAGATCTCCCGCTCCCAGATCTGGCAGTGGATCAACGCGGGCGTCGTCCTCGACAACGGCGAGCGGGTCACCGCCGAGCTGGCGCGCGAGGTCGCCGCGGAGGAACTGGCGAACATCCGCGCGGAGGCCGGCGAGGAGGCGTTCGCGTCAGGCAACTGGCAGCAGGCGCACGACCTGCTGCTGAAGGTCGCCCTCGACGAGGACTACGCCGACTTCCTCACCCTGCCGGCGTACGAGCAGCTGAAGGGCTGAGGCGGCCCGGGAACCGTCCGGTCCGGCTCACCTGTCCGAGTGGCCCAGGGGTTCGACCGAGTGGCCCAGGGGTTTCCCCCTGGGCCACTCGGTGGCGTACGGCCCACGAGCGGTGCGCCGGCCGTCATCGCAGGTGCACCGTCCCGTCCTGTTCCACCGCCGGCCGGCCGTGCAGGTCGGGCACCTGCTTGAGCCAGTCCGGGCGGCCCCGTTGCGTCCGTGCCGCGCGCAGGGCGTTCTCCGCGGCGACCTGGTCGGCCGTGGGGAAGTCGAGGGGCAGCCACGCGCCGGAGGCCCGCACCCGGGCGTGCAGATGACTCACGTAGGCGGCGCGGACCGCCTCGGGCGAGCCGAACCCCGGCTCGCCGTCCAGCCAGGCGTCGGGCACCTGGTCCACGACCGACCGCAGCAACTCCTCCGTCACCCGGGGGGCGAGCTCCGCGTCGGCGGCGCGCACGTCGGGGCCGTACCGGCCGAGGGCGTGATGCCGGAAGTCGTACGCCTTCTCGGGGTCACCGGCCTCCCAGCGGTGGTGGAAGACGAGCGCCGCGCCGTGGTCGATCAGCCACAGCCGGGGCGGGGCGACACCGAGGGTGGGCCACAGGAGCAGGTTGGAGCTGTGCACCGTGCGGTCGACGTTCGCGGTCAGCGCGTCGAGCCATACGATCCGCCCGGCCTCCAGCGGGTCGACGGCGAACCTCTCGGCCACCTCGGGGGTGAAGTCGCGCGCTCCCGGCAGGTAGTCCATGCCGAGGTTGGTCCCGGCGCTGGAGGCGTGCAGCTCACGCACCTCCTGGTGGGGTTCGGCGTCCGCGATCGCCGGGTCGAAGTCCACCAGCACCAGCTCGGGGAAGCGCAGACCGAGCGCCCGCGCCAGCTCCCCGACGATCACCTCGGCGACCAGCGCCTTGCGGCCCTGCGCGGAGCCGGTGAACTTCACGACGTACGTCCCGAGGTCGTCGGCCTCGAACACCCCGGGGACGGAGCCCCCGGAGTGCAGAGGCGTGACGTAGCGCGTGGTGGTCACACTTCTCAGCCCGTCGGTCACGGTGCGCCCCTTACTTGCCGGCCTCCGGCACAAAATGAGCATAGTAACCGGGCGTGACCGTGGCTCCCGCGCCACGGACGGGTGGCGCGGGAGCCGCGCGCGTCAGTGGAGGGTGCGGATCCGGCTCACGTGGAAGGGGGTCAACTCGCCGGTGCGGCCCGAGAGGATCTTGGTCAGCCACTCCGGGTCGCCGAGGAGGGCACGGCCCACCGCGATCAGGTCGAACTCGTCGCGCTCCATGCGGTCGAGCAGGTTTCCGATGTCCGTGACGGCCGCCTGCTCGCCCTGGAACACGTCGAGGAACTCGTTGCTCATGCCCACCGAGCCCACGCTGACGGCGGGCTTCCCGGAGAGCTTCTTCGCCCAGCCCGCGAGGTTGAGGTCCGAACCCTCGAACTCCGGGAGGTGGAAGCGCCGGGTGGAGCAGTGGAAGACGTCGGCACCCGCCTCGGCCAGCAGCCCGAGCACGGTCTCCAGCTCCTGCGGGGTCTCGGCGATCCGCGCCCCGTAGTGGTTCACCTTCCACTGGGACAGCCGGAACGAGATCGGGAAGTCGTCGGACACGGCCGCACGGCAGGCCGCCACGATCTCCGCGGCGAACCGGGTGCGCCGGGCGACGTCGCCGCCGTAGCCGTCGGTGCGCCGGTTGGTGTGGGCCCACAGGAACTGGTCGACCAGGTAGCCGTGGCCGCCGTGGATCTCCACGCCGTCGAACCCCAGGGCCTCGGCCGACGCGGCGGCGGACGCGTAGGCCGCCACCACGTTGTCGATGTCGGCCTGGGTCATCTCCCGGCCCGAGTGCGAACCGTCCAGGGCGATGCCGGAGGGACCGATCCTCGGGGCGTCCGGCACGGGCGGGTTGCCCGCGGCGCGGTCCATGCCGACGTGCCACAGCTGGGGCATGATCCTGCCGCCCTCCCGGTGGACCGCCTCGGCCACGGCGGACCACCCGGCCAGCGCCTTGTCACCGTAGAAGTGCGGCACCCGGGCGCTGTTGCCGGCCGAGGCGTGGTCGATGTAGCTGCCCTCGGTGACGAGCAGACCGACGCCGCCCGCCGCGCGCCTGGCGTAGTAGCGCGCCACGTCCTCGCCGGGGACCCCGCCCGGGGAGAACTCCCGGGTCATGGGCGCCATCACGACCCGGTTGGGCAGGTTGAGGCCGCCGACGGAGAACGGGCGGACCAGGATGTCCCGGACGCGGTCCAGGGGGTGTGCGGACATGGGTGATCGCCTCAGCTCTGGGGGCCGGCCGCACGACGGCGGGGGATTGCGCCGTGCGGCCGGCGGCTCGGATGGGGAAAGGTGCCTGTGGTGCCTGTGGTGCGTGGGTTGCGTGGGTTGCGAGGGGGCGGCTCGCGGTCGGGACCGGATCGTGCTCCCGGCCGCCCGCCGCCCGCCGCCGGGCGGGACGGTGCTCAGTCCGCCGGTGAGGGGCGCAGGGCGTTCTTCTCGGCGGCCGGCGGGCTCTCCGGCCGTGAGGCGTCCGGTGCCGCGCGGACGAACCACGCCGCGGCGAACGCGCACACCGCCAGGAGAGCCGCGCCGGTCGCGACGCCGTGCAGACCGCTGCTGACCGCCTGCGCGACGGCGTCACGCACCGCCCGGGGCATGCCCTCCAGCGCCGCGGGTGTCAACTCGCCGCCGACGGTCAGTCGTTGTTCCGTTCCTTCACCGAGCCTCCCGGCGAGGACGTCGGACGTGCGGCTGCTGTGCACGGCCCCGAGCACGGCGACGCCGAGGGAGCCGCCGATGGTGCGCACGAGTGTGACGGTGCCGGTGGCGGCCCCCATGTCACGGGGGTCGGCGTTGTTCATGGTGGTGAGCAGGGTGCTCTGCATCAGCGTCCCGACACCGATGCCGACCACGAGGGTGAGCGCCGAGGCCGCGGCGACGGGGGTGGCGCTGCCCAGCAGGAGCAACAGCAGCGCGCCCGCGACGGTGACGGAGGCGCCGGTGAGCGGCACGATCCGGTCCAGGCCGCCGCGGTCCATGAGCCGCCCGGTGGTCAGTTGGGCCGACAGCATGCCGAGCATCAGCGGCAGGATCAGCATGCCGCTGGCGGTGGGTGACGCGCCCTGAACGAACTGCATGTACTGCGGGAGGTAGTTGACGACGGAGATGAGGATCGCGCCGACCAGGAGACTGAGCACCTGCGCCAGGGTGAACTCCCGCCGGGCGAACAGCCTGGGTGGCGTGATCGGCTCGGCGGCGCGCCGCTCCACCCGGACGAACCAGGCCAGGCTCACCGCGACCAGGGCGGCAAGTGCGGTGATCTGCCAGGACAGCCATGCGTACGTGGTGCCGGCCCACCCGGCGAGCAGGGTGAGGGCGAGGACGCCGCTGGTGAGAAGAGCGGCCCCGGCGTAGTCGACGTGTCCCGTGACGCGCTGTGCGGGCAGCCGTACGCCTTTGGCGACGGCCAGCAGGGCGACGAGACCGACGGGCACGTTGACGTAGAAGGCCCAGCGCCAGTTCAGGTGCTCGGTGACGAGTCCGCCGAGCAGGGGGCCGCCGACGAAGGCGACGGGCATCATGACGCCCACCATCGACTGGATGCGGCCACGTCCCTCCGGGGGCACCAGGACGCCGATCACCGAGAGCGCGCCCACCATCAGCCCGCCGGCTCCTAGACCTTGCACGGCCCGGAAGGCGATGAGCTGTTCCATGTTCTGCGCCAGGCCGCACAGCACCGTGCCGATCAGGAAGAGCACCACGGAGTTGGTGTAGGCGCCCTTGCGGCCGTACAGGTCACCGAGTTTGCCCCACAACGGGGTGGAGGCCGCCATGGTGAGCAGGTAGGCCGTCACCGACCACGAGAAGAGTTCGAGTCCGCCCAGGTCGCCCACGATGGTGGGCAGTGCCGTGCTGACGATCTGCCCGTCGAGGGTCGCCAGGAAGATGCCCAGCATCAGGCCGAAGACGCCGAGTCGGGGCAGGCCGGCGCGGTCGGGTGCGGTGGGTGCTGCGGTCGGACGGTCCGTCATCGGAACCCCAGACTTCGGTGGTGGGACGTCAGACGGCGTAGGGCCTGACGGCCTTGGCCTCGCGCACCGCGTGGCCCCACCAGGTGAGCTGGTCGAGCATCGCCTTGGCGGCGACGTCACAGCCGGGGTCCGTCGGCTTCCCGTCGCTCCCGAAGACCTCGCCGTAGTTGTGGAAGCTGACCGTGTTGCGGATCGTCACGGCGTGCACTTCGGCCAGGACGACGCGGAGCTGTTCGACGGCGCGCAGCCCTCCGGACAGACCGCCGTAGGAGACGAATCCCACCGGCTTGGCGTGCCACTGCTCGTTGTGCCAGTCGATGGCGTTCTTCAGCGCGGCCGGGAAGCTGTGGTTGTACTCCGGGGTGACGATCACGAAGGCGTCGGCCGCGGCCAGCCGCGGTGTCACCTCGCCGAGCTGCACCACCACCTCGTCGGAGGGCGGTTGGCCGAAGGCGGGGAAGACGGTGGGGAGCGGGGTGGCGACGAGGTCGATCACGTCGACCGTCATGTCCTCCCGCTCGGCCATGTGCCCGGTGATCCAGTCCGTGACGACGGGGCCGAACCGGCCGTCCCGGGTACTGCCGATGATCACCGCGGTCCGCAGGGGGCGGTCAGTGGTGCCAGCCATGGAAAGAACCTCCGAGTGCACGAGCCGGATGTGTACGACGTATCCTCAACGTACAACGTACACGCCTGGGTGTACGTTGTCCACGGCTGATACGCTGTACACAGAACCGTCCGGAGGAAGGAACCCCGTGATGCCCTCCCAGGAGCGACAGACACAGGCCCACGACAAGGACCACGTCTCCGTGTGGGAGCGCCTGGAACGGCCGGCACCCGCGCCCCGCACCACGCTCACGCCCCGGCGCATCGCCAGGGCGGCGGTGACCCTGGCCGACGCGGAGGGCCTGGACGCGGTCACGATGCGGCGCCTGGCCACCGAACTGGGCGTCGCGCCCATGGCCGCGTACCGCTATGTGACCGGCAAGGACGAGCTCATCGAGCTCATGGTCGACTTCGTCTACGCGGAGATGGAGCTGCCGCAGGACACCGACAGCTGGCGCACGACCATGCACACGCTCGCCCAGCGCATCAGGGACGTCCTGCTCCGGCACTCCTGGGTCACCCGCGCCACCTGGTGCGCCCCCACCCCCAACCAGCTGGCCGTGCCGGAGGCCGCCCTGGCCGCACTCGACGGCCTCGGGCTGGACGCGGACACGGCGATGGTGGTCTACAGCACCGTCACCTCGTACGTGCACGGCGCGGTCAACGCGGAGGTCGGCGTGACCCAGCTGCTGCGCGTACACGGGTGGTCCAGCCGGGAGGAGGCCCGGTCGGGACTCGCCTCGCAGATGGCCTGGCTGCTGAGCACGGGCCGTTTCCCGATGTACGAGCGCTACATCGGCGAGGCCGGACGCAAGGACGACCTGGAGTGGCAGTTCGAAACCGGCCTGGAGTGCGTTCTGGACGGCATCTCCGAGCGCCTGAAGATCTGAGGCGCTTGCCGGAACCGGAAGACATCGCGCGAACAGGTCCTCAAGGAAATCGTAGGACCGCTACAGATCGACGACATATAATCGGCCTTCGCTTGTCCGTTCGCCTCACCCGAAATACGTTCGCCCCACTGCTGAGCGGTGGGGGATATGACATACCGATTCACGGACATCACCAGGAACGAACGGACCACGACACAGCCGGCGGAGTGCGAGGGCTCGGCCTGCCGGCACGGCGCTACGGACCGCGCCCGCGATCTCGCCGCCGCGGGCGGCCGGCTCTGCCCACCCTGTGCGCTCCGGCTCACCCACGACCTGCGACGGCTGCCCCGTCTCCACGACGAGTGCGGCGGACTGCTCACCGGCGCCGACCGGCCCCGTGACCGTACGTCCGGCGGCCCGCTGCCCGGAATGCCCTTCAACACCGAGGCGGCGGAGGTCCGGTCGGCCATCGTCGGGACGCTGCGGGCCTGGGCCTCGCTCGTCAAGGAGGAACGGCGGGTGAGCGCTCCGCCGGACACCGTCGCGCACACCGCCGGCTTCCTTCTCCTGCACATCGACTGGCTTGTCGCCCACCCGGCCGTGGCCGACCTTTCCGCCGAGGTCGCACGGTGTGTGCGTCGGGCGCGACGGGTGATCGACCCCCCGCCGGGGCGCCGCGTCCCGGTCGGCGACTGCGTCGTTCCCAGCTGTGACGGGACGCTGACGGCGGCGGTGCGGCCCGGCCCGGGCGACACGGTCGAGGTGGCCTGCGACGCCGAGTCCGCGCACCGCTGGTCCGGGCAGGAGTGGCTCCGCCGCGGCGACCGGTCCACGCGACGGGAACCGGCCGTGCGCTGGATGACGGCACGGGACATCGCCCGGCTGTGGGGCCTCGCCCCGGGCAGCGTCTACCGCCGCGCCAGCGAGGACCGGTGGCGCCGGCAGGCTCACGGCGGGCGTACGTACTACCACGGGGAGGACGTCAGCACCTCCCTCGGAACACACGCGTAACCCCGCGGAAAAGAAATCGGAAAACCCCTCGAAGAATAAGAAGCTCTGCCGGAACGAGAACGTTCCGGCAGAGCTTCTTTTTTTGTCCCGCGTCCCCCGCACAGGCATGAAGTTGCCTGCGGAAATCTACTTGACGATTCTCTGACGCAAGCTTGTTGCAAGCGTCGAAGATTTGCATTGACATCGTCCGTGATTCCGAAGAAGCTCTTCATTAGCTTCCGCAGCACTGTGTCGATCGACCGTGTCGCTCCGCCGGCACGTTTCCTTCGCGGCCCGGAAGCACGACCCCCTTCCGAGGCGGCGCACCGGGACTCGTCCGGTGCGCCGCCTCGTCGTTTCCACCATTCCGACGCCCCGGAGGACACATCCATGGACGCTTCCGTCATCGTCGCCGGCGCGGGTCCCGCCGGACTCATGCTCGCCGGGGAACTACGGCTCGCGGGGGTCGACGTCATCGTGCTGGACCGGCTCACGGAGCGCACCGGCGAGTCCCGGGGACTGGGCTTCACCACCCGCACCATGGAGGTCTTCGACCAGCGCGGACTGCTCCACCGCTTCGGTGACATGGGCACCAGCAACGCCGGGCACTTCGGCGGCCTGCCGGTCGACTTCGGTGTCCTCGACAGTGTCCACGAGGCCGCCAAGACCGTGCCGCAGTCGGACACCGAGACGATGCTGGAGGGCTGGGTCCGCGAACTGGGCGCCGACATCCGGCGCGGCCACGAACTGGTCACCCTGCACGACCACGGTGACCACGTCGAGGCCGAGGTGCGCGGTCCCGGGGGCGAGGAGATTCGGCTCACCGCGCCCTTCCTCGTCGGGTGCGACGGCGGACGCAGCACCGTGCGCAAGGCGGCCGGCTTCGACTTCCCGGGCACCGCGGCGACGCTGGAGATGTACCTCGCGGACATCAAGGGCGTGGATCTGCAGCCACGGCTGATCGGTGAGACCTTCCCCGGCGGCATGGTGATGTGCGGCCCGCTCGGCAACCGGGGCGTCACCCGCATCATCGTCTGTGAACGCGGCACCCCGCCCCGCCGGCGTACCGAACCCCCCTCCTACGCGGAGGTGGCGGCCGCCTGGCAGCGGATCACCGGCATCGACATCTCGCACGCCGAACACGAGTGGGTCAGCGCCTTCGGTGACGCGACCCGGCTCGTCACCGAGTACCGCCGAGGTCGCGTCCTGCTCGCCGGGGACGCCGCGCACATCCATCTGCCCGCAGGCGGCCAGGGGATGAACACCGGCATCCAGGACGCCGTGAACCTGGGCTGGAAACTGGCCGCCGTGGTCCGCGGCAGCGCCCCGGAGGAGCTGCTGGACACCTACCACGCCGAGCGGTACCCGGTCGGCGAGCGGCTGATGATGAACACCAAGGCCCAGGGGCTGCTCTTCCTCACCGGCGAGGAGGTCCAGCCGCTGCGCGACGTCCTCGCGGAGCTCATCCAGTACGAGGAGGTCAGCCGTCATCTCGCCGGCATGGTGAGCGGCCTGGAGATCCGCTACGACGTCGGCCCTGGCCCGCACCCGCTCCTGGGACTGCGCATGCCGCACCTGGAGCTCGTGGGCGAACGGCGCAAGACCAGCAGCACCGCACTGCTCGGGCCGGCCCGTGGCGTCCTGCTCGACCTGGAGGACAACGCCGTCCTCCGGGAGCGCGCGGCCGGCTGGTCGGACCGGGTGGACGTCGTCACGGCGGAGCCCCACGGCGTCCGGCCCGGTGCTCCCCTCGCGGGCACGGCGGCGGTCCTGGTGCGGCCCGACGGACATGTGGCCTGGGCGGCACCGGGCAGCCACCACGACCTGCCCATGGCACTGGAGCGCTGGTTCGGTCCGTCCCGGATCCAGCAGCCCTGACAAGGAGAGACTCATGCACAGCACGTTGATCGTGGCCAGGATGGAACCCCGTTCCGCCGAGGACGTGGCCCGCCTCTTCGGCGAGTTCGACGGCACGGAGATGCCCGACCGGATGGGCACCCGGCGCCGGCAGCTCTTCTCGTACCGCGGCCTCTACTTCCACCTGCAGGACTTCGACACCGAGGACGGCGGCGAGCGGATCGAGGCCGCGAAGACCGACCCGCGCTTCGTGGGGATCAGCGAGGACCTCAAGCCGTTCATCACCGCCTACGACCCGGCCACCTGGCGCTCGCCCGCCGACGCGATGGCGCAGCGCTTCTACCACTGGACCGCCCGGTGAGCGGCGCGTACCCCCGGCGCGTGGTGATCACCGGCATCGGAGTCACCGCCCCCGGCGGCGTGGGCGTCAAGAACTTCTGGAACACGCTGTCCGGCGGGCACACCGCGACCCGTCGCATCACCTTCTTCGATCCCTCCCCCTTCCGCTCCCAGGTCGCCGCGGAGGTCGACTTCGACGCGGAGCTGCTGGGACTGAGCGCCCAGGAGATCCGGCGGATGGACCGCGCCGCCCAGTTCGCCGTGGTCACCGCCCGGGACGCGGTGGCCGACAGCGGCCTGGAGTTCACCGCCCTGGACCCGCACCGCACCGGCGTCACCATCGGCAGCGCGGTCGGCGCCACGATGGGACTGGACCAGGAGTACCGCACGGTCAGCGACAGCGGCCGGCTCGACCTGGTCGACCACACCTACGCGGTTCCGCACCTGTACAACCACCTGGTCCCCAGTTCCTTCGCCGCGGAGGTGGCCTGGGCGGTGGGCGCGGAGGGGCCGGCCACCGTGGTGTCCACCGGCTGCACCTCCGGGCTGGACGCCGTGGGCTACGCCGCCGACCTGATCCGGGAGGGCTCGGCCGACGTCATGGTGGCCGGCGCCACCGACGCTCCCATCTCCCCCATCACGGTGGCCTGCTTCGACGCGATCAAGGCGACGACCCCGCGCAACGACGACCCCGAGCACGCCTCACGCCCCTTCGACGGCACCCGTAACGGCTTCGTGCTGGGCGAGGGTTCGGCCGTGTTCGTCCTGGAGGAACTCGGCAGCGCCCGGCGGCGCGGCGCCCACGTCTACGCGGAGATCGCCGGTTACGCCACGCGCAGCAACGCCTTCCACATGACGGGCCTGCGCCCCGACGGCCGGGAGATGGCCGAGGCCATCCGCGTCGCGCTGGACGAGGCACGCCTGGCCCCCGGGGCCATCGACTACGTCAACGCGCACGGTTCGGGCACCAAGCAGAACGACCGCCACGAGACCGCCGCGTTCAAGCGCAGCCTCGGAGAGCACGCCTACGCCGTGCCGGTCAGCTCCATCAAGTCGATGGTGGGCCACTCGCTCGGAGCCATCGGCTCCATCGAGATCGCGGCGAGCGCGCTGGCCATGGAGCACGGCGTCGTACCGCCCACCGCCAACCTGCACACCCCGGACCCCGAGTGCGACCTGGACTACGTCCCGCTCACCGCGCGGGAGTGGCCCACCGACGCCGTGCTGTCGGTGGGCAGCGGCTTCGGCGGTTTCCAGAGCGCCATGGTGCTCGCCCGACCCGACCGGAGGACCACATGAGCGCGACGGACGTCCGGGCCGCCGTCACCGGACTGGGTGTCGTCGCGCCCAACGGGCTCGGCACGGAGGCCTACTGGACCGCCACCCGCAAGGGGATCAGCGGCATCGGACGCATCACGCGTTTCGTGCCCGACCAGTATCCCGCCCAACTGGCGGGCGAGATCGCCGGGTTCGACGCGACCGAGCACCTGCCGGGCCGGCTGCTGCCGCAGACCGACCGGATGACCCAGCTCGCGCTGGTGGCCGCGGACTGGGCCTTCCAGGACGCCGCGGTCCGGCCGGAGGACCTTCCCGGGTTCGAGATGGGAGTCATCACCGCCGGCTCGTCCGGGGGCTTCGAGTTCGGCCAGCGGGAGCTGCAGGCCCTGTGGAGCAAGGGCAGCAGGTACGTCAGCGCCTACCAGTCCTTCGCCTGGTTCTACGCCGTCAACAGCGGTCAGATATCCATCCGCAACGGCATGCGCGGTCCCAGCGGTGTGGTCGTCAGCGACCAGGCCGGCGGGCTCGACGCGGTCGCCCAGGCACGTCGGCAGCTCCGCAAGGGCACGCGGCTGGTGATGTCGGGCGCCGTCGACGCCTCGATCTGTCCCTGGGGCTGGGTCGCCCAGATGGCGAGCAACCGGCTGAGCACCGGCCGTGACCCGGCACGCGCCTACCTCCCCTTCGACGACGCGGCGGCCGGACACGTGCCCGGTGAGGGCGGCGCCCTGCTCGTCATGGAAGACCTGCGGCAGGCCCGGGCCCGGGGGGCGCGGATCTACGGCGAGATCGCGGGATACGGCGCCACGCTGGACCCGCGGCCGGGCAGCGGACGGCCTCCCGGCCTGCGCAAGGCCGTCGAACTCGCCCTGGCCGACGCCGGTGCGGCGCCCGGTGACATCGACGTGGTGTTCGCCGACGCGGCCGCCCTGCCCGACCTCGACCGGATCGAGGCGGAGACGATCACGGCGGTGTTCGGCGCCCGGGCCGTACCCGTGACGGCCCCCAAGACGATGACCGGGCGGCTCTACTCGGGGGCGGCGCCGCTGGACCTGGCCGCGGCGTTCCTCGCCATGCGGGACGAGGTGATTCCGCCGTCCGTCGGTGTCACCCCCTCCCCCGGTCACGACCTGGACCTGGTCGTCGGCCAGGAACGGCCGGCCCCGGTGCGCTCCGCCCTGGTACTCGCCCGCGGCCACGGCGGTTTCAACTCCGCGGCCGTGGTGCGCGCGGCCTGACCGCCGCCGGTCACGGCGGCGTGCGGAGGGCCGGCCGTGACGACCACCCCACAACAGCGACGAAAGGACAGTCACCCATGCCCGCCCATGAGTTCACACTTGAGGACCTCAAGCGCATTCTGCGCGAGGGAGCCGGCGCGGACGAAGGCGTCGATCTCGACGGCGACATCCTCGACACCGACTTCGGACTGCTGGGCTACGAGTCCCTGGCGCTGCTGGAGACCGGCGGCAGGATCGAGCGCGAGTTCGGTATCACCCTCGACGACGAGACGCTGACCGACGCCGCGACCCCGCGGTCGCTGCTGGAGGCCGTCAACGCCCTGCTGGTGCCGGCCGAGGTCGGCTGAGCACACCCGGACCGCGCCCGCCGGTTCCGGCCCGGCCACCGTCGATGCCTCCGGCGGGAACCGGCGGCGCGCACTTCCCGTACCACCCCGTCCCCCGCCGTCCGCCCTCCTCCGTTGCCGCCGCGTGCCCTGGCCGGGCCCGGCGGCAGCGGCGCGTCGAGGGCCGGCCGCACACCGACGCATCCAGGAGACAGACATGACGCAGCAGAACCCGAGGGTCGCCCTCGTCACGGGCGCGACCAGCGGCATCGGCCTGGCGGTGACCAGGCTGCTGGCCCGCCAGGGCCACCGGGTGTTCCTCTGCGCCCGCACCGAGACCGGCGTGACCCGCACGGTCAAGGAACTGCTGGACGAGGGACTGGACGTGGACGGCGCCCCGTGCGACGTACGCTCCGGTGCCGACGTCAAGCGGTTCGTGGAGCGGGCCGTCGACCGCTTCGGCACCATCGACGTACTCGTCAACAACGCGGGCAGGTCGGGCGGCGGAGTCACCGCCGACCTCTCCGACGACCTCTGGTCCGACGTGATCGACACCAATCTCAACAGCGTCTTCCGCATGACGCGTGAGGTGCTCACCACGGGTGGCATGCGCGAGAAGGACCGGGGCCGGATCATCAACGTCGCCTCCACCGCGGGCAAGCAGGGCGTGGTGCTCGGCGCCCCCTACTCCGCCTCCAAGCACGGCGTGGTCGGCTTCACCAAGGCACTCGGCAACGAACTCGCGCCCACCGGCATCACCGTCAACGCCGTCTGCCCCGGTTACGTCGAGACACCGATGGCCCAGCGGGTGCGCCAGGGCTACGCGGCCGCCTACGACACCACCGAGGACGCGATCCTCGAGAAGTTCCAGGCGAAGATCCCGCTCGGCCGTTACTCGACCCCCGAGGAGGTCGCGGGCCTGGTCGGCTACCTGGCCTCCGACACCGCCGCCTCCATCACCTCCCAGGCGCTCAACGTCTGCGGCGGCCTGGGCAACTTCTGAGACACGGAGGGCACACCGTCATGACGACCCGTCAGGTCGAGCACGAGATCACCGTCGAGGCCCCGGCCGCCGCCGTCTACCGGCTGATCGCCGAGGTGGAGAACTGGCCGCGGATCTTTCCTCCCACCATCCATGTCGACCATGTGGAGCGCTCCACGGGCGAGGAACGCATCCGGATCTGGGCGACCGCCAACGGCGAGGCGAAGAACTGGACCTCGCGCCGCACACTGGACCCGGAGCGTCTGCGGATCACCTTCCGGCAGGAGGTGTCGACCCCGCCGGTGGCCGCCATGGGCGGCGCGTGGGTCATCGAGCCGCTGTCGGGCGACTCGGCCCGGATCCGGCTGCTGCACGACTACCGGGCCGTGGACGACGACCCCGCGGGCCTGCGCTGGATCGACGAGGCCGTCGACCGCAACTCCCGCGCCGAGCTGGCCGCGCTCAAGACCAACGTGGAACTGGCCCACGCCGCCGAGGACCTCACCTTCTCCTTCGAGGACACCGTGCACATCGCCGGCTCCGCCAAGGACGCCTACGACTTCGTCGACGAGGCGGGGCTGTGGGCGGAGCGGCTGCCTCACGTGGCCTCGGTCCGCTTCACGGAGGACACCCCCGGACTGCAGACGCTGGAGATGGACACCCGGGCCAAGGACGGCTCGACGCACACCACGAAGTCGTACCGGGTGACGTTCCCGCACCACAGGATCGCCTACAAGCAGGTGACCCTGCCCGCGTTGATGACCCTGCACACCGGCCTGTGGACGTTCACGGAGGACGAGAGCGGGGTCGCCGCCACCTCCCAGCACACCGTCACCCTCAACACGGAGAACATCGCCCGGGTCCTCGGACCCGACGCGACCGTGGCCGACGCCCGCGCGTACGTCCAGGGCGCGCTGAGCGCCAACAGCCTGGCCACCCTCGGCCATGCCAAGGACCACGCCGAGAAGCGGCGCTGACATGGCGGCGCCGGACACCGATGTGATCGTCGTGGGAGCCGGGCCGTCCGGGCTGATGCTCGCCGGGGACCTGCGGGCCGGCGGGGCGCGGGTGACCGTACTGGAACGGCTGGCGCGGCCCACCACCGAGTCCCGGGCGTCGGTCCTGCACGCACGCACCCTGCACCTGCTGGCCGAACGGGGTCTGCTGCAACGGTTCGGTCAGCTGCCCGCGGCCGGACCCGGTCACTTCGGCGGCATCCCTCTCGACCTGAGCGAGGCCGGGGACAGCCCGTACGCCGGACAGTGGAAGGCGCCCCAGACCCACGTCGAAGCCGTCCTCGCCGCATGGGCCACGGAACTCGGCGCCGAGGTGCGGCGGGGACTCACGGTGACCGGCCTGGCCCAGAGCTCCGACCGGGTGCGTGTCGTCGCCGTCGCACCGGGCGGGCGGCGCCTGCGGCTGGACGCCTCCTACGTCGTCGGCTGCGACGGCGAGGACAGCGCCGTACGGCGGCTGGGCGGCTTCGGCTTCCCGGGGGCCGCGGCCACCAAGGAACTGCTGCGCGCCGACCTGGCCGGCATCGAACTGCGGGAGCGGCGTTTCGAGCGTCATCCCCGGGGCGTGGCCAACGCCCGCCGCGGGCCGGACGGCGTCACCCGCATCATGGTCCACGCCTTCGACCGGACCCCCGGACCGTCCCGGACCCCCGCCTTCGACGACGTCTGCGCGGTGTGGGCGCGCGTCACCGGCGAGGACATCAGCGGCGCCCGGCCCGTCTGGCTCAACGCCTTCGACAACGCACGCCGGCAGGCGGACGGGTACCGCGACGGCCGGGTGTTCCTCGCGGGGGACGCGGCGCACGTGCAGCTGCCGGTGGGGGGCCAGGCACTCAACCTCGGTCTGCAGGACGCCATGGACCTGGGCCCGAAGCTCGCCGCTCACCTGGCCGGCCGGGCCGGTGACGAGGTGCTGGACACCTACGACACGGTCCGTCGTCCGGTGGGCGCCCGGG
The DNA here is from genome assembly GCF_044540535.1 of Streptomyces sp. NPDC085937. Taxonomy (NCBI): domain Bacteria; kingdom Bacillati; phylum Actinomycetota; class Actinomycetes; order Kitasatosporales; family Streptomycetaceae; genus Streptomyces; species Streptomyces sp. NPDC085937. The sequence continues at coordinate 15,762 of NZ_JBITSH010000009.1, read as the reverse complement.
TCCTCACCAACATCGAGGCCCAGGCGCAGCTGTTGTTCGGCGGACCCGAAGTGGATCCGTTGCGGGCGGTCTTCCGTGAGTTGCTGGACCTCCCGGCGGCCCGCCGTCATCTGGCCGCCATGGTCGGCGGGCTCGACGGCGGCCGTCCGGCGTGGGCCGGCACCGGCGGGCCGGGGAAGCCGGCCGCCCCCGCCCCGACTCGTCAGGACATCAGGCACAGGAGGATCACCATGGGCAAGCTCTCCGGCAAGACCGCACTCGTCTCCGGCTCCAGCCGGGGCATCGGACGGGCCACGGCCCTCCGGCTGGCCCGCGACGGGGCGCTGGTCGCGGTGCACTGCTCCAGCAACCGGGAGGCGGCCGAGGAGACGGTCGCGGCCATCGAGAAGGACGGCGGCCGCGGGTTCTCCGTGCTGGCCGAACTCGGGGTGCCCGGTGACGTGCACGAGCTGTTCCTGGCCCTGGAGAGGGAGCTGAAGGAACGCACCGGAAACACCACGCTCGACATCCTGGTGAACAACGCCGGGGTGATGGGCGGGGTGGATCCCGAGGAACTGACCCCCGAGCAGTTCGACCGCCTCTTCGCCGTCAACGCGAAGGCACCGTACTTCCTGGTGCAGCGCGCCCTGGCCAACCTCCCCGACGGCGGGCGGATCATCAACATCTCCTCGGGGCTGACCCGGGTCGCGAACCCCCAGGAGGTGGCGTACGCGATGACCAAGGGCGCCGTCGACCAGCTCACCCTGCACTTCGCCAAGCACCTCGGCCCGCGCGGCATCACCGTCAACAGTGTGGGCCCGGGCATCACCGACAACGGGTCACCCGTCTTCGACGACCCGGAGGCGGTGGCCGCGATGGCGGGCTACTCGGTGTTCAACCGGGTCGGTGAGACCCGCGACATCGCCGATGTGGTGGCCTTCCTGGCGAGCGACGACTCCCGCTGGATCACCGGCTCCTACCTGGACGCCAGCGGCGGCACCCTGCTCGGCGGCTGAGCGGGCGGACGGACGGATGCCGACGCCCTTCGCTTCGCTGTCGACGCTCTTCACCTCGCCGCGCCCGGACCGCGCCGGTGCCGGGCGGCGGGCCCTTCTGTTCGTCCTCGCCGGCAACATGCTCATCGACGCCCTGGAGGTATCCGTCGTCCTGGTCGCCCTGCCGGCCATGGGGCGGGACCTGGGGCTGTCCATGTACGGCGGACAGTGGATGATGAGCGGCTTCGCCGCGGGGTTCGCTGCCCTGCTGCTGCTCGGCCCGCGTCTGGCCGCCCGGTGGGGACGACGACGCGTGTACCTCGCCGCGCTGACGGTGTTCATCGCCGCCTCGCTGGCCGGCGGCCTGACCGACGAAGGCGCCGTGCTGGCCGCGACCAGGGTGGTGAAGGGCATGTGCGCGGCGCTGACCGCGCCCACCGGGCTGGCCATCATCGGCACCGTCTTCCGGCCGGGACCCGAGCAGAGCCGGGCGGTGTCCGTGTACTCCCTCTTCGGCGCGGCGGGATTCACCGTGGGCCTGCTCTCCTCCGGTGCGCTCACCGAGCTCAGCTGGCGCTGGAACCCGGTGTTCCCGGCGCCGTTCGCCGTCCTCCTGCTGCTGGCCGGTGTCCGGCTCATTCCCGGGGACACCGGCCGGACGTCCGCCGAGCCACTGCGGCCGGCCATGGCCCGGCTGGTGCGCAACGGGCCGTTCGTACGGTCGGCGCTGTGCGCGGCGACGCTGAACGGCACCTACCTCGGGCTGTTGCTGCTTCTCACCCACTGGCTGCACGACACGTGGGGGTGGGGCTCCTGGGAAACGGCGCTGGCGTTCCTGCCGGCCTGTGTGCCGCTGGCGCTCGCCCTGCCGTTCGCCGGCCGGATGGTGGCGCGTTTCGGCACCGGACCGCTGATCGCGGCCGGAGGGTGCGCGACGGCGCTGGGCTGTGCGACGGCTCTGCTGACCGGAGCGCCCGGGACCTACGTCACCGGGGTGCTGCCGGTGCTCCTGTGCGTCGAGGCCGGTTTCGTCCTGGCCTTCGCGGCCCTCAATCTGCAGGCCGTGTCGGGCATCCCGGCCGAGCGGCGGAGCACGGCGGTGCCGGTCTACCAGACGGCGGTTCAGCTCGGTCCCCTGCTGTCCCTGCCGGCGGTGGCCACGGCGGCCGGCTCGGGCTACCGCCCGGCCCTGCTGATCCTGACGGCGCTGTCGACGACGGGAGCCGTGATCGCCTGCGCCCCGTCTCGCCGCGCCCGCGCCGGCACCGCTGCCTGACCGCCCCAGACCCGCGTCCCAACGCGATCGGAGATCAAGAATGCGTGTCCTGTTCACCATCTTCCCGGCGACGGCACACCTGTATCCGGTGGTGCCGCTGGCCTGGGCGCTGCAGAGCGCCGGGCACGAGGTCGTCGTGGCGAGTCACGCGGGCGTCGTGGACCCGGGGGTGATCGACAACATCGCCGCGGCGGGGCTCACGGCCGTACCGCTGGGCACGCCGGACGAACTGCCGGAAGCTCTCGGCCCGCACACGGGCGACGCCGAGCCGGACCGGCCCTCCCTGGGATTCGACGCCTTCGAACCGGAGGAGACGGGGTCCTGGCGCACCACCCGCGCCATTCTCACCGGCATGTTCCGGTTGCACTATCCGGAGCCCTCGGAGCCGGGCGGCCGCCGGCCGGTGCTGGACAACCTGGTCGACTTCGCCCGTGCCTGGCGTCCCGACCTGGTGCTGTGGGACCCGCTGATGTTCCCCGCCCCGGTCGCCGCCCGGGTCAGCGGCGCGGCGCACGCCCGGCTGCTGTGGGGCATGGACAACATCGGTGTGATCCACGAGCGCACGAAACGTGAACTGGCCGATCCCTCGTCGGACCTGACGGAACATCCGTGGCTGGGCTGGTTCGGCCCCGTTCTGGAGCGTCACGGGCTGGAGTTCGGCGACGAGATGCTGCTGGGCCAGTGGACGCTGGACCTGACCCAGTCCCGGATGCAGGCTCCGCTCGACCAGACACGCATACCGGTGCGCAGGGTCCCGTACACCGGCGCGGGCCGGCTGCCCGGCTGGCTGCACACCCGTCCCGAGCGCCCCCGAGTGGTGCTGTCCCTGGGCGTGAGCCGGCGCAAGATCTTCGGCAGGTACAGCGGCTTCCCGATGCGGGAGTTCTTCGCGTCGGTGTCGGAACTGGACATCGAGGTCGTCGCCACGCTGAACAGCCAGCAGCTCGACGCGGCGGGAACGCTGCCCGGCAACGTACGCGCGGTGGAGTACGTCCCGCTCAACCAGGTCCTCCCGACCGCTTCCGCGATCATCCACCACGGCGGCGGCGGCACGTTCTCCTCCGCCGTCGCCCACCAGGTGCCGCAGCTGGTGATGCCGCTGGTCATGTGGGACGAGATGGTCACCGCCCGCTACGTGCGGGACATGGGCGCGGGCCTCGTCGCCGACCCGGACGCCCTGGACGTCGCGGAGATGCACAAGCAGCTCGTGCGGCTTCTGGAGGACCCGTCCTTCCCGTTGGGCGCCCGGCACCTGCACGACGAGATGCTCGCCGCGCCGGCACCCAAGGAGATCGTTCCGCTGCTGGAGCGGCTGACCGCCGAACGCCGCTGACCACGCGCCCCGAGAGGACGGTCCGTCAGATGCGCGTACTGGTGATCTCCACTCCCGTTCCCACTCACTTCCTTCCGCTGGTACCGCTGCTGTGGGCGCTGCGCTCGGCCGGTCACGAGGTGACCGTGCTGGCCCAGCCCGATGTGGTCGGAGCCGTACGGGCCTGCGGCCTCACGGCGATTCCGGCGGGCCAGCCGTTCGAGGTGAACGGGATGCTGCTGAAGGGGCTGGGTCGGGACCGGCGTCCGCTGCAGGCCCGGCCCCGGCCGGCTCCCGAACTGCTCGGCGGCTACGGCAGGTTGTGGTGGGCCCATGCGGCCTCGATGCTCAGCCGCTACAGCGACGTGGCCGAGGGGTACCGGCCGGACATCGTCCTCGCCGATCCGCTGGAGTACTGCTCGCTGATCATCGGGGCACGGCTGGGTGTGCCGGTGGTGCACCACCGGTGGACGGTGGATGCCATCTCGGGGCCCGCCCGTGCCTTCGTCCGCCCCGGCGCACGTGAGCTGTGCGAGCGGCTCGGCGTTCCTGGCCTTCCCGACCCGGACGTGCTGCTCGATCCGTGTCCGCCCACCCTGCGACTGCCGGGCGGCGAGCCGGGCACGCCCGTCCGGTACGTGCCGTACAGCGGCGGTGGTGAGGTTCCCGCCTGGGTCCGGACGGATGACGGACCGAGGGCCGGACGGCGACGGGTGGCCGTGTCGCTGGGCAACACCCTGGCCCTGCACGGCGTGGGCTTCACCCGCGCTCTGCTGCGGGCCCTCGCCGCATCGCCCGGAACCGAGATCCTCGTGACGCTGCCCGAGCCGTACCGTTCCCGGATCGGCCCGCTGCCGGACACGGTGACGGCGGTGGACCCGCTCCCCCTCCATCTGTTCCTCGGGACCTGTGACGCGATGGTCCACCACGGGGGAGCCGGCACGGCCATGACGGCGACCTCCTTCGGACTCCCCCAGTTGGTGCTCCCTCAGCTGGCGGACCACTTCCCGCTGGGCGACCGGCTCGCCGCGACCGGAGCCGGTCTGTCCTTCGACACGGCGGAGCGGCAGGACGACCCGCGGACCGTCGGCGCGGCCCTGGACGACCTGCTGACCGACCCCCGGTACGCGGAGGCGGCCCGTGGACTGGCGGCGGAGATGGCCGCGATGCCGTCCCCCGCCGCCGCGGCCGCCGAACTGGAGCGGCGAGCCCGGGCGGGCACCCGACCGAGAAAGGCGAGCGTCTAGTGCGCATCGAGGAACTGCCCCTCCCGGGCACGTACGTGATCACACCCGAGCTGATCCCCGACCCACGGGGGTCGTTCTACGAGGCGATGCGGGGCGACCTGCTGGAAGAAGCCACCGGTGTCCCCTTCCTGCCCCGGCAGATCAACTACTCGGTCTCCCGGCGCCACACACTGCGCGGCATCCACAGCGTGCGCATCCCGCCCGGGCAGGCCAAGTACGTCACCTGCGTACGGGGCGCGCTGCGCGACATCGTCGTGGACCTGCGGATCGGCTCCCCCACCTTCGGGGAGCACCGGGTGAACGTGCTGGACGCGGACTCCGGGCGTTCGGTGTACGTGCCGGAGGGCGTGGGGCACGGGTTCCTCGCGCTGACCGACGACGCGTGCATCTGCTACGTCGTGTCCTCCACCTATATGCCGGGCACGCAGATCGACATCAATCCGCTCGACCCGGATCTCGGGCTGCCCTGGGACTGCCCGGAGCCCCCTCTCATCTCCGACAAGGACGCCAAGGCCCCCACCGTGGCCGAGGCCGTACGGGCAGGTCTGCTGCCCCGATTCGACAAGGCAGGGACACCGTGAGGATGCTCTTCGTCGCCGCGGGAAGCCCGGCGACCGTGTTCGCCCTGGCCCCGCTGGCCACCGCCGCGCGCAACGCGGGACACCAGGTCGTGATGGCCGCGAACGACGACATGGTCCCGTACATCACGTCGTCGGGCCTGCCGGGCGTGGCCACCACCGATCTGCCGATCCGGCACTTCATCACCACCGACCGGGCCGGCCGTCCGGAGGCCATCCCCTCCCACCCGGTGGAGCAGGCGCTGTTCACCGGGCGCTGGTTCGCACGCATGGCCGCCTCGAGCCTGCCCCGGATGCTGGACCTCTGCCGGTCCTGGCGGCCCGATCTGATCGTCGGCGGCACGATGAGCTACGTCGCCCCGCTGCTCGCCCTGCACCTGGGCGTGCCCCACGTGCGGCAGACCTGGGACGCCATCGAGGCGGACGGCATCCACCCCGGCGCGGACACGGAACTGCTGCCGGAGCTGGAACCGTTCGGGCTGGACCGGCTGCCCGAGCCGGACATGTTCGTGGACATCTGCCCGCCGAGCCTGCGTCCCGCCGGTGCCGCTCCCGCACAGCCCATGCGCTACGTCCCGGCGAACGCCCAGCGGCGGCTGGAGACCTGGATGGTCACCCGCGGCGAGCGCCGCAGGATCCTCGTCACCTCGGGCAGCCGGGTCGCGAAGGAGAGCTACGACAAGAACTTCGACTTCCTGCGCGGCCTCGCCGCGGACGTCGCCTCGTGGGACGTCGAGCTGATCGTCGCGGCGCCCGACGGGACCGCCGACGCGTTGCGCGACGGCCTGCCGGGGGCCCGCGTCGGCTGGGTGCCACTGGATCTGGTGGCGCCCACCTGTGACCTGCTGGTGCACCACGCCGGCGGGGTGAGCACCCTGACCGGCCTGAACGCCGGTGTGCCTCAACTCCTCATTCCCAAGGGTGCCGTGCTGGAGAAGCCCGCCCTGCGCGTCGCCGAACACGGGGCGGCGATCACGCTGCTGCCGGGCGAGGACTCGGCCGACGCGATCGCGGACTCCTGTCAGGAGCTGCTGGCCAAGGACACCTACCGGGAGGGTGCGGGCGCCCTTTCCCGCGAGATCGCCGCCATGCCCTCCCCCGCGAGCGTGGTCGCCACGCTCGGAGATCTGGCGTGAAGACGACACGAACCGAGAGGACCTCTCGATGAAAGCTCTGGTGCTCGCAGGCGGGTCCGGTACCCGGCTGCGGCCTTTCAGCTATTCGATGCCCAAACAACTCATCCCCATCGCCAACACACCCGTCCTGGTGCACGTGCTCGACTCCGTCCGGGAGCTGGGCGTGACCGAGGTGGGGGTCATCGTCGGCAACCGCGGTCCGGAGATCGAGGCGGTCCTCGGTGACGGCTCCCGGTTCGGTGTGCGGATCACCTACATCCCCCAGGACGAACCACGGGGACTGGCCCACACCGTCGTGATCGCGCGGGACTTCCTCGGTCCGGACGACTTCGTGATGTACCTGGGCGACAACATGCTGCCCGACGGGATCGCCGAGACCGCCGCGGAGTTCGTCCGGCACCGCCCGGCCGCGCACGTCGTCGTGCACAAGGTCGCGGACCCTCGCTCGTTCGGTGTCGCCGAACTGGGGCCCGACGGCGAGGTGCGGCGCCTGGTGGAGAAGCCCCGTGAGCCGCGCAGCGACCTGGCGTTGATCGGCGTCTACTTCTTCACCGCCGCCATCCACGAGGCGGTGGCGTCGATCGAGCCGAGCGCCCGCGGCGAACTGGAGATCACCGATGCCGTCCAGTGGCTCCTGTCCTCCGGGGCGGACGTGCGTGCCAGCCGCTACGACGGTTACTGGAAGGACACCGGGAAGGTCGAGGACGTCCTGGAGTGCAACAGCCATCTCCTCGACGGCCTGACCCGGCGCGTCGACGGACGGGTCGACGAGGCCAGCGTGCTCGTCGGCCGGGTCGTGGTCGAGGCCGGGGCACGCGTCGTCAGGTCCCGGGTGGAGGGTCCGGCGATCATCGGCGCGGGCACGGTGCTGGAGGACAGTCACATCGGTCCGCACACCTCCATCGGGCGGGACTGCCTGGTGGCGGACAGCCGGCTCGAGGGGTCGATCGCCCTGGACGAGGCGACCGTCACCGGTGTCCACGGCCTGCGCAACTCGCTCATCGGGCGCGCCGCGTCCGTGGGCACCACCGGACGGGGCACCGGCCATCACTGCCTCGTCGTGGGAGATCACACCCGAGTGGAGGTCGCGGCATGAGGATTCTTGTCACCGGAGCGGCGGGCTTCATCGGCTCGCACTTCGTCCGCAGTCTGCTGGCGGACGAGTACCGCGGCTGGGAAGGCGCCCAGGTCACCGCCCTGGACAAGCTGACCTACGCCGGCAACCGGGAGAACCTGCCCGCCTCGCACGAGCGCCTGGTGTTCGTCCGCGGCGACGTGTGCGACCGGTCCCTGCTCCGCGAACTGCTGCCCGGCCACGACGCCGTGGTGCACTTCGCGGCCGAGTCCCACGTGGACCGGTCCCTGGAGGGGGCCGGGGAGTTCTTCCGGACGAACGTGCTGGGCACCCAGACCGTGCTGGACGCCGTGCTGGAGAGCGGGGTCGAGCGGGTGGTGCACGTCTCCACCGACGAGGTCTACGGCTCGATCGCGGACGGCTCCTGGACGGAGGAGTGGCCGCTGGCGCCCAACTCGCCCTACGCGGCTTCGAAGGCGGGCTCGGACCTGGTCGCCCGCGCCTACTGGCGGACGCACGGCGTGGACCTGTCGATCACCCGCTGCTCCAACAACTACGGCCCCTACCAGCACCCCGAGAAGGTCATCCCGCTCTTCGTGACCAATCTGCTGGAGGGCGGTCAGGTCCCGCTGTACGGGGACGGACGCAACGTGCGTGAGTGGCTCCACGTGGCCGACCACTGCCGCGGCATCCACCTGGTGCTGAACGAGGGCCGGGCCGGGGAGATCTACAACATCGGCGGCGGCAACGAGTACACCAACCTCGATCTCACCCGGAAGCTGCTGGAACTGACCGGTGCCGGCGAGGAGAAGATCCGCCGGGTGGCCGACCGCAAGGCGCACGACCTGCGGTACTCGATCGACGAGTCGAAGATCCGCGAGGAACTCGGCTACGCGCCCCGGATCGGGTTCGAGGAGGGTCTGGCGGAGACCGTGGCCTGGTACCGCGACAACCCCGACTGGTGGAAGGCCGTCAAGCACGGGACGGGCCGTGCGGCCTGACCGCGGGCGCGTGCCGGGGCTGTCGGTCGTGGTCCTGGGGAGCGGCGGGTTCCTGGGCCGCGGGCTCGGCGCGGCGTTCGCCTCGCGGGGTGCGCGGGTGCACCTGTTCTCGCGCGGCGGTCCGCCGCCCGTCACCGGTCCGCCCGCGGGCCGGACCACGACGGCCACCCGCCTGGACCTGCTGACGGCGGGCCCGAAGGAATTGCGGACGGCCTTGGCGGCGGCCCGCCCGGACGTCGTGGTGAACGCGGCGGGGCGGGCCTGGCGGGCCGACGAGGCGGAGATGGCCGCGGGCAACGCCACGCTCGTCGAGCGGGTCGTGACCGCCCTCGCCGCGCTCCCCGGCCCTCCGGTACGGCTGGTGCAACTGGGCAGCGTCCACGAGTACGGAGCCGGCGACCCGGCCGGCGCCACGGGCGAGGACCACCGCCCCGAACCGGTCACGCCCTACGGCCGCACCAAACTCCTCGGGACGCGGGCCGTGCTGCGCGGGGCGCGGGAGGGCAGCGTCGAAGGGGTGGTGCTCCGGCTCGCCAACGTGATCGGCGCCGGGGTTCCCGAGGGCAGTCTCTTCGGCTGGGTGGCGGCCCATCTGGGTGAGGCGGCGGCGGCGCGGGCTCGCGGGGAGCACATCGCCGCCCTCCGGCTGCCGCCGCTGCGCGCGGCCCGCGACCTGGTCGACGCCGGTGACGTCGCCGACGCGGTGGTGGCCGTGGCCACGGCCCCGTCGGCGGCCGTCAACGGTCAGGTGATCAACGTGGGCCGCGGCGAGGCGGTGGCCATGCGCGCACTGATCGACCGGATGATCGCGCTCAGCGGACTGGACGTGCCCGTGACCGAGGCCGCCGAGGCGCCGGCGGCCCGTACCGACGTGGCCCGTCAGTGTCTGGACATCTCCCGGGCCCGGCGCCTGCTGGGCTGGCGCCCCTCGCGCGGACTCGACGACTCCTTGCGGGACCTCCTGGCCTCCGTGCTGCCGCCGGAGCGTCCGTCGCACAGCACACCACTCGGCATCACGGCCGGAGTCCCGGCCGGAGAAGGGAAATGATCATGAGCGAGCGCAAGGATCGGATTCTCGAAGAGGTCCGCGCGTATCACCAGGAGACCGCCCCGGCACGCGAGTTCGTGCCGGGGACGACGGAGATCTGGCCGTCCGGCGCGGTACTGGAGGACGCGGACCGGGTGGCGCTGGTGGAGGCCGCGCTGGAGATGCGCATCGCCGCCGGGACCAGCTCCCGCAAGTTCGAGTCACAGTTCGCACGACGCCTCAAGCGCCGCAAGGCGCATCTGACCAACTCCGGTTCGTCGGCGAACCTGCTGGCCGTGTCGGCGCTGATGTCGCACGCCCTGGAGGAGCGGCGGCTGAAGCCGGGCGACGAGGTCATCACGGTCGCGGCGGGCTTCCCCACCACGGTCAACCCGATCCTGCAGAACGGTCTCATCCCGGTCTTCGTGGACGTCGACCTCGGCACCTACAACGCGACGGCCGACCGGGTGGCCGCGGCGATCGGACCCAAGACCCGCGCCGTCATCATCGCGCACGCGCTGGGCAATCCCTTCGAGGTCACGGAGATCGCCCAGCTCTGCGAACAGCACGACCTGTTCCTGATCGAGGACAACTGCGACGCGGTCGGCTCCCTCTACGACGGGAAGCTCACCGGCACCTTCGGCGACATGACGACGGTCAGCTTCTACCCGGCGCACCACTTGACCATGGGCGAGGGCGGCTGTGTGCTCACCTCCAACCTGGCCCTGGCCCGCATCGTGGAGTCGCTGCGCGACTGGGGGCGGGACTGCTGGTGCGAACCCGGTGAGAACGACCGCTGCCTGAAGCGGTTCACGTACCAGATGGGCACGCTGCCGGCCGGGTACGACCACAAGTACATCTTCTCCCACGTGGGGTACAACCTGAAGGCCACGGACATCCAGGCCGCACTCGGGCTCACGCAGCTGGCCAAGCTGGACTCCTTCATCGAGGCGCGGCGGCGCAACTGGCGGCGGTTGCGGGAGGGACTGGACGGGGTCCCGGGCCTGCTGCTGCCCGAGGCCACGCCCCGCTCCGAGCCCAGCTGGTTCGGCTTCGTCATCACCGTGGACCCCGAAGCTCCGTTCAGCCGCGCCGAGCTGGTCGACTTCCTGGAGGGCCGCAAGATCGGCACGCGTCGGCTCTTCGCGGGGAACCTGACCCGTCACCCGGCCTACATCGACCAGCCGCACCGGATCGTGGGCGACCTGGCCAACAGCGACGTCATCACCGAGCACACCTTCTGGATCGGGGTCTACCCGGCGCTCACGGACGAGATGCTGGACTACGTCACCGCCTCGATCAAGGAGTTCGTGGCCGCGCGCGGCTGAACCGGCAAGGCCCACGCGGCCCCCTCACTCCTCAGAGATCGGGACGACGTATGGACATTGTGGGAACCGGTTTCCTGGCGCGGAACCTGCGCCCGCTGGCCGGCCGGCATCCGGACACCGTGGCCTTGGCAGCCGGGGTGTCGTGGGCGAGCGGCACCTCCGACGCGGACTTCGCCCGCGAGGCGGCGCTGCTGCGCGAGGTCGCCGGCCGGTGCCGCGACACCGGCCGGCGGCTGCTCTTCTTCTCCACCGCGGCGACCGGCATGTACGGACTCGCCGACGGGCCCGGCCGGGAGGACGTCCCGGTGACCCCCTGTACCCCTTACGGCGCGCACAAGCTCGCCCTGGAAGGAATGCTGCGCGACTCCGGCGCCGACCATCTGATACTCCGGCTGGGGCACCTGGTCGGCCCGCACCAGCCCGAGCACCAGCTGCTGCCCACCCTGGTACGGCAACTGCGCGAGGGGATGGTCCGGGTGCACCGGGGCGCGGCCCGGGATCTGATCGGTGTGGAGGACGTCATCACCGTCGTCGACCATCTCCTCGCCGCCGGTCCGCGCGCCGAGACGGTCAATGTGGCGTCCGGTTTCGCCGTACCGGTGGAGGACATCGTCGGCCACCTCGAGCAGGCGCTCGGACTGCGGGCGCGCCGGGAGTTCGTCGAGACGGGCGGCCGCCAGCACGTCATCTCGACGGAGAAGCTGCGCTCCCTCGTGCCGCAGACCGCGCACATGGGGTTCGGCCCCTCCTACTACCGGCGGATCCTCGGGGACTTCACGGCCTCCGTGGCGTCCGGCGCCTCCGCACCTGCCTGACACCACCGACCCCCAGGGGGACGCTCGTGACGCACCACAGGAACCGGACGAGGAACGACCGTCGGCGCACCGTGCGCCGAGCGGTCACGCTGGCCGGTGCCGCACTTCTGCTGGCCGGACTGCACGGGCCCGCCCCCGCGGCCCCCGCGCCTGCGGTGAGCGCGGCGGACGCCTCGTACACCGCCGGGGCGACGGCCACGGTGGACCTCGTCTCGACCGCGACGGAGTTCACCGCACCGGCCACCACCCGCCCGGGACCGGCCACGTTCCGCGCCTCGACCACCCAGTCGGGCAAGGGCTGGATCGGGCTGGCCCGGCTGAAGGACGGCAAGGGCTGGGACGACTTCCTGGACGTTCTCTCCCGCGCGCTGTCCGACACCCCGTCCGACGTTCCGCGGGGTGCGAAGGACCTGGACGAGACCGCCGTCCTGCTCGGAGGGCTGGTGGTCCATCCCGGACAGCCCGGGACGTTCACGCAGCACCTGCGTCCGGGACGGTATCTGCTGTTCGACTACCTCACGGCCGGCGACGCCGAGCCTCGGCACCGCTGGCTGACGGTCACCGGCGAAGCCGCCGGCCGGTTCCCGGAGCCGACCGCGACCGTCGTGGCGAGGAACGTCCCCGGCGTGGGTCCGCGCTTCGAGGTCCATGGCGGTCTCCGCGCCGGCCGGCCGCTGCGCTACGTCAACCGGATCCCCGGGCAGGTGAACGAACTGCTTTTCGTGAAGATCGCGGAAGGGACCACCGAGGCGGAGCTCAAGGCCTGGTTCGACGCCCTGCCCGACGACGGCACCTTCCCGCCCGACTCTCCGTTCCGCTCGGTCAGTCTCGGCAGCCTGCACCTGTCCACGGGCCGCTCGTCCGTCGTGCGGGTCCCGCTGGAGCCCGACCGGTACGCGGCGATCACCTACTCGAAGGACGCCACCGACGGCATCAAGCTCGTCAAGAAGGGCCTGTTCGCCATCGTCGACGTGCACTGAGCCGCGTGCCGTCCCACCCCTCGCCTCCCCACCCCGTTCCTCAGGAGTACTCCGTGACGCCACCTCCCCTCCCGCAGGCCCGCGCCAACACACGGCGGGTGACGGAACGCCTCGGGCTGTCCGCCGCCACCTCCCGGGGCGCTCACCTGCCGACCGACAGCTTCTCCGCATGGCTCGCCGAACGTGGCAGGGCGAACGCCTTCCGCGTGGACCGGATCCCCTTCGCCGGCCTGGACGGCTGGTCGTTCGAGGAGACCACCGGCAATCTCGTGCACCGCAGCGGCAGGTTCTTCACGGTCGAGGGCATGCGGGTGACCGAGCGGGACGAACCCTACGGCGACGGCCCGTTCGCCGAGTGGCACCAGCCCGTGATCAAGCAGCCCGAGGTGGGCATCCTGGGCATCCTGGCCAAGGAGTTCGACGGGGTCCTGCACTTCCTGATGCAGGCGAAGATGGAGCCCGGCAATCCCAACCTGCTCCAGCTGTCCCCCACCGTGCAGGCCACTCGCAGCAACTACACCAAGGCCCATCAGGGCGCGGATGTGAAGTACATACAGCACTTCGTCGGTCCCGGGCGGGGCCGGGTCATCGCGGACGCCCTGCAGTCCGAGCACGGTTCGTGGTTCTTCCGCAAGGCCAACCGCAACATGATCGTGGAGGCCACCGACGACGTGCCGCTCCTCGACGACTTCTGCTGGCTCACCCTGGGCCAGATCGCCGAACTGCTGCACCGGGACAATGTCGTCAACATGGACTCGCGGACGGTCCTGTCCTGCCTCCCGGTCCCGGAGACGGCGGACGGCGCCCTGCACTCCGACGTCGAGCTGCTGTCCTGGATCACCGGTGAGCGCGCCCGGCACGATGTGCACGCCGAACGTGTCCCGCTGGCCGGGCTGCCCGGCTGGCACCGCCATGAGACGGCCATCGAGCACGAGGAGGGCCGCTACTTCAAAGTGGTGGCCGTGTCCGTACAGGCCGGCAACCGCGAGGTCACCAGCTGGACCCAGCCGCTGTTCGAGCCGGTCGGCCAGGGGGTGACCGCGTTCCTCACCCGCACCTTCGACGGCGTCCCGCACGTGCTGGTGCACGCCCGGGTCGAGGGGGGCTTCCTCGACACCGTCGAACTGGGCCCCACGGTCCAGTACACCCCCTCCAACTACGCCCACCTGCCGGAGAAGGAACGCCCGCCGTACCTCGACACCGTGCTGGAGGCCCCGGCGGAGCGGATCCGCTACGAGGCCGTGCACGCGGAGGAGGGGGGCCGGTTCCTCAACGCCGAGAGCCGGTACCTGCTCGTCGACGCCGACGAACGGGACGCTCCCCTCGACCCGCCGCCCGGATACGCGTGGGTCACTCCCGACCAGCTGACCTGGCTGGTCCGTCACGGCCACTACCTGAACGTCCAGGCGCGCACACTGCTCGCCTGCCTCAACGCCCGTGCGGCGGTCGCCCGATGAGCGCGCCGGTGCGTATCGGGGTGCTCGGCTGCGCCGACATCGCGGTACGGCGGATGCTCCCCGCGTTCACCGCCTCCCCGGACGTGGAGGTCGCGGCCGTCGCCAGCCGTGACCGGGGCAGGGCGGAGGGCACGGCGGGGCGCTTCGGCTGCCGGCCCGTCCACGGGTACGCGGAACTGCTGGACCGCGACGACGTGCAGGCCGTGTACGTGCCGCTGCCGGCCGCCCTGCACGCGCACTGGGTGGAGGCGGCACTCGAGGCCGGCAAGCACGTGCTCGCCGAGAAGCCCCTGACGACGGACCCGGACACCACCGAACGCCTGCTGGAGCTGGCCGGCAAGCAGGGCGTGGCACTGATGGAGAACGTGATGTTCCTCCATCATCCCCGGCACGAGGCGGTACGGCGCCTCGTCGCCGACGGTCGGATCGGCGAACCGAAGTCCCTGCACGCGGCGTTCACCATCCCTCCGCTCCCCGACAGCGACATCCGGTACGACCCCGGCCTGGGCGGCGGCGCACTGGCGGACGTCGGCCTCTACCCGCTCCGGGCCGCACTGCACTTCCTGGGCCCTGAGCTCGAAGTGATCGGTGCCCGGCTCGCCCAGGGTCCCGGCCGGCGGGTCGAGACGTCCGGCGCGGCACTGCTGGGCACCCCCGACGGAGTCACCGCGCACGTCACGTTCGGCATGGAGCACGCCTATCTGTCGCGGTACGAACTGTGGGGCAGCGAGGGACGGATCACCGTGGACCGGGCGTTCACCCCGCCGGCCGACTTCGTCCCCCTGGTCGGCTTGCACACGTCCGCGGGTACGGAGGAGATCCGGCTGACGCCCGCCGACCAGGTCGCGGCGACGGTCGCCGCGTTCGTCGCCTCGGTCAGGGCCGGTCACGCGCCGGGCGCGGACACTCTGCGGCAGGCCGTTCTGCTGGACGCCGTACGCCACAGGTCCGGGTGATCCGGCCGCGCCTCCGCGGCCACCGGCACACAACCGTTCCGGCCCGCGTGAGAAGGAGACGCACATGACGGTCGAGCTGCACGAGATCCGTGCCCAGGCACTGGCCGGCCCGAGCGAGAAGGCGACCCGGGCGCAGCATGCCAAGGGCAAGCTGACCGCGCGGGAGCGCATCGAACTGCTGCTGGACGCGGGGTCGTTCCGTGAGGTGGAGCAGTTGCGGCGGCACCGGGCGACCGGTTTCGGTCTGGAGGAGAAGAAGCCTTACACCGATGGTGTGATCACCGGCTGGGGGACGGTGGAGGGGCGGACGGTGTTCGTCTACGCCCATGATTTCCGGATCTTCGGCGGTGCGCTGGGGGAGGCGCACGCCACGAAGATCCACAAGATCATGGACATGGCCATCGCGGCGGGTGCGCCGCTGGTGTCCCTGAACGACGGTGCGGGCGCCCGTATCCAGGAGGGCGTTTCCGCGCTGGCCGGGTACGGCGGGATCTTCCAGCGCAATACCAGGGCCTCGGGGGTGATCCCGCAGATCAGCGTGATGCTGGGTCCGTGTGCGGGCGGTGCGGCCTACAGCCCGGCGCTGACGGACTTCGTGTT